>CALLAL010000014.1 GCA_938002255.1 uncultured bacterium
GTCTCTGTCCCGGTATATTTAAATTGTATTCTCGTTAGAGGACGGGTTCCATTAAAACAAGGATTGAAACTGATCTCGTCTGCATGGAGTTTTCTTGCTATATCAGTTAGAGGACGGGTTCCATTAAAACAAGGATTGAAACAATAATGCTGCATACGCCCTCGCTCAGGTCCATACGGTTAGAGGACGGGTTCCATTAAAACAAGGATTGAAACCGGAACACAGGGGGGAGTGACGATGAGCGAAAAATTTGCGAAACTAATCGAAAAGGAAATCGGAGTTCGGAGGGGAACAAAATGGGTGCAATCATTGCAAAACCAAATTGCTGGGATAGGGAGTGCAAACATTTTCGCGGACTTAAAATGTTCGACCCTGATGACCCATGGTCATTAGTGCCAGTCTGTAAAGCATTCCCTGATGGTATTCCCGATGACATTGCTTACGGGGATAATCTACACTTCACACCTTACCCTGGTGACCGTGGAATCCGTTACGAACCAGTGCAAAAAGGAGGTAAAAATGCAAAAGGAAATTAAAGAATTCACTGCTTAGGTTAAAGAATTCAATGAGCATGATTTGACGGTCGTCCATTTTATAAGCACTGAAACGAGGGATCGTGGCGGAGATATTAGTTAGAGGATATGTCAAGGATTGACACAAGCCCACCTGTGAGATAGGTGGGCTTTCGGGTGAAGTAGAAGTTTTTCTTTCTCTGATGAAGGGAACTCGGGTGCGGAGGAGGTTCAATTTTTAACGGAGAAGAGAGCTTCGAAGGCTTTCACTCCTTTTTCATAACCTGCCCTGTCGTTTCTCCATTCCGTATGACATCCATTACATGAATTGGGAACCACATTTTTAGGATCCTTTTCAAACATCTCGAGACTGACTCTGGGCCGAATAATACCAAAATCATGATTATGAATGTCACCTACTTCTGCGGAAGCGGCTGTTTTAACTAAATGGCAAGAGGAACATCGACTGGTGCCTCGGGTTTCAGGCGCATAGTTATGTTTGGTATGAATTCGGATGGCTGAGGGTGTTGCAAATCTCTTGTCCTTTCCATGACAGGATAGACAGAGAGAATTATTGTGGTCGGCTTTGGTTAACTGGGATCGGCTGGGTCCTCCATGGGGATTGTGGCAATCGAAACAGAGCACACGAGCATAAAAGTGTTTACTTTTCTGGAAGTCAAGCCACTGCTGGTGATGAGACTTGGAATGGGCTTGGGGGTCTCCCCACAGTCCGGGTTTAAACTGGTAGTAGTCGGCAAGGGGTTCTCCGAGCTTGTAAGGCTTATTCTCTTTATCGTTCCAGGGATATTCAAAGATCCCATCAGGAACACTCACCCCTCTTGAATGACACTGACCACAAACTTCAAGCGCTCTTTCATAAGGGAGTTTCCGCGGGTGAATGATTCTCCCTCTGGTTTTGGGCGATTTGATGTGTTCCGACCCCGGACCATGACATTTCTCACAACCCGTATTCAGTTCCACATATTTTGACTCGTATCCTGAGTCTATTTTTTTTAACTCGAGTCCCGTGTTATGACATCCAGCGCAACTCATTTCAAAGGATTTTCCAACGGGAGGTTGTTTCAGGCTACCGTCCTCGTTGTACCAGTAATGTAAATTGTAGGGGACCCACCGGGAAGTCGCCTGGTTCCATTGAAAAGGTAGAAGGTAGTGATGATTTCCAATCTTAACCTGATAGCGTTGTTTCCAGCCCCACCCTCCGTAGGTTCTTACTACTGGATAAGTGACCTCTTTGTTAGGATCTTTTGCATCCACCAGTATGGCTTGATAGACCTGCCCCGGTCCTTCTTCCAATTTGATGATGACTTCTGGAATATTTCCTGCTTTCAGTTTGATCATTCCCTTCCAGTTCACCACGAGAGTATCGTTCGTGCGACTTAAAATTTGCTGAGATTTATTGTGGAGGGTATCCTTCCACATCTCGTAGATCGAAGGGTGGCAGGACATACATTTTTTTGAGCCGACATAGGCAGCCTGAGCCAAGGATAAGGAAGGGTTAAAGATGAGAACGAAAAAGGAAAACAGAGAAACGAATAAGGAACGCCCTTTCATCAGAATGAACCTCCTTTCGTATCGGAAATAAAAAAAGGGATAAACCGATTGAATCGGTACCCCCCCATTGATTTAAACTCGAATTACCCCTGAACTTTAAATAATACAATAAACCATTAGATTTTTAGGGATAAGGGATCAACCCTTTTCGCGCGAGAGAGATATGTTCCTCCTTTGGAATATGGGCCTTGTGGCAGCGGGTACAGGATTTTAAAGCATTCTCCCTGGCGATTTTCCCTCCTTCAGCCGCCTCCTTTCCCATCATCATCTCCTGATACTTTTCTCCAGGGCCATGGCAGGCTTCACACCCCACATTTTCTTCTTTATAGGTTTTCTGGTCCGGGGTATAACCGGTGGTGTGGCAGGGCGTGCATAAGGTGATATCCTTTTCGGTTCGGATACGGGAAAAGGCGTGTTTGGCCATGGCGGAGTGCCTCCAGGCCGATACATGCTTTGGATCAAGACCTGCATGACATGCAATGCAAGACTCAGAGCCAGTATAAGCGGCTTCCTCTTGGATAAAGAAAGGCCTCTCCTTTCGGGCAGCTTCTTCGGGCAAAAGAGGAGCTGTTTTCTCCCAACTTCGGATAAAAGCGACCAATTGGTGGATTTGCTCCGGATTGAGGGGTCCCCCCTCTCTATCCCCAAGGGCGGTCATTCCAGTACGAGGAATTCCCCTTTCGATCAATTTATAAAGGAGCGCATCTTCCACAGTTTCGAGATATTTTTTTGAATTGATCGCCCTGATCCTCTTCTGGGCTCCACCTGTTTCTCCGTGACATCGGGCACAATGGGTGAGATAGAGGGCTTTTCCTTTTTGGGCGGCCTGAGCTTTCATCCGCTCAGTTTCGATTCTGACACGACGGGGTTCAAGAAGCCAGTAGAGACTCAGGAAAAAAGCAATGGCCAGAGTTAATAAGGTGGCGAGGAGAATCTTTTTGTCCATTCTTCCTTCTAATCTTTAACCATCTGAGAGGGATCAAATTTCTTTCTTTCTACGGGGGCTCCTGTATCAATGACCAATTTCTCCTCCACGATTTGAATTTTATAAAGATCTAAAGGACGTGGAGGAGGACCCTCGAGGACCTCTCCATACCGGTTGAACTTGGCTCCGTGGCAGGGACATTCAAACTTCTTAAGGATTTCGTTCCAGTGGACCACACAATTGAGATGAGTACAAACCGCAGAAAATGCCAAAAACCCTTCATCAGTTTTTTCGATAAAGACCCTCTCTTTACGGAAATAGACCACTTCGTTCACCTTGAAGTCACTTACCTTTCCTGCAATCAGCACTTTTTCGCCCTTGCTTTCCCTCTTCCTCGGCCAGAGGAAAGCGAGCGTTCCAAAGATCAATTCACCCATGACGATAATGCCTGCTCCAACCCAGGCATAGCCCATTAGTTTTCGCCGTGAGATCGTTCGGTTTGTTGACATCGATGGATCCATTTCTCCGATTCTTTCAGTTGAAATCACAACAGGGGAATCCTCTCAAACAGGGTTTACCTCCACGGGAGAACAAAATCCCAATTCGCTCCTCTAAAAAGAGATCCAATCAGAGTAAAGATCAGGGCTCCCACGATAAAGGAGGTGAATAAAAGGATCAACACTTTTCGTCTCTCACCACCGACCAGAATTCGATTGAAAAGAGTCCCCAGTCTTGTTTTAGGTTTTCGGTCGATATAAGGAATTGAGACAAGCCAGAGGATGAGCAGAAGAGGGATGATGATCCCTGGGATGACCGGCTTGTCCGTGTAATGGATTAATTCCTGGATGCCTGTAAAATACCAGGGGGCTTTACCGGGGTTAGGAGTCACCAGAGGATTGGCAATGTCTTCAAGGGGTGCATCAAAGAAGAGGGACAGGAGAAAAAGAGCAAGGATAACGGAAAGCGTACAGATGATCATTAGCAGAAAGTAGTGGGGAAAGGTCTCCACCGTATCCTCTGGAACCTTCTCGACCAGGGGAGAGGTTCCATCCACCAACTCCATCAGACCATACGTTTTGTTAGGATCTTTAATAAAAATCTTAGTGCTCTCTTGGGACGTCATAGCCACCTCAATATCGATTGCAGAACTCCGGACCCATCACGCCAGGTCCTCCGTCAAAGGGGATCTGAAATTCCACCGTCTTTTCTTACCCTCCAGAAGTGAATCGCCATTAAAAGAGCTGTCAAAAAAGGAAGAACGACGCAATGCAATACATAGAATCGAAGCAATGCCTCATGGCCCACTTCGTCCGCCCCTAACATAAAGAAGCGAATTTGTTTTCCTATGATGGGCGTATAGCTCATAATCGTTGTCCCAACCGTGATGCCCCAGTAGGCCAGTTGATCCCAGGGTAGAAGATATCCGGTATAACTCAGGGCAAGGGTGAGAATCAGAAGCAGGATCCCGATGACCCAGTTAAACTCCCTCGGTGGCCTGTAGGAACGTGTATAGAAGACTCTGACCATATGGAGGAAGACCGTGAGGACCATCCCGTGGGCGGACCAGCGATGGAGATTCCTTAAAATTTTGCCGTTATAAACGAGGGCGAGAGCCTGCATGTCAAAGTAAGCCCGTTCAATCGAGGGAGTGTAGAGAAACATGAGAAGAAAACCGGTGAGAGTGAGAAGAATGAAGAGAAGGCATGAGATCCCCCCGAGACAGAAGGTATAAGAGATACGGAGACCGTGACGTTTCATCTTTACGGGGAAGATGTGGAGAAAAAAGCTATTAAAGATAAACAGCGATTTTTTTAGATCCGTATCCGGTATTCCGGTCCTGAAAATGGATCGCCACACGGCAGATTCTGAAATGCCCTGAAGGATTCCCTTCTTCATTTTTTCTCTTCCGTATAAAGCCATGACCCCCGATGATACTCTTCCATGGTGATCGCACCAGTGGGACATCGCCGGGCACACAGTCCGCACTGTATGCACCTGGATTCATCTTTGATCATCGCAGTGGCATGGTTGAGGTGCGCTGCCTCTTCCCATGACACCCCATAAAGAGATTTCACCAAGTCCGAGAGTTTCTCATCGGCCTCCATCTCATCCAGCCTTGCCATACGAAGACAAAATTTAGGACAGATGTCAACACACCCGCCGCAGAGGATACATTTGGTTCGATCGAAAACGGTAAAGAGATGACATTGGAGGCACCGTTTTGCTTCTGTTTCAGCCTCTTCCTTTGTAAATCCCAGCTCCACCTCTTTTTCAAATTCCCTTCGTTCCTTGATGGGAAGGGTTTTCATCCTCTGCCGGGGGATCTTTTCCATATCAAGATCGATTTTCACCTCAGGAACTGGCGTAAAGAAAGAGGGAGTTTCCAAAAAGGTTTCCCCACTTAGATATTGGTGGATAGAAAGAGCAGCTTTCCTTGCATCTGCAATGACGTGGATCACATCCCTGGGACCGGTGACAAAATCTCCCCCAGCAAAAATGCCTGGGACATTGGTTTCAAATGTCCCAGGATTGACAACCAGCCGATCCCATTTTGAGATTTCAAGACCAATCTCTTCTGGAAGGAAGGAGATATCAGGGGATTGGCTGACCGCCGGTATGAGCAAGTCAATATCGATATCAAATTCTGAGCCCTCAATCGGAACAGGCCTTCGCCGACCATCCCTCTCGGGTTCTCCTAATCGATTTTTTATGCAACGGATGCCGGATACTCTGACTCCGTCCTTAGAAAGCACTCGAATTGGCTGGGTCAGGTAATAAATTTTGATTCCTTCTTCTTCCACCTGCTCGAGCTCCCTTGGATCCACTGGCATTTCTTCCCTGGTCCTCCGGTAGAGGATCATAACCTCTTTTGCTCCCAGTCGATGGGAAGAGCGTGCTGCATCCATGGCAGTGTTTCCCCCACCCACCACCGCCACCTTTGAACCTATGTGGAATTCTTCCTTGAGGTTAACCCTTCTCATAAAGGTGACGCCATGGATGACTCCCTGAAGATTCTCACCAGGAATTCCCAATGTCTCAGCCTTATGAGCTCCTGCGGCGATATAGACGGCATCATAATTTTTTTTTAAATCTTCGAGTTTCATCTCTTTGCCAATAGGAGTCCCTGTCCGAATCTGAACACCCAACTGCCTTACCTCTCGAATGGCTTGATCCACCACTTCTCTCGGAAGACGGTAAGGTGGAATTCCCACGTTGAGCATTCCACCCGGCATTTGAAACGATTCGTAAAGAGTAACCCGGTATCCCCATCTTGCAAGATCATTGGCTACGGTCAGTCCAGAGGGACCTGCCCCGACAATGGCGATGTGTTGTCCTTTTGAACCGAAGGATTGCTTGGATGGGAGAGAGGAGCTTTTATGATCGGCAGAGGCTCGCTTCAAAGAACAGATGGAGATAGGAGAGTCCATCAGGAGCCCTCGTCGGCACTTCTCCTCACAGGGATGAACGCAGATCCGTCCTAAAATGGCAGGGAAGAGGTTGTCCTCTCGATTGATTTTGAAGGCACGATCATAATCTTTGTGGATAATGGCTGATATGTATAGAGGAGCACGGGTATGGACCGGACAGGCATTCTGGCACCCTATATTCTCCTCAAACCATTGGAGATTCGGGATCTGAATGCGAAATCGAGTCAAACCGTTTTTCCTCACGGTGTTTTAGGTTTCATCATTTTAAAAAGATTCGGAATACCTGCTCTTAACTCATTGAGACGATTAAAATAGATAGAGGCCAACCTCTTCATTATCTCCATTCCGATTCTGGGATCCTCTTCCATCCTCTTCCTGACCGATTGAGCATCGAAAATGAGTACTTCCGAGGGCTTCAGGCAGTGAGCCGAAACATTGTAACGATAGGGTTCCATCAGGGAGGCCGTTCCAAAAACGGCACCTTCCTTATCAATTTTTGAAGTCATAAAATCGATCTTCTCCTGGGATATTACAGTCAGATCGATTGCTCCTTTGATCAAGACATAAAGGTGAGTGGCTTTTTCTCCATAGTTAAAAATGGTCTCTTCTGCCGGATAGGATCTGACAACGGATTCGGACAGGAGCAGGGAGAGCCGGGCTTCATCCAGATTTCCAAAAAGTTCTGTCTTTTTCAACCACTCTACTGTGACCATCTCGGGCTCCAAAGATTTAGGGCTTCACAATTTAAATCGGCCATCCGTCATCTAACATTCGAAAAAGTATTACGGCATTCCTTGATTCAGGTATTCCATCAGATCCACCATCTCCTGTCCATCGATTTTCTGCCAGGAGACTTTTTCCTTTCTCATCTTTTCGAACATTTCCGGGCCATGATTCCACAGGGTCTGGGCCATAAGAATAGGGGAGACCTTCCCCTTTAACCCCTTCAAATCAAGGGTTTTCCCTTTGGCATGGCAAAGGTGGCACTGCTTTTTATTAAAAACCATTTTCCCTTTCAAAGGATTTCCAGGTGGGTCAAAGTATCGTTTTGAGAAGAGAAAAGCCACCAGATCTGCCATCTCTTGTGGAGATAAGAGAGGACGCTCTAACCCCTTCTCTTCAATCTCTTTCCACATCCGGCGAGAGTGATTCCACATGAGTCCTGCCAGCTGGGTTAATGTTCTGGGAAAATCCTTCTTTTTACTCAGGTCGAGTTCTCCGGAAGGGGTATGGCAAACAATACATCCTTTCTGTGAAAAGAGTTTTTCCCCTGATCGGGGATCTCCTGGAGACAGATAAATTTTTTCAAAATTGCTGCTCAGGCTCCGGATATAAGCAATAAGGTCGGTCATCTCATTCTCTTTAAATTCCATCCAGGGTATGCCCTTCTTCTTCATGGCTTGTTCCATCTGAGGTTCGTGATTCCACATCATCTGGGCCCAGAGGATGGGATTGATATACATGGCCCAGCGTCCAAGATCCTCTTTTTGCCCTTTTTGGATGGCATGGCATTTCCCACACCCTTTAGCCTCCATCACGGCCTTCCCTCTATTCGGGTCTCCCGGTTCATCCATGTATCGAATGAAATAGAGAAAGGCGAAGAGATCTGCCATCTCCTTCAAACTCATTTTCTGCAAAGGTAATTTTTGGAAAGACATTTTGCCCCACATCTCCGGGCCGTGGTTCCACATCAAGGCTGCAAGTTGGGCAGGGCTCACATAAGTTTTCGGCAGGGGTCCAAGGTCAGGGCCTCCCTTTCCTCCTTCTCCCCATATGGAGTGGCAGATTCCGCATCGCTTTGTTGTAAAAACCTTCCAGCCTTCTTTCACCTCTCCTGGTAGGACGTAACCCGTGCTTTTCTCAACCCCGACAGCCTGATTCCATAGAAGGATTCCAACCAAAAACAGGAGAGGAACCGCCAAGATCAAAGATCGCTTCATCTCGCCAATCCCTTCTTCGTCGCTTCATGCCCTATAGGATCATAAGGGAAGGGGACGATTCTATTTTTCCAGAGGAGTCCGCAGATATTCGAGAAGATCAGCCATCTCCCCTTTTTTAAAACGGGGCCAGGGGATTCCTTTTTCAAGGGTCGCTTTACGGATTTCGGCACTATGGTTCCAAATACCTGCGGCGATCTCCATTGGGTTGTTTGTCTTTTGATATTTTGAGAGATCAATATGCATGACCTCTCCCCTCTTGCCATCCAGTCCATGACATTTAACACATCCGAGGTCCGAAAACTTTTTCTTCCCTTGAGAGGGGTTGCCTGGTTCACCCATGAAGTGGAGGAAATAGAGGTAGGCCGTGAGGTCAGCCATCTCTTTTGGTGTAAATTTTGGAATACCGGATTTTGTCTGAGACATCTTTGCGAGGACAGCCGGTCCCTTGTTCCACATGGCTGAGGCCACCCGTGTTAAACTCTGGTAATAGGCTTTAGATTTCTTTGAGAGATCCACGCCGCTTTGAGAAGTTTTCTCCCCGCGGACGGGATGACACTCTCCACACCCTTTGGATAGAAAGGTCTTTTGCCCTTCTCTTGGATTTCCAGGCGTGATGTAGGCGATCTCTTTGGGGCCTTTCGCATTTGTCTTGATGAACTCCAGAAGATCAATCATCTCCTGGTCTTTAAATTCTGGCCATTTCAACCCAAGCTGGACCATATTGGCAATCATGGCGGGGCCATGGTTCCAGATTTCCATGCTTAAAAAAACCGGAGAGATGTTTTGGGGAAAATCATTTAGGCTTGCCTCTCCTCGTTTTCCTCTTCCCAAAATCGGATGACAGACAATACACCCTTTCTCATGAAAAAGAGATTTTCCCTTGTTGGCGTCCCCGGGTTCATCAAAATATTTGAGAAAATAGAGATAGGCTGCAATGGCTCCCAATTCTTCCCCCGTAAGATCGGGTTTTAGAATTTTCGCTCTTTCAATCCCTGCTACCATGGAAGGAATATGGTTCCACAGCTTTGATGCCAGATCGAGCTGGGTATCTCCCAGATCGATCCTTCCGAGATCTGGACCCATCTTGCCTCCCTCTCCCTTTAGCGAATGGCACTTCACACATCCCTTATTCACGAAGAGACGAGCTCCCTTGGTTGGATCCTCCGGAAGAATCTGGCTGAAAGTGAATGAGGTCATCAGGAGGAATAAGGCGCCCATCCCCCCCATAACTTTCTTGATCATAAAGAACCTCCACGTAAAGAAAGCCTGAGTTCTTGTAGAATGGATCGTGACGGAGTTTGGGGTTGATATCGCCCCTTTTCGACGGCTTTTATTCCGCCCTCTCCAATCCGAATTCCAAAATTTTATAGCTTACTCCACTCCAATTCCAGGGAGATACGTTTTGATTCGCTCCTGGACCTCAGCCATGGATTTTTCTCTTCCCTCTTGGACCTCCCAGATGGAGACAATGGGAAAGAGTTTGGTGAAGGTCATGTAAAGAAGAATGAAAAAAGAGACACACCCTGCGAAGACCGACCATTCGACCCATGTGGGTGAATAAAGGACCGTTTCGTTCGGGAGTCGAGGGTGCGTCAGGGTTGGGACAACGATGACATATCGTTCCAACCACATCCCGATAATAACCGAGATTGATGCGATCAAGGTGCCATAGGGAGTTCGGGTTTTTTGAAAACTGAGAATCGGAAGGGGAATCACAAAACAGAAGAGGAACATTCCCCAGAAATAAGGGGCAAATCTTCCGGTGAACTTATTCCAGAAGATCGTCATGTGAATGGGTTCCCCCCCGTAGTAGGTGGTGAGATATTCTGTGAAGGTGAAGTAAAACCAGAGAAGGGTCATGACTAAAAGCAAAACCCCCAAATTATTGAAGTGAACAGGCCTGAGGTAATCTTCAAGATGATAGACTTTCCGGATCAGGTTCATGGCTACGATAAGGGCTGCGATACCGGAGAAGATAGCACCTGCAACAAAATAGGGGCCGAAGATGGCCGTATGCCACATGGGCTGGATGGTCATGGCAAACACGAAAGAGACAACGGTATGGACAGAAACCGCTATAGGGATCACAAGGATTGCCATGATAGAGATCCCTCTTTCGAGGAGATGATGTTGTTTTTCCGTCCCTTTCCAACCCAGGGCGAGGATCCGATACAACCATTGATATTTGCCTCCATGGTCTCTCAGAATGGCGATGTCTGGGATCAAAGGAAGATACAGATAGATTGAACTGGCAGTGAGATAGACCGTAATACTTGAGACATCCCAGAGAAGAGGAGATTTAAAATGAGGATACTGGAGGATGTTCAACATTCGGTCCGGTCTTCCAAGATCCATCAGGATGTTTCCAACTCCGAAGAAGAGAACGAGAACCGTAATGACTTCTGCAGAACGGGTGATGGATCGCCTCCATTCTGCTTTGGCAAGACGAAGAATGGCAGAGATCAGAGTTCCCGCATGGCTGATGCCGATGAAAAAGACGAAGTTCGTGATGTAAACTCCCCAAAAGATAGGCCTTGCCAACCCGGTTACTCCAAGCCCATTCCGGTATTGGTACATATAGGCCCACGCTGCCCATAAGATCACGGCCAACAGGGAGAAGAGGGTTACGTAGAAGGCTTTACCCGTTCTCTGAATAGGTTGAAGAAGAATAGCATCTTCTTCGAGTGACATTCTCTTCGGGTCCATTACATTCCCTCTGAGAGGTAGATGACTTTTGGTTCGGTTCCAAGGTCCTCGAGCAATTTAAAGGCTCTCCTCTCTCTTGAAAGTTCTGAGACTTTGCTGAAGGGATCATTCAGGTCGCCAAAATACATCGCTTGACTTGGACAGGCCTGAACGCATGCCGGAATATAATCATCGGGAAGAAGCTCTCGATTTTCTGCCCTGGCTTTCTCCCTTGCCCGGAGCAACCGGTGGTGGCAAAAAGAACATTTTTCCACAACGCCTTTCTTACGAACCGAAACATCTCGGTTGAGGGACCCTTTCATCTCTTTGGGCCATCGGGGTTCATACCAGTTAAAACTCCTCACGGTATAAGGGCATGCGGTGGTGCAATAACGACACCCAATGCAGCGGGAATGGATGATTCCTACAATTCCTTCTTCATTCGCATAGGTGGCCCCTACAGGGCAGACCTTGATGCAGGCAGGATGTTCGCAGTGCATGCAGGGTCTGGGGAGGAGTCTCGCTTTGATATGGGGAAATTCTCCTTCGATATAAGGGAGGAGTTCAATCCAATGGATGGTCCGACCCTTGGCTGCTTCTTCCGGTCCAACGATAGCAATATTATTCTCTGCATGGCAGGCTGCCATACAGGCTTGACATCCAGAACAACGATCGAGATCAATGACCATTCCCCATTTATGCATCATTGAAACCTCAAGGCCAAATTTCAGAGCTCAAAGGAATGTCCGATGAGAAAGCGCCAGAAAGGTTCACTCTTCATCGATTCATCCTTTGATCGTTGGATTTGATTTGAACGTTGTCATTTCTATGCTTTGTAAATCTTCACCTTTGTCGTTCCCTGTACCGGGAATCCAGTCACCGGATCCAGATGGTCATCAATGAGATGATATGGATTTTCGCCAATTCCTTTTGACCACCGACCTCCACCCCGATGGCCCTGACCGAAGGGAATATTGACCACATTGGGCAAGGTTCCTTTGTAATGCCTTGCAATCGCTTTAATCCTGCCTCGCCTGGATTCCACCCAGACCCAATCCCCATCGGAGATAGACATCTTCTTAGCGGTTTCAGGATTGATCTCAACCCAGGTCCTCCACCTTTCAAAAAGATGTTGTCCAACCATGGACTGAAGCCAGGGTTGATTGGCATTTCTTCCTCCGGTGAGGCTGATGGTCCGAAAGACATGGAGGGTAAAGGGATACGGTTGATCTGTCTCTCCTTGCTTCAAATCTTCCGCGTGGGGAAGCACGTTGGAATCTTTGATTTTTCCTACAGGGAAAAGAGTTTTCTGCGAACCCTGGGCATAGAATTCAAATTTGTTCGAAGGGGTTCGAAAGACACGACTTCTTTCACCAAAGTCGTAAACCGGGTCCCACCAACCTCCTTTTTCATAAAGAAGGTTTAAAAATTCTTCAAAGGTTTGGTAGGTGGGGACAGACCATCCTCCTCGTTGAAGAAGGCGAGTCCAGGCTTCATCAAATTGAAGCCCAAAGATATCTCCTCTTTTAGCCTCAAAGACCCCTCTGAGGCAGTAAATCATGACCTCTTTGAATTCGTTCCAGGGCAAAGCCTTTTGAATCTGTCCTCCGAGTTCCCTAACGATCTCAAGAAGAAAATCCCCTGTGGCCTTTGTCTGGTAGAGAGGAGAAACAACGGGTTGCCGAATGCCCAGGGCAGGAAACCCATTGCTAAGAAAGACAGGATCGTCCTGCCATCGTTCAAAGGGGGTATGATCAGGAAGCACAAGATCAGAAAATTTGGTTGAATCATCAAGATAGGGAGAAAAGCTTATGATCAAGGGAATTTCCTGAAATGCCTTGAAGAAATATTCAGGATTCGGATTGGAAAAGAGAGGGTTGGTATAATATAGGAATAGAACTTTGGGCTTATAAGGTTTTCCTGAGATTACGTTTTTTGCAAAGAGATAGGAAGGGCTTCCAACCCCTTCATTTCTTCCAAAGAGGGGTCTTTGCGAGTTTCCTCGCTGAGCGATCGTATCTTCAGAGAAAGAAGGAAAAGGCCGGTAAGGTACAGATCGGGGAATTAATAACCCTCCTGGGACGTCAATGCTTCCCACCAATCCATTTAAAACAGAAACAGCCATCTGATGAAAAGGACGATCCCGATATCCAATGGCCAGCGAAGGGAGATTGGATGAAAATTCTCTGGCTAACCGGATGATCTGATCGATGGGAACACCGGTTTGTTTGGAGACGACTGCGGGTTCATATTCCGAAAGAATAAACTCTTTGAACCCCAGGTGTTCCCGGCCTTCGGAATCTTTCCAGTTTTCAAAGCCGAAGGCCTGTTCAGCAATGAACGCTTTGTGATAGAGCCCTTCCTTGAGGATCATGTGGGCTATGCCAAGGGCGAGAACCCCTTCTGTGCCAGGTTGAATGGGAACCCATTCATCTGCTTTAATACCGGTGGAGGAGAGTCGAGATTCGATCTGAACAAATCTTCCCCGAAGCCCTGGCCTTCCTCTTCGGAAATGGCCATACCCTCTTAACATCTGCACCGGGGACCAGAAGGATTCTAAAATCCCTGAGCCAAAAGAGAGGATATACTGAGCCTTTTCAATATCATAGGCCGGAAGATCATAGATACCCTGTGTAAGCAAGAGGCCTTCAAGGGGTGGATCCTCCCAGCGAAATTGATTATCAATATAATTCGGAGACCCAAAGGCTTTTAGAAAACGTTCCCAAAGGGACCGCATCAATCCTCTATACCTTCCTCCCAAGACCACCAGTTGATGGGTCTCTCCTTTCTCACGAAGTTCTATTAGGACCTTTGAAACTTGATGGAGTGCTTCTTTCCAGGAGATGGGTTCAAAATGGCCCTCTCCTCGATTGCCAATCCTTTTCAAAGGAGAGCGGAGGCGATCAGGATCATAAAGGGCCTGAAGCCCGGCAATTCCTTTTGGGCAGAGCGTTCCTCGATTCAGGGGATGAAGAGGATTCCCAGCGATATTGACAGCCCATCCATCAATCACCCTGACCAGTGTCCCACATCCCCCTGTACACTGGCCGCAAATGGTTGGAATCCATTTTTCAATTCCTGGGGCGTTGGAGGAGTCGCTCTCTGGCCAGTGCGTCCACTGTACGAAACCACCCCCCAGGGCCATTGCAACGCCAACCCCTCCTCCCATCTTTAAAAAGTCACGTCGGCTGAACTTCATCTCCCAATCCTTTACAACGCTTGCTATATTAAGGCGAGCTCTGCGCTCTCTGCTATGCTGATCTTAAACATGACAGGCCAGACAATCGTTGTTTGCCTTTGATTTGGCATGACAATCCATACACCATTTCATGGTCATCTTCACTAAAGGTTTGACAGGTGGTGTTTCACTCTGCCCGATCTCTCCATGGCATTGACGACAATCCAGTTGGGCGATCCCGACGTGTCTGCGGTGAGAAAAAAAGATATCCTCAGGCATTTGGTAAAGTCTTTTCCATGAGATTTCTTTCCCATCCTTGTGGTATTGTCTGATCTTCTCTTCGTCCGGGTGTTGGCTCAGTGGGTCTTTATGGCATTCCAGACAGACGGATAAGGCTGGCATGCCTGAAAAGGTCTGTTCTTTGAAGTGAGCGTGGCAGGTGGTGCACTCGATACCCTGGTCGTTGTGTTTTTTATGGTTGAAAGAAAGAGGCTGTTCAGATCTGAAACTTGATCCGAGGCTAATCAAAAGAAGGAGAAAGAGGATCCCGATTGCCAGTCCAATCAGGAAGGATTTCATCCGTATGTCCTTTTAGCTTTGAAATCCCCCCTGAGACTCTTTTATAACAGCCCTTCAAACAAAATTCAACCATTATTTTTTAATTTTGTATAGCGATGCGGTTGCCTCTAATGTTTTTCTTGTGATGACCCCTTTTTCATATTCAATATGGCTGAATTCCCCTGTTTCTATTGGAAGGGCTACTTTCATCAACAAGGTGAAAATAAAAAAGCCCGTGGCCCAGATTCCGAAAGAGACCATGAGCTCAACCAGGTTGGGAACGTACTCATGTATTTCTCCGAGGGGATCCGGGACAAATCCTGGGATGACAAACCCAGGCCCTTTTTCAATCCAGACCCCGACGATGATGAGAAGGCAACCCAGATTAAGCGTACTCAACCGTTTTCTCGTTGGTGGAATTAAAAAAAGGAAGAAGGCGGTGACATTCATGGCCATGGCAGCCCAAATCCAAGGAACCAAGGCGTTGTGGTGATGGAGCCCCTCAAAAAGATACTTGAAGGAAGCGATATGAACTGTATTGGAATAATATTCTTTGAAGATCTCTGCTCCAAGAAGGAAGAGATTGAGGAACATGGCGTAGGCGATCAACTCTGCAATTTTAAAGAGAGCCTTATCCTCCAGATGTATCGAAGAGACCTTTCGAATGATTTGAAAGATGATGATGATGATGGCAGGTCCTGAACAGAAAGCACTGGCAAGAAATCGAGGAGCGAGAATCGAGGCGTTCCAGAAGGGGCGAGCGGCAAGACCATTGTAAAGGAAGGCGGTCACGGTATGGATTCCGACCGCCCAAGGAATGGAGAGAAGGATGAAAGGCAGGATGAACTTCCAGTTCGGTTCTCTCCGATAATAGAATTTGACCAAGAGGTAGATGGGAATAAAGAGATTCAGAAGCAGATAGCCATTCAAGACAATGACATCCCAGGCGAGAAGGGAAGTAGGGAAGTTCATGGATCCAATAAAAGGAATCATATGCCATACCCGATCGAGTCTACCGAGATCGACCATGACAAAGAGGATAGCCATGATGATGGAGGAAGCTGCAAAGAGTTCTCCGAGCACGACGATCTCTTTAATGGGTTTGAATTGATAGATATAAGAAGGAATAACGAGGAGTACAGCGGCTGCCGCCATGCCCACAAGATAAGTGAAGTTGGCAATGTATAGACCCCATGAGACCTGATCGGTCATGTTCGTTTCGATCAGTCCCATCTCATGTTGTTTCCAATAAAAGAGGAAACCCACAACCATGATCGCGAGAAGAGATAAACACCAGGCATAGTAGATTTTACTTCCGTGGGTGACCAGGGTGAGGGTCTGTCTGTAGAAATGCCAAGTCTCTCTCAGCGTTTCCCTAATCGGTTTCATCTGCAGTCCTATGATTCGAAGAAATAGTAAAATTTGGGTTCTGTATTTAAGTCCTCTTTGAGTCGGAAGACCCTTTTTCGTTCAATGATGTAACGTATTTCGCTTTTGGGGTCGAGGAGATTACCAAATTTTCTGGATCCTGTGGGACAGGCTTCCACACAGGCAGGATATCGGCCTTCTCTCACCCTTTGAATACAGTAGGTACACTTCTCCACCGCACATTTCATTCGGGGTCGATTTCCAAGATAGTGGACATTTGGATTGACTTCATCTTTGGGTAGATTGGGCTCAGCCCAGTTAAAGACCCTTCCTTTATAAGGGCACGCAGCGATACAATACCGGCATCCAATGCACCAGTTATAGTCTACGACGACAATCCCATCAGGCTCCTGCCAGGTGGCATGAATGGGGCATACCTTGACACAGGGAGGATTCTGGCACTGCTGGCACTGAACAGGAAGATAGACGAATCCTTTTTCCGGGACGGTCTCCGGGGCATAATAATGTTCTGAGTCTTCGAGATTGATCAAATTTCCTCTTTTCAATCTTAGGACTCGAATCCAGTGAAGCTGTCGGGCATATCGGGAATGATTGTTCTCTTGCACACAGGCGTAAACACATCTCCGACATCCGATGCACCGTGACAATTCCAGACCATAACCCCAGAGGGTTTCGGGGAGTGCCGCTTTGGTGCTGATCTGGAATTTTTTCCCGTACTGTTCAAAGTATCGCTTTTCCAGTTTGGCAATGACCTGCTTCTTTTCCTCTTCTGTCATCTCGAGGAAATGTTTCTGAAGAAAGTCCTCTATTTCATCTTTGGAACAGGACGACAGTATGGGAAGAGACATGCTGGCAAGGGTCGTCAGCGTAAGATGTCGGAGGAATTCTCTGCGCGTATAGTG
Organism: uncultured bacterium; assembly: GCA_938002255.1. GTDB lineage: Bacteria > Desulfobacterota > BSN033 > BSN033 > UBA1163 > RBG-16-49-23. Next base: position 17,090 of record CALLAL010000014.1, read on the forward strand.
TTTATTTTTCATTTCTTCGATCCGTTGGCCGAAACGGAGGTGGTTCTGGAACCAACTTTTTAAATTTAGGTTCGTGGGGATCATGACAGTGGGCACAGAGCAGATAGTTTCGCTTTCCAGTTCCCATAAAAAATCCTGTCCTTTTTCCGTGAATCCCTGCTTTCCAGTCCCTGTAAAGGTTTCCGTGGCATTCTCCACAGAGTCTGTGACTTTCAGTAAAATCAATGAGTTCTCCGTTATAGAGCCTGAGTTTATCCCGGTCTTTTGCATCATGACAGTCGAGACACCAGCGCATGCTCTCTGCATGATGCATCCGGATGTTGGTATGTTCTTCTTTTAATTCCCTCTTTTTTCGGTTGAGTTTCATGGAGGCATGACAGGAGCTGCAAGGGAAGATTCCTTCTGTGAAAGGCGGAGGAGAAACAGGGAATTCCTGACTGGCTGCACCTACGAAGGTGGCTATGACAATTCCTGTAAATAGAAGGCCAATGGCCAGGCAAGGCCTATTTAGCTGAGAAAACAATATTTCCCTCTATTTGAGAACTGTAAGTTTGGAACGGTAAGGACCACGAGATGTTGCGGTTCAAAAAAAAGAGTCCCTATCGCAACATAAAAAAACATAACAAAAAAGGATCTTGATTGCAAGGTGATGAGGTTTGATCCCATTTCTCCGCCAACCCTTAGGCAACTTGCAAAGGTATCTCTGGTATGATACGTTCCAATCATGAGAATCGATTTTCAATGCCTTCCTTTAACCCTTGATCCCTCATTCCTTTCCCAACGAACCGTGGTCGTCATTGATGTTCTTCGGGCGACCTCTGTCATCGTCCAGGCACTTTCTCAGGGAGCTCTTGAGATTATTCCCGTGATGACTGTGGAAGAGGCTTTCAGCAAGGCAAAATCATATTCTTCAGGATCCACTCTCCTGGGAGGAGAACGAGGGAGTCGTAAGATTGAAGGGTTCGATTTTGGGAACTCTCCAAGAGAATATACCGCTGAGCGGGTTAAAGGGAAGCGATTGATTCTGACCACCACGAATGGGACCAGGGCTTTTCATGCGGTGTCTGGGGGAAAAGAGATTATCGCAGGGAGTTTTTTCAATCTCAGTGCATCCGCGAAGCGATGCCTTGAACTTGGGAGTGATCTTCTGATCTATCCTTCAGGAGATGAAGGAAGATTTTCCCTGGAAGATTCCGTTTGTGGAGGGATGCTGATAGATCGGATTATCAGGCAGAATGCGCATAGATCAAACCTGACCGATGCCAGTCAATCCGCCTACCTACTTTATCAACGATTTAAAGACAATCTGGTGGAGGCCTTAAGGCTCTCAACCCATGGACAGGACCTGGTTGCACGAGGATTCGAAGAGGACTTATCCGTCTGCGTCCAGGTCGATCTGACAGATGTGGTCCCTGTTTTTCGAGAAGGGGTGATTCGAGCCTTTCCCATCCCATCAAAAAAAGAGAGGTGATTAAAGATAAAAGAGGAGAAAGCATGCGAAGGCCTGAGCGAAGCATCAAAGAAAGAGAGACGATGGAATCCATACTGAAAAGAGTGGCTGTTGGTAGAATGGCGACGGTCAATCGAGAGGGGGTTCCTGTGATCAAGCCTGTCAATTTCCTCTACTGGAATCAAAAACTGTATATTCACTCCTCCTATCAGGGGGAGAAGATAGAGCATATCCATCAAGGAAGTCCTGTTGGTTTCGAACTGGATGAACCGATTGGGTACGCCCCCTCGACCGGACCGGCTTGCATGGCAGGGTATTTCTATCGAAGTATCATTATCAAGGGTAGAGCTACTCTTTTGGAAGATCGTGAGCAGAAGGAAACGATTCTCAATCGTATGATGGAAAAGTATCAACCCGAGGGAGGATATGGTGCCATTTCGAAAGAGACCTTGGAGAAGACAGCTTTGATTGAAATCTCCATTGAAGAGATGACCGGAAAAGAGAGATTGGGTTAGATGAAGACCTCCATTTCAATTGTCAAATGTCAGACCTATGAGCCCAAAGAGGTCCAGAGAGCACTCCGTTTATCTATCGATCTCATAGGAGGAATAGACTCGTTTATTAAAAGGGGAGACCGTGTCCTCCTCAAGCCCAATCTTCTCTATGGAAAGGGGCCAGAGAAGGCAGTGACCACCCACCCTGCGATTGTTCGAGGGATGATCGAAATGGTGAAAGAGCAAGGAGGAGTCCCCGTGCTTGGGGACAGTCCCGGAATGGGTCATGCGGTATCCGTTGCTCACAAGGCAGGCATTAAAGAGGTAGCGGATGCGTTAGGGTGCCCCATTGTTGAATTTAACAGGCCTGCCTTGCCGTCAGGGAGGAAAGGAAATTTTTTTAAAAACATTGAAATTGATCAAACCGTCTTGGAAGCCGATGTTGTAATCAACCTCCCAAAATGGAAGACCCACGCTCAGATGCTTCTCACTCTGGGAGTGAAGAACCTCTTCGGGTGCATTCCGGGGCCAAGAAAAGCCATGTGGCATCTCAAAGCAGGAAGAGACCCCCTTGTCTTTGCTAAAATCCTGGTGGATGTTTATCAGCTCATTCGGCCCACATTAACGATTTTGGATGGCGTTGTGGGCATGGAGGGCAATGGTCCCAACAGTGGGGATCCCATTTCCCTTGGGTTAGTGCTGGCGAGCCCTGACCCTTTAAGCCTTGATCAGGTTGTTTGTGATCTTCTTGGAATTTCGCGAAAGTCTCTTTGGACCAATCGTGTTGCTTTAGAACAGGGTTTGGGAATGGAGGGTCTGGAGGTGAAGGGCGAAACCCTCGAAGACGTAAAGATTCAGCGCTTCAAACTGCCCCGTTTAAGCCGGGTGGATTGGTATTTGCCTGGGTTTCTAAAAAAGGGATTACTCAACGCCCTCCAGGCCAAACCTGGAATTGCAAGGGAGAAATGCACACACTGCCATCAATGTGTGAAGATTTGCCCACCTCAAGCTCTTCAAGATGATTCAAAAGGATTAAGGCTCGATGACCGTCAGTGCATTCGGTGTTTCTGCTGTCAGGAAATCTGTCCGGAAGGAGCCATTTTCATCCAACCCGGTTGGGTCACACGCGTCATAGGGAAAAGGACCAAAGAGTAAGTGTAAAATTTTTTCGCCATGCAATAAGCCCTATGGGCTTTGCGGGTTTAAAGGAAGCCATGCGGAACATTAAACTGTTGATTGAATATGATGGGACGAACTATTCCGGCTGGCAACTTCAACTCCAAAAGCCTACCATTCAGGGAACCATTGAAGAGAAATGGAAGCAGATCACGGGAGAGAAGATCCATCTCATCGGGTCTGGAAGGACGGATGCCGGTGTTCACGCAATAGGTCAGGTTGCCCATTTTAAAACCCAGAGTCTCCTGAGTTTGCAAGCTATTCAGAGGGCGTTAAACAGCCTCCTCCCTCCTGATATCGTGATCAAAGAGGTGAAGGAGATGGAGTCTGATTTCCACGCCCGGAAGATGGCGACACGTAAGGTCTATGAGTACCGAATCCTTAATACTCCCTTGCCGTCCGTATTTCATCGAGGGTATGTTTGGCATATCCCCCAACCTTTGGATTTGGAAAAAGTCAAAAAAGCCACTCAGCTACTGATCGGCAAACATGACTTCTCCTCCTTTCGCTCAACCGGGACGCCTACGAAAACAACCCTCCGAGAAGTTTACCGGGCAGCATGGAGGCGAAACCCAAATGGTCTGATACGATTTGAGATCGAAGCGAACGGTTTTTTAAAACAGATGGTCAGAGCTATTGTGGGAACGTTGATTGAGGTGGGAAGGGGGAAGATTGCAGTTGAAGATTTTCAAAAAATCCTTGAAGCAAAGGATAGAAGCAGAGCTGGCCCTACGGCTCCTGCCCAAGGCTTATTTTTGAAGGAAGTGAAGTACAAGAAATCATGGGATATTGATTGAAGGGGGATCTTCCCCCATGAATCCATTATTCTAATCTCCCTCTTATATCTTGATTAGCTCGTATTCCCTGGTGCCCAAGCCGATTTCTTCGGCATAGGCGAGCTGAATGGTCCAATCCACTTGAGGATAGAGAGCTCGAAATTTATCCCCTCCAGATTGCCAATGCTTGGACAGCTTAGAGAACCGGTTGCCTTCCTGTTGATTCACCAGGTCCACAGAGGCCTGATCAATCGCCACGGGATCGTCCGAGGCAAGAATTCCAACGTCGTTCACAATAGGGGGATCCGAAAAACCATAACAATCGCAGGCAGGGGAGATCTGAGTTAAGAAGTTGAGATAAAGGGTCTTTCCCCTTTTCTTGAAGATTGCGCCATAGGCGTACTCCACCATCTTCTTCTGGAAGAGAGGGATCGTTTCATTCCACTGGATCTGGATCGCCCCTACTGGGCAGGTTAGAATACACTCTCCGCATCCAATGCATTTCTGGGGGTCGATGAAGGCGACAGAAGTTTTGCTTTCTGAGACGGAGGAAATCATGGATAAGGCTCCTGAAGGACACCAGGGAAGGCAGCTTTTACACCCTTTGCAGGCTTTCGCTTTCACTTTCGGTGAAATATTTGAGTGCTGTTTTAACTTCCCCTCACGGCTTGCGCACCCCATTCCCAGATTCTTCAATGTCCCCCCAAATCCCGAGAGTTCATGGCCCTTGAAATGGGTGACCCCGATCAAAGCGTCTGCCATGTGGATTGCATGGGCGATGGAAACGGTCTTGAAGATGGGCTGATCAATTTTTATGTTGACAGCACTATTTCCTCTCAGACCATCGGCAATGAGGACAGGGGCATTGACCACCGATTCCGTAAAGCCGTGTTCATAGGCTGTGGTAAGATGTGAAACCGCCTCGCTCCGGGTGCCGATATAGAGGGTATTGGTATCTGTCAGGAAGGGTTTGCCCTTGCATCCCTTCACGCAGTCCACAATTTTACGTAAAAAGATAGGCCGGATATAAGCTGTATTTCCCTTTTCCCCAAAATGAAGTTTAATGGCAACTAAATCTCTCTCTTTAATTTTTCCTTTGAGATCGGTTCGTTGAAGGAGCAGATCGAGCTTATCAAAAAGGGTCTTTTGAGATTCGACTTTCATATCAGAAAAAAATACATTGCTTTTCATCGGTGGCCTCCGTGGTGAAATTCTAAGAGAATCAAATGGGGGTGTCAATGTCATAGTCCCTGACCGATGGCTTCTGACCTATAGCATCGCTTAGAACCCCCTAAGGATTTAAAAATCTATGAAATGGAGAGAGGGCCGACCCATTCATTTTTACAGAAAAAGGAAGAGTTCTTCTAACAAGGATGGGTTGATTTTATTTGGGAAATAGGATAGTTATTATAACTGTTTCCATATGGATTTGGTGGGCCAAAGAAAGGAGAGAAGATGAAGCGTTTTGAACCGAACCACATACGGATTATTGGAACTTTTGGTCATGGCGGGGAAGGGAAAACCTCTCTGGCGGAGGCCATCCTCTTTACGACAGGGGAAAATACACGTTTGGGCCGGGTGGATGACGGTTCTTCTTTAATGGATTTTGAACCTGAAGAGATCAACCGTAAGATCAGCATCAGCGCCTCCCTTGCCCATTTTGAATGGGAGAAACACCGGTTTTATCTCCTTGATACCCCTGGATATGCAAACTTCATTGCCGAAGCCAAAGCCTCGATGAGAGTAGTGGATGGGGCTGTTATTGTCATTGGAGGAAACTCTGAGGTCAAAGTCCAAACCGAGACCGTCTGGGGCTATGCGAATGAATTTGGGGTTCCCAGGATTCTCTATGTTGGTAAAATGGATACAGAACGTGCCGATTTTCTTAAGGTGGTGGCAGAGGTCAAAAAACAGTTTCCCTCTTTACCAACGGTCCCGGTCCAGCTTCCGATTGGAACGGAAAAAAATTTCCGAGGAATCATTGACCTCATCGAGAAGAAAGCCTATCTTTACCGTGATGATGGGAGTGGTCAGTTTGAATTGAAAGAGATTCCTGCTGAATTACAGGGGGAGGTAGATCAACTTCGGGAGAAGATGGTTGAAGCCCTCGTTGAGATGGACGATCAATTGATGGAGAAATATTTAGAGTCCGGTGAAATGACCAATGAAGAGATCTATCGTTGCCTTCGTAAGGGAGCAATAGAGCGGAGATTGGTCCCAGCCGTTTGTGGTTCGTCCCTTCGAAACATCGGAATCCAACCCCTTCTGGACCTTATCATCCGGTGTTTTCCCTCACCGCAAGAAAGAGGAGCGGTTCAGGTTAAAGACCTTAAGACAGGGGAAATGGTCCTGAGAGACCCGAAAGAAGACGGGCCTCTGACAGCCTTTGTCTTTAAAACGATTGCGGATCCCTTCGCAGGGAAATTGAGCCTTTTCAGGATTTATTCAGGAAGCCTAAATGCCGACTCAACCGTTTACAATTCAAAGAAGGATACCAAGGAGAGAATAGGACAGATCTATTTACTGACTGGAAAGAAGCAAAAACCTGTCGGATATGCGAGTGTGGGAGATATGGTCGCTGTAGCCAAACTGAAAGAAACGACCACGGGCGACACCTTCAGTGATGAGAAGAATCCAGTGGTCTTTGAGGAGACCAAACTCCCTCAACCGATGATTTCCTATGCCCTTACGCCAAAGTCGAAGGGCGATGAGGAAAAGATTGCTGCGTCCCTTGCCCGTATCCATGAAGAGGATCCGACCATGATGGTCGGCCGGGATGAACAGACGGGCGAAATCCTTCTCTCAGGGGTGGGACAAACTCATGTTGAAGTCATTGTTGAAAAATTGAAGAGAAAATTTGGGGTTGAGGTCAACCTGAGCACGCCCAAAGTTCCTTACAAGGAGACCATCCGAGGATCGAAACAAGGGGTGATCTACCGACACAAGAAACAGACAGGCGGTAGAGGGCAGTTTGCAGAGGTCCATTTTGATATCTCTCCTCTTCCGCGTGGGGCAGGTTTCGAATTTGAGAACGCTCTGGTTGGGATGAATGTCCCGAGAAATTTTGTCCCTGCGGTGGAGAAAGGGATTGCTGAAGCCATGCAGAGTGGCGTTCTTGCAGGATTTCCTGTGGTGGATGTGAAGGTTCGCTTTTATGATGGCAAATCCCATGAGGTTGATTCTTCGGAAATGGCTTTTAAATTGGCTGCCATCATGTGTTTCAAAAAGGGGGTCCAGGAAGCCAATCCTGTTTTGCTTGAACCGATTATGAAGGTCGAGGTCGTCGCGCCCGACGAAAATATCGGTGATGTGATCGGGGACCTCAATAGCCGTCGGGGCCGAGTGTTAAAAGTCGATGCCAAAGGCAGTTATCAGGTCATTCAAGCCAATGTTCCCATGTCCGAAATGCTCAAATATGCTCCAGATCTCAACTCAAAGACCGGAGGCCGTGGAACGTTTACCATGGAGTTTTCCCACTACGAGGAAGTTCCTGCCCAACTGGCTGAAAAGGTGATTGCCCAAGCCAAAAAAGATAAAGAGAAAGAGAGTTGAAGCCATAAGGGACTAAAGTTTGAAGTGCCTGCAGTGCCTAAACATCCGTTTATTACTCCTTTCAACTTTAATCACCTTAGGTTACTTTAGGCACTTGGGTTTGAATGATGAAGGCTGTCGTCCAGAGGGTTCAATCGGCTAAGGTTCTGGTGGATGGCCGTATCATTGGCAAGATTGATAAAGGTCTGCTCGTTTTCCTCGGTGTAGCCAGGGACGATAACGAAAGCGATCTTGCCTTTCTCGCCTCTAAAATACCTGACCTTAGAATCTTTGCAGATGCATCTGAAAAGTTTAACCTATCCCTGAAAGAGGTGGGTGGAGAGATTCTGGTTGTCTCCCAGTTTACTCTCTATGGGGACTGCCGGAAAGGAAGAAGACCCTCTTTTACCGAAGCAGCGGATCCGCTTCTGGCAAAGGACCTCTATGAACGATTCATTCTTCGTTTAAAAGAGCAAGGCATTCCTGTCCAGACAGGAGAGTTTCAGGCAACCATGGAGGTCCATTTGATCAATGATGGGCCGGTTACCCTGATCCTTGAGAGTAGAAAGGTTTAAGGTGAAACAATCCAGATCCAAAAAAGGCTTGACCTGCCTTTGCAGAAATCTCTACCCGGCAGGCCAAGGATGATCCTCTTTTCACTTTATGAAAAAGTGTTTTTTCCTTTGTATGGCCGTCAGCCTTTTAATTTTAGCCGGTTTTTTTGATGGGGGAGCAGGCTTTGGGTCAAGAAAGGAGAAGGGAATGAAAGAGGTCAGGGAACCTGCAGTGTCAGGATTGTTTTATTCCGATCGGCCCGAGATCCTTTTAAGGGATGTCAAAACATTTCTATCCAAAGCCAAAAGGGAGAGAGTGGATGGAGAGATTGTTGGATTGGTTTCTCCCCACGCCGGCTATATGTATTCGGGGCAGGTGGCCGCCCATGCTTACAAACTCTTGGAGGGAAAACAATTTGATACTGTCATTGTCGTTGCTCCAAGCCATCGAGTAGATTTTAAGGGAGCTTCACTCTATGACCGGGGAGGGTACCGAACCCCCCTTGGGATCGTTCCTGTCGATGCCGAATTATCAAAAAAGATGATGCAGGCTTGGACAGGGATTCGTTATCTTCCAGAGGCTCATCGCCAGGAGCATTCCCTGGAGGTTCAGATCCCCTTTCTTCAAGTCGTCTTAGAATCCTTTCAACTGATCCCCATCGTGATGGAGCCTTACTGGAGCCTTCAGACCTGCCAGAATCTCGCAAAAGCGATTTCGGATACGGTTCAAGGAAAGAAGGTTTTGCTCATTGCCAGCACGGATCTTTCTCATTTTCACTCCTACGAGAAAGCGGTTCAATTGGACCAGATCGTTCTGGGCCATCTGGAACGTTTTGATACGGACCGATTAGCCCGGGACTTACGGGAAGGGCGGTGCGAGGCGTGCGGTGGGGGCCCTGTGATTACGGTGATGCTGGCCGCCAGGATGTTAGGAGCCAATCGGAGCCAGGTGCTTGCTTATCAGAATTCAGGGGATGTCACAGGAGATCGTAGCCGTGTGGTGGGGTATGTAGCGGCTGTCTTTTATAAGACTCCGGGAGGTAAAGAAAAGATGAAAGAGGAAAAAAGAGTTGGCGTGGATCTGGGATTGAGTGAAGACGACAAGAGGGTTCTTCATCAGATTGCGAAGACGGTCATTGAGAACAGGGCCAAAGGCAAACCTCTTCCAGACGTTAAGGTTGATTCCCCTCTCTTGAAAGAGAATCGGGGGGCTTTTGTCACTCTTCATAAAAGGGGACAACTGAGAGGATGCATCGGATACATTGAGGGAAGGGGGCCTCTTTACCGAACGGTCGAAGAGATGGCTGAAGCGGCTGCCTTTCGTGATCCTCGTTTTCCTCCTGTGAATGAGAAAGAATTGGACGAATTGGATATAGAGATTTCGGTCTTGACCCCACTTCGGAAGATCATGGATATCAACGAGATCGAAGTGGGTAAACATGGCCTCTATATCAAAAAGGGCTGGAACTCTGGGCTTCTTCTCCCCCAGGTGGCTACGGAATACGGATGGGATAGAAAAACCTTTCTTGAGCATACCTGCCAGAAGGCAGGTCTTCCTTCCAATGCCTGGAAGGAGAAGGAGACAGAGATTTACATCTTTTCTGCCGATATCTTTTAAACCTGTGACGTTACCATTTAGCAATAATGGTAATTTAACCCTTTGATGAATCTGAAGAGGTGACTACCTGCTTTTAGGCTATGATTGCCCATCCTCAAGAACTGATCAAGTAGATGAGGCTATAGAAAAAGAGAAAGAGGATGGCAAGCAACACACCCAATCCCATTGGCTTTCGATAGAGATTTTCGTCGTAGTCCTTGGTCCCCCCTTTAGACGGGTTTTCAATAAAGACGAGAGGATTTTTGCTAAACTGTATAAGGCCCTGGACCTTTCTTGAGCATCCTTCCTGGATGCTTATCCTTAAGCCATGGAGAGGGCCTTTAAAAAACCAGGCCATCCATTTGAAGGCCATCCTATAGAAATAGTCAAAATCAAGGATGATCCAGGCGTGGGGTGAGAAAGCATTTTTTGCGAGGATAAATATTAAACCTGTCCAGAGAAAAAGTTGAAAGACACCGAGGACATGGGAGAGGGTGTAGGCGTGGTAGGGCGCAGAGGGATAAGGAAGTATTGACAAGAGAATGGTCGGATAGAGGCCGAGGGTTAAACAGAGAAGGGCAACAAAAACCATGGCTAAACACATATTGAGGGAGGCTTCTTTTGCTTCGATCCGATCATTTTTTGCAAAAAACGTGAAGAAACAGAGTTTGGTAAAGGAAAGAAAGGTTCCCACAGAGGCAAGCCTCAGCATCCATTCGAGCCATGGTTGATTCGACTCCGCCATGGCGGAGAGGAGCATCCCTTTACTGATAAACCCATTGAACCCTGGGGCCCCTGAAATGGAGAGGGAAGCGATGACACAGGTGGCACAGGTGAACGGCATCTTGGTTGCGAGGCCTCCCAACTCGGTCAATTTTTTCTTTCCAGTCATCTGAATGACAGAGCCCATTCCCATGAAGAGAAGGGTCTTGTAGAGAAGGTTATTGATCAGGTGGGCGATCCCCCCGTTGGTACTTAAAGCGGTTCCCACTCCAATCCCTGCTACCATGTAGCCAACCTGACTGATAATATGATAGGAGATGAGCCTCCGGATGTCATTCTGGAGCAGGGCATAGATGACTCCGAAGAGAGCCATCGCTCCACCCATATAAGCCACCCATTCCGTTCCCGAAAAACACCTCGCCAGAGCATAGACTCCTGTTTTGGTTGTAAAGATCGAGAGAAAGACACTTCCTGTGGGTGTTCCTTCGGGATACGCATCGGGAAGCCAGGTGTGAAGAGGAAGGAAGGCTGCATTCAAACCAAAGCCGATGAGGACCAGCCAGGAGGCCAAGGATCCTGCTGGAGATTGGAGGAGAACAGTTTCCGTAGAGACGACGTGGAGGATGATTCCTGTAAAGAGAATGCAGCCCCCGATGATATGCATGAGAAGGTATCGGAATCCAGCTTCAAGAGAGGCTTTCTCCTTTCGGTACCAGATCAGAAACGTGGAGGCGATCGCCATGATTTCCCAGAAAAAGAAAAGGCTGAAGTAATCGCCTGAAAAGATAACGCCAAGCGAACTTCCCATATAGAGGAGGGCGGCCACCTGTTGCCCATCCTCTTGGACGTGAAGGGAGTAGAGAAGGGCCAACAGACCGATTCCAATAAAGATCATCCCCATGGCCATACTGAGTCGATCCACATGAAGCAGAATAAGATCGTAGTTTAAAAATCGAATCGTCCAGAATCGCCCTGTCTCAAGCAGAATGAGGTTTCCCAAGCTTAGGAAACCGAGGAGAAGGAGATAGACCTGTTTGATCCTTCCTTTCCAAAAGGGGACAAGGAGGGCGCCAAGGAGATAGATGAATCCAGGAGGAATTCCTTTAATCATAGAAGTCCTCCTGTTTCGATGCAAAGGAGGCGACCAACTTCTTTAGAGCCAGAAGAAGAAGTGCTCCCATTCCTCCGACCATGCTATCGAGCCATGGAAAGCGATGCCACCAGAAGGGGCCGTGGTTATGTTCCATAAAAAATCCCAGAAGGACAGAGAGTGCCACCAGGGAAAAGAATATTTTTTGAAGGGTCTTTTTCATCTCAAGGGACTCCCAGAACGTTTTTGGCTGAAAGCGTTGCTATTTCAAAAAAATGGAAGATCGCATTTGGAAATAATCCCAACACGATAGAACCTATCGCACAGATCGCAATGGGAGCAACCATCCAGAGCGATGCTTCATCCACTTGAGGGAATGGATCTCCTGTGGGTTTTTTAAAAAAGGAGTGATAGATGATCGGGACGAAGTAAGCGATATCGAGTAGCGCACTCCCGAGGAGGACAAAAAGAAAGAGTATCTCCTTTGCTTCGAGAGATCCCAGACAAAGATACCATTTGCTGATAAACCCGGCCATCGGCGGAATTCCAGAGATGCCAAGTGCGGCAATTGCAAAAGAAGCCATCGTGACGGGCATGGCTTTGCCAATACCATCCAGCTCATTCACTTTCTCTTTGTGGGTTTTGACATAGATGGCCCCCGCTACAAAAAAGAGGGTGATCTTCATAAACCCATGCGCCGCTATATGAAAAATACTACCGGTGATGCCACTTGGAGAGAGCAGGGACGCCCCTAAGATGATGATTGCCAGGTTGTTGATTGTCGAGAAGGCAAGCCTCCGTTTTAGATGATCCTGGGCGAGGGCAAACATTCCAGAGACAAGGATCGTAAAAGAGGCCATGTAAGCCAGAAGGAGCCAGAGATTTAACTCCGCAAGGAGTTGAGGACCAAAAACGTAAAGAATCACTCGAAGAACGCAAAAAACGCCTGCTTTGACCACGGCAACAGCATGAAGGAGGGCAGAGACAGGAGTGGGGGCGACCATCGCCGTAGGCAACCACTCATGGAGGGGCATCAGTGCGGCTTTCGTTCCAAATCCTATGATAAAGACGAAAAAGATCAATATAAGAAGGGGGTCTGTTCCGTGGCCTTTAAGAAACCCACCTGCTTTGAAATTGAGGTTGCCTGAGAGGGTATAAGTAAATCCCATGGCCAAGATGATCAGGGTTGCTCCGGTTAGGAGATAGGCCAGATACTTTCTTCCTCCTGAGATGGCCTCCTCTGTCTCTTTATGGGCTACCAGAGGGAAGGTCGAAACGGTTAAGATCTCATAGAAGATGAAGAGGGTCAGAAGATTTCCAGCAAAAGCAATGCCAAGGGCTCCGTGAAGGGCGAGGGCAAAACAGAAGAAGAACCTTGTCTGTGAGGCTGATTGAAGGCCTCTCATATATCCGATCGAATAGATTGAAGTGGCAATCCAGAGGCAGGAAGCAAGTGTCGCAAAGAAGAGGCCAAAGGAATCGACACGGAACTGAAAAGAAACACCTGGAAAGAGTTCCACCAGAGTCCACTCAAGGGTCTTACCCTGAAGGATCGCAGGAATCATCGAGGCAACAATCGAAAATTTGATGACCGAGGCGAGAAGTGTCCATCCCTCTCGAAGGTTTTTCCGCCTCTCACCTGTTAAAAGAATCAACAGTGCCGCAAGAGCTGAGGTCCCAAGGGCTAAAAGAGGTTTGATTGAAATGGTTCCTTCCAAAGCAAACTCCAATCCATTAAAAGGATGCTGGAATGGTCAGGTGAATGATGTTTGAGATGATTGTTCCGCTAAATAATCCTAATGAGATCACACCCAGCGTAAGAACCCAAAGAGGAATCAGAACTATCAGGGGAGCTTCGTCCCTCTTCAGGATAGGCCTTTCTATTCTTTGTTCGTTCCCTGCCTTCCCAAAGTATGCCTTCTCTATCACTCGGAAAAAAAGTATGGCATTGCAAAGGCTACTGGCGAGCAGAATGGCTGCTGAAAGCCACTGTTTTGCATCAATGGCTCCTAGCACCAGATACCATTTGCTGAAGAAACCACAGGTCGGAGGCACTCCAATCACTGAAAGACCAGAGAGAACGAAAGCCGCTGAGGTCAAGGGCATGGTTTGATGAAGTCCTTGAAGTTGGTCGATCTTTCGAGGCCATCCCTTCAGTGTGATTGCTCCTACAAAAAGGAAAAGACAGGCCATCATCAAACCATCATTCATAATGTGAAGAATGGCACCAGTCAGCCCGTTTCGATTCCCAAAGCCTATTCCCATAGCGATGTACCCGATTTCAGCGATTAGGACATATCCAAGCATTCTCTTCAGATCCTTCTGAGCCAATGCGAAAAGGCAGCCAAAGAGGATTCCCAGACCTGCCATCCAGCGAAGCAACAATGCGGCAGGAAGGGTTTCAGTAAAAAAGGTGGGAGGAAAGACGTTCACCATAACCCGGATCATGACATAAGCCCCCACTTTGGTTGTAAGCGGTGCTACCAAAGTGCTGACTGTAGATGGAGCATAGGTATAGGCATCAGGAAGCCAGACATGGAGCGGAAAGAGAGCCATCTTAATCGCAATGCCCACCGAAAAGAAGGCGAAAGCGATCAGGGTAACCTTTGAGGAGAGGAGACCGGGGAGAAGCTTGGTCAGGTCTGCCATATTGAGCGAACCGGATTCAATATAGAGGTATCCTACCCCGAGAAGGTAGAAGCAGGCTCCAATTGTCCCATAGATCATGTAGTTAAAACTGGCGAAAGGCGCCCCCTCCTCACCAATGGCAATCAACGCATAGCCTGCGAGAGAGGCAATTTCGAGAAAGACATAGAGATTAAAAAGGTCACCTGTTATGACAATGCCCAGCAATCCGGTGATCTGGAGAAGATAGAGGCAGTAGAAGTAGATTGCCCGCTCCGGGAATTCCCTTTCCACCATAGGTTTAGAGGTGATCCCTATGATGAGGCTGATGGTTGAAACAATCAGAAGGACAAATCCATTGAGAGGGTCAATGACGTACTCGATCCCCCACGGGGGAAGCCATCCGCCCAGACGATAATGGATGCTTCCTTTCCAGAGGACCTCCTCCAGAATCATGAAGGATGAGAGCGTCGTTATACCCAGGACAAAGATCAACAAGAGGTAGCAGAGACTTTTTCTCAGCCATCCAAGAAGAATCATCAAAAAAGCGGAGATCAGTGGAACGACGATGATCAGAATGGGGAAAGGAAGGTGGCTCATCTTCTCAAATTTAAAATCTCATCCTCTTCAAGGGTATGGTATTTTCGATAGATCAACAAAAGAAGAGCCAAGGCAACTCCAAAGGTAGAGACCATGACCACAATAGCGGTGAGCATTAAGACATGGGGGAGGGGATTAATATATTGATTTGCCTGGATGGTCTTAACCCCTTCTTCCACAATAGGGATGGTCGCTCCCTTTTTTGATCCGATAGAGATAAAAAACAGAATGATGGAGGTTTGAAAAATATTCATCCCGATCAATTTTTTGACCAGATTCTTCTTGGCGATCATCGCATAGAAGCCAATCATCATCAGGCTGATGTAAATCCAGTAGTTGTATTTCCCAATAATCAATTCTATGGTCATGTTAGTTTTCCGCCTCGGGCGCTGCCAGATTAAGGAAGATTGATACCATGACAGCCATGACCGTTATCCCTACCCCTACCTCGATGCCGAAAATTCCAATGGAACGAGACTGTATCTCATTGACCGGAAAAAGAAGATGCAGTTTTCCATAATCGAGATAGTCTCCCCCGAGCAAAAGACAGAGAAAGCCCAGGCCTGCATAAATCATGACCCCCAGGCTACAGAAGAGAAGGATCATCTTCAGGGGCATTCTCTTCCTTAATTCCTGAAGATCGTGGGAAAGGCAGAGAAGAATGAAGCTTGCTCCCAAAATAACGCCTCCCTGAAATCCCCCTCCCGGACTGCTATGGCCATGGGCGATGACATAGAGCCCAAAGACCTGAATGAAAGGGATAAGAAGTCTACAGACCGTTTGAATGATAACGTCATAGAAACGTGAAATCACTTTTTCATCCCCCGGAGAAGGAGCAGGCAGGCAATCCCTGCCGTGAAGATGACGGTTGTCTCTCCCAGTGTGTCATAGCCCCTGTAGTCAGCAAGAACAGAGGTCACCATATTGGGAACCGCTGTTTCATCCACTGTTTTTTCAATATATCTTGGAGAAACATGAAGGCTTGCTGGAGAGGTGGGATCGCCCCAATCTGGCATGTCCACGGTTCCATAAACGAGAAGCCCACCGGCCAGGCAAACGACAATCAAAGCAATGGCTTTCAATCTTTACTCCTTCGGGTCATTTTCAATATGGCGACGATGAAGAAAACCGTGCTCACTCCTGCTCCCACAGAGGCTTCCGTAAAAGCCACATCGACTGCCCCCATCTCTGACCAGAGAAGACACATCAAGAAACTGTAGGCTCCAAAGATGATGGCTGAACTGAGCAGGTCCTTGACCATAATGGAAGCGATGGCACAGATGAGAACGAAGGCAAGGAAGATCAGATCGATCTGCCAGATCATCTTAGATTCCCTTTCCCTTTCCTTCTCGAAGGGGCTTTCCGTCTTTTGTCCAGGGAGGGACCTTCGAATCAAAAGCCGCTCTTAGAATCGCATGGGTAGCTGTTGGGCTGGTCAAAAAGACAAAGATGGCAATGAAAAGGATTTTAATGCTGGTCAAACTGAGCCCTGTATACATCGCCAGCCCTATAAGAGAAAGAAGGGTTCCGAGGGTGTCACTCTTTCCGGTGGCATGCATTCGAGCATAAAAGTCCGGCAGGCGCAAGAGGCCAATGGTTCCCGTCAGATAGAAGAACAAACCCGCGCAGATCAGAAGGATTGCCAAGATCTCCACTTAAAATGCTCCCTTCCGTTGAAAGTACTTGGCTGCGGCAATCGTTACAATGAAGTTTAGCAAGGCATAGACCAACGAGATATCGATAAACATATCCGGTCGGCGATAGATGAATCCAATCAGGAGAAGGAGCGTCAGGGTCTTCGTTCCAATCACGCTCGCTCCAACGAGTCGATTGAAGAGGCCGGGACCGAACACGACTCGATAGAGACATAATAGAACGAAGAGACCGAGAATGATGCTGATGGTAATGAAAAAAGATTCCAACGTTATTCCTCCTGATAGATTTGGGCCACCCTTTGCTCCATCTCGCCTGTGAGGAGATCATCTGCCACTTTCTGATCAATCGCATGGACATAAAAGTATCCCTCATGGATCAGAAGGGTAATGGTTCCTGGCGTTAAGGTGATGGAATTGGCAAAGGTCGTCAGAGGGAGATCGGATTTCAGTCTGGTTCGAAATCGGACGATGTGAGGATCGATCTTTTCCATCATTTTGGGATGGAGCACCAGAAGAGCCATATGAAGGTTTGCAAGAACAATTTGGTAGAGAAGCCATGGAAGATATCTGAAAAAACGGATCCCCTGTAAGAAATGCGCTTGTTTAACCCTCCCCTGGGAAAAGAAGAGGTTTCCTGAAATACGAGAGACAAGGGCACAAGAGAAAACTCCAAGGAAGAGATGGAAGAGATCAAAATGACCAGAGAGAAAAATCCAGAAACCAAAAAGAATAAGGAAGGTTGTTAGAAAAACCATGGGTATCTCCGATGAACCGGAGCCAAGATTTGAAATGAGTTTATCCAAAAAAAAATTTTTCGTCAACCCCGATGGAGTATTTTGTGATCAAGGAAATCCAGATTCTCTTTTCCAAAGAGATCTTATCCTGCTCCGATCGTTTCGACCCTTTTCCTTAATCCCTCCAGTGCTTCCTCTCTGGTCTTGATCTTCCCTTCCATCTGCTGTTCGCGGATGAAGTTCAATAGCTGCCCCACGGCTGGTCCTTCACGAACACCTAGGTTCATGACATCGTATCCTGTGACCAGTTTGGGAGGATGGAGTATTCCTTTTTCT
Source organism: uncultured bacterium (assembly GCA_938002255.1). Lineage (GTDB taxonomy): Bacteria > Desulfobacterota > BSN033 > BSN033 > UBA1163 > RBG-16-49-23. Next base: position 34,431 of record CALLAL010000014.1, read on the forward strand.
TTAAAACATTTGAGAATCCTTAAGCAATTCCTTTCGACTACCGCATCGATTTGAATGGACAGAATGCCCCGACTCGCTTCTTTATCTGCAAGGGTGTGAAGAACGAGGAGGGGCGTTTCTTCTCCCATCAATTGAACGAGTCTTTTGAGAGCGGATTCTTTGGTTTCCATAGAGAGGTTCAGGATTCTCATATGGTGCCGAATCAGATGGAGGATTCGATGTTGCATCTGGTTTGAAAATTTAAGCCTCTCCATGACCCGTTTAGCCCTCTCTTCTGAGAAGGACTCATGGTGATAAAAATGGATCTTTCCTTCTTCATCCTGCGAGAAGGTATCCTGTTTCCCAAGATCATGGAAAAGAGAAGCATAATAGAGAATGAGACGGTCTTCTGGGTTCAAAGAGAGTGGCGCTTCGTTTAAAGCAACCCATTCTTCGGCCCATGGGATCTTTTGAATCATCTGGATGACATGAGGGATGACTCTGAGGTGATGGTGTTTGCCCTGGCTAAGCCCTTCCAGCCCTGAAAACTCAGGCATGATGGCCAGAAGCAGCCCCAATTCGTAAAGAGAGGTGATCCCCAAGCCAGATCGAGGAGAGAGTAGGATACGGTCGAGCTCCATCTTTATCCGTTCACCCGGTACGATTCGAATCAGCTCTTTTTTAGAGGTGATTTCTTCTTCCAGAGTGATGTCCATGGTAAATCCTTCAAGGGTGCAGAGGTATCGAATTGCTCTTAACATTCTGAGCGGATCCTGTTCGACGGAATGGGGTGAAACAGAGCGAAGGATCTTCTCCCTGAGATCGTCAAAGGCTCCCGGAACCGCGTGCCAGGTTTCATCGCGGAGGGAAAAAGCCATCGCATTGATGGTGAAATCCCTTCGCTGGAGATCCTCTTCAAGGTTCCTCCCCTGTAAAAAGGTCAGGTCGATGGATAATCCTTTCCGAACCATTCGGTAGGTGAGGGTTCCCGCTTCCTCTTTGCCCACTTTAAAGAAGTGAAATCGAAAGGCCTGCTCAATGACTGGGATAAAAGAAGAACATTCGGCCGGAAGGGCAAAATCGTAGTCCATGGTTGGGTGATAGGGGAAAGGAGAGTCCAGGTTAAGAACGAGGTCTCGCAGATACCCTCCTACGAGATAAAGAGAAACTCCTTTCTCCTTGGCAAGGGTTGAAAGTTTAAGCAGGATGGGATCCTGAAGGACCTTTTTAATGAATCCTTTTTCATCCATTGATGATCTCACTCGAATTTCTTTTTGATTCAGCAGGCTCGTTTACCAGCCAGGCTTCCTTCACTCTTTGATCTCCCTCACGGAATGGTGCAGGAGGCTTTGTTTTCGTTTGATAAAATCTTTGAATTGTGGTAATTTTGCTTCAGATAAACTTCAGCATAGACGAAGAGAGGAGCCTTGTCAATTGCCTTTGATTCTGAATCGAAGGAAGACCATTCGGGAGGAACTGGAAGAGCAAGAGAGAAAGGTTCTTTCCCCTTTTGCGACTCTCAGTTCCACAACCAAGGGGCGGATGCGGAAAGAAGAGCCGTGTCCGCTCCGACCGGCATTCCAGCATGATCGGGATCGTATCATCCATTCTAAATCCTTCAGGAGATTGAAGCACAAGACCCAAGTATTTCTTGCCCCCACCGGAGACCATTATCGGACTCGGATGACTCATACCCTCGAGGTTTCCCAAATTGCCCGTACGATTTCTAAAGCCTTGCGATTGAATGAAGATCTCACGGAGGCCATTGCTCTGGGCCACGATCTTGGCCATACGCCCTTTGGTCATGCGGGCGAAGAAACCCTCAATGAGATGGTTCCGGGAGGGTTTAATCATTCCGAGCAGAGTCTAAGGGTAGTGGACCTTCTCGAAAAGGAGGGGAAGGGATTGAACCTTACCGTTGAGGTGAGAGATGGGATTTTAAAGCATACGAAAGGTAAGGGGGAGATTCTCTGTAAGGAGGCTGCTTGCATGGCATCCACCCTGGAGGGGCAGGTGGTCCGCCTGGCCGATATCATTGCTTACATCAATCACGATATTGACGATGCCATCCGGGGTGGGGTCATTGCCCTGAGAGATCTACCGACCGATTGTATCCAACGCTTAGGGGAGACCCATTCCAAGCGAATCAACACCATGGTGAAGGACGTTGTGTGTGAAACCCTTCGGGTAGGCGATGGGGCCCTCGCCATTTCTGATGAGATTCATGAGGCCATGTGGACCCTGAGAGACTTCCTCTGGGAGAGGGTTTATGAGAATGAAACGGTCCATTCCGATTTTCATAAAGCGGCCAAGATTCTAAGGGAGCTTTATCAATATTTTATGGAACAGCCCGAGTCCTTTCTAAAATGGATTGAAAAAGGCGAGCTTTATGATTCGTTAGAACGGTGCGTTTCTGACTTTCTTGCGGGGATGACCGATCGCTATGCCTTCAACCTTTATGAAAAACTCTTCCTTCCACTTCCATGGGCAGCGTTATGACGTTTAGGGAATCCAGAGACCTTCCGCAGGAGAGAGTGGATGTCATCATCCTTGGAGCAGGGGGCAGGGACTTCCATAATTTCAATACGTTCTACCGGGATCGCCCTGCCTATCGAGTGGTTGCTTTTACGGCAACTCAAATTCCATACATTGCCAATCGGACCTACCCTCCCACCTTGAGCGGACCTCTTTATCCAGAAGGAATACCCATCTATCCGGAGGAGGATCTTCCGAGACTACTCTCAGAAAACCCGATCCAACAGGTCGTCTTTTCCTATAGCGATGTTTCCCATGAGGAATTGATGGATAAAGCTTCGCTCGTGCTCTCCTATGGGAAACAGTTTATTCTTCTTGGACCCGATCAGACGATGCTGAACAGTCGAGTTCCAGTCATTTCTGTTTGTGCGGTGAGGACCGGTTGCGGGAAATCGGTTGTCTCACGAAAGATTGCCTCTCTGTTAAGGCAAAAAGGTATCCAAGTGGCAGTGATCCGACATCCGATGGCCTATTGTACTTTCGAACCTGTCCTCCGTTTTTCCAACATGAAGGAGGTAGATGAAGGGGCTTGCACACTTGAGGAGAAAGAAGAATTTGAACCACTGGTGGCGATGGGGTTAACGGTTTATGCAGGTGTGGACTACGGAGAGGTTTTGAAAGCGGCAGAAAAAGAGGCTCAAGTCCTTATCTGGGACGGAGGAAATAATGATTTTCCTTTTATCAGACCTGCCCTTGAGATCGTTCTACTCGATGCCTTAAGACCCGGGCATGAAAAATTTTATTACCCCGGGGAAGTCAATCTTAGAAGGGCCCATCTTCTCATTATTACCAAGGTGAATGAGGGGACGGTAGAATCCTTAAATCAGATACGGAGCAATATTGCTCGGGTCAATCCTTCCGCTAAGGTGATGGAAGCTGCCTCTTTCATCGATGTCGATCATCCCGAATGGGTGAGAGGAAAGCGGGTGCTGGTCATTGAAGATGGACCTACGATCACCCATGGGGGGATGTCTGATGGTGCGGGGGCGTCCCTTGCGAGAAGGTTGACCGCAGAGCTGGTCGATCCAAGACCTTATGCGGTGAGATCTTTAAAAGTAGTCTATGAACAATATCCTCATATCGGGAATGTTCTTCCAGCGATGGGTTATTCTGAAGAACAGATTCAAGACCTTGAAGAGACGATTCAAAAAGCGAATTGCGATTCGGTTGTCATTGCCACTCCCGCCGATCTGAGGAGAAAGATTCGCATCGATCGTCCAACCGTAAGAGTGACCTATGATTTTAAGATTGACCTTGAGCCCATCCTTAATCCTTTTTTGCGCGTTTGGTTTAATTGGACTGACTGAGTCCCTTCAGGTTTTTCATTTCAGGGGCTTTTCATGTTCTTAAAATTTGAAGCTTGAAGGTTGACTTTGGGATTTGCTTGTGATAATGACATAAAATTAAACGTGAACTTGACGTGATCGGGAGGCGACTCCCACCAAAGGAGAGTCTACCATGGCCAAAGAGATACTGATCGCCGATTCAGACAAATTGGTGCAGGAGGCGTTTCAAAAAATCTTTGCTACAACCCATATCCATCCTCTGTTTGTGGATAATGATGAAGAGGCACTCCTTCGAGGGAAACTTTTCAGACCCGACCTCATGATCGGTGGGAAGGCGTTGTGTCAGGCGGTCAGAGCAGACGAGGAGTTGAAGGACATTCCCTTTATCATTCTTCTGGATCGCTTTGATTCTCCTTCGGATCAAGAACAGAAACACCTCCGAGCAAACGGAATGATCTCAAGGCCTCCCAACGAGGATGAGGTTTTTTCGGCGATCGAACGACTTCACGAAAAAGATATCTCTACAAGCTCGTCAAGGGGACGTTCAGAGAGGGAGTTCAAAGAAAAGCCCACAGCCTCAGGACAGACAGACTCTGGAACAACCGACGGCCTCTCTTTGGATGATTTAGGAGATATGGAGGAAGAGATCATTGAATTGGTGGACGTGGTGGAAGAGCCCGAAGAGAGGGTCAGCATTGGTGATTTTACCTTCAAACAAAAGGAGGAGTTGCCTGGAGAGGTTACTTCGATGGAGCTTTGGGAACAAAGTGAGGAAAGAGAAGAGCCCTCTGAAAAAGAGATCCCTCTTTTCCTCGACGAAAAGGGAGCAGACCTCAAAGAAATTCCTCTTGAGATTGGACAAGAGGTTGAGAAAGAGGTAACCCAGGAAAAAGAATTATTTGAGAAGATCGAACTTGAAGAGATTCTTCAGAAAATGGAACGATTTCAACCTTCCATCGAAAAAGAATGGCCTGCAGAGGCAGAGCAAACAGTTTCTCAGGCTATTTCAACGAAACCTCCTGAGGACCAATTTGCAGGACTGGATGAGTTTGAAAAAGCCCTCAAAGGAGAAGTAAAGGCGGAATCCATGGAGGGAGAACTCCAGCCGTTTTCCATGGAGGAACCCAGTTTGAAGCCTCAAGCCGTTATTGCCCCTGAAGCGCTTACCGCTGAACAGGGTCTCCAAGAACTTACTGAGGAGGAGTTCCCTGAGATTTTTCTTGAAGAGTTGACCGGAGAACTGGAAAGATTGAAAGAAGAAGAATTGGCCGAAGAAGAGGTCACCCAACCTGTAGAGGCAGAACCGATTGAGGTTGAAGAGATTTCGCAACTCTTAGCTGAAGAACCCTCGCCGGAGGAGGAAGCAGTTGAGCAGCTGATTCCTTTGGAAGAGCTTCCTGAAGAAGCAGGGCTTGCTGAGGAGGAGCCCCTTCTTATTGAAGAAGTGGCTCCTCAGTCGATTGAAGCGACCGAGATCCCTGTTCCTGCGGTGACTCCAAGCTCCAAAATTTCGCTTGAAGAACTTTCTCCCTCCCTAGTCCAATTGGACCGGAAGATCGAAGAGATCCTTACCAGAGAAGTCCAAGTGATGGTCCAGGATTTTGCGACTCGCATTATTCCAGAGATGACGAAACATATGCTTACGCTAACCGTCGAACGGATTGAAGCGATGGTGAAAGGGATTGTCCCTGATTTAGCCGAAAAGGCGATTCGGGAAGAGATAGAACGACTTCAGAAGGGAGAAAAGGATTAGGAGATCTTAGCAAAGAGAATATCTCTGATAGGCTCTTTTAAAAGAGGATCGAGATGAAGCAGGTCGTAAGCGGTTGATGGTCTGGAGTCTTAGGGTTCCAGGAACTGAGCCTTCAGAGAGCTTCGTTATATTTTTATGAAGGAGGCAGAAGATTGCCATCATGGCTTCAACCCTCTTGGATAAGTCTTATGACCCTCACGAGGTGGAAGGGAAATGGTATCGTTTTTGGATGGAAAGAAATTATTTCCGGGCAGATGAAAACTCAACCCAAAAAGCCTATTCGATCGTCATCCCCCCTCCAAATGTCACCGGGGTTCTCCATATTGGACACGCCCTAAACAATACCCTGCAGGACATTCTCATACGGTTTAAAAGGATGGAAGGCTATAACGTCCTTTGGATGCCTGGAACAGACCACGCAGGCATTGCCACCCAGAATGTTGTGGAGCGACAACTGATGGAGGAAGGTCTGGATCGACATGTTTTGGGAAGAGACCGATTCATTGAACGGGTCTGGAAATGGAAGGAGCAATCCGGAGGAACGATCATCAACCAATTAAAAAAGCTTGGGGCATCGTGCGACTGGTCGAGAGAGCGTTTTACGATGGATGCAGGGCTTTCGGAAGCGGTGAAGGAGGTTTTTATCCGCCTCTATCAGGAAGGATTGATCTACCGGAATCACTATATTATCAACTGGTGCCCTCGCTGTCATACCGCCCTCTCAGACCTTGAAGTCGAACATGAGGAGATGTCTGGAAAACTCTATTATCTCCGTTATCCTTTTAAAGAAGAGGGTCGCTTTGTCGTTGTGGCCACCACACGACCTGAAACGATGCTGGGAGATACAGCCGTTGCAGTTCATCCAGAAGATGATCGGTATCGGGACGATATCGGGGAAAAAGTCATTCTTCCTGTGCTCCAGAGGGAAATCCCCGTGATTGGGGATCCTTATGTGGATCGAGAATTTGGAACAGGCTGTCTCAAAATTACTCCTGCCCATGATTTTAATGATTTTGAGATTGGGTTAAAGCACGGGCTTGAACAGATCAAGGTGATTGATGAGGAAGGTCGGATGAATGATCATGCCGGCCCTTATCGAGGCATGGATCGTTTTGAATGTCGTGAGAAGATCGTAGAGGACTTTAAGCGAGATGGGGTGCTTATTAAAATAGAAGATTACCATCACAAGGTGGGCCACTGTTACCGATGCAAAACCATTGTAGAACCCAATCTTTCACTCCAATGGTTTGTCCGAACCAAACCACTTGCGCAGCCTGCCATTGAAGCCGTGCGAACCGGTCGAACACGGATTATTCCGGATCTTTGGGAGAAGACCTATTACGAGTGGATGGAGAATATTAAGGACTGGTGTATTTCACGTCAGATCTGGTGGGGACACCGGATTCCTGCCTGGTATTGTGAAACCTGTGAAGAGGTGATCGTGGCCAAGGCGGAACCAAGGGTTTGCCCCCGATGTCAGGGACAACGGTTAAAACAAGAGACCGATGTCCTCGACACCTGGTTCAGTTCTGCGCTTTGGCCTTTCTCCACCCTGGGATGGCCTCAACCGACTAAGGAACTCGAGGTCTTTTATCCGACCTCTGTCTTGGTGACAGGGTTTGACATCCTTTTCTTCTGGGTTGCAAGGATGATGATGATGGGGCTGAAGTTTATGGGAGACGTTCCCTTCCGGGATGTTTATATCCATGGGCTGGTCCGAGATGAGAAGGGTGAGAAATATTCGAAAACGCGCGGAAATGTAGTTGATCCCCTGGAGCTCATCGACCGTTTTGGAGCAGATGCTCTCCGGTTTACCCTTGCAGCACTCACCATGCCCGGAAGTGATCTGAAACTCTCAGAATCAAGAACAGAGGGCTACCGCCACTTTGCCAACAAGATTTGGAATGCCTCCCGTTTCGCCCTGATGAACCTCGAGGGAATGGAGCAGGAAAGGGGAGAAAAGATAGCGGCTTTAGAAAACCAAAGCCTTCCCGATCGCTGGATTCGACGGAGACTGAACGAAACCATTCGGTCCGTTCGAAAGGCTCTTGATGGATATAAATTCCATGAAGCCTGTCACTCTCTTTATCAGTTCATCTGGCATGGGTTCTGTGACTGGTACCTTGAGATGGCTAAATATTATCTTTATCGGGAAGGAGGTTCCCGGGAAAAAGAGGTTACCCGACAGACGCTTAACGAGGTGTTTGATGCCACCCTACGACTCCTCCACCCCTTCATGCCCTTTATCACAGAGGAGATCTGGCAAAAACTCCCTTTCAGAAAAGAGAATGAATCCATTATGGTGGCTGAATATCCTAAGCCAGATCCTCAATATGACAACTCAGAGGTTGAGGAGGAAATGGGCTGGATCATGGATGTGGTGACAAGCCTTCGAAACATTCGAGGGGAGATGAACCTTCCCCCCTCCGAACAGCTCTCTGTTTTGATCCGTGCTAAAACAGAGGCGTTGATCCAAAAACTGAAGAGGCAGGCTCCTCTGATTCAGTTTCTTGCCGTGGCGAATTCGCTGGACATCGGACAAGAGGTGGAAAAGCCTCCTTTTTATGCCTATGCAGTGGTCAATGAAATTGATCTGTTCGTTCCAATGAGCAGGTCTCGCATGGAAGAAGAAGCTAAAAGGCTACAGAAGGAGATCTCAAAGATTGAAAAGGAAAGCCAGTTTGTCATGAAAAAACTCTCCAATGATCAATTTCTTTCCAAAGCTCCTCCAGAGGTGGTTCAGGAGGTGACTCTGAAAGCATCAGAGTTTCGAGCTCAGCGGGAAAAACTGCAAGGAAACTTAGAGAGAATAAAAGAGATGTTGAAGTGAGATAAATTTGTTAGGGTATGAGACCTAAGGGGAATAGGGTCTTTACGCCTTTCCCGTTGGGTCTAACACGTCGTCAAACAGGAGATTTGACCGATGAAGATGGATATCGAGAAAGTAGCCAGGCTGGCACGAATCAACTTAAGTGAAGAGGAGAAGAAAACATTTGGAAACCAACTGGAACAGATCCTGCTCCACATGGAACAATTAAATCGGCTTGACACTTCAGGAGTGGAACCCACCTCCCATGCCATTCCTGTAGTCAATGTTTTTAGGGAGGATGAGGTTCGAAGTTCGACTCCCAGAGAGAAAATCCTAAACACTTCACCTGCTCAGGAAGAAGGGCATTTCAAGGTTCCAAGAATCATCGAATAAGCCGAAGGAAGGATCCCTTGATTGTGTGGTCCTACCACGTTCCATCAAGAGGAATTCATGACGATTCACGAGTTAACCATTCACCAGCTTCATGACCTTTTAGCTAAAAAAGAGGTGACTGCGAGGGAAGTGACCGAGGCCCTTTATAATCGGATCAGGGTGGTGGAAGGGCAGGTCCAAGCCTATCTCATGTTGACCGAAGAAGAAGCTTATCGACAGGCGGATGCAGTGGATCAAAAGATCCGTCGAGGCGAGGCGATTGGAGAGCTCGAAGGCATCCCTATCGGCCTTAAAGATATTCTCTGTACAGAAGGGATTCAAACGACTTGCGGATCCAAAATCTTAAAAGGATATATTCCGTTTTATGATGCAACAGTCATTAAAAAATTGAAAGAAAAGGGGACGATCTTCCTCGGAAAATTGAATATGGACGAATTCGCCATGGGATCCTCGACAGAGAATTCAGGATTTCAGATTACCCGAAACCCCTGGGACTTAAAATGTATCCCTGGCGGATCGAGCGGTGGTTCCGCAGCAGCGGTTGCTGCTGATGAATGTATTGCTGCCGTTGGAACGGATACGGGAGGATCCATTCGGCAGCCTGCCTCGTGTTGCGGCGTTGTGGGGCTGAAACCCACCTACGGCCGGGTCTCACGATATGGATTAATTGCCTTTGCTTCATCCCTTGATCAGGTCGGTCCAATAACCAAGGATGTAGAGGATTGTGCCATCCTCCTTGGAGGAATCAGTGGTTTTGACCCAATGGACTCGACCTCGGTCAATATCGAGGTTCCTGATTACAAGTCGTTCCTGATTAAAAACATTAAAGGGATTCGAATTGGCATCCCGAAGGAGTATTTTATTGAAGGAATGGACGAGGATGTTGAAAAGTCCGTTCAAGGGGCAATTGATCTCTTAAGCCAATCAGGTGCCGAAATTCGGTCGATTTCACTTCCCCATACTCCATATGCCGTAGCCGTCTATTACATCCTTTGCACCGCTGAAGCCAGTTCAAATCTTGCCCGTTATGATGGTGTCAAGTATGGTTTCCGCTCGAATCACTATGACGATCTTCTGGAAATGTACAGCCGAACCCGAGCAGAAGGGTTTGGCAAAGAAGTAAAACGCAGAATCATCTTAGGAACCTATGTGCTCTCTGCAGGCTATTACGATGCCTACTATCGAAAAGCTTCACAGGTTAGAACCCTTATGAGAGAAGATTTCAGAAAAGCCTTTGAAGAAGTGGAGGTCATCGTGACTCCCACAGCACCTACCCCAGCTTTCCAGATTGGGGAAAAAGTAGAGGATCCCCTTCAAATGTATCTCTCCGATATCTTAACCATACCGGTCAATTTAGCTGGAATTCCTGCCCTCTCTCTACCCTGTGGATTCAGCCGGAAAGGATTACCGATCGGACTTCAGATCATGGGAAAACATTTCGACGAAGGAACGGTGTTAAGGGTCGCCTACACGTTTGAACAGTCCACCGATTATCACCTGAAAAAACCACCGATCACTTAAACCGGTCGATAAAATCCTATTGATTTAATTTAAAAATCCATATCGCTTCCTTTAAAAGATTTCAATCAGTCATTTCCTTCAGCCATTCAAGGTAGGAAGAAGAACCTTCGGTGATGGGGAGGGCGATGATTTCAGGAACAGAGTAGGAGTGGAGGGACTTCACCTTTTTCTCTAATGCATCAAAGTTCTGTTTTTGGGTCTTGATGAACAATACCCACTCCTTTTCATCCCAGATCTTTCCCTCCCATCGGTAGATGGATCGGATGGGCGAAAGGATGTTCACGCAGGCAGCTAAACGGGCTTCCACAAGGGCGTTAGCAATGTTGAC
>CALLAL010000015.1 GCA_938002255.1 uncultured bacterium
TCGATATACTGTAAGATCTGTTTTCCCATCATTATCAAAATCAACTGCGCTGAGCACAATAAAAGCCTGGAGGATCGTTCCGGCCTGCCCAACGGTCAAAAAGCTGTTTCCCCTAAACGTAACCCCGAAGAGGTGATTAAAGGTTCTCGATTCTCTCAGAGACCATGTCACTCCATCCGATGAGGTGAGGAGCGTTCCAAATCCACCAACGGTTGTAAAAGTATTGCTACCGAAGGTGATAGCGAAAAGATCATCAACCGTTCCTGATGGTTGAGTTGCCCAGGTGGTTCCATTGCTGGATGTGAGGATAGTCCCAAAACTTCCAACCGCTACAAAGAAATTATTCCCAAAACTAACCCCAAAAAGATCCTCGGTCGTGCTGGAGGTTCGAAGGGTCCAGGTTTCACCCTCCGGTGAAGTCAGGATCTCTCCAAAGCCACCGACCGCCACAAAGAGATTATCCCCGAAGGTCACACTAAAAAGATCTTCGGTTGTTCCGGATGTTTGTAGAGTCCAGCTCACCCCATCCAAGGAGGTTAAGATCTCGCCAAACCCACCTACCACTATAAAGAGATTATTCCCAAAAGTCACGCCGAAAAGGTCGTTGGTCGTTCCCGAGGTTCTGGGAGTCCAAGTCATACCGTCAGGAGAGGTCAGAATGGTTCCCAACGTACCGACTGCTACAAAAAGATTATTCCCAAAAACCACTCCAAAAAGATCTTCTGTTGTGCCTGAGGTTCGAGAAGTCCAGTTTATCCCATCTGATGAGGTCTGAATGGCGCCCAACTCTCCCACACTGACATAGAGGTTATGATTCGAGGCAACCCCAAAAAGCCAATCGGTCGAGCCTGAAGACCTTAAGGCCCAGTTTGTGTTATTGGGAGAGGTTAGAATGGTTCCAAAATCTCCGACTCCTACAAAGAGGTCCTCAGCGAAAACAATTCCGAAAAGATCATTCGGGGTTCCTGAAGTTCGCACGGTCCAACTACTTCCATTCGAAGACGTAATGATCGTTCCCAAACTCCCAACGGCAATAAAATTTCCATCGCCAAAGAAGACTCCAAAAAGATCGTCAAGGATATCTGAATTCTCAACAGTCCAATCTATACCATTTGTTGACCTCAGTACCTCTCCTTCTGTTCCCACAGCAACAAAAGTATTATTTCCGAAGGCAGCTCCAAATAGCCACTGTGCTGTACCAGAGGTCTGGATGGTCCAGGTCTCACTGTCAGGAGAGGTGAGGATCTCACCATTGCTTCCTACAACTACAAAGAGGTTATTGCCAAAGGTTACCCCAAAAAGAATCTCAGAGGTTCCAGAGGTCTGGGCGGTCCATGTCACTCCATCGGGTGAGGTCAAGACCGTCCCTAAATCTCCAACGGCCACAAATCTGTTATTTCCAAACCTCACTCCCCATAGATCATTTGTGGTTCCTGAGGTTTGAGAAATCCAGTTCACTCCATCAGAGGAAGTTAAAATAGTTCCAAAACCACCAACAGCAACAAAAGTCCCATTGCCGAAAGTGATTCCTAATAAGTCATTGATGGTTCCAGAACTCCGTAATGTCCAGGCTGTTCCATCGAAAGAAGTCATGATCGTGCCTGCGGCTCCAACCGTTACAAACTGATTACTGTCCGCTGAAACACCGTAGAGAGGGTTTCCCTGTGGAAGGGGATTTCGCCACTTCCATGCGTGAGGTACAGCCCCCTGAAGGATATTAGGAGCGGTCAATATGACCAAAAGAATTAAACAAAGCCAAAAGGTAAATATCTTATAACGATATTTAAGCATGAATTCCCCTTTCTGAATTGAAGTGAGCGTAATACAAGCCCGATATTCTTATGCAGGCTTTTTCCTACGCCTACCAAAATTTTACCCTTAAAAACATTTGATCCCCCTGACCCTAACCATGTCGGTTAGGGTCAGGGGGAAATCGATTTTAATAATATGGCCACAACGTTAAAGGAACGTCACTCGGTTCACCACCCCAACCCACCAGGTAAGGAATCCCGGTGCCAGAAGGAGCAATGACCCATATGCCTGTCAAACGATTGTAGATAGCCACATCATCAATTCCATCTTTGTCAAAATCCCCTGACACAGGGAAATCATCCAAGCCACCTCCCAACTGATAAGCGAACGGAAGGCGACCACTTGATGGGATGATGTACCAATTCATAATGTTGGTTAGAGAAGTTGGGCGATAGACGGCAATATCGGTTAACCGATCCCCATCATAATCACCAGGAACCGGAATATCATTGGGGTCTCCGCCCCAGGCCACTCCATAAGGAGTTGCCCCTGAAGATGGAAGGACATACCAGGCTCCTAAACTCCCACGATAAACGGCGGGGTCTGTTTTCCCATCCCCATCATAGTCGCCAGGAACCGGGACATCTGTTACATCTCCTCCCCAACCGATTCCATAGGGTTCTGCACCAGAAGAGGGAATCACATACCAGGCTCCTGTGTCAGTTCGGTAAACCGCAACATCACTCTTCCCATCCCCATCATAGTCGCCTGCTACAGGAACATCCGTGGCCTCTCCTCCCCATCCAATCCCATAAGGGGCGGCGCCAGAGGAAGGTATCACATACCAGCCTCCGTTGCTACTTCTGTAAACAGCGATGTCTGTTTTTCCATCTCCATCATAATCGCCAGGAGTTGGGACATCGGTTGGATCACCGCCCCAACCCACTCCATAGGGTGCGGCACCAGAAGAGGGAATCACATACCAGGCCCCTGTATCCCCGCGATAGATCACTACATCCGTTTTGCCATCAAGATCAAAATCGTTTTTAGGAATAGGCAAAGCACCGCCAAAGATCTTGCCCATTACACTGAATAGGTCTGTAAAGGCAACCAAAGTTTCAAACGTTCCATCTCCATTGGTATCAGCAAGTACCTGGAAGAAGTTAGTGCCGATTGGACTACCGGTAACTGTGTGCTCGATTGCAGGATCTCCAACGAACAGCATCCCGGAAAATTCAGGCAAAGAGACAGGGTAATCTGTATCCCATCTTAAGAAGGGTCCTATTTTCCCATTGAGTGCCCCCCTGAAGTCACCTGGGGCACCAATGCCAACATCCTCTGTAAAATTGATTGCCCTGATTCCTGGTGTAACATTTGGAAAGAAATTGACACCGTAGGGATGGATGACAAGATAATTTCCAGCTACAGGGGCATCCACTCTTATACGGACTCGAACGAATGAGATTTGATCTCCATCGACCACATTCTCTTGAGCAAACGCCGCTTCTAATGCCAAGATTAAATCGGCGCTACCGGTGCCTCCAATAATAGGGGTAATTGCATCGGCAGCCCACCAGAAGAGCTCATCAGGGCTATTACCAGGGACTGTGATCGGTTGACCGGGATTAGGAACAACCCCATCAAGAAGACAGGGATCAACAACAATATCCGGACCTCCAAGAGGGTCTGGCACGGTGACGGGCTGTTCCGTACAGAGTTGTAAAGCAATTCCTGTGGAATCACGGTACCATAGCGGAAAACCTGTTTCAGGATCTATAGGACCATGTGAAACCAAAGCACCATAAACGATCTGACTAAAACCTCCCAGAAAAACAAAAACAATCATACTAATGAGCAATTTTTTTCTTTCCATACAACCTCCTTTGGTGATACGTATATTACTTCTTTCAGATAATAACAGCAATTCTTATACCAAAAATATTATGCAACAAACTATTTGAATTCATTTAACCTTTTTAAAAATATCCCTTGAACGATCAGGCAAAATGCCTTAAAGACAGGGCAAATTACCTTTATGAAAATATTTAGAGGTCAAAACACCATTTTAAGGTTCGAAAATGCCATCTGGTACCCACTAATGATTAGAAAAATGGTAAGGCAGAGTAGGGAAAAAATAACCAGTCTCTTTTGAATGCGTGGAGCAATCTCTTTCAGGCTCTCAATGCTTCGGGCTTTCATTAAGGCTCCCACCCCTATGCCTGAAACTCCAGAACCCAAGAAAGTCATATAGATGGGGTATCCGATATAACGATATTCACTCTGCAGAATGCAGAAGGGGCAGTGATGGGTTGGAAGTTCGTAGATATATAGGCAGATAAAGGAGATTAAAGCCAGAGCAGCAACAATAAGCGTAGCCCCATTGGTAAATGTAAACAGCCACCCTCCCTTCCCTTTCCAATAGAACACCACACCTTCTCCAATGCTCAAGCCAGCCCCAAGATAGAGCAAAACTTCGAGTGGAAGTCTTGGAAGGGCTATGAGTGAGGAGGTGATCCCTTGTTTCTCCGGAGTGAAAAGGGCTCCACAACAGGAGGTGATGATGTCTGGATGAAGTCCGAGAAAATAACTGGTCTGAATTATTGTTTCTGCAAGGATAAGGGGCACGGCAAAAAGGAGCAACCCATATTTCCATTTGATTAAGGGATAATCATATGCCCGGTTATCCGTGTAATTGATAATCAACCAGAGGCCTGCGAATAGAAAGTTAATCATCTTCAGAAGAAAGGTTGGATAGCCCCATCGGTTGACATTAAGCGTTCCAGCCGCACACATTGCACCTGAAAAAAGAGGACTCAGGTGATCCGCTGTATAGATGAAGAGAAAGAAGGAAAGAACCTGGAAGGAGAAAGCATAGGCCATTACCGTAGAAATAAGATAGGTCTTCCGTTCAAGGCTTAACTGGACCTCGCTTCCGCTCTTGAGATCCCATTTTTTTAGGATAAGTAACCCAAAATAGGCAGATAAGATCAGCATTAAACTGATCAGGATTGAACCAATGGAGAGGGCGAGGATGGCAGGGTGAAGAATCATAATCGGAGTGTTAGTGTCAGTGTCAGTGTCACTGTTTTTATGCAGGGAGTACTACTGCTTCAATTTTTTTGGCCTAATCATTTAAACGGCAGCACCTCGGTACCGCAATATTTTCTTAATTTCTTATGATTTTTCCGTCTCTCATCTCAATGACACGGTGAACCAGTGGCGATTCGTGAATCATAGGATCATGACTGGCAATGAGGATGGTTTTTCCCTCTTGATTTAACTTCCCCATGATGTCCATAAACTCAATGGAGAGCTTTGTATCCAGATGCGCGGTCGGTTCATCTGCAATGATAATAGAAGGATGATTGATTAAGGCACGGGCGATGGTCACCCTCTGCGTCTCTCCTCCTGAAAGCCAATCGACTCGCACAGAGGCTTTCTGAGCCATACCGAAGAGGTTGAGAAGTTCATATGCTCTCTTTGCTAAAGATCCCCTCTTCTCTCCAGAAGGATAGGCAGGCGTCATCACATTCTCAATTGCTGTTAACCCTTTGATGAGATTAAACTGCTGAAAGATGAATCCAAAGGTCTTGCGTCTTACTTCTGTAAGAAACCGCTCTGGGAGGCTGGTGATCTCCCGATCAAAAAGAAAAATCCTGCCTGCCGTAGGTCTGGCCATGCTGCCAATCAGACTTAACAGGGTCGTCTTGCCCGAACCACTTGGACCTTTAAAAACAGTGATCTGATGAGATGAAATCGATAGATCAATCCCATCAATCGCCACAAACTCATTGGGCTTCCCCATGTGAAAGACTTTTTTAATGTTTTGGAGTTGAATCATGATTTATGAATCCACATCTGCTGTAGCCGCAGGCTGAAGCCCGCGACGACTGTCACTGCCACTTTTCACCCCCTCATCACCATATCCGGATCAATCGTGGCTGTCCTCCAGGAGGGAATCAGGGTTGCTATCGTGTAGGGCACAACGGTCAAAAAGAGGAGAGCAACGACCTGATAAAAATCGATAAAAGGGGTTAGCCGAAATTTTGGATAGAGCACGGCCCATCCCTTGAGGACAGGCTCAAACATCACGGATGATGAAAAAAAGATATGGAGGTAAGCCAGAATGACTCCAAGCAAAAAGGAGGAGAGAGACACAACCGTTCCCTCCCAGAATTTCATTAAAAGGATATCTGAAGTCTCCCAGCCAATGGCTTTTAAGATTCCGATTTCCCGTTTTTCTTCCATGCTTAAACCAGACGCCTTTTCCCATGCCAGAATCACAAAAGCCAGAATAGATCCCAAAAGGATGATCAGAAGCAGGCCTCCCCGCCAGTTAAAAGAAGCATCATAGGTCCTCAGAATTTCATCCCTTAAAATGGGGCGGGTATCGGGTAGAAGCTGTGTGATCTTTGTGGCAATCGTAGTTAACTCTTTCGGGTTCCTTACCCGAACAGTCAGATCGGTTACATAGCCTTCGGGAATGGCAAAGATTTTTTTGAAATCGGTCTCGGATATCAAAATCAAATCCGAAGATACAAGTTCGGAATCCGAAGACAGAGTGCTTTTGATTTTTAAAAAGAGGTAAGATCCATCCTGAGCCTTAAGGGGAAGCGTACCAAATTGATCTCCTGGAAGATTTTTTTCAATGCCTTTTCCAATTATCACCGATCCTGAATCAAAATGTTTTTCATTGACCATCAGCGTATAGTTCGCCCCATTGGTTGGATCAAAATAGTATCCCCAGAGTCTTCCCTTGACTGACTCCACCCCCCGAATCTTTTGAATCATCTCTCCATAATCGAGAGGAATCAGGTCATGCCTTCCTGCGAGAAGGCGCTGAACCATCATTTCAGGAGCATCTTTCAAGATGAGTGCGGCTTCTCTTTTAAGGGCGTAAGTAAAAAACATGACCGAGGCAAGAAAAAAAACTATACAGGTATAGACCCCAATTAAGGCGAGATTCTTCCCCTTTCTCCGGAAAAGGGAAGATAAGGTATAATCAAGAATGTTTCGCTGTTTTTCGATCCACGTCATTGTTTTAAATGCTTCCCTCAGGCAAAAAACCTGCGGCTACCCTTCTACTCTCCTTGACGTTTTTTCAGGTGGGGCGGTACCGACAAAATCGCACCCGATGGGAAATAGTCAAAGGCCATCGGGTAGTCCTGAAAAGCCGTGTTTAAATCTGCCATTGAGGGATGTCGGGTATATCGAGCATCAGTAAAGAGGGCAAGATCGGTTAATTCCAACGACTTAACCATCTCACTCCTTCTCTGAAGAATGAGAAGATCTGCCTTTTGGCGAATCACCGTATGGCCACACAGTCCCCCCAAAAGGCCTAAAAGAAAAACGATCCAGATAAGAAATAGATTTGACTTCCTTCGAAACATCAATCCAACCCTTTCAAAACCTCCGGAGTGATTTCCTGAAACCTCAACAGGGCCTTGCCCACATGGTCGACCATAAATTCCTCTGCATCCTCCTTCTTTTCAAAAGGGATCAGTTCTTTCCCCATCGGTCCATAGATATTGCTCCCGATGATGTAGTAAGCCTTTAATCCATCAATAGGAGCGAGGCGGTAGTAATCATTCACTTGAATGTAGTCAATATCGGTGTGACGTTTTGATGGATTGTATTTTTTTAGATGGTGATAGTATTTCATCATGTCTTTAACCCCGTCAAAAACCGCATAAGACCCATCTTTATAGACTATGGCGGAAAGCCAGTCCGGATATTTTGCCACAAACATTCCACAGACGGGGCATTTATCTTTTGGCAGAGGCTTAATGGGTCTCCGATCTGCACCCTGAACGGGGGAAGAGAGATTCAGTGACAGGATCAGTGCCAGCGTCAGTGAAAGTTTTGGAAATATTTTGATCATGACTTCTATCCTTCTATTCATTGCTGTCTGATCGCCCTGATCGATTTTCAATTTTTTAAAAAACGCACAGGCAGACTCTCCGACAGAGTCGGATCCCCCTGGCGGAAAGCCCGCTGCTACGGATACCGACACTATCACAGATCTCTATTTTTTATGTTGCATCCGTCTCATTTTTCTTCGTTCACGGATCATCTTGGTATCGGCATACATATCTTCGTAGGCAGCTTTGATGGCGATTTCAAAAGAAGTGATCTCACCTCCGTTCTCTTTGATAAATGCCTCAGCATCTTCCTTCTTTTCAAAAGCCCACTTTGCCCTTCGGGTCATCACCCCCGATTTGCTTCCGCCAATGACCCAGAAGGCTTTTTCTGCATCCACCAATCTCTTCGTGTTATAATCCCCGACCCAGATCACTTTGGGCGTTTTGTCAATATGGAGAGCCAGTTCGATACAGGCACAGTGAAGACTGCACAGGCCCGCCGTTGCCCCATCATCATATTCAATCAACATCCGGCTATATCCGAAACGTTCCCGATCCATCCCGCAATAGGGGCAGGAAGGATGTTTCCCGACGTCTCCACTCGGTTGACTGTAAACCATCCCCCACGATAGGGTGATAACAAATACAGGCAACAGCATTTTTTTCATGATTTTTCTCCTCCTGTGAAAAATAATTGTATCCCGAATTTAGCGATTCTTTAAAAAACCCTGTAGTCGCAGGGAAGAATTACCTTCGGGTAAAAACCAAAAGCCCAAAAACTTCCCTGCAATGGTATTCGCAGGCTACCCTCACAGATACGATTTATTCCAGACTGATCCATCCCCCCACTGGATCAAACGTCTTCTGTTTCAGATCAACGGCAACCACATAGGCTCCAAGGACACCAATTCGTCGGTTGGGTCCATAGGTGATCTTTGGCGTTAAACCCGTCTCAAATCCTGTTAGCCCTTCTAATTTTTCGATCAGTTTTTCCCGGCTGACCTCCTTCCCGGATTGTTTTATTCCTTCTACCAGAATCCTGGATGCCACAAAGGCATAAATCTGAAAGGGAAGGTAGCTTTCCGTCAATCTGTATTTTCTAAAGAGATCCCTCAATTCTTTCAACCCTGTTTCCGTCCGATCAGTGGGAAGCAGGGGGTAAGTGAGATAAATCTTTTTCTGGAACAGACCAGGAAGGTGCCATAGGTCTCTTCCTATCTTAGAGCCTGAAAGAAAGAACAGGGGTGCCCAGTTGATTTGGTCGGCAGAAAAAGCGAAAACCTTTGCTTCTTCCCATGAACCCAAGAATAAAATGGCTTCCACTCCTCTTTGATAAAGTTTTCTTACGATGAGAGGATCGAGGCGGCCAGGCGGATAACTGATTTTGTGAAAGGAATGCCAACCTTCCTGTTTAATCTGCTCCAGTAAACTTTCTTCCACTTCTTCCGAGAGCTCTTCTTCGGGATAGACAAGAACAATCTTAAGATCTAACTTCTTGAACTTACTCTTTAAGAGGTGAAGATGAACCAGGATCTCTTCCCTAATCCCAGAAAAGAGATAGAAAACAAAACGGTTTAACGAAAGGTGTTCAGGGGCAAAGGTATATGGGCCTATGAGGGGAACCTCCTCGTTCTCAAGGTAATCTGAGATCTCCTTTTCTGCCCCTCCGGGGATACCTCCAACCAACGCAAAAACTTCCTTTTCGTCAATCAAACGTTTGATGGCAGAAACAGCAGATCCCCTTTTATCCGGAAACGTTACGACTTCAAGTTCAATCTTACGATGGTAGAGCCCTCCTTGCAGATTCACCTCATTGAAGTATGCCTCCATCATAGCCCTCATGGCTTTCCCGGCCTCAACAAACCTTCCTTCTTCAGGGAAAAAAGTTCCGATGCGGATTCGATTTTCATGGATGCCGGGTTCAAGTTCATTGCCGAGGCGTTTCAGATAAGCCACCAGGGCGTTAAGTTCCTCTTCCTCCATGGAGTAAATTGGCATGGCAGGATTTAATCGGTTTCCGGCAGGATCTATTCCCTTGGTAATGGCTCTAACGAGAGTCTCCTCGTTATAAGCAGACCTCTGTCTCCCATCCATCTGCCTGACGTGATAAGGTTTGGTTAACTCTTTGTAAGTAATGTTGGATGGGTAAATCCCGCTTGAAGGCCTACCCTGCCCATTTCGACCATGACAGTTCACACAGGGCATCACCGACCCGGGAGCCTCAGTAGAAGCGATGCCAATAAAGGCTTTGATCTCCCTGCCAAAGGGACTGATCGTTTTAAGATAGATCTGTTTGCCACGTTTCTCCTGCTCTGTCAAACGCTCTGCCATAAGAGCTTGCGGAAACGAGAAGAAGAGAAGAAGGATATTGATCAACGACACCGTCACTGACACTGGCACGGAGATGGACACTTTCATTCCCTTGTCTCAAGAGTCCGAAGTCCCTCAGCCACAGAGAAAGCCGGCGCCGTTTCGGGAAGCCGCATCCACTTCCCCGTTCTCAGATTACCAAGTAGGAAAACCTGAAGATGGGCTTCGGGCGAGGGATTTCGATTGCCCAGTCTTAAATTGATTGTCCGCAAATGGTCACTCTTCCCGGTGATAAACATCCATCCGGGTTTTGGATTAAACCTCGAGGCATACTCCTGGACCGCCTTCAGCGTATCCCGCTCAGGATCAACGCTTACGGAGAGGAAATGGATGGTCTCGCCTAATCGGTTCCCAACCATCTTCTGAAGCTTGAAAAGAGTAATCAAACTGACCTGCGCTGTTGGGCAGTTGGTATAAAAGAAGTTGATGACCACCAACTTGTCTTTCAGAAGATCGTTATAAAAACGCACCTCTTTTCCTTCATGGGTCATGACGATCGTATCCGTGAAATATCTTCTTCCCTTTTCATCGATGTCTCCATTCTGACCCGCCTCCCCAAACACATAAAAAGGAATCATGATGACAAAGAGGGAGAAAAGAATGATCCATCTACCTCTACACTCCATGAGCATTTTCTTCCAACTCCTCTCTATGGAGAGGGCAATTGTTTATTGATCTGAGCCAGGAGAATCTCTGGAGGGGGATACCCATGGAATTGTTTCCATTCTCCCTGGACCTTTCCAACCAGAGTCAGAGGAATGTGTTGGTGTTCATCCAGACTCTGGCCCACAATGTATTGGACACCTATCCCTGAAAGAACGGTGGCCAAATTGGTCAGTTCACCTGAAAGAAAGACCCACCCCGGCCGGGCCTTCTGCTTGCGAGCAAAGGCTTTTAAGCGGATGGGAATATCGGTCTTTGGGTCAACGCTGATTGAGATCAGAAGCACGTCCTTTCCCAGCCGATCGCCAAGCATCTCCTGAAGACGAGTAAAGATAAAAATTAAAATCGGATAAGCCGTCGTACAGGTCGTGTAAAAAGGGACGACGGCAACAACCTTATCTCCAATGACGTCGCTTTTAAATTTCACCTTCTTCCCATCCTGATCCCAGAGGTCAAGATCAAAGAGTTTTACCTCAGGGGTTCGAATCTCGGTACGTGAGGGCTGGGCAAGAGAGATTGAAAAGAATAACAACAAAGAGGAAAACCATAGAAGGGCGGATATCCATACCCATCTCCGTACCAACCCATGCCTTTGTCTTCTCTCATTGATCTTCTGATTCATTTTCGGTAATTACTTCGATCCTTCCTCTTTTGCCTGCAGGATGTGATAGGGAGCCTGCATCAATCCCATCTTTAAAGAGGGAGAAGCAAAGGTGATATAATAGGTGCCAGGCCGGGGAGCTTTAAAGACTACCTCATAAACGCCGTTCCCCTTATCCTGAGCTGGATATTGTTCTCTCCAGATTCCAGGGGCAAGGGTGGCCTGAACGATCACATCCTTTACCTGCTTCACTGAATCCTCTTGAACCGCATCAATCAACTTAAATCGAAAGGAAAAAGTTTTACCGACCACAGGATGTTCATTGGGATTTATTACTTCAACCCTAAAACCCGTGCTCTTCTGACGAACAATCCGTGGGTTTGGGTTTGCAGAAAACTCAAAACAATGTAAAATCCTCGGGGAATCGAGAAGAAAGGCCACCTGGTACTTCCCGCTTGCCGGAATCCTGATCTGGGACGCATAGACCCCCTTTGCAACTTCTTTCATGGACCGGTCCACCACTCGAACCGCTTGCTGAACATATCCGCCATAACTCCGGAAACTTCCCATCGGACCTGACATGCCTTCCATGTAGTAGTACACCATCTTATCTGAGGGATTGACAATGAGCGCATGTCCATCTTCTGGAGTTGGAACAATCGGATCTGCAACAGAATGGTAAGGCGAAGCAGCCGGAACTCCCTGTCCGATCGGAACACGAACCACAGGTAATACGCCTTCTCGCCCAAGGTGACTCAATTGAATCAGAGCAACTTCAGGCGCTCCTTTCAACCGGATGTAGGCGTTGTCTTTGGTAAAGCTTATAAAATCCGGTTGATTCCCAACATTGACGGTGTGAATCTTTTGATGGGTGGAAGTATCAAAGGCCTCAAGAGTTCCTTCTTTTCCATTCACCACCAGACCATATCGACCTCCAGGGGCAAAACGAACAAATCGAAGGCCCTCTTTTAATGAAAGTCGATGGATCACTTCATGTTTCTCGCCATCAACCACTGATAGAACTCCATCGCCCTCATTAACAATGTAGAGCGCTTTACTTAAACTCGAGTAGGCAATGGACACCGGCTCTTTCCCGATTGGAAGATCCTTGATCTTTTTGAGAGCCCTCACATCAATCACAGAAAGGGTGCCCTCTTTCCGATTGGTGATAAAGGCAAAAAGGCTATCTTCAGTAAATGCGATCTCGTGATGACCCTCTCCGGTTAAAATAAACTTGACCACCTTTAATTCTTCTGCATCGATGACCGTCACCCCACTCCTGCCTTTTTCTCTTGAATTGTTTCCAACCCAGAGATATTTCCCATCAGGTTGAAGCGCAATCCGAAAGGGATAATCTCCTGCTCCAATTTCTTGGATTAGCTTAAATCTCTCTAAGTCGATCACGGCCACATGACCGGCTCTTGGCACAGTCACAAAAAGTTTCTTATCATCCTTACTCGATACCCAATCCTCTCCTGGTCTTTTCAGATAAATCATGCCATAGAGCTGGGTGATTCCGCTAAAACTGACGATCGGGTCGGTTACCGAGATCGTTCCATCGTTGTTGAGAGATAGAATGAAATAGGAGTTAAGATCAATATCGGGCCGGTAACCAAACGTCCCCTGCAAATAGAGTCCAATCTTGTCTTTGCAGGAGAGGGGGGAAAGTGTTTCATTTGTTCTTTTTTCAAGATCGATCCAGACCGCAGGACGAAGCGCAGAGAGAGGCATCTGGGTAGCCGAATCCTTGATGGTGAATTGAAGGGTCGCAAAATCACCTTCTAAGAGCCCTTGTCGTGAAGCCGATTCTATAGAAAATTGAACCTCTGCCCCTTGAGAAACGATTTTGTCTTTTTCAGCCTCCGCTAAACCTTTCTGAGATTGGCTGAAGGCTGATTCAAACAAGGAGAACAGCAAGAAGAAGAGGACGGCGATGAAAATCACCAATGAACTGGTGAATCGGATGTTTAGCAAAACAACGCACCTTCTTACCGCAGGCTGAAGCCTGCGACTACGATTTCTATCAATTGACATTTGCGGGTAGCCGAAGGCCTCAGCCTGCATATCAACTCTGTCTATTTTATATTTCTTTCCTTTATACTAAAAAAAGTGGATGGAATCTCTGAGAGATTACACCCACTTTTTTAAAAACCATCTCATTTATTCCACTCTGAAGATCCCCCACATCCCGTCATAGTTATGGAAGGGATCCATCATTCGATAGAGATAATCCCCAGAGATTCCAAACGCTCCCCCTGCACCATGAACAGGGATAATGTCCCAATGTCCGGTTGGACCAATCCCCTCCTGACTTCCCATCAGCTGAGACGTTGGATTACTCACGATGCGATCTGGCCCTTTGATATTGGAGTTGCTATTGTATGGCTCCCGCTCCCAGAGATGACCATGAAGGGTTAAAACGCCATTGGTGACGCCTGCCCCGGTGGGCATTACAAACCGGAACCTGACAGGGGTCAAAGCGGTTGCTCGAAAGATGGGGGTTTCAGGATCTGCCGCCGGAGTCAATTGGGCGTTGGCATACACATTTTGGGTAAAGAAATTTCTTTGCGCTTCAGGCGATAGATGGGGCGGATATCCCAGCCTGAACCAGAGGGGCTCTGTCCTGTAATTGATCCCTTTATTGCCGGTAATTTCTACATCCTCTCCTTTTCTTCCCCCTTCTCCTCCAGACATAGGTACTGGATTGTTATTGGCATACCTGAGCTGAAATCCTTTCTGAAGCACAGCAACAAAGTCCCGGAATGTCTCACTTCCTGTCTGAACCGTCGCAGAGGCGCGTGTGTCGGGATCCTCTGTCCAGGTAGCACCCTGCGGAAGGATAACCATCGCACCTACAAGCCCTTTGTCTCCCTGTTCAATCTTATCGGCTGGCAACAGACCCACTACGCCAAATTCAACAGGGGTTGCTTCAAGTCTCGAAACATTACTGAAGACTCTTCTCAGTCGTAGATCTCCTGCATACCAGCGATAACGGACAACCCCTCCAGGAGGTGCGGTTTGAACCGGATTTCTTCCCACATTGGTCCCATCCGCCCGTGTGACGTCATACTCTAAAAGCTGGACATGAAGCCCCACGTGGCTGGAGGGAATGATATCATTGGCATTAAATGTAACTTTCCCCGTGGGAGTAACCTCCCGATCAACGATGGCCTGGATGTTTCTCCAGCCAGGAAGGTCTGGCACCGTGGAAGGTAAATTATTTCTTAAAGTCACTTCAATACAATCTCCAGCATTGGCTCTCAAGATAAGAGGCTCCACCGGAACCCCTGTTTTGAGTTTGCCTGTAACAGGATCAATATCATCTGTGAAAACATAGAGCAGAGCCGTTGGATCATGAAGTGGACCACTTCCTCCTTCAATGACCTGCCCTCCTCGAATGATATCCGGGATAACCGTTGGCCTTGAATTATAGATCAGAGTGCTTATTCCAAGAAGAGGATTCTCTAAAAGTACATCTGCCGCTCTGACGGCCGTAATATCAAATTGCCTTCTCGGGGAAGTGATCGGGCAGGCACCGCTGAATTGATCATTACCGAGAAAATCACTTCGGTTCTGAATGATATGCCCCCTTGTCCCCAGGCGGTTATTTGGAAGGACATAGAGATCGGAGCGCTGTCTGTTGTAAGCCCTTACAATTCCCCACACTCCATTCCAGTATCCATCGCCGGAAGCACTGGCGCTATATAGATAATCCGAAGCGTTTCCGATCTGACCCTGATCACCGATGAAAGGAACGATGAAGGTAAACTGTTCATCAATTCCCAGATGTTGCGTGTTTCGCCAGCCTGAGTTGTAATTGGCAAATTCTTGAAGCCATTTCATTCCATGAATCGAAAAGTTATGGGAATCTTCCGTCGCACCGGTTTGAATTCGCACCCGAATATTGTCTCCATCATACACTCTCAGAATGGGTGTGGCGGGGTCTTTTGGCCCTACGTCAAAAGTAAGCTGGGTTCCAGCTAAAGGAGGACCGATCGTATAACCTGTGTTCAAACCTTCAAAAGGTTGTGGCACAACGGACGAATCTCTGACAGAAGCAGGCATCACCGTATTAAGCTCCGGTATCGCCCTGTTTATGGAAGAAGAGGATGAGAAAGCAAAGGCAAGATCTCCAGCCAGACCATCGGCCTGGGCACCGGGTGTGCCGGTTCTTGGATTAATCTTGTTGGGATCGAAAATTCGAAGGCCTATCGGTTCATTTCGATAGTTCACGACCATCGTCCCCACGTGATCAGCGGAAATGGCTTCCGGGCAGGGTCTGAGGTTAATTCCATCAGGACAGATCGCCGGGAATTGAACAATATCTCCGGGATCTGCTGCAGTCGCATTCGCCGCCTCTACGCGAAAAGATGGATTAATCGCATAGAGATAACTTTGAGAATCAATGGTTCCAGGCCAGTTGGCTTTGTAGGCATGCTGAAAATCGCCCCACTCAAGCAAGAACTCACGGAAAGCAGGACCATCCAGGTGGTTCCTTTCACCCAGGATGACCGCCTGCCAGCTTGTTGGGCCACCATCATGGCGATTTCCAAGAAGGGCGCCCGTCTCATTATGCCTCCACGTTGAACCGGCTGGCTCAACAATCAACGTAGCATAAAGACCTGTCTGTTGATGTGACGAAGGACCAAAATGGTCATGGGTAAAGACCAATCCGAGGGTGCGATCCCTGCCCTCATAGTCGAGAATTGGATCGGCAAACCATCGCTGAACGGTTGTCCTTGCCCCGAGCCATCTTCCATTCGGCCCTGAACCGAAGAAGGGATGAGGTCTGGCAGTCAGTTCAATCCGATCCCCCCCTTCGTATGGAATCAATCCTCCTGCTTCATTAATGGCATGAATCCTCTCTCTCACCTCGTCAGGACTGAACGTTCCATCCTCATAATTGAAACCGTTTGCCGAACCATCCGATGAAGTCACGTCAAACTTAACCAGATGGATGTGTTGACCAATAACATCGGTAGGGGTTCGAACCTGATAGTCATCAAGTTCATAGTAGCTGGGCACGAGATTGGTATGCCAGTATTCAGCACAGTCGTTCGTGTTAAGCCTCATGACAAAGGGCTCAGGGGGTCTCAACCCGGACATGGTCGGCATAACGTCTTCCCATAAGGTAATCAGTCTTTGCTGAGGATGATGCCAACCCACCTTATTAAAGATGACATCCGTTTGAATATTGGCTCCTTTGTAGGTTCTCGGGTTTTCCGCTCCATACAGAATGGCCTTTGGAGTTTGTGCAGTCTGACCATTGAAAAAGGGCGTTATCCCGGGCAAAAGGGCATTTCCATTGTCATCCATGCAGGGGTCTGCATAAGGCGCACCTCTCTTGGGAGGTCTTCCGTTTGTCCTAAATTGGGCCGGCGTGCCATCCGGTTTAAAACTGTTATGGAATTTCTGACTGTGAAAATTCATAGCTGCCTTTTCGGCAGGGGTTCCCTCTTCTGGAATCTGAAGGGCATCCGCATTAAGAAGTTCCTTGCTGAAGTCAATTCGAGAGGCCACCTGTCTGATCAGGGTGCCAGTGGTATCGGTATTGGCTCCCAATGGACCTACAATGATATGTCTGGGCAACCCTCCATCGTCAATGAGATCAAATGGTGGCGTAGGAGGCCGATGACCGGCAATTCCCGCAATGAAGAAAGGAAAGCCAGGATTCCGATCCGGAATTCCGTCTCCATCATTATCCGGTTCTGTGATGACAATCTGGCTTCCGGGAAGACCTGGCTGGGCAACGACAGTGGCTCCACCAGGCATGGGAGGCATAGGCAATCCAGGAATGGGAACAACCCCTGGGATGGGCGTTCCAGCCGCAATCTCTCCATCAGGCAGGGCCCTTGATCCTGGAGCCGGTTTGGCGCTTCCAAGGGTAAAAGGAGCTCTGCCTCCGTTTCGGAATCTCGAAACGAACTGAACCTCAAGCTTCGTTCCCTCTTCAAAGACATCATGATTTCGCCAGAGCGCCCACATCCCCTGTGCAAAGTGGGGATAAAAATGGCAGTGAAAGATGGCATCGCCAGGAGTTTTATTCCGATTTCCGCTTCCACCGAAGGCAATATCGTAAGTGTATCCACTGCCAGGTCCAACAGCCTGGCCATCCAGATAGGAGGACTTATCATTCATTGGAGAAAAAACCCATTGGTGACTGTGAAGATGAAACATATGGTGTTCCGTACCCGCATGAAGATTTCTGATCTTCACATGATCGTTAATGTAACTGTGGTGGACCAGGGAGGGATCGTCCGGATAAAAAGCAACCGTCGCCCTGGGTCCAGGAACCCGCTGGCCATTCACGATGGGACCGGCGTTGGCAGGAATGTCAACCACCATTCCGGGGTCTGCAACCACCCAGGAGGTGAGAAAAAACTCCTCATATTTGCAATCATTACAGTCCCACATCGGTCCCAATCCAAGTCGATTCGCAATGATCTCTGAACCTATGCCACCCGTTCCATAATTGATAGCAAAGGTATCCCTGACTCCATGCAGGGTGTGTCGGAAAGTCGGGTTGTTAAAGAATTCGGGAAAGGCTTGAAGAGAAAAAATCTCATCATGAAAGATGACTGTGAATTCACGAAAAGGTTGCTGCTGCTCAGGGTTAACAGGGGTAGAAGGATAATGCGTTCCCGGAAGAAAATTCCCCCGATTAGGCCCTGTGATGATTGCATTAAGATCGGAATGGACGATCTGATTTCCGTCGAGCATCTTTAGGATGGGAAGGCCAATGCCGCGTCTCACTTTCCCTTCTGTGATGAAAGGTTCCCTGTTTGGATAACGAGCATCGTAATTAATGATAGGATGTCCATCCGGTGTCCTTCCAATGGTTGCCAGATCCATCTCCTCCCGGGTGACCTGGCTCCGATACCATTCCGACCCTCTGGGTTCCACGTTGACCGCCCCGAAAAGACCGAAAGCCGTTGTCCCCCCCATGCCTTCAGCGCCTGTGGTAGAACCCATATTATAAAGGAGGTAAGTGTTTTCAAACTCGGCATAGAATCGATAGGTGATGGACTGGCCAGGCATGACCAGACCATTCAATCCGGAGGGTCCGGGTTGCGTTTGAGAATTTCTTCCAACATTTGATCCATCGGAAAGAATGCTTCCAACGGGTTGCATTCCATTCACATGAATGCCTGCCGCTCTGGTTACCGGTTGGTCGTCTATCTGGACACCATTGACAACAGCCACAGCAGGGGTAGGGCTCAAAAGGTTAGTGAAGTTAACTTGTAAACAGTCCCCCGAATTCATCCGCAGCACAATGGGTCTGGGCCTTTTATCTGGCCTTAACTGTACAAAACCCGGGGTTAATACGCCCACCTGTCCTTGAGCATTTCGAACACCTTCAGGTGTTCCGGTCCTGACGTCAATCACATCGCGCCTTAACGCATACATCATTCCAATGGGGTTAAACGTCCCTAATCGGTTATAGAAGATGGGTTGGTCAAGGGCAACAACATCGGCAATGATCGTTCGATTGCATTGCTGAGCATCAACACTTGAAACGAAAAAGAAGATCAAGCTAAAGGCGAATCCTAAAAGGCAGATGGTTTTCCTATTGACCCTGTTCATTTTTTTCTTTCCTTTCGAAACGTTTGGATTTCTTTTTTAAGGTCTTCCATACTAAATGGTTTTTTCAGACACGAGTGAGCTCCACAGGATAACGATTCAGAAATCTCTTTTGTACTAGCCTTTCCTGAAATGGTGATGACTGGAATTTCTGGTTTTAAACTTTTAATTATTTTTAACGCGTTGAGACCGTCAACACCCGGCATGACCAGATCCAGAAGCACACAATCATATGGGTTGGCAATACATTTCAGAATAGCATCCACTCCATTGCTGACATGATCCACCTGGTGGCTTTCTTCTTCCAGTTCTTTCTTGAGAATGGTAGCAAAATTCATGTCATCATCAGCAAGAAGAATATGGGGCACAAAAAATTCCTTTCTTTCTTCGTTCTAACTAATCACAAACGGAATCCTTGCCGTCATTAATAATCGGTCGGCCTCATGTTTTCTAAATTCAACGGTTGCAAAGGAGTTGACAGCGACTGATGATCGGATTAAAGCTCCAAATCGCCTTGCCACACTCAATTTGATCGGTGTCCCTGCTTTCACCGGGTAGGCTGAATTATACGATCCATAGGGCGGAATCCCCAGGGCTCTTCCGTCCCAGGCAATGATCACCACATCCACCGGAAAGGTCACTCTTGCTGTTCCGTAAGCCGCATCAAGACAACGGATTAGAATCGTCTGATTTCTCTGAGCATTAATCGAAACCTGAGTTCCTGAAACGCCGCTATTAAGTGCAGCAGGAATGACAACATTGGGAGGAATCGTTCCGGGACCAGGGGCGCGGACCGGAATGGGTACGCCCGTAATAAAGAAATAGTCCGGGTTGTAGTCATGAAAGAAGCCATGGTAAAAGATGTCATTTATTCCAGGCTGAGTTCCATGACCCGGAAAGAAAGCCGCATGATCTGCAGCAATATCATGCCATACTGAATCAACCGCCTGAAGCACCCAGTAAGCCTCCACATCATAGGGAACCGTGTAAGCCTGGGGATCGCCACTGGTCAGGGGATTCGTATTCAGTTCTGGAAATTGAGGAAAGTTCGAAGTGTTTCCCGCTATCCGACGGGGATAACCTCCCCAGTTTGGACCTGAAAAGGCATCGGGCGGCTCCACAATAAAAAGTCCGTAAAGCCCAAACTCAAAATGTTGAACGGTGTTCCGGTGGCAGTGATAAAAATAAGTTCCAATAAAATTGGGTTGAAATTGGTAAGTATATCGACCGAGTTCCATGGAACAGTGGCCTACGCCGTCATTAATGGGGGTGGGTTCAAGCCCATGCCAGTGAATCGTGTGTGGACCGCCATGGGTCATCGTTTCGCAATGAAATATGGTTCCTCTGGGTACCCGAATCGTTGCCCCCGGAAAATTTCCATTCTGGGTCGAAGGGTTGTCTTGATCTGTAAAGACAAACATCTCAACTCTCCTTCCATCCCACATATCTAATCGCAAACCATGGAGTAAATCACGCTGAACCGTATTGGGGGTAGTCACTCTATCCTGGTAACCCGCCGCCAGCATCAACCCTGGGACTGGATTGGTCGGTGCTAAGAGTTCCGGAGTAGGCGGATTTGCCTGTGGTGGATCAAAAGTCTTTACCCAATGGCCCTCATGACCTTCCACAGACCGACGATGTATATGATAAGCTGGATTTTCAAAAGACATACAAATCTCCCTTCTATCTCTATCGATTAGTGATCTTCATGCCCTGCGGCTGGTCCAGTTTCGTTATGCGGATGTTCTAACGGAGCCTTCGGAAATGTAATAATTCCCCCAGGCAGAGTTCGATCACCCGTAAAGTTAATACCTGCGATCATTCCAAGATTATAATTTCCACCCTGTGCCACCTGAGAAGGTTCATTGTGATCATGCATTGGAAAACAAAGAGGAGAAAGCTGAACAGAGATGTCTGGCGAATTAGGATCTGCAGGGTTTGCTCGTGTCCCCACTGCTGGAATAAATAAGTTAATCTCCTCGAGAGGAGGCCAGACAGGATGAGGAGTCGATCCCTGAATCTGTGGGTTGGCAAGACAGGTCAGAGGAGGATCAGGAAATCCAATCCCACGAGTGTTGGGGACCTCAGGGGGCCTTGTAAATGGAACCAGCCAATCAAACGTTCCTAAAGGATAAAGGTCAAACGTATCAATCCAGATGGGGTTACTCTGAACCCTTCCGTTAATGGCGATCACATAGACATGATTGGCATGGATGTGCAATGAATGCATCCACAGCCCTGCATTGAGAACGCGAATGACAACAGGTTCACCCACTCGTTGGTGGGGTGAAATATAAGGATTATGATGTGAAAAATAGCCTGACTGGCCATTAATCGTAAAAAAATGGGGTTTATGATTGAATTGATCATTGATCGGGGTTACCCGATTGTCATTAGAGGTTGCGATAAAGCTATCGTTAAGGAATTCCAGGACAAAATCTCTCCGGTCATATATTCTATTGGAGGGGAGTTCTCCCACATCCCGAAAAAGTCTCGGGCTGGCTTGATGGAGCAACCAGATATATTGACGAAATGGGGCTGTGTGAGGAGTTACAGAATCATCACCTTGCTCCCAGGAAAGCCCTGGAAAATGAGTTGTTGTTCCGAGATCATCGAAAAGCATCTGTACCTGAGGTGTGGGTCTCTCATAGGGAGTAAAGTTGTGACCCGGACGGGGGGCTCGTGGCATAACGATAAAAGCTCCGTGAAGTCCCATGACCCGGTTCACCGGAGCATTGAGGTTATCGTAATAGAGAAAAGTTCCAGCCTTTTTTGCCACAAACCTCTTCTTGATGGTCTGCCCAGGAGCTATTGGACCGCTGTTAAATATTCCCGGGATGAAAAAAGAATGGGGTTCGTCGAGATCGTTCGTAATCACGACCCGCACTACATCTCCCTGTGTCGTAAAAATTGTCGGTCCTGGACATTCTGGTGGAAAACGGTCTTCTTTATAAATCCAGAAATAGCACTGGGCTGGATTGAGAGAGTTGTGAGTGACCATATCTTTTATCGCATCGGTAATATGGAAATTGAGCGTCTGGACATGAACCGCTCCCTCTGCCGTGTTCTCAAGCCAATCCATCTGAGATCCGACAACAAGTGCCGTCAATCCCCCCGCTCCATACTTTATAAATTCCCGTCTTGAAATCTTTTCCATGAGCACTCCAATCTAAATTTATTTTTGCTCGAAAAGATTAATAAGCAAAAGCAGTGCCAATATCAAACTAATTGATTTTATTAGATTATTCAAAAAGAGACAGATCAGGATCAGGCGAATTGCCCTTTTCTTTAAGGAGAATTGCCCTATATCATGCCTGACTGTTTAGGTGACTCGAAAAACAAAAGGGCGGACCCAAATAAATGGAATCGCCCTTTTGTTTTCTTTAGGAATAATATCGACCTCAACCTACATCTTCTTCATTTCAACTCCACAGGTGCATTTCCCAGGATTCTGGCTGATCGTGTCGCATTTGCATGCCGGAGGACAGGCGCAGGTATATTTCCCGACAGTTTTAAAGGCTCTCTCTTTTGTCCACCCTTCTGCTTTAAAATAGGCTTTATCCTTCTCCACCCTTACAACTTTTGCTTTGACCAGATCTGCATCGCAAGTGCATTTACCCGGGTTGTTGGAGATTGTGTCACATGGACATTTCTCTCCACAGGCACAGAC
This sequence comes from uncultured bacterium, assembly GCA_938002255.1. Taxonomy (GTDB): domain Bacteria; phylum Desulfobacterota; class BSN033; order BSN033; family UBA1163; genus RBG-16-49-23. The sequence goes on from CALLAL010000015.1 coordinate 22,499, forward strand.
ATAAAGCTCATCACCCACTTTTACCTCAAACTTGCCTCTCGACCCAGCAAAAGAGAGGGTCCCAATTAGCACCACCAGACAGAGAACCAATCCAACTTGAAAGACTCTTAGAAACTTTTTATCCATGCTCTTTCCTCCTTTCGATTGGTTTTGACAACATAATAAAAAAGTTATTTAGCAAAAAATAAGCCAATTTAAATTTGTTCGTTTTTAAAAGATTTTTTAAAAACCGGTAAATCGGGGTTGGGAAAAAAGCCCTATGATCAGGACAATTTTCCTGATCGCAGTGAACTCAGGTGGGAAGGGTGATCGTGAAGGTCGTACCCTTGCCTAATTCGGAGGAAACTCTGATTTCCCCTCCATTTTCTTCGATAATTTTCTTGGCAATAAAAAGTCCGAGTCCGGTTCCTCCCTGATCAGATTTAGTGGTAAAAAATGGGGTGAAAATCTTCTCAAGATGTCCTGAAAGAATTCCTGGACCTGTATCCGTAATCTTTACTGAAATCTTATGGCACAGATCAGTCGTTTCGAGAAGGAGTCTGCCTTTCTCTCCCATTGCCTCAACGGCATTGTTTAAAATCGAAAGAAAGACCTGCCGGAGTTCACCCTCATAGCCATGAAACTTTCCTATCTCGTGACTGTAATCTCTCAGAACTTCGATGCCATTCAATTTCTCCTGAAAACGGAGCATCTCGATCGTTTTATCCAAAACATGATGGATATCCAGTTCCTCTTTTGAATCATCCTTCTGTCTTACAAATGAAAGCATACCGATGGTGATTTTCTGACTCCGGGCGATTTCGTCTTTGATGATCTTTAAATAATTTTCAAAGAGCACAGGATCAAAACGACCCTCCTTGACCCTTTTGAGAAGTCCTTCAGCACTGACCCCGATGGTGGCCAGAGGGTTGTTGATCTCATGGGCAACGCTCGAAACCATCTGACCAATGGCGGAAAGCCTTTCCCTTAACATCGCTCTTCTCTCCTGCTCTTTTTTCTGGGTGACATCTTTCAGGATGATAATCGAACCTTCAAATTGATCTTCTAAACGATAGTAAGGGAAGACCGAGACTTCAAAGATCGTATCGAGATGGGGATACTCCACCTCATGAACGATCGGAGTCTTCTCATGAATGACACGCTTATGAGGACATTGAGAAAGAAAACAGGTGCCGAAAACTTTAGGACAGCTTCGGTCGTGTTTTTTTTGTAGTCCATCGAAAGACTCCATCTGAGATACAAACATCTTCCGAAAAGCTTTATTCGCTTGGTGAATGGTGCAATCTTTGCCCATCACCACGATTGGATCAGTGATGCAATCGAATGTCTCCTGCCACTCCCTCCTGGAGCGGGAAATCAAATCGTATTGCATCTGAAACACGGGACGATTCTTATAGATTCTTTCAACAAACGATTTCAGGGTTTCTGAAACCTTTTCTTTAAGAAAATCGATCATTCACCCATTCCGTAAATCTGGAGTTTGCGATAGAGGGTCTTTGGATCAACTCCCAGGATGGCAGCCGCTTTGCCCCTATGTCCTCCGACCTCTTTAAGAACTTTGAGGATATGCTCCTTTTCAATGTCTTCAATTCTCTGGCTATGACTGGACTGCTCTCGAAATAAGTCTTCCGGTAATCCCTCTGGACCGATGAGATCCTCTTTTGAAAGAAGAGCGGCTCGATGAACCACATTCTGGAGTTCTCTCACATTTCCAGGCCAGGAATAGGTCAGGAGCAAGGACATCGCCTCAGGAGTAAAGGCTTTTTTGCGAAAGGATGGATAGGATTGAAGAAAATGTTGGATGAGGAGAGAAATATCCTCCCGTCTCTCCCTCAGAGGTGGAACCGCAAGATTGAGGGCGCTGATGCGATAATAAAGATCTTTTCGAAAAAGACCGGTTTCAACCTCTTTTTTAATATCTTTATTGGTCGCTGCAATAAAGCGTGTCTGGACTTTAACCTCTTTCACTCCTCCCACTCTAAAAAAACTTCCTGTCTCAATAGCTCTCAGAAGCTTCCCTTGTAAGGCAAGGTTCAGTTCTCCAATCTCGTCAAGAAAGATGCTTCCATGTTCACCCACCTCGATCAATCCCAATTTCCTCGAAACGGCGCCGGTAAAAGCACCTTTCTCATGACCGAATAACTCTGTTTCAAGCATGTTCTCAGGAATGGCGCCACAGTTGATGGGAACAAATGGACCCTCATGGTACGAGGAAGCTTGATGAATGGCTCGAGCGATCAGCTCTTTCCCCACGCCACTTTCTCCTTCGATGAGTACAGGGTAATCAGAAAGGGCTATTCTTTTTACCTTCTCAAGAATTTCAATCATTTTCTGGCTCTGGGTGACCAGAATCTGTCCTCCGGACTGCCGTTTCACATGTTCCCTGAGAAGAAGATTTTCATTCCTAAGGGCTTTCTTCTCATAGGCTTTCTCAATGATGGTTTTGAGAACATCCATTTCAAAAGGTTTGGTCAGAAAATCGTATGCCCCGAGTTTCATCGCCTCAACCGCAGAAGGGACCGTCCCATGACCTGTCAGGACGATCACTTCAACACGGAGGTCGAGCATTCGAATCCTTTTTAAGATTTCCATTCCATGAAGATCAGGCATATTCAGATCCAGGAGCAAGACATCCAGTTCGTCTTTTTCTATCCTCTCCAAGGCTTGTGCCCCTGTATCGGCTGTCTGAATTTCATAGCCCTCGCTTTCTAATTCATTCGCGAGGACTCTTACGAAATTTTTATCGTCATCGAGAATCAGAATTTTCATATTCGGTGATCATTCTGCAGGGATGAAGGAAAGCCCCCCATTCAATTACACTTAATTTTAGCATATCTTTTTAGATTTTCGAATTTTTTTGTTTGAAAGATTTTCCCGATTCTTGACTAAATAAATGAAGTATGTTAGATGGAGTGCGTTGTTCCTTTCACAGATGCAAATGGGGGGATTTGCATCTGATTTTTATTCAGCCTCATCCAGAATATTTCTTTACCAACACTCTTTATTAACAATCTTTCTATAACCCGATAACCAGGAGGTGAGCTTATGGGTTGGAAAAGGTTAATGGTCTTCCTTTTTATTCTTCTTGCCTTTTCAACGGTTCTTCTGATGATACAAACCCAGGCAACAGAAAAATCAGAATTCGTGGGTTCAGAAACCTGCAAAGGATGCCATGAAGGCTACTACAATGATTTCATCAAATCGGTTCATGGCAAAAAGGCGGTTCCAGGAAGTCCAATCCATTCGGAAGGGTGTGAATCCTGCCATGGTCCCGGAAGCAAGCACGCCGAGAAAGGAGGGGGAAAAGAAGGAGGGGTTTTCGGCTTTGAAAGAAAAGCGGACGCCAAAACGAAATCGTCCAGATGCCTTTCCTGTCATGAAACATCCCAGCACCTTGTCTCTTGGGACATGGGCAAACATCGATCCGCAGGAATCTCCTGTGATCAATGCCACACCATTCACACTGGCGTTGGGAAATCTTATGCATCGAAAGAACCCGATCTCTGTTACACCTGCCACAAATATATCCGCACTCAGCAGAACAAACAATCCCATCACCCGGTCAACGAAGGAAAAATAAAGTGCAGTAGCTGCCATGAGGTTCATGGAGGTTTTGGGCAAAGGATGGTGAAAGCTGATTCGGTCAATGATCTCTGTTACAAATGTCATGCTGAAAAGCGGGGCCCCTATGCCTTTGAACATCCTCCGGTTCAGGAGAACTGTTTGAATTGCCACGAAGTTCATGGAAGCAACCACACCAAACTGCTGGTCAGAAAAGTCCCCTTCCTCTGTCAGAGTTGCCACACCCGGACAGGCCACCCGAGCAGACCGGCAACCAATTATCATTCCTTTTTAGGCCCTGGGGGTTCGCAGAAGAATAGATTTTTTGCACGATCCTGTCTGAACTGCCACGGGAATATCCATGGAAGCAGCCGATCCCCAGCTTTTGACCGTTAGGAGGTGAGACGATGAAAAAAACCATCATGACAATTGCAATGATCATCGGACTGATCCCTTTTGGCATAATCTTCGCTGAAGAAAAGAGGATTGAAGGTGAAATCTCTTTGACAAGCAAGTACATCGGAGTGGATGCCGAAGGAGGGGGAGAGGCAAAGTTTACCGAATATCGAGATCTGAAGGAAAACGGTGGCTTCTATGGAAGGGCCCGCCTCCGTTACGATACGGAAAGATATTTTCTGAATTTTAAAGCATGGGATGTGGGTTACGATACGCAGCGTTATAAACTTGAAGGAGGAATGTGGGGAAGATTCAAATACGATCTTTTCTATCAAGAAATTCCTCATCATATTACCTTTGATGCTCGGACCTTCTTTCTGGGAGCCGGTAGGGATACCCTGGTAGGTGCTCCTAATACAAATATTGGATCCTGGAATACGTTTGACTATGCATTTGAACGGCGCCAATACGGAGGAGGGTTAAAACTGAACCTGATTAAGCCCTTCTTTTTTAACGCCTCGTTTCAGCGGGAAGAACGAGAGGGGATCAAACCGACTGGCGTTGCAGGAACCTCTCCGGGCGGGATCGGAATCGAAATGCCTGAACCTATTGATTATGTCACAAATAACCTGGCCCTCGAGACAGGTTATGCCAAAAATCCTTTCTTTCTCTCTTTTAACTATTTTTACAGCGGGTTCAATAACAGTAATACGGTCCTGAACTTCACCAATCCTGCTACAGCGACACCTGATACCCTTTCTCTCCCTCCCGACAACACTTACCATAAGGGTTCATTTAAAGGCTCTGTTAAACTCCCCTTTCATAGCCGAATAAGCACCAACATTGGATTCTCCAAAGGAAAATCAGAGTCATCGGCTTTTCCAACCTTAATCGGAGGCCGAACCGATTTTAGAGGAGAAGTTGAAACATTGAATTATGATCTTATCCTGACCACCCACCCCATCCATTTCTTAGATGCAAAGGTTTTTCACAAATTTTATAAGCGAAATAACCGGTCCGATGAAGTTGTGGGAGTTGTGGAAAATTTTTTGGATTACGAAGTAAAGCATTACGGTGCAGAGGTCGGTTTAAAACTCCCTTCAAGGGTTTATCTTAATGGCGGCTATCATTATGTGAGAACCGAGCGCGAATTTATCAAAGCCTTTCAAGATCCTTTGCTGGTTCTCCCGTTTAATAAAGATAATATCTATTTTACAGAATTGAGGTGGAGTGGACTGGATTGGATGGATTTGAGGCTGGGTTATGAAAGACTGGATCGTAAGGCGAAAGAGAGAACATCTCAGGCAGAGGCACAGCCCAATAAAATGTATGCCTATGATTCCCAGAATCGGGATACCATTAAAGCAGCCGTTGACTTTTTCCCATGGGAAAGTTTCGCTTTTGGGCTTGAGTATCGCCACCGAACATCTAATTATGACGGACCCTTTGGTCTAAAGAAAGACAAGCGGGACGAGATTGCAACGAATGTCGCATACTCTCTCGGGAAACTGGCAAAAATTTATGGGAATGTTGATTTCGCCTGGGTCACTTTCCATCCCGATCTGGTTAGAACACAGGCTGCCGTTGACTTTCCATGGTCGGCAAAACAGAAAGATAAGACCCTTGGATACGGGCTCGGTACGGAGATCTATGCGATCCCGAATAAATTGACCTTCGTTTTTCAGCATGATTATCTCAAGTCGAATGGCAACATCGACTTTACCATTGATCCAGCCCTTCTCATCGCTGCCAATGGATTGGCTGGAGCAGACAACGACACAGTGGATATCATGAGATCGGAAGATTACGTTCTTTATACCTTCAGGTTCAAAACAATCTATCACCTCACCAAATCCCTGATCGCTTCACTCGGATATGCCTATCAGAGATTTAGTTATCGGGATGATCAACTGGACAACTACCAGTACATTAACCCGCCAGGTGGACCGGTCACAGGAACGAATGGTGCCTATCTCACCGGGGCTTATAAAGACCAATCCTACAAAGCCCATCTCATCTTATTGGGATTGACCTATAGGTTTTAGCCGAACCTTTTGAACCTCCCATCGGCGTGGGGAGATACCCTTCAAATGGAATCTTTTCACCCTCCCATAGGGGGAGCGCAGGCTTTAGCCTGCGTATCTTGATTTGCACCATCTATTTGATGGCTACCTATTCATGTGTTAATCTTAAGGGTAAGAGATCCCAGCGGGGGATGGGGCATTCTTTTTAAAAGTGCTGTTCGACGAAGGGAAGAAAAAAGCGCCGGATTTCCAAAACGTATGCAAAAGCCACAATCCCCCCTGATAAGACTTACAATCTTCTCGAGACTCACCATTGGTTACCTCGCCCTTTTCGTCGTCATTGGAAGTATTGCGGTTTATGCTATTTTCAAACTTCACCAAATCAATAAGGTGACCCGAACTACCTTAAGGATCAATACCCCTATCCTGGATCAAAAGGCGAATTTGGTTGACGCAATCCTTTCACAACTGCGCTTTAAAAAGAAATACATTCTTACCCGGGATCCCCTTTTCTTTCAACAATATCTTTCTGCCCGGGAAGACTTTGACAAACTCTTCTCCCTTATTTCTACAGCAACCGATACAGAGGAGAAACAGAAATCCCTGAACCGGATGGCCGCTTATTACCAACAATTCCGGACACTGGTTGATAAAGAGGTGCACTATACTCGTCAGCATCAAGCCTATCCGGTCCGGCAGTTCGAAATGGAGATCGAGCGAGCCGTCGACGGGGTTCTCGAGGAATTGGGGCGGATGGAGGCGCTTGCTCGAATGGACATCCAGAAAAGGATGAAAATGCTGGTGGAATCCACCTCCTCAGCTCAGCCCTGGGCTATTGGCTTATCTCTGTTCTTTATTCTCGTGGCGTTGATTCTTTCTGTTTTCATCACACGCAGTATCACTCATCCCCTCGCTCAATTGATACATAAGACAGAAGAGCTTTCGAAAGGAATTTACGACTGTCGTCTTGACATCACCTCTCCTCCGGAACTGGTGGAGCTGGCGAAAGCCTTTGATGCCATGTGTGTTAAGTTGAATGCCCTTGATCAGATGAAGTCTGACTTTTTTTCTACCGTGTCTCACGAATTGCGAACCCCCCTTGCTTCGATCAAAGAGGGAATCAGTCTCCTCCAGAAAAATATGGGCGAAGAGATTTCTCCCCAACAGAGAAAAATCTTGACCATCCTTTCGGAAGAAAGCAGGCGGTTAATCGATTTGACCAATTCGGTGCTGGATCTATCCAAGATGGAAGCCGGAATGATGTCCTACGCCTTTCAACACACTCACCTCCCCTCATTAATCCATCAGACAGTGACGGAATTGACCCCTCTGGTGGAATCAAAACAGATTCATTTGAGGATGGAGGTGGAGAACTCTTTACCGCCGTTAAAGATAGATCGTGAAAGGATGCTCCAGGTTCTCAGAAATCTGATTGGAAATGCACTTAAATTCACTCCTCAGGGAGGAACCATTGTGATTTCCTCTCGACAGTTAGATGGTTCCATCCAGGTTTCGGTAGCGGACACGGGCCCCGGCATCCCTGAGGAAAAATTGGAAACAATCTTTGAGAAGTTTCATCAAGGCTCTCTTCTGAAAGGAACTTTAATCAAAGGGACAGGGCTTGGGTTGTCTCTTGTCAGACACATCATCCAGGCTCACGGAGGCAAAGTATGGGCAGAGAACCTATCCGGACAGGGAAGTTTGTTCACGTTTGTCTTGCCGGTCTCATAACCCTTTCTCTTACAGGATGCCTCTTTTTCAGAGAGAGAGAAACCGTCAGGGTGAAGACAGAAGAATTTCACCAGACCCATGAGCCGAAAGAGAGACGGGTAGAATATCTGCTTGTGGCGAAAGGTCTTCTCGATCAAAACGACTTTGAGGGAGCCCTAAAAGAGTATCAGAAAATTCTGACCAACTCCGGGAAAAACTCTCTGCAAGACGAAGCCCTTTTCCAGATGGGCATGATTTATTCTCATTATGGAAATGTAAAGAAGGATTATGCAAAATCTCTGTCCCTCCTCAGGAGATTGGTCAAGGAATATCCTCATAGCCACCGAGCAGAACAGGCCAGACTCTGGATAGGCTTACTTCAGGAGTATGAACGACTGGCTCAAACCGTTCAGAAGTTACAGCAGACTCTCGAAGAGACCAAAAAAGTGGACATCGAAATCGAAGAGAAAAAGAAAGAGAAAGTGAAGTAACAAAAAGAGAGTAACCCATGGGAAAACTTTTAATCGTTGATGACGATCAGAATCTTTTAGATCTTCTACAAATGAGGCTTGAATCTGAAGGCCATGAGGTGATAGCGACTGCCCGGGAAGAAGAGGCGATTGAAGCGGCAAAGGACCAGATTTTTGATCTTTCCATTGTGGATCTTCAGCTGGCACATCTGAACGGGATTTCATTAATGAATGATCTTCATCTCATTCAACCGGAGATGCCGGTCATCATTCTGACCGGATATGGCAGCATTGAAAGTGCAGTCGAGGCCATGAGAAAAGGAGCCTTCAACTACCTCACCAAACCCTTTGAACCTGAGGACCTCCTTCTTCAGGTGGAAAGGGCGCTGGAGAATCGGAGACTTACTTCAGAGGTCAAACGCCTCGAGGGGTTGTTGGAGGAGCGATATGGGTTTGACCAGATCGTCGCAAGAAGCCAAAAGATGCAGAAAGTTCTTGAAATGGTCTCTCAGATTGCCAGAACCGATTCGACTGTTTACATTCACGGAGAAAGTGGAACAGGAAAAGAACTGATCGCTAAAGCGATCCATCTCGGAAGTGAACGAAAGAGTAAATCTTTCGTGGCCATCAATTGCGCCGCCCTTCCTGAACCGCTGTTGGAAAGCAAGCTCTTCGGCCACGAGAAAGGGGCTTTCACCGGTGCTGTAAAAAGCTCAAAAGGGTTATTCGCTCAGGCTCATGAAGGAACCATTTTTCTGGATGAAATCGGGGATATGTCTCTACCCATTCAGGCGAAACTCCTTCGGGTCCTTCAGGAACGGCAGTTCTATCCGGTCGGAAGTGAAACGTTGGTAGAAGTGGATGTCAGAGTCCTGGTCGCAACCAATAAAGATCTTGAGAATCAGGTGAAGCAAGGCCTCTTTCGAGAGGACCTCTTCTACCGAATTCATGTCATCCCAATTTACCTTCCTCCTCTACGGGAGAGAAAAGAAGACATCCCTCTTCTGGTCGAACACTTTTTAAAGAAGTTCAACCAGCAGATGAAGAAAGAAGTGAGAGGGTTGACACCCGAAGCAATGCAAAAGCTGATGCTCTATGATTGGCCTGGTAATATTCGGGAGCTTGAAAATGTGATAGAATTTGCAGTGGCCCTAAGCCCGAACGAACTGATCTCCGATAACCTTATTCTTCAGACCAAAGAGAAAGCCATCTCCCAGGAACCCCTCAAACCCCTTAAAGAGGCAAAAGAGGCTTATGAAAAAACATATCTCATCAACCTCCTCCAGATTTGTCACGGAAACGTAAGTCAGGCTGCGAAGATGGCAGGAAAGTATCGGGCTGATTTCTACGACCTTCTTAAAAAACACGGCTTGAAAAGCGAGGACTTTAAAAAACCCTCCTGAGTGCAGGAAAAACCCTTCCACTTTTAAGCTTCATCTGTAGGTGATTTCCTTCATACCTTCTTTTTTCGGTACTGAACCATTAAGAAAAATATAATTAAATCATATAGATAAGAATCTTTAATACATCGGCATACCCCTTGCAGAAGAGATCATAAAAATTCAATCCAGAAGAGGTGAAGATGAAAATCTTAATCGTCGATGACAATTTGGATTTAGGGGCTCTCCTTCAATGGATGTTAGAGGATGAGGGGCATGAGGTGAGATTAGCGAAAGATGGAAAAGATGGTTACTTTGCCTATCTTCTATTCGAACCGGATATTGTTCTCACGGATATTCAAATGCCTGAAAAGAACGGCTTTGAATTGATGGAATTGATCCGGTGCCACAATTCCGCAGTCAAGGTGATCTATATGAGTGGGAACCTGAATCAATTCCAATCAGACCTCGGAGAAGAAATGAAAAGATATCATGCCAAAGCCCTTGAAAAACCATTCTCTAAAGATGAATTGATTCATCTGCTTTCTAACTGAGTGCCTCTTTAATCATCAGACCAAAACCTGTAGCCGCAGACTTTCCACCTGAGGCAGAACCTGATTCTCCCGGACAGTCTGCATTAGATTAAAATTAATCATTATACCAGGAGGTAGTAGATGAAAAGGAAAGTCTTTAATTATTCGATCATTCTCTTCTCAATCGCGGGGATTTTCGGTATCGCCTGGGGAACCAATGCCATTAGAAACCAGTTTAACACTCGATATGGAACGGCGGGGACGGTCCTGGACCAGTGCATCCTCTGCCACACCACCAACACCAGTGTGGGGCCTCTGAATCCTTATGGAACAACCCTTCTGAATAACGGGATCAATTTCGCTGCTGCTGAGCCCGTCGATTCAGACAACGACGGATTTACCAACCTTGCCGAGATCACCGCAAGAACCTTCCCGGGAAACCCCAACAGTAAACCTCAGACTGCGGATACCACCCCCCCGACAGTCACTGCCTTTACAATTCCCTCATCGTCATCATCTCTCACAGTGCCCATCACCTCTTTTACAGCGTCGGATAACGTGGGAGTGACAGGATATATGGTGACAGAATCTTCTTCTCCTCCCTCAGCCTCTGCAACAGGCTGGAGTATCTCAGCACCAACGAGTTACACTTTTTCTACGGCTGGGACGAAAACGCTTTACGCCTGGGCAAAAGACGCCGCCGGAAATGTATCAACGAGCAGGAGTGCTACAGTCACAATTACGTTGACGTCCGGTGGTTCTGCTATTGACCTCTTTGACTATGATGGAGACGGGAAGACCGATCTGGCAATCTACCGTTCCAATACAGGAGCTTGGTATATCCTTCCCTCTGGAGGTGCCTCTCCCCTTGGCATGGGTTGGGGTGGGGATGCATCGGATGTACCCGTGACAGGTGATTTTAATGGCGATGGCAAGAGCGATCTGGCTATTTATCGAACATTAACAGGAGCCTGGTATATCTACCCATCATCCGGAGGCTCACCCTATGGTACGGGCTGGGGAGGCGATTCATCCGATAAACCCGTTCCAGGCGACTATGATGGAGATAACAAAACCGATCTCGCTGTCTATCGCGCCAGCACGGGCGCCTGGTATATCCTCCCCTCCTCCGGCGCTTCCCCTTATGGTACGGGCTGGGGAGGCGATCCCAACGATAAGCCCGTTCCTGGGTTCTATGATGATGACAATAAGATTGATCTTGCTGTCTATCGAACCAGCACAGGTGCCTGGTATATCCTCCCTTCCTCCGGCGCTTCCCCTTATGGTGTGGGTTGGGGAGGAAATTCAAACGATAAACCCGTATCAATAAATCTCTCCGCTATCGAATAAAAAAGAGATAAGTTTCAACATAAGAGCCCGATCTTTCCTCTAAAGAATGGAAGGATCGGGCTCTTTCCTTCGGAATACCTCCCCTTTCATCTGCTATCGCATGGGAAAAGTTCTCCCTAAAATTCCAAATTTTCTTCCCAATTTTTTTCTTGACAATATATGAGATTAAGATTTAGCTTGAGGATGTCGAGTTTTTTTAATCATCAGGACCACACAGATGTCAGGAGGGGAAAATGAAAAACTTGAGGGAAGGAACCTGGAAAAAATCTTGGTTCCAAAATCTTTTCATTTTATTAGTATTTGGTTCGATTATTCATCCCCTCATTCTTGATGCTCATCCATTAGAAAACTGGACCTCTCGCAGTGGAATTAACCAATGGCAGCCCCGCTCTTCAGGCACCTCAAATTGGATATATGGAGTTACCTACTCAAATGAAAGAAATCTTTTTGTGGCTGTGGGTGCCTCTGGAACTATTTTAACTTCAAGTGACAGCATCAACTGGACTGTAAGAACATCGGGAGTGACTGACAAACTGAATAGCATTGCTTATGGGAAAGGGATTTTTGTTGCCACAGGTGAAAATGGCAAAATTCTTACCTCTGATAATGGAACAATCTGGACTTCCCGTACCTCAGGGATCTCTGAAGCTCTTTATGGCGTTTCGTGCAATGGCACAATCTTTGTGGCCGTCGGAGATAAAGGAAGGATTCTCACCTCTGAGAATGGAATAAACTGGACTTCAAGAACTCCCGGAACCGCTGATTATTATCTCTCGGCAGTGGTTTTTGGTAAAGGACTCTTTGTAACGGTTGGCCAATATGGAACCATTCGGACCTCACCGGATGGAATCACCTGGACAACACGCACTTCTCCAACAACCGAGCGTCTTTTCGGCGTGACGTTCGGAAAAGAGAAATTTGTGGCAGTAGGTGATAAAGGCATCATTTTAAGTTCCGAAACCGGAGAAACATGGATCCAGAGGACTTCTGGGACAACCCTCTATCTTTCCGGAGTGACTTACGGGAACGGATATTTTGTTGCGTCAGGCTTTTTTGGCTCTCTCTTTACCTCACTGGATGGATATACCTGGCGATCTCTTTCTTCCGGAGTATCCACCCATTTAAATGGAATCACTTATGGTCAGGGGTGGTATGTCGCTATTGGAAACAATGGTCTCATTCTGACTTCTGGCAACTGCGAATCTCTCTGGGGAATAACTTATGGGAAAAATCTTTTTGTTGCAGTAGGAGATCATGGGAGGATTTTGACTTCACCAGACGGCATCTCCTGGACTCCCAGAGTTTCAGGAACTTCCCAGAATTTGACTTCCGTCTGCTATGGAAAAGATCTCTTTGTAGCAGTAGGCTGGAATGGGACAATACTCGTCTCAACAAATGGGATAGACTGGACGAATCAAAGTTTAGGGGCGGCATATTTTTGGGGTGTATCTTATGGGCAGGAGAGGTTTATTGTCGTTGGAACATCAGGAACAATCTATTATTCAACGGATGGGTTAAATTGGACGCCTGGGAGTTCAGGGACTTCTGGTGTGTTACGAAGCGTTCATTTCGGGAATAATATTTTTACAGTGGTTGGAGATGGAGGAATTATTCTAACTTCTGAAATTGGAAGCAGTTGGACTCCAAGATCATCTGGTACGACAAATAGCCTCTATGGAATCACTTATGGAAAAGGAATCTTTGTGGCTGTTGGTGCTTCCGGCACAGTCCTAACTTCTTCTAATGGAATAAACTGGACGGCTCAGACTTCCGGTATCTCATCACCCCTATATAATATCTGTTATGCAAATGGTTTTTTCGTATCACCGGGATTTTCTCTCATTTACTCATCATCAAATGGGAGCACCTGGGCAACGCATAACCCCTCTGAGTATGGGTTTTTAAGCATTGCCTTTGGAAACGGGACTTTTGTAGCAGTGGGAAATTATGGCCAAATCGTTCAATCAAACCCTCTGCTCCCCCAAACCGTAGATTTTGAAGGAGATGGAAAGACCGATATCGCTGTTTATCGTTCAAATATGGGAGCTTGGTATATAAAACCCTCTTCTGAAGCTGCATCTTATGGCTTTGGATGGGGTGGAGAAAGTTCAGACAAACCTGTTCCGGGTGATTACGACGGGGATGGAAAGACTGATATCGCTGTTTACAGATCCAACAACGGCGCCTGGTATATCTCTCCGTCAGGCGGCAGCTCTCCATACGGTTTTGGATGGGGTGGCGATTCAACCGATAAACCTGTCCCTGGAGATTATGATGGAGATGGAAAGACTGATATCGCTGTTTATCGAACGAACACTGGCGCCTGGTATGTCTATCCATCGGGTGGCGGCGCCCCCTATGGACTTGGATGGGGTGGAGACGCCACTGATAAACCCATCTCTGGGGATTATGATGGAGATGGAAAGACTGACATCGCTGTTTACAGGGCAGGAACCGGAGCCTGGTATATCTATCCGTCAGGCGGCAGCTCTCCATACGGTTTTGGATGGGGTGGCGATTCAACCGATAAACCTGTCCCTGGAGATTATGACGGTGACGGAAAAACAGACATCGCTGTTTATCGGACGAACACGGGCGCCTGGTATGTCTATCCATCCGGAGGAGGCTCTCCATACGGTTTAGGCTGGGGTGGAGATCCAAGCGATAAACCTGTACCCGGGGACTATGATGGGGATGGGAAAACCGATATCGCAGTTTATCGCACCAATTCAGGAGCGTGGTATGTCAGACCCTCTTCTGGCGCATCTCCCTATGGAGTTGGCTGGGGAGGGGATTTAAGCGACAAACCAGTGACAATGAATCTTTCAGGAATCGAATAAGGTCTTCATGCATTCTTTGTAAATCAAAGAAGATGATTTTTTCATCATAAATCTTTTTGGATCTGATTGGTGAATGGCCTTTAAGGAGCCCGATCATCCTAAAATTGTGATGGATAATCGGGCTTTTTTGTGGAATAACCTTCAACATTGGACAATGAAAGCAAGTCAGGCTGAGAGGAATACAGGGGGGCTGAGATGAAGATAAGGGAAAAAGGATTTAAAACGGCCGGAGTACTCTTGGGGTTTTTAGTATTGTTTCTTTTTCTATGGATTGATCCTTCATCTGCAAGACCACAGTTTTCAGTTGGTCAAAATCACACACTTTTTATATTGTCAGATGGAACCCTGTGGACCTGGGGTCGTAACGAATATGGTCAACTTGGAGACAGTACCACTACAGATAAAAGCACTCCTGTCCACATCGGTTCGGATGATAAGTGGATCATGGTTTCGGCAGGAGGTAATAACAGCTTTGGGATTAAATCGGATGGAACACTTTGGGCATGGGGACAGAATAATTCTGGCCAACTGGGAGATGGGACAACAATAGACAAATCCTCTCCAGTTCAAATCAACTCTGATATCAATTGGGTCATGGTTTCAGCAAGCCGGGTCCACGGAAGTGGCCCAAGTCACACTCTCGGCATCAAAGCAGATGGAACGCTCTGGGCGTGGGGTGGGAATAGTGCTGGTCAACTTGGAGATGGGACAAGGATAGACCAATCCTCCCCTGTGCAGATCACTTTTGACGATAAGTGGATTATGGTTTCAGCAGGAACTACTCATAGCCTTGGTATTAAGTCAGATGGCACGCTCTGGGCGTGGGGATTGAATTCATCAGGCCAGCTTGGCAATGGGACGACGACCGATACCTATTCCCCCGTTCAAATTGGAATGGAAACCTCTTGGATTAGCATTTCTGCCGGGTTATCTCACAGCCTTGGTCTCAAATCAGACGGCACACTTTGGGCATGGGGTAATAATTCTTATGGTCAACTTGGAAATGGCTCGTATTCAGAGAGCACATCTCCTGTTCAGATCGGCTCAGACCATAATTGGGTCGCAATCTCTGCAGGGTTGTATTACAGTTTAGGTCTCAAGTCGGACGGAACCTTATGGGCCTGGGGATGGAATGCTGGAGGGTGGCTCGGAGATGGAACCACGATTCAGAGAAACGCGCCCGTTCAGGTTGGAATTTTTTCGAACCCCAATTTTACTGCAGCCGTAGCAGGAGGTTTTCATAGCGCTGGATTCAGATCCGATGGAACCTTGTGGACCTGGGGATGGAATGGTTATGGACAACTGGGAGACGGAACAACCATAACCAAACTCTTGCCTGTTCATATTTCTATTGGTCCTGGCAGTAAGTGGACCATGATTTCAGCAGGAAATTATACCCATAGTCTTGGCCTCAAATCAGATGGCACGCTCTGGGCGTGGGGTAACAATGCTTACGGTCAATTAGGGGACAATACAAATACGCAGAGAAATGTTCCAACCCGAATTGGCATTGATAAATTGACCATGGTTTCTGCAGGGGGTTATCACAGCCTTGGACTTAAATCGGACGGGACCTTATGGGCATGGGGATATAATGGTTATGGTCAGCTTGGAGATGGATCAACCGTGGATAAATTTACACCCTTTCAGATCGGCACAGACAACAACTGGGTGATGGTTTCTGCAGGATATTCGCACAGCCTTGGATTAAAGTCGGATGGATCGCTCTGGGCATGGGGAGCTAACCATGCTGGCCAGCTCGGGATAGGGTCAGAAGCCCAACAGCAAAATACTCCTATCCAGGTTGGCACAGACAACGATTGGGTGATGGTCTCTGCAGGTGGGTATCATAGCCTTGGGATTAAATCGGACGGCACGCTTTGGGCGTGGGGATCTAACCAATCCGGTCAGCTTGGAGATGGAACCACGACACTTAAATACGTACCTTTCCCTATCAACACGGACGGCAAATGGGTCTTGGTGTCTGCCGGTCACCAACACAGTCTCGGCTTGAAGTCAGATGGAACGCTCTGGGTCTGGGGATACAATTTCTATGGACAACTCGGAGATAATTCCACCAACACAAGACTCTCTCCTGTTCTGATTGCGGGGAATTATTGGAAAACCGTTTCAGCAGGAGGCTTTCACAGTCTTGGAGTGAGTGCAGATGGAACGCTCTGGGCCTGGGGCTGGAATGCTTATGGCCAGCTTGGAGATAATACAACAACCCAGAGAAGAGTTCCTGTCGCAATCGGAATAGAAAAAAGATGGTTGATGGTTTCTGCTGGATATACGTATAGCTTTGGGCTTAAGTCCGATGGCACTTTATGGGGATGGGGAGAAAACTCCTTTGGTCAGGTCGGAGACGGAACACAGTCGAATAGATATAGGCCTATTCAATTAAAACCTCAGACAAATGTTGATTTTAATCTGGATCGGATGACTGATATCACCATTTATCGGTCAGAATCAGGAGCGTGGTATATCTTACCCTCGGGCGGCAATACCCCTTTTGGATTAGGCTGGGGTGGAGAAAGTTCAGACAAACCTGTTCCGGGTGATTACGACGGTGACGGAAAAACAGACATTGCTGTTTATCGAACAAACACCGGTGCCTGGTATATCTCTCCATCTGGAGGCGCAGCTCCTTATGGATTCGGTTGGGGAGGGGATCAGACAGACAAGCCTGTTCCCGGGGATTATGATGGAGATGGAAAGACTGACATCGCTGTTTACAGATCCAACAACGGCGCCTGGTATATCTCTCCGTCAGGCGGCAGCTCTCCATACGGTTTTGGATGGGGTGGCGATTCAACCGATAAACCTGTCCCAGGAGATTATGATGGAGATGGGAAAACAGATATTGCTGTATATCGTGCTGGCACTGGGGCCTGGTATATCTACCCATCTGGAGGCGCAGCTCCTTATGGATTCGGATGGGGTGGAAGCCCTAATGATATTCCCGTGACGATGAACCTTGCAGCAATGGAATGAGGCTTTAAAGAATCAGTTTAAATTGTCTTTAAAAGGAGGGGATGAAGGAGTAACTTTCATCTCCTCTTTTTTTTAGAGCCTATGTGATTGTAATCTCTCAGTTATATGGTGTTTTTGGTTCAAAAGGGTTGGGACGTTCCTCCTCCAAAACCTTGAATAGCGGTTATAATTATAAAAGGTTACCCTCATCGGGGCCCTCATGCCCTTTGAATCGTATTTTTTTGAATCAGATTTGGTCGTTTTGACGAACAGCGGTTTCGCTACAAGGTTTTTCCGAAGCAACCTCCCAACCCTTTTTTTCTTTAACTGAGGGGTTGCGAAATCAAAGAAAAAAAATTGACTTTAAATATGGGATGTGCTAACAAACTTTTATCCAATATAAATTTCATTTAACCACAAAACCTCTTTGGGTTTGATTGGTGAATGGCTTTTAAAGAGCCCGATCATCCTCAATCTGGCGGATGATCGGGCTTTTTTACATGGTAATCCATATTTAAGCCATATTACAGGATGATTTAATTCCTACTGTGAAATTTTGGAATTAAAAAGGAGCTTAGCATGTTAAAACAAAACCACTTTAATAAAATCCTTTCAACCCTTTTCTTGAGTCTATTTATGGGTATTTTGGCACCTGATGTAAGCGTTGCGGCTATAAATTGGAGGAGTATCGGGCCTGGTGGAGGATCAATTCCATGTTTGGTGACAGATCCTAACAATCCTAATATTCTTTATACCGGTACTGACTATGGGGGAGTTTTCAAAAGCATTGATGCCGGACAAAATTGGACCTCAGTTAATAATGGGCTTTCCGATTCAATTTACTTGGGGTCCGTTTCCGCTCTTGCAATCTCATCAGGCATGCAATCCATAGTTTACGCAGGGACTTGTAGTGGAGGTGTATTTAAGACCACCGATGGAGGAGAAAATTGGTCTCCAAAGAATTCCGGTCTCACCAATACCTGTGTACGATCTCTGATTGTCTCACCTTCTGAACCAAACATTCTCTATGCGGGAACAGAGACAGGAGGGATATTCAAGAGTATCGATGGCGGGGAAAACTGGAGCCATGTTTCAGATGTAAATTATGTTTTTGCAATGGCTATATCCCCAAACAACTCAGAGGTTGTTTACGCAGGATCGTATTCTTCCGGAATTTATAAAACAAAAAATGGTGGAATGGAATGGAAGCAGATTAATAGCGGATTAACAAATACATCTATTCAAACGTTGGTGATCGACCCGAATACCCCAAATATCCTCTACGCAGGAACTTTTGGCGGTGGAGTTTTCAAAAGCATCAATAGCGGAGTGGAATGGACCGCTGCGAATATAGGATTAACCAACTTATTGATTACTTCATTGACCATTGACCCCAGTAATTCTAATACCCTCTATGCCGGAAGCTATGGCTCTGGAGTATTCAAGAGTACTAACGCTGGAGGAAGTTGGAGTCCAGTCAATACAGGAATATTAACTCAGCAGGTGAGATCACTGGCATTAGATCAAAATAATTCGAATGTTGTTTTAATTCGAATGTTGTTTATGCCGGGACGAATGTGGCAGGTGTTTTCAAGACAACCACAGGGGGAACAAACTGGAATCCTGTCAACGCTGGACTCAACAATACCAATGTTCAGGCAATCGCCATCGATCCTGTAAACTCACAAATCATTTATGCAGGAACTTATGGCGGTAAGATGTTCAAAAGCATCGACCGCGGAAATGGCTGGAGTGCGATTAATTCTGGACTGAATTATCCTAACATTCATGCTCTGGCCATTGACCCCAATAATACCAACATCATCTATGGGGGATATTACAATGGGGGTGGATTGGTGAAGAGCATAAACGGAGGGGAAAATTGGACATCCATCAACACAGGTGTCCCTGGGGATGCCAGCATTCTCTGCATTGTTGTCGATCCAAACAATTCTAATACACTTTATGCTGGAACCTATAGCCATGGGGTTCTGAAAAGTAATAACGGCGGGGGGAGTTGGACCCAGATCAATACAGGATTAGGAGCAACCCGAATCTATGATCTGGTGATTGATCGGGGAAACTCCAATATTATATATGCGGCAACCCAGGGGGCTGGTGTCTGCAAAAGCACAAACGGTGGTGTCAGTTGGAGCGGGGTGAATTCCGGATTAACCTCTTATAATGTCAGTGCCCTATCTATGGATTCAACCAATAGCAGTATCCTTTATGCTGGAACAGAGGGGGGAATATTTAAAACCGAGAACGGAGGAGGGGCATGGAATGCTGCAAACACCGGACATTTTGGGATCCCCAATGTGCTGATCATTGACCCTAAAAATTCTCAGGTAATTTACTCAGGTGGAATGAATTTATTTAAGAGTATCAATGGGGGCCAACTCTGGCAACAGATTAATTCGGATACAGAAATTAAATGGATCCAGTCTATTGCGATCGATCCTCGTAGTTCTAATAACGTTTATGTCGGAACCTATGGGAGGGGTATATTAAAATCGATGGATGTCCCTGCTAATTTTGATAAAGATGTCAGGACCGATATTGCTGTGTATCGTTCAAATATCGGAGCCTGGTATATCAGACCTTCTTCGGGCGCATCTCCCTATGGAGTTGGCTGGGGTGGAGATTTAAGTGATAAACCCGTGCCTGGAGATTATGATGGGGACGGAAAAACCGACATCGCAGTTTATCGAGCGGGGATTGGCGCCTGGTATGTTATGCCATCCTCCGGAGCCTCTCCATATGGTGTAGGTTGGGGTGGTCATTCCTCAGACATCCCCATAACCATAAATCTGTCAGCGATAGATTGATCAGAAGTAGTAAACCGACAATTTTTCCCAAGGAAACGTTCCTACGAATGTCTGATACCCAAACTAAAAGGAGGATATTATGTGGATGAAGAAAATCTTATTAAAATGCTTTCTGTCCATTTTGCTTATTGGATTCGTTGGAGTGCCGTTGGCCATTGGTGATCCGGGGCAGGCTTTCTGGTCGGTTTATGTAGGTAACTACTGGAACAGATCAGGAAGTGGTGGATGGACAGCCAGGGACGAGTTTATTGGAACGGAGACCATAGGCGGTCAAAAAACCTTCAAACTTGATCAACGAGAAAACGGGAGTTTTGAAGGCAATGAATGGTATCAGGTAAACCTCTCGGAAATTAAAATATGGAAAAAGACCTATTTCGATGATGATGAAGTTGTTTGGATCACCATCACCTTAAGCAATGGTCTGCTGTATGCCAGAAATCCAATTAATGTTTCTGATAGCTGGTCCAACCAATCCTCTGCGACCGGATGCGTCGGTCTTCCCCCCACAACTTGTTATCCTGGCACAGTGACCATAGCGGGGGCAGTTCAGGCTAAAGAAAACGTCACAACCTCTCTGGGCACTTACCACGCCTTCAAGGTAAAATTTGATTATACCGTTTCAGCTCCTACTGCAGGTTATTTCCGAAGTTTTTCGGAATATAAGTGGTTCGTCCCGTATCTGGGAGTCATCAAATGGCAATCCGGGGATCTATTGGAAACTGAGCTTGTTACTTCAATGAAAATTAAGAAGAGTTTAATGGCCTTTGACCGTGATCTGGATGCTAAGACAGATCTTGTTGTCTATCGTAAAAGTACCGGAGCCTGGTTTGTCAAACCCTCATCGGGAGCTACTCCCTATGGTATAGGTTGGGGTGGCAATTCAAGCGATATCCCTGTGGCTGGAGATTATGATGGAGATGGCAAAACCGATATTGCCATCTATCGGAAAAGTACCGGAGCTTGGTATATTGCCCCAACAGGAGGAGGTTCTTCTTATGGGATAGGCTGGGGAGGAGATTCTTCAGACAGACCTGCCCCGGGTGATTATGACGGAGATGGAAAAACAGACATCGCCGTTTATCGAGTTGGAACCGGCGCCTGGTATATCAAACCTTCTTCGGGGGCAACGTCTTATGGGGTGGGCTGGGGAGGACACGGAAGTGACATTCCTGTACCTGGAGATTATGACGGAGATGGAAAAACAGACGTTGCCATTTACCGCCCTAATGGGGGTGCCTGGTATATCTATCCTTCTGGAGGAACCGCCCCCTACGGCTTGGGCTGGGGAGGAGATTCCTCAGATAGACCTGCTCCGGGTGATTATGATGGAGACGGAAAAACAGACATCGCCGTCTATCGGTCTGGCACTGGAGCCTGGTATATCAGACCTTCTTCAGGAGCCGCTCCTTATGGGGTTGGTTGGGGTGGAGACTCAAGCGACATCCCCGTACCTGAAGATTACGATGGCGATGGAAAGACCGACATAGCAGTTTACAGGACTAACGGTGGTGCCTGGTATATCAAACCCTCTTCAGGTGCAACGGCCTACGGTGTGGGTTGGGGCGGCGATTCGAATGATGTTCCCGCCACTTATAATTTCTTTTCGACCTTTTTAAACCCTTAGGAGCATTGTTTAGGAGCATTGTTTCTATTAAATGGGAATGCAAAAAACAGAAACCTCCTGTTATAAAGTCGTTCAATTTAGATGAAGATGAGGAGGGGAAGATGACCTTTTTTATATTTTCAATTAAACGCAAGGGTCTTAAAAGTTTTTCAATTTTCTTTCTAACAGTTTCAATCTTTTTGACGATGGTAGGGTGGGTCATGGCCCAGGATACAACACCACCTATGGTCGTCTCGTCCAGCCCTGCTAACGGAGCGGTCAATGTCAGTGTTAATCTCGCTGGACTATCCATTACCTTCAGTGAGCCGATGTTCCCAAGTGTCACCTATTCGACCGATCCTGTAATCTGGGGGGTTCCAATGGGAACGATTTCTTGGTCAGAGGATAAAACGGTTCTCACCTTTCCAAGAAATCCAGCCGTTGCTCTGCCTATCGGGGTGACAGTCTCTTTTACGATACAGAACCTTCGTGATCTTGCCGGAAACTATCTCAGTCCGAATCCGCTTGTTATCTCTTTTCTGGTCGGTACAGACGTTGATCTTCCACCTTCAATTATTTCTACGAACCCTCCAGATGGAACCACAGGCGTCAGCCTGAATCTTCAGTCCGTCTCCATCACATTCAGCGAACCCATGAAAACATCCCTTAATATGACCTCCAATTTTCCCTCTTTTAGAGTGACCTGGTCCAATTATTATCAAGTCCTCACTTTTACAAGGATCGACACGCAAACCCCCTTAAGATCGGGGGCAGATTATGTGTTTAACATAAATCCTCCAGGTGGGCATACTATGACTGACACTCAGGGAAACCCGCTTCCCCAGACCACCTTCTCTTTTCGAACCCAACAGGAATTTCAACTCTTAAAGATCCTCGAAAACCCATCCAGTGGCTTTCATTGGCCCTATTACCTTCTCATTCCAAACCATCTCAGTTCGAAGACCGTTCTTCTGGTCGAAACGAATAACACGGGTTACACCACTGATGACATAGCTGTTCATGATGCAGCGGCAGAGAGCCTAATTCGTTTCCGGTCCGATTTTGGGCTCGATCTCGACATCCCCATTCTGGTTCCCACCTTTCCACGTCCTAACAATCCAGGATACGTGTACACACACGCTCTCGATCGTTACAGTCTCACAACCACTGCCACGGTCGCCGGGAAAAGCATCCAGCGCATTGATCTCCAATTGATTGCGATGATTGCCGATGCAAGGAAACGGCTTGCCGCAATGGGATACGTGATTGATAAAAGGGTCTTCATGCACGGCTTTTCCGCTTCGGGCGCTTTTACAAGCCGTTTCACTCTGCTCCACCCCTGGATTGTGAAAGCCGCAGCCCCTGGCTCTCCGGGTGGGTGGCCCACTGCGCCTGTTCCCGGATGGGACCTCCCTTCACCATACGGAGTGACGACATTAAGGTATCCTGTAGGAATTGCCGATGTTGAAAGCCTCACTGGAAAACCATTTGATCTCCAGACTTATAAGAGGGTCCCCCATTATATCTATGTCGGATTCATGGATAACAACGATGCCCTGGACACAAGGGGTATTCCTGCCGATGAGGTTATAGCCATATGCGCTTGGCTGGATTGTAGTCCCCTACCCTGGATTGCCGATCGCTGGCCAATATCTGAATCAATATACGATTCTGTGGATGCAAATGCCCAGTTCGTTGTTTACCCTGGAGTTGACCATACGATCACCGAACAGATGTTTTCCGATATAAAAAACTTTTTCAATCAAAAAAGGCATCCCATTATAACGAATGCCTTAGTAGGCCCTATGGATGTTGATGCTGACGGAAAAGCAGACATGACCATTTACCGGCCAAGCACCGGGGCCTGGTATATCTACCCATCAGGAGGAGGTGCTCCCTATGGTTTTGGTTGGGGTGGGGATGCCATGGATAAACCCGTTGCAGGGGATTATGACGGTGATGGTAAAACCGATATCGCAATTTATCGAGCAAGCG
>CALLAL010000016.1 GCA_938002255.1 uncultured bacterium
CAAAGGATCATCCTTTGCGACGGATCAAGGTGATGGCCGATCAGGAACTGAGAAGGCTCTCGAGGGTTTTTGATGAGATGTATTCCCACACTGGACGTCCTTCGATACCTCCGGAGCGGGTCTTGAAGTCTCTGATTCTGATGGCTCTTTATTCGGTTCGGAGCGAGCGGCAGTTTTGTGAGCAATTGGACTACAATTTGTTGTTTCGTTGGTTTTTGGAGATGAACATGATGCAGGAGAGTTTTGACCCTACGGTGTTTACGAAGAACTGGGAGCGATTGATGGAGCACGAAGTGGGGCGGCGGTTTTTCGATGCGGTGGTTGGGCAGGCTCGTCAAGAGGGATTGATGAGTGATGATCACTTTTGGAGATGTGGGCAATCCGACGGTGGATTTTCATGGAGAGAAGCGGAGCAATCAGACGCATCAATCGACGACGGATCCGGAGAGTCGTTTGATGCGGAAAGGCAAAGGCAAGGAATCGAAACTCTGTTATGGGGCTCACTTTTTGATGGAAAATCGCAATGGCCTTTTGGTGGACATCCAGATTATCCAGGCTACGGGCACAGCGGAGCGAGAAGCGGCCGAAGTGATGTTGGGATTCGTCCTCGGACGTTGGGAGCGGATAAGGGGTATGACACGAAGGGTTTTGTGTCGATGCTTCGGAGTAGAAAGATTACGCCTCACGTGGTTCAGAATACGGAGCGGCGAGGGGGATCGGCTATTGATGGTTGGACGACTCGTCACGGGGGTTATGGGGTGAGCCAGAGGATTCGGAAGCGGGTTGAAGAGATTGGAGGCTGGATCAAGGTTATTGGAGGGTTTCGGAGGACACGGTTTAAGGGGGAGCTCCGGACGCAACTGGCAGGATGGTTTGTGGGGGCAGCGTATAACTTGCTTCGAATGGCGAAGGTGTTGCCACAGATGGAGGCAGGATGAAGGAGTTTGGGCGAGGAAGCCCGTTTTGGGCTTTTTCTCGGTACGATTTAACAGTTGGGTTTGCAATTCTAAGCTCAAAATAGTCTTCATCGAGTCAATGCTTTTTTAAAAAATAGGGTTTTTTCAGCAAACTGCTAGTCTTTGAAAATCAATTATTAAAAGGAGAATACCAATGCAACGAAAAGCATTAAGAGGGACCTGTGCACTTTGTAAATCAGCCTTTAGCAAATCGGCCATGACGAGACATCTGCAGTCGTGTATGGGGAAAAGTCAAATTGATGAGAAGTCTACGAAAGGATCATCCTCTTTACTAAAATTCTTTCATCTCATTGTAGAAGGAAAATTTTTGCCAGAATACTGGATGCATCTAAAAGTATCAAGTCATGCACGGTTCGAGGATTTGGACTCTTTTCTAAGAGAGATTTGGCTTGAATGTTGCGGTCATATAAGCGCTTTTCGCATCGGTAGGGAGGAGATAAAAAAGAGCCAGAAACTTGAGTATGTTTTGCATCCTGGGATGCGATTAAACTATGAATATGATTTTGGCAGCACCACAGAGCTTGTAGTAAAAGTTGTTTCCGAGTTTAGGAGCAATATAAAAGCGAGTGAGGTGGAAATCCTTGCAAGGAACGACTCCCCTCAGATTCAGTGCTCCCATTGCGACCGTCTGGCCACACTCATCTGCACGGAATGTATGTATGAAGATGCAGGATGGCTTTGTGATGACTGCGCTGAGGACCACCCATGCGACAAAGAGATGATGCTTCCTGTCGTTAATTCCCCTCGAACTGGGGTATGCGCCTATTCAGGATAAGCCTCTGAGTTAGACATACGTCATTGAGTATTTGTAAGTAGAGGTGAATTCTCATGTAAGCACACTCTATTCCCTGAAATAAATAGGGTATCATCCACAAAATATTGGCTCATTTCTAATCCTATGAGATATGTTCGTATGGTGCGCAGTTTTTTATTTAAGAGATAACCCAATGATGGAAGGAGGGAACAGCATAAGCTGTTGACAATAGAAAAGATGTTCATTTAAGCCTTTCCCTAATGAAAAAAATCGGGGAGGGTTCCACATTATAGGTTAATCCTCATAGTTCGGGAGGTAGCCGGTTCATTCTCCGATATCCCATCATTCCAATATTCCAGCTTTTATCATTTGAAAGAGTTCTTTCTGTTTCATGGCCATCTCCCTTGCCTCTTTTTTCCCTCTTTCATGTTCGTAGCCGATCAGGTGGAGGATGCCATGGATGAGGAGGAGGATGAGCATCTCCATCTCACTGAGATCAGAACTTTTTGACTGGCGCTTGGCTGTTTCAATAGAGATGACCAGATCGCCGAGGAGGTGGGGATGAAGGGATGAGAATTCTCCCTCTCTCATGGAGAAGGCAAGGACATTGGTGGGTTTGTCCCTGCCAAGAAAGCGACGGTTCAATTCCTGCATTTCATTGTCGTCCACTAACATGAGGCTCAATTCCGCCTCAGGAAGTCCCAAGTTGCCCAAAACCTTTCGGACCACCCTTCTTATCTCTCTTAAGTCTAAAGGGATAAGTTTTTGCCGATTTTGAATCCAGATCTTCATGGTTCTTCTTTTTATTGATCTCCATTGATGGATAAAGAGGGTAATTCACCCGCTGGTGAAAATATGCAGTAAGCGTACGACTGAAGCTCTCTTCAATCTTTTGAAGATCCTTCAACGTCAATTCACATTCCTCCAGTTGACCATCGAGAAAAATATTATTAATGATTCGCTGCACCAACCCTTTGATCCTCGAAGGAGTTGGTTCGGTGAGAGTCCGTGTGGCTGCCTCTACGGCATCTGCCAGCATGACAATGCCCGCCTCTTTGGTCTGAGGTTTGGGACCGGGATAGCGGAAATCCTTTTCATCAATTGGGTCCATTCCCGGGTCTTCTTTTTCTTTGGCTTTTTGATAGAAAAAGGAGATCAAACTGGTTCCATGATGTTGTTGGATGATCTGGACGATTCGTTCTCCGAGATGATTTTCTTGAGCCAGCTCCACGCCATCCTTCACATGGGAGGCGAGAATCAGGCTCGACATCGTAGGGGTAAGATGGTCATGTCTATTTTCCATGCCCCCTGCGTTCTCAATAAAATAGAGAGGTTTTTTCAACTTTCCAATATCATGGTAATAGGCACTTACCCTTGCCAGTAAGGGATTGGCTGCAATTGATTTTGCTCCTCCCTCAACAAGGCTTCCAACAATGATGCTATGGTGATAGGTTCCTGGTGCTTGCACCATCAGGTCTTTTAGAAGGGGTTGATCAAGATTGGCCAGTTCAAGAAGCTTAATATCGGTGGTGTAGTCGAAGAGGCTTTCAATCACGGGGGCCATTCCAAGAACCATGACTGAAGCAAGAATTCCACCTAAAAACCCCATGATGACGTCAGCGAAGAGGGTCATCTTTAAAAAAGTTCCGCTCATTAAATTATAGGAAAGGATCATCAGAACATTGACCAATCCGACAGCCACTCCTGCCTTCATCACAATCGATCGCTGTTCGCAACGAGCCACTTTATGAGCTCCGATAAGACTCCCGATGAAGCTAAAAACGAAGAGGAAAAGCTGATTTCCCATCAGAGAAGCTGCAAAATAGCTTGCGAGAGCGGCGAAGATGATGGCGACTTCCGAGTTGATTACGATTCGAACCAACATGGCCCCTACCGCTATGGGAAAGAGGTAGGTATAGGATGAGGAAGGAATGGTGAACAATTCTCCCCCCAGTATATCGGTGACCAGATGAAAGATTTTAAGAATGCCCAATACAACAACCAGGAGACTGCAAAAGAAGAGAAGGTCTCGGGTGGAGAGAGCAATTTTTCGAATATTTTTGGTTGAGAATTCATACAGACTTGCTAAAAAGAGAAACGTTAAGACAGCAAGACCGATCAGCATGGAAAGGATGTGACGTCTATCCTGAGCCTGTTTTAATGCATCGATCTTAAGCAGATGTTCTTCTCCAACCCGCTCTCCTGCCCTTAAGATGGTTTCTCCCCGTTTGATTTGAAAGTAAACAGGATTCACCCTGGCTCTGGCTTCCGCCTTTCTGGCTTCGGTCTCATCTTTATTGAAGGTTAGGTTAGGTCTCAAGGACTGTTCTGATAACTTCAAAATGAGAGCAGATATGTCCCTGCTCAGGTCAGGAGAGATATGTTCCAGGTCTGTTCGGAGTCGCAATTTGGCTTCTCTTAAATCGAGGAAGTGAAAAGGGGGGGTATCCTTTTTTTCCTCCCGGGTCTGGATGTTTCGAAGGGTAATTCCCTTAAGTGCCTCTGGCTCTAACAAGTCCTTATCATTGATGATTCCACGCCTTAGAAGAGGAGTGATCAGTCGGAGAGATAGATCACCCATTGTCGGGTTAAATTTTTCCTTCTCTAAGACCTGCCATTCCCTTTGCGAGAGGATGAAACGAAAGGAGGATTCCCACTCCGCCTTGCTAATTGGTTGGGGGGATTGCGAAAAAGCTTTCCGGAACCGGTTTCCAGCCTCGATCAGAACCTCTGGGTCATAGTCATAGACGGGGAAGATTGATCTCTCTGCTTCGATTCGTTTTTCTTGGGTGGCTCTCTGATCTTCTATCAGTAAGTCTTGGGTGGATTTGATTTCTTTGGTTGCAATGTCGCCAAGGTTATATTTCTTGAGGGGCAACTGGAAAGAGGGAGAAAGAAGGAAGGTCAGGCAGAGAGCCGTCCCGATCCCGATAGACCACTTTTGAAGATTAGAATGTTTAATCTTTCCTAACCACGAATTTGCGGCATATCCATTGATGAGTTTATGTATGGAAAGGCGGCGAGGAAAATTTTTAAGCGATATTTTCATGATATTTTCTCAGACGATGGCGAAGGTTTAAAACGCTGACGCCTCTCCTCTGCCCTTTCATAGGCTTTGATAATTTCCTGGACAAGGGGATGTCTCACAACATCCCTGTCCGTAAAGTAGACAAATTCAATTCCTTCGATTCCCTTGAGAATTCCTTGAATCTCAATCAGACCCGAGACCTTATTCTCTGGTAAGTCCACTTGTGTGATGTCCCCTGTGATCACGGATTTTGAGCTAAAACCCAATCGTGTTAAGAACATTTTCATCTGTTCCGGTCCTGTATTCTGGGCTTCGTCGAGAATGACGAAGGAGTCGTTAAGGGTTCTTCCACGCATAAAGGCCAGTGGAGCCACCTCAATCACTCCCCTTTCGATCAGTCTCGATGCCCGTTCAAAATCCATCATGTCATGAAGGGCGTCATAAAGAGGGCGCAGATAAGGGTTCACCTTTTCAACCATATTCCCTGGAAGGAACCCCAGTTTTTCACCTGCTTCCACAGCCGGGCGGGTCAGAACAATCCTTTCTACCTCCTGTTTCATCAGCGAAGCGACCGCCATCGCCATGGCCAAGTAGGTCTTTCCCGTACCGGCAGGACCAATTCCGATGACCAAATCGTATTTCCGGATGGCATCGATATACCGCTTCTGGGCAATGCTTTTCGGCGTAATGACTCTTTTTCTGGAAGAGATGTAAACGGTATCGAGAAAGATGTCTTCAAGGTTGACCGATTGGTCATCAGAAAGTATACGAATCGCATAATCAATATCGGTGGGAAAGAGAGGGTACCCCTTTTTTAAAAGGCCATAAAGATCATTGAGAGCTCGTTTGGCGAGGTCGACGTCCAGTTGATCCCCCTGGACGGTTAAGGTATTTCCCTTGGCGCTGATTCTCACCCCGATTGTCTTGGCGATGCGCTTGAGATTTTCATTATGGACGCCGAAAAGAATATTAGCCAATTGAAGGTCATCAAAGGCAATCTTTTCGGCGGTATCGTTCCGAATAGTCTCGTCAATTACCTGTGATTCTTTCAATGAGGAATCATCACCTCAACTTATTTAATCATATCACCTTCTGAAGGGGATTGCAACTTTGCCAGTAACCCGTCAGTGATGGGGTGTGTTCGGTTTAAAAGGGTTGGAACGTTCCCCCTCCAAAACCTTGAAGAGCGGTTATAAAAGGTTATCCTCATCGAAGCCCTCATGCCCTTTGAATCGGATTTTTTTAAATCAGATTGGGTCGTTTTGACGAACAGAGGTTTCGCTACAAGGTTTTTCCGAAGCAACCTCCCAACCCTTTTTTATTTCTTTAACTGAGGGATTACCTTTGCCAATTTATCTTTGCCGTTTCACTTCTTCGACGATGGCGGGAATGATCTTTCCAGCCGACCCGGAGATGAGATAGTCCGAAACATGGCCTGTGAGGGGGGTGGGTTCCATATTGATCTCGATGACCGTTGCTCCTGCCTCTTTAGCCATGATGGGGATGGATGCAGCTGGATAGACCACTGCAGATGTCCCGACCACCAACACGAGCTGGCAGGATCTGGATTCTCTGAAAGAGGTGGCTTGCGCTCCAGGGGGAATGGGTTCCCCAAAAAAGACGACATCAGGCTTGAGCAGAGAAGAACAATGAGGACAACGGGCAGGAAGGTCCTCGATTTGTAGGAGGGTGCCATCGGTCGTTGTCCCACACTTTAAGCAGGAAAGGGTTCGATGGCTTCCGTGAAATTCGATCACATTCTTGCTTCCAGCCGCCTGGTGAAGTCCGTCCACATTCTGTGTTATGATGGTTGAGAGGAGTCCCATCCGCTCCAATTCTGCCAATCCCAGATGGGCAGGGTTTGGTTTTGCGGTCATCACCAAGGTGAACATGTCCTTCAACATCAACCAGACTTTTTCTGGATTTGCATAGAAAGCGTGGATGTGAGCATACTCTTCCGGATCAAATTTCTCCCAGAGGCCTCCTGCACTTCTAAAGTCTGGAATGCCACTTTCCACAGAAATGCCGGCACCGGTAAAAGCAATTGTTTTTTTCGATGTGAGGAGATCTCGAGCTGCTCTCTCAATCAGTTTTTGGTTCATCATTTACAGAACGCTCCCTTCTTAGCTGTGTTTTGAGGTTTGGGGCCTCCATTTGTGCCTCATCTTAGCAGGGGAACATGGAGGTGTCAATGGGATCACAACAACCAATGTAATGCCTCAGTGATGTGGTGTGTTCGGTTTAAAAGGGTTGGAACGTTCCCCCCCAAAACTTTGAATAGCGGTTATCAAAGGTTACCCTCATCGGGGCCCTCAGGCCCTTTGAATCGGATTTTTTGAATCAGATTGGGTCGTTTTGACGAACAGAGGTTTCGCTTCAAGGTTTTTCCGAAAGAACCTCCCACCCCTTTTTTATTTCTTTAATTGAGGGGTTACTCTGTTCATCACTTTCTTGTTGAGTTTAGATATTTTTTTTGGTAAGATGAAACGCATCAGGAGCAAATCTTCTATTCAAACCAATTTCATAAGGATGGAAAGGAGGGATAGAAATGATTAAAAAGATTTCGGTTTATCCGGAGAAGTGTACAGCCTGCCGGCTGTGCGAGTTAGCCTGTTCTTTCAAGAAGATTGGAGAATTTAATCCGGTTGCTTCACGGGTGAGGGTTTCGATGTTTGGAGAAGATGCTTTTTACACCCCGATTATCTGTACGCAATGCGATGAAGCGTGGTGTATGAAAGCCTGTCCCAGTGGTGCGATTACCCGTGACGCTGGGGCCCGAGTCGTGAAAGTCAATCGAGAAAGATGCGTGGGATGCAGGATGTGTACCCTTGCCTGTCCATTTGGAACCATCACCTATTATGCGCCTGAAGGAAAGGCGATCAAATGTGATGAGTGTGATGGTCAGCCCGAGTGCGTCCTTTTCTGTCCGACCGGAGCCTTAAAATATGAGGAAGAATCCACTCCAACGAGATTAAAAAGGATGGAAACCGCAAGAAAACTCGAATCTTCCTCAAAGGAGGTGCAGCCATGAAGGGATGGGTTGGAAAAATTTTGAGAGTAGATCTCACCAAAGGTGAGTGGAAAGTCGAGGAGCTTGACCGAAATTTAGCTCAACAGTTTATTGGGGGAAGAGGACTCGGCTCCAAGATCCTTTTCGATGAGATTGATCCGAGGATCGATCCATTCAGCCCAGACAATAAGTTGATCATGGCGACGGGCCCCTTAACCGGCACCAGCGCATCCGCTGCCGGACGCTACATGGCTATTACCAAATCTCCCCTTACAGGAACCATTGCATGTTCGAACTCAGGGGGCCATTTCGGAGCCGAACTAAAATTCGCAGGGTTCGATCTGCTAATCATTGAAGGAAAAGCCAAGGAACCGGTTTATCTCTATGTAGAGGACGGGAGAGTGGAGATCAGGGAGGCAAAGCATCTCTGGGGAAAAACGACCCATGAAGCTACAGATCAAATCTTAAGCGAAACCGACATAGATGCACGAGTAGCCTGCATCGGTCCTGCCGGGGAGAAACTGGTGAGGTTTGCCTGTATCATCAATGACAAGCATCGGGCAGCGGGCCGTTCTGGCGTCGGAGCAGTAATGGGCTCTAAGTATCTGAAAGCGGTAGCCGTCAGAGGGACGGGAAGTGTGGGGATTGCAAACAAGGAAGCCTTCCGAAAAGCCACGCTGGATGGTTTTCAAAAAGTCAAAGCCAATCCAGTGACCTCCACAGGATTACCTACCTATGGAACAGCGGTGCTCGTAAATGTGATTAATCAACACGGACTCTTTCCCACCAGGAATTTTCAGGAGGGTGTCTTTGAAGGGGCCGAGAAGATCAGTGGGGAGAGTATGGCTGAGCAGATTCTGATTCGAAACCGAGCCTGTTTTGCATGTCCTATTGCTTGCGGGCGGGTTACAAAAACATCCAACCCGAAGTATGCGTATTCGGGAGAAGGACCCGAATATGAATCGGACTGGTCTTTAGGGGCCTGTTGTGGTGTGGACCAGATTGATGCCATAGGAAGAGCAAACTATTTATGCGATACCCTGGGGATGGACCCCATCTCTGCAGGAGTCACCATTGCCTGTAGCATGGAACTTTTCCAAAGAGGCATTCTCACCTCCAAGGAGGTAGGACGTTCCCTCAACTTCGGAGATGCGGATGCCATGGTGGAGATGGTGAAAGCCACAGGCTATCGAGAAGGGTTTGGAGATGCCCTTGCAGAAGGGTCTTATCGTCTTGCGGAGCGGTATGGTCATCCAGAGTATTCGATGAGTGTGAAGAAACAGGAGTTTCCAGCATATGATGGTCGTGGAGCTCAGGGCATGGGATTACAATATGCCACATCAAACCGTGGAGCCTGTCACGTCAGAGGCTATATGATCTCTCCTGAAATTTTAGGTGCTCCTCAAAAACTGGATCCTTTTGAAACAGAAGAAAAGGCAGGCTGGACCAAGGCGTTTCAGGATACGACTGCCATCGTTGACTCTTCTGGAATCTGCCTCTTTAACACCTTCGCCATTGGTACTCCAGAGATTCTGGAATATTTGAAGGCGGCCACCGGTTTGGAGATGAGCCTTGAAGATTTAATGAAAGCAGGAGAAAGGATATGGAATCTGGAAAGGCTCTTCAACCTGAAGGCCGGCATCACGGGGAAAGAGGATCGTTTACCGGATCGAATTGTTAAAGAACCCATGCCAGAGGGTCCGGCAAAGGGGAAAGTAGTAGAATTGGATAAGATGCTTCCTGAATACTATGAACTCAGAGGGTGGGACAGGGATGGCGTTCCAACGAAAGAGAGATTGAAGACGTTAGGATTGGAATAAAAACTCCCCCCAGCCTTTCCCATCCAGAGGGAAGGTTGGGGGGTTTTTTATGAGGCCAACCATGTTGCTAAAAAGGAAGAAGAGGATTGTGATCATCGGCAATAGCGCCGCTGGTCTTTCTGCACTGGAAGCCTTAAGAAAAAGGGATTCCCTTTCGAAGGTGACTCTGATCGACCAAGAACCCTATCCTGCCTATTCACGGGTCATTACCCCTTATTTCATTATGGGGGGGATCAAAGGGGAAGAAGGCCTTTTTTTGAGAGATAAAGGCTATTATCAACGCATGGACATTAAAATGCGTTTTGGAACAGAGGTTTTAGGGATTGACACCCGCTTGAGAGAGGTTCTATTAGAAGGGGGGAAGAAAGAGGTCTTTGACCTCCTGATGATTGCCACCGGAAGCTCTCCCGTCAGGCCCAGAATACGCGGATTGAAAAACGATGAGATGGGGGTGTTGAGAAACCTTGATCATGCCAGACAGTTAAAGGATCTCAAACCAAAGGTGAGTAAAGTTTTATTTTTGGGAGGAGGTTTGGTTTCTCTCCAAACCTTACAAGCTCTCTATCAAAAGGGAGGCCACTATACGATTGTGGCTAAGTCAAATCATCTCCTTTCTCAGACCCTTGACCAGGAAGCCTCAGAGCTTGTGGAGCAACATTTGGAAAGGATGGGAATTCGCATTTTGAAAGGTAGGGATCTGGTTCAAGTAAAGAAAA
Organism: uncultured bacterium; assembly: GCA_938002255.1. Lineage (GTDB taxonomy): Bacteria > Desulfobacterota > BSN033 > BSN033 > UBA1163 > RBG-16-49-23. The sequence continues at coordinate 10,306 of CALLAL010000016.1, forward strand.
AAAGAGATAAGAAGATCGCCATCCTGGATGATGGCGAAGAGATAGATGTTGATTTTGTTTTCATCGGGAAAGGTGTCCAGCCTAATATCGGTTTTTTAAGAAGGAGTGGCATCAAACTGAAGCGGGGAGTCTTGGTCAACCAACAATTGGAAACCAACATCGAGGGGATTTATGCTGCTGGAGATGTTGCTGAAGCCCCCGATTTTTTCTCTGGAGAAAAAGTGAATTATGGACTTTGGCCTTCAGCAGTGGAACAGGGAGAGATTGCTGGAAAGAATATGGCGGGTTTAAAAGAGGTTTATCCAGGAAATCTTAAAATGAATGTCACCCGAGTGTTTGCCATGCCGATCGTTTCTATTGGGGACACGGGTTCAAAGAGGGTCATTGAAGTTCTGGTGAAGAAAGATGAGGCAAGGAAAATCTATAGGAAAATTTGTTTGAATGGTCAGGGAGTCGTTGTAGGTGCAATTCTCATCAATCAGGTGGAAGACCTCGGAGTTCTTCATGGTCTGATCCAGGAGAGAAAAAGCGGGGAGTTTTTAAGATCGAAAGATCTATGGAAATCCCCTGTCAGCTACGGATTTCTTTTAAAAAATATCCTTCAGGGGAAGATATAACGTTGGACAAAAAGAATGGTTACGAATCAATAAAAATACAACAAGGGGGGAATGAACATGAGGATGAAAGATGTGATGACCAGAAATCCGATCACCGTTAGCCCAGACACTTCGGTTTTGGAAGCTCAAAAGGTCATGAAGGAGAAAAAGATCAGGAGATTACCTGTCGTTGAAAAAGGCAAGCTGGTGGGGATTATTACAAAATATGATCTCCTGGAAGCTGCCCCTCCCAAGGGCACCTCAAGTCTCTTTGAGTTGACCGAGCTCTTATCTAAGATGAGAGTAAAGGATGTGATGAAGAAAAATCCAATGACTGTCACACCCTTCACCCCCATCGAGGATGCTTTAAGGATCGGGCAAGACAAGAAGGTGGGTTCATTCCCTGTGGTGGAACATGGCAAACTCGTGGGGATTGCCACAGAATCAGACATCGTACGGTTTCTCATCCGGACTTTAGGCATTGGCGAAGAAGGATCGAGAATCACAATTACAGGCCTGGGGGAGAGATTCGGGGAACTGGAAAATATCATTGCCGTAGCCAATCGTCATCGTGTGACCATCTTGAGTATGATTCTTGTGCCCAGGCATCAAAGGGGAGACTGGCTGCTGGCCCTCCGACTGGATACCAAAAATCCTAAATCAATTATTCAGAGCTTAAAGAAAGAAGGATTTAATGTCACCTGGGCAGTGGCATCGATCAAAGAAGAATGGTAATCTATCCACAGAAATAGACTGAGGAGAGAAGAAGATGGAACTTGCAGAGGCGATTCGAGGACGACGGAGCATCCGCAAATACAAACCCGATCCGGTTTCTGAAGAGACGTTGAAAACCATTCTGGAGGCCGTGAGATGGTCTCCCTCATGGGCCAATACCCAATGCTGGGAAGTGATCGTGGTCAAAGATACGGAGATGAAGTCTAAGCTAGCGGAAACGCTTACCCAGACCAATCCTGCCCGCAATGCAATGACCGAAGCCCCTCTGATCCTGGTCCTTTGCGGAAAAAAAGGGGTTTCTGGTTTTAAAAAAGGAGAGGCTGCAACCGTCAAAGGAGACTGGTTGATGTTTGACACTGGGATCGCTATGCAAAACCTCTGTTTAACGGCCCATGCCCTTGGGTTAGGGACCGTAATCATCGGATTATTCGATCATAAAAAGACAGAGGAAATTCTTGGTGTTCCTCCTGATCGGGAGGTCGTGGCGATGACCCCTCTGGGTTATCCTGTGGCTGAAAGTCCAACGCCAAAAAGAAAAGAAATATCAGAATTTGTGTATTACGATAAATACGGCAAATAGCAATTTAATCTACAAGATGGCTCGATCAATGGAGGAGGGTAAACGATAGGATGATTCCTGACCAAATTCTTTATTCACTCGTCATTCCAACGGAATCGAAACTGGTGATGGTCGTGATTGATGGGCTGGGGGGATTACCTGTTCGAGGAAGGACAGAGCTGGAAGCTGCAAAAACCCCCAACCTGGACCGACTTGCATCAAAATCGGCCTGCGGCTTGATTGATCCCATTGCGAATGGGATCACTCCGGGAAGTGGCCCTTCCCATCTCGCTCTCTTCGGGTACGATCCATTGCAATACGAAATTGGAAGGGGAGTGATGGAAGCCCTTGGAATTGGTTTAAAACTGACCAAGGATGATCTGACGGCGAGGGGCAATTTTGCAACAGTCGATAGGAACGGAATCATTGTAGACCGAAGGGCGGGGAGAATTGCGAGTGAGAAGAATAGAGAGATGTGTCAATTCCTGCAGGAGGAGATTAAAGAGATCAATGGAGTCCGAATCTCCATCTACCCCGGGAAAGAACACAGGTTTGTGGTCGTCTTTCAGGGGGAAGGATTAAGGGATGAGCTGACGGATGCTGATCCTCAGAAGGAGGGGCAGAAAGCAAAGGGAACAGAATACCTGACTTCTGAGGCTCGAAGAACCGCTGAGATGGTTAATGAATATTTGAGACGGGTTACTTTAACGCTTCAACCTTTTTATCCTGCTAATACGATTCTTCTCAGAGGGTTTTCAAAGGTTCCAGATATTCCTTCCATGACTGAGCGGTTTAAATTGAAACCAGCCGCGATTGCAACTTATCCGATGTATAGAGGGTTGGCCACGCTGGTGGGGATGGAGGTTCTTGAGACAGGAGAGACGCTTCGCGAAGAAGTAGAAACCCTAAAGAACCATTTTCATGAGTATGATTTCTTTTATTTCCACTTTAAGAAAACAGATTCGGCTGGTGAAGATGGTAATTTTCAAAAAAAGGTTAAGGCTCTTGAAGAAATAGATCGGATTTTTCCATTTCTCCTTAAGCTCCGTCCTGATGTCCTGGTGGTGACGGGAGACCATTCCACTCCTTCACTTCTGAAAGCCCATAGCTGGCATCCGAACCCCATCCTCCTCTATTCAAAATATGTCCGACCGGATGGGGTCCGTCGGTTTACAGAAAGATACTGTCAGCAGGGACAGCTGGGCAAGTTTTCCGCTGTTGAGGTCCTTCCTTTAATGTTAGCAAATGGCTTAAAGCTAAAGAAATTTGGAGCCTGAATTCGCCGAGCAACCAGAGTTTATTAACACAAAAAATTGAAACAAAGGGACATGGATGAACCGTTCGGAAACGATTCGAGGCGAACCTTCAGACTAATGGGCACTCCCATGGCTAACCCATACTGGGATACACCCTTGGTGAAGTTCAGCCATTCCTTTAAGAAATCCGGTTAACCGCCATTCGAAGCGTTGGAGAGCGGTTGACCCATGGCCCTTTATCAACTGCAAGGATTAGTGCAGAGAGATGGAAGCCTATAAACATCTTTATGGTCCAGTTCCTTCGAGAAGGCTTGGATGGTCACTCGGCATTGACCTCGTTCCTCACAAGGTCTGCACATATAACTGCATTTATTGTCAGATTGGGAAGACAACAAATCAAACCCTTATCCGGGACGAATATGTTTCGGTGGATGAGGTTCTAAAGGAAATAAAGAACTTCCTTAAAACGGAGAAGGTCCCTATCGATTATCTGTCTTTGGGAGGATCCGGTGAACCCACTCTCCATTCCAAGATAGGGACGATCATAGAGGGCATCAAAAGCATGACCTCGATCCCAGTGGCTGTGCTCACCAATGGAGCCCTTTTATATCAAGAAGAGGTGAGACGGGATTTGTTGAAGGCGGATGTGCTCCTTCCGTCTATGGACGCCGTCTCTCCTGAAGTTTTTGAAAAGATGAACAGGCCTTACCCCAACTTTTCGGTTGAGAGGATGATCGAAGGGTTAGTCCAGATGAGGAAAGTTTTCAGGGGAAAGATCTGGCTTGAAATCCTCTTCTTAAAAGGTATCAATGATTCACCAGAAGAACTCCATCGCATGAGAGAGGTGATTGAAAGGATTCAACCCGACCTTGTTCATCTCAACACCGCAGTTCGACCTCCTTCTGAAAGCTGGGCCATACCATTGAATTTGAGAGAGATGGAGCAGATCCAAACCTTCTTCGGAGAGAAAGCCATCATCATTGCGGAGTTTGATCGTCAGCCCTTACCTGCTGCCGAGAGAGAGATCAGGGAAGAAATTTTAAGGATTCTTAAGCGACGACCTCTTTCCTTAATCGATCTCTCCAAAGGGATGAATCTCTCTCAGGATAAGTTGGAGAATCAACTCGCCCTTCTTCTCCAGGAGGGGAAAATCCACCTTCGTTCCTTTGAGGGATCTGTTTTTTATGAAATTGGAAAAGAGGTTCAGAACTCTTAACCCGGACAAAATCTATGAGTTTTCCTTCTTAATGTTCTTTCTCATCCTGACGTGCCTTTTTATCGGGAAAGAGGCCTTACCTCAACAAAGAGACCGCACCGAACAGGAAAAGGCGATTGAGGAATATGAGAGAGAAAAGCTTGCCAAGTGGAAACGGCACATCGGCAAGCGATATCTTGTCGTCAAAACCATCCATCCGGTCGAATTTTTTCGAAGTCCAGAAGAGTTAGATCAAAAGTTCGTGGTTCAACAACAGAAAGAAGGCTTTCTTATCACAGAGATTGTCCAGAATCTCTCAGGTACGATGAATTTTTATCATGTTCTCTTCGATTCAGGGATGATGGGGTATTTGGGTGCGGATGGAAATTATCTTGAAGTTAAAACCCTTGATGGAAGCCTGATTCCTCTCACACCAAAGGACCATAAAAAAAAGGGAGCCTCCCGTTCGATGGAGTCGTCTCATAGGGCCATCGAATTGGTCAAAAGGCATCTCATCAAAATAGACCCGATGACTGGAGGAAACATTTCAGTCGAATCCCTGATGAAGGAAAAGGTAAAAAAGAACTCTAAGCTTAAATGGTGGTATGAAACCCGGGGGATTTCCTCTCATCAGGTGCGGGTGATTCAATGGTCAGAGGGTGAAGAGCGTTTTTATGTGATTCGTATCTGGAGCGTTGATCTTTTAACCCAACAGGTTTTAGCTGAAAATGAATCTGCTAAAAGACTGTTTCAATGATCTTTAACGATTGGTTTTTTAAACTCCCATTAAGTTTTTATGAGATCGACGAAAGGGTTTTATCTCTTTTAACTTTCTATACCTTCAAGGACTGAAAGGCAGTCTGTTGGTAACAAAAAATCCGTGGAATCATTTTTTTAATCTGCGTCATCAAAGAGCCAAACATCGTTTTTAGGTATTCGTAACCCCACAGTGATGGGGTGTTTTCGGTTTAAAAGGGTTGGAACGTTCCTCCTCCAAAACCTTGAATAGCGGTTATAAAAGGTTACCCTCATCGGGGCCCTCATGCCCTTTGAATCGGTTTTTTTTGCATCAGATTTGGTTAGCTTTGACGAACAGAGGTTTCGCTTCAAGGTTTTTCCGAAGCAACCTCCCAACCCTTTTTTATTTCTTTAACTGAGGGATTACAGGTATTCAGCTTTTTCTCTTGACAAGTTTATTGAGGTATTGTTATATAGAATTCCTGACAAGTGAAAATAGGTACAAAGTATTGTTAGTATAAAGAGAATTATGATTTATATCATTGACGTAAAAATATATTAAAAATCAAGTAGTTGAAATGTTTAGATCTTTATATTCAAGGTGAGGATAAATGGGAGAAAAAAGGAGGATGGAGAATCATCTTGCGGGAAAAAAAGAGAAGGGCAAAACCTTTTTTGATTTGAGTCGAAGGAAATTCCTCAAATTAACAGCCATGGCTGGGCTTTCGGTCGGCGCCATGGGGATACAACAACCATCAAAAGCATCACCGTCTCAATCATCCACAGGTTTTGGAAATAAAGCAAAGGGAAAATGGATCCCGACTTCCTGTCTTAATTGTACCGCTCGGTGCGGGATTATGGTAAAGGTTGTAAATGGGAATGCCATTCAGATTAAAGGAAATCGGTCTTCCCTCATTTCAGAAGGACAGATTTGTCCTCGAGGACATATTGGCCTCCAGGTTTTATATGATCCTGAAAGAATTCTTTCACCCTTAAAGAGAACACAAACGAAAAAGGGGAAAGGAATTTCTCCTCAATGGCAGCCCATTACATGGGATCAAGCCCTTGAAGAGATCACAAAGAAGCTCCGATCGTTACAGGAAAGCCAAAAACCACATCACCTGCTGATCTTTTCCGGACTGAATTCGAGAAGCCATGAGGACCTGCTTTTTCGGTTTGCAGAGGCTTTCGGGACTCCAAACCTTGTTTCAGGAGAGGGTTTAGAGCTTGAATCGGAAAAGGCAGGAATCTGGATGGCTGATGGTCATTTTGATCTCTGTGCCTATGATCTGGATCAGACCAACTACATCCTTTCCTTTGGGGCTGATCTGATTGAATCGTCCCCACCCGTTGCTCGCTGGCTCAGAAAATGGGGGAGATTAAGACGGGAAAAGCCTATACGCACTAAAATCGTTGAGATTCAACCCCGCTTTTCTCTGACGGCAGCAAAGTCTGATGAATGGATTCCCATCAAAGCAGGGACTGATGCTGCCCTGGCCATGGCGATTGCTCATGTTATCATTCAGGAGGGTCTTTTCGATCAGAAATTCATCAGAGAATGGACCCATGGGTTTGAAGCCTACCGGCAAATCGTCTTAAGAGATTATGCTCCTGAGAAGGTTTCGAAACTAACCGGGATTCCTTCTGAGACGATCATAAGAGTTGCAGAAGAGTTTGGTCGCACCCGTCCTGCCCTTGCCATTTCTGGTAAAGGGGCCACTGCCTGGCCAGGAGGGTCCTTTACCAGTTACGCCATCCATTGCTTAAATGCCCTGGTTGGAAGCATCGATGCCCCTGGAGGCCTTCTCTATGAGGAACCGCCGGCATATAGGCCCTTTCCTAATCTCCCTCGTGATGAAGTCGCCAAACGAGGGCTGGAACAACCTCCCCTTGATCTTCATGGCACGGAAAACTTCTTAGCGGCACGGATAGTGACCAATCAGGTTCCAAAATCCATTCTCGAAGGAAAACCTTATCCCATTGAGATGGCGATCGGATTTAACAGCAATTTGAATATGGTTGCTCCGGGGTGCAAGCAGTGGGAAGAGGCCCTCCAGAAAATTCCTTTCTATGTTCATGTGGCGCCGTTTATCAGTGAAATGGCGGAGTATGCTGACCTTGTCCTCCCAGCAACCACATTTTTAGAAGAGTGGGGATACGATCATTCCACTCCAGGAGCTGGTTTTGTTGAGGTGAGGCTTAAACAACCCGTTGTCAAACCAATGGGAAATTCAAAACCAATTGGAGACATCCTTTTCCATTTGGTAGAAAAGTTGCCTGGAGGAGTAAGAAGCGCGTTTAAGGATATTGGGGAATCGACTGCAGGTTTTGTGCGATATAGGACTTCATCTCTGGTTCCATGGGAAGAGTTCTTAAAAAGTGGGGTCTGGAGAGGACCGGATTATCAATATGGGAAATATGCTCGAATCTTCCAAACTCCCTCAAGAAAATTTGAGTTTGTTTCAGGTAATCTTCGTGTTCTCCAGATGAAGAAAGGTCGAAACACGGGAGAGGAGAAAATTGCTCCTCATTACTCTGAAGTGAAATGGGCTGGAGACGAAGGACAATATCCCTTGCTTCTATTCCCTTATCAGCCACTCCTCACCTTTGGGAATGGGAGCCAAAACTATCCCTGGGCCCAAGAGATTTTTTTACCGATGCAGGGGGTAGGTTGGGTTAGTCCTGCTGAGATCAACCCTGAAACCGCAAAAAGTCTTAAAGTGAAGGACCGGGATGAAGTCTGGATTGAATCTCCTTTTGGTAAAATCAAAACCTATGTGAAGGTTTCAGAAGGGATCCAACCTGGGATGGTCTGTATTCCTTGGGGTCAGGGACATACGTCTTATGGAAAATGGCAGAAAGGGATCGGATGTAATCCCAATGAGGTCATGGGAATTGATTTTGATTCTATCAGTGGGCAATCCGCTTTTTTTAACACGAGGGTTAAAGTTTACAAAGCCTAAATCGTCCGGAGTTCGGACTCAGCAGTTTGAAGTGAAAACAATTCGTTCATCATCGCAGATAAGAGGAAGACAATGGCCAAATGGGGTATGGTAATTGATCTCGATAAGTGTGTGGGATGTCAGGCATGTCTGGTTGCCTGTAAGGAAGAGAATAACGTCCCCCACGGATCTCCGGAGGAACAAAAATCGAGGAGGGATATCTTCTGGCACAAGATGATAGCGGTGACCAGCGGAAAATATCCCCATGTTCGGGTAGAGGTGATCCCCATGCCCTGTATGCAATGCGATCACCCACCCTGTGTGACGGTCTGTCCAGCAAAAGCCACCTTCAAACGAGAAGATGGGATCGTTGTCCAGTATTTTAGAAGATGCATCGGCTGTAAATATTGTATGGTCGCCTGCCCTTACGGTGCGAGGAGCTTTAATTATAAAGTTCAGGAAACCAAACCCTACCACCGTCAGGATGATCCTCCAGATCGGAAATCCTGGGAGCCATGGCCATTTCCTACGAGGACACAGGGGGTGGTGGAGAAATGCACTTTCTGTTTCCACCGGATCGATCAGGGGCTTAAAGAGGGTAAGAAAATCGGAATAGAGGTTGTGCCGGCTTGTGTAGAATCCTGCCCGTCACAGGCGAGGATCTTTGGAGACTTAGAGGATCCTCAAAGTCCGGTGTCTCGCATTCTGGCATCCCGAGCCTCTTTCCGATTGAGGGAAGATCTCCACACGCTACCGAAAGTCATCTATCTCTCTCGTTCATAGAAGGGGGATTGGAGTATGGAGTGACTCCGATCCAAGTCATGAAACGTAAAGTGATCAAGAGGTGAAGGACCAACAGATGGAACGGAACTATTCAACGATCGAAGGAACTTCAAAAGGGTACAAGATCTTAGTCATTTTATTAGCCATAATGGTTGGGGTCTTCATTGTCAGTTTCCTTGTAGCCTATCTTAAAGGTCAACAGGTTTGGGGGGTCAGTAACATCATCCCATGGGGACAGCTCATCACGTTTTACATTTTTTTTATAGGACTGAGCGCAGGGGCTATTATCATTTCCTCCCTCAGTTATGTGTTCAAAAAGGAAATCTATGAACCCATCGGTCGGATGGCGGTCTTTATGGGAATCCTGCTCATGGTCGGTGCCATGTTCTTTGTGATGGTGGATTTGGGAAGGCCTGAGAAGGCATGGCGGCTCTTCATGTATTTTTATCTTAATAATATGACCTCCCTGTTTGCCATCAACTCGATTTTCTATACAGGATACATCACGCTCATGTTGATCTATCTCTGGCTGATTTTTGAAGGAAAGAAACGGTTGGCTACCATCATCGGCACCATCGATGTCCTCTGGGCTGTTGCCGTTCATATGGGAACCGGGGCGATCTTCGGGTTGATTGGAAACAGGGAAATTTACTTCTCTCCCATCAAGCCCTTTGAGTTCTTGACCGCTGCTCTCACCTCGGGAACGTCATTAATCATCCTGACGGCTGTTGTCACTTTCAAACTCACCCGAAGAACGCTTCAGGACGAGTTAATCTTTTCGCTCGGAAGGCTTCTAACTGGCATCATCATTATTCTCCTGGTCATGGTCTTTACGGATAAATTGACCCATCTCTATTTCCCCAATCGAGAGGCTACTCTCTATCTCTTCACAGGAGATTACTGGTGGATTTTCTGGGTCTTTCAAATAGGTATGGGAATTGTTTTCCCTCTGGTCCTTCTTATCCATCCCAAGACGAAAAAGTCGCTTCAGGGTGTGGTCATTGCAGCCGCATCCGTTGTCTTGGGAGTTTTTGGGGAGAGGGCTGCCCTGGTGATTCCGGGCACTGCCCATCCACAACCGTTTTTCCCGGGACGAATTGAAGGACCATGGGGAGAACCGGGGATTTTTCCGATTACCCCTTGGGAAACTCTTCTCAGTTTGAGCATCGTTTCGATTGTCGTGCTACTGTTCGTTCTTGGCCTTAGATATCTCGAGATTCTGCCTGCACGGACCAATGCCTCTCTTGCGGCAACTGCTGAGACAGCGGCTCAAACGGGAAGTTCTTAGGGAAGGAGATTCAACCCAAATCATAGAGGGATGGGTTTAAAGAATTTGGTTTGGAGTGACATCAGCTGAGATAGCAACATGGAGGAGAGACAGTGAGACCGATTGCCATTCTTATTGAAGTCTTAATTTTAACAGGGGTAATCTATTGCCTCTTTCTGGCAGTCCGGTTGACGTTTTTAGATGTAGGATTTCGTCCCAAATATGATCGATTTGTGAAATGGGCTTTCGGGGTTGTGGGGATTGTGCTGACGGCATTTTTTATTGCCCATCTAACCCTGTTTTATCCAAAATTGTTGCCTTGAGGGATTTCTAAACCCTTTAGGAATTACAACAGATTAGAATCAACTTTTTAAATCATTTGTTTCAATAATTTTTTCGTTCGAGGGATTAACGTGAATCCAATTTATCAGAATTTTTGGGAAAGACAGAATGCTTATCTCTTAAATGTAATTTACCCGGTCAGCATGGGTTCCCTCCTCCTTCTGATCGGATTGGCCGTCCTTTTTGTCTATACATTCCGGCAACAACACCGTCGGTTATGGCGTCTTGGAAAGGAGGAGGATTGCTCCGACCGGATCCCTGAGCGCCTGAAGACCTTTTTCTCTGTCGCTTTTGGTCATGCCCGTTTCTGGAGAGAAGGATACCCTGGGATGATGCATTTTTTGATCTTCTGGGGAACGCTCCTTCTATTTTTAGGCAAGGGCATTCGGATCTTCTCTCCGTTAACCGGATTGACCGCTCCACCTCATAGCCTTTACCTCTTTGCGTCATCTATTGCTGAGATTGGAGGAGGTTTGATGCTCATCGGTGGAGTGATGGCTGTGATTCGGCGATTTATCCTTAAACCTCCAAGGCTCGATTCAAAACCTGACGACCGCCTAAAATATCTCTGGGCTTTTGTCCTTCTTTTGACGGGGTACTTGGTGAAAAGTTATCGATTCGCTTTAGGTGGAGGAAGTTTACCACCAGATGCCTTCCTATGGGCTCCAATCAGTTCCACTCTTTCTCGGATGATGCTCATCCTTCCTTCGGAGCCCTTAAACGAACTTCTCGTCTGGCATCGTATCCTGATTCATGCCATTCCTGCGATTGCCTTCTTTGGCTATATTGTGATGAGTCGTTCCTCCCTTGAGCATATCTATCTCTCTGCCCTCAATGTTTTTTATCGATCTCTGAAACCAAAGGGAGCCATTCGTCCAATCCCCAATTTCGAGGAAGCGGAAACCTATGGAGTAACGGAGATCAAAGAATTTACCTGGAAGCAACTTCTGGACCTCGAGGCTTGCACTCGGTGTGGACGATGTCAGGATAACTGCCCGGCCCATCTGAGCGAGAAACCCCTCAATCCCAAAAAAGTGATTCAGGACCTCAAGGCCCATCTCCTCACCCAGGGAGGAACCCTTCTCCCTGTAGAGGAGCCGACCGAGAAATCTGAACCAACGCCCTTGGTGGGGGAGGTGATCTCTGAGGACACCCTGTGGTCATGCACGGCCTGTTTAAATTGTTATGAACAGTGCCCTGTCTTCATTTCCGGTTTTGATAAGATTATTGACATGAGGCGAAGCGTTGTTTTGATGGAAAGCCGATTTCCCAACGAACTGAAAGAAGTCTTTCGAGCCATGGAAAGGAAGAGCAATCCCTGGGGCGTAGAGAAAAACCAGAGAGCCGATTGGGCACAAACCCTTGGGGTGAAGACGCTGGCGGAGAATCCGGATGTGGAATGGCTCTATTTTCCGGGTTGTTTCAAAGGGTTTGATGACCGAAATAAGAAGGTCGCCATGGCTGTCGTTAAGATCCTTCAACGGACGGGAACATCTTTTGGTATTCTGGGCCCTGAGGAAGGGTGCTGTGGAGATCCGGCTCGAAGAATGGGCCACGAATATATTTACTCCATGCTTGTTGAAAAGAACATCGAGACCTTTGAAAAGTATAAGATTAAGAAGATTCTTACCACCTGTCCCCATTGCTATAATACATTAAAGAACGAGTATTCCCAATTCGGGGGAAACTACGAAGTGATCCATCAAACGGAGTTTTTAAAATCCTTACTGGAGCAGAAGAAGATCACCCTGAAGAATGGAACGCCTCTCACGGTTACCTATCACGATTCGTGTTACCTGGGCCGTTATAATCAGATCTATCAGCCTCAGAGGGATATCCTCAAAGCGATCCCAGGTGTAACCCTCAAAGAGATGGAACGATCCTTTGAAAAGAGCTTTTGCTGTGGGGGAGGGGGAGGTCGAATGTGGATGGAGGAACATCAGGGGAAACGGATTAATGAAATGCGTGCAGATCAAGCCCTTGCCCTCGATCCGAATGTGATTGCCACCGCTTGTCCTTATTGTCTCACGATGCTTGAAGATGGCCTTAAGGCACGGGGTAAAGAAGAGTCAGTGAAAGTTTATGACCTTGCAGAGCTGCTGGAAAAGTCAATGGGGTGATCCCTTCGATGGATTCCAGTCAGGTGAATTTAAGTGTGATAAGGAGGGTACTGTGAAAATTGTTGTTTGCATCAAACAGGTTCCAGATACTGAGGCAGAGGTCAAATGGGATATTCCCAAGGGGACGTTGAAGCGAGATGGCATGAACCCCATCACCAATCCTTTTGATGAGTTTGCCTTGGAAGAGGCTTTACTTACAAGGGAGAAGTATGATGGAGAGATCGTTGCCATAACCATGGGGCCCGAAAAAGCCAGCGACGTTCTGCGAAACGCCTTGGCCCTCACCGTTAACTCGGTCTATCGATGCACGGATGAAGCCTTCGCAGGGTCAGATACCTATGCCACCGCTTCTGTTCTTGCCGCTGCTATCAAGAAGATCGGCGATGTGGACATCGTTTTTTGTGGAAAGCAGTCCACAGATGGGAACACGGGAGTGGTCGCTGCAGAATTAGCTACCCTTCTTGGTTGGAGTCCTCTTACCTATGTTTCAAAAGTCCGGCAGATCGATGCGGCAAGTAAGAAGATCGTTGTGGAGAGGGCGGTGGAAGGAGGGACCGAAGTGGTAGAAGCCAAGCTTCCCGCGGTCGTCTCTGTCATTAAAGGCATCAACGAGCCACGGCTTCCGAATCTCATCGGCATTAAGAAGGCTGCCAAGGTGGAGATTCCTCAATGGAATGCGGCTGACCTGAATCTGGATAAAAGTAAGGTAGGATCGGCTGCAGCTTCTACTAAAGTGGTGGAGATTGCCGTCCCGCCTCCCCGTGGAGCTGGAGAGATTCTGAAAGGAGAAATCGACGAGATCGTCAACATTGCCACGGACCGCTTGATCGATTTAAAGGTGATTAAATCATAAGAAGGAGAGAGAATCATGGCAAACGATGTATGGGTTTATATCGAACATAAAGAAGGCGCAACCACTCCCATGTCCTATGAATTACTGGGCATTGGACGAACGCTGGCCACCGAACTTGGTTCGAATGTGAATGCCTTTATCATTGGAGAACAGATTGAACAGGCCGCTCATGAAGCCATTCAGTATGGCGCATCCAAGGTCTTTGCAGTGGAAGGCCCCCTGTTTAAAGCCTTCAATGGGGAGGCTTATGCGAAGGCATCCCATTTTCTGCTCAGCAAGTATCAACCAGAGATCGTTCTTTTCAGAGCTACCACTCAAGGTACGGATGTAGCCGCAGCCAGTGCAGCCCATCTCGGATTTGGACTCTGTACGGACAGCATTGGCCTCAGGGTCGAGGGAGGACAGATTAAGATGACCCGGGCTGCTTTTGGAGGAAACTATACGGTTACGGTCGTCAATGAGAAAGCCAAACCCCAGATCGCAACCATTCGGCCCAAGGCCTTTCCCATGCCTGAAAAAGATGACTCCCGAAAAGGCGATATCGTCAAAGAACCCTTTACGCTTGGAGAGTCGGAACTGCATACTAAATTTCTCGAGTTCATTCAATCTCAGGTGACAATCAATCTCGTTGAAGCGGATATTATCGTCTCTGGGGGCAGGGGGACAGGAGGACCTGAAGGGTTCAAACTGCTTAAAGAGCTCGCCGATTTACTGGGTGGGGCTCTGGGGGCCTCTCGGGCAGCGGTGGACTCTGGGTGGGTTCCTTATGAACATCAGGTGGGACAGACAGGAAAGACCGTAAAACCCAAAATCTATATTGCTTGTGGAATTTCAGGGGCCATCCAACACCTGGCAGGAATGAAGACATCGGACTGTATCGTAGCCATCAACAAGGATCCCGAAGCCCCGATCTTTAAGAGTGCCACCATCGGTATTGTAGGTGACTACAAAGTGATCGTTCCTAAACTCCTTGAGACGTTTAAGAAGAAGTTGAACAAATAGCATGACAGGACCTAAAAAGGAAAAGGGGGGCTACGGGCCCCCCTTTTTTGTTGGTCGTTTTTTCTCTTGACAACCTTTCGGCAATCCTTTATAGATATATTGTAGTTAAAAAATAACTAATTTGTAATTAATTTGTGACAAACCCCTTTTCCTTGGACCCAATGGCACGAAAGAAAAAAGTCAATCCGAACCACCCCGTTTCGGTCGAAGAGCCTCCCATAGGCAGAAAGGCTAAATTTGAAGTCTATGGCGAGGAGATGATCGAAAAAGAGGTGAAGCAGAGTGGCAATAGCGGAAGGGTTTATCTTCCCCCCGAATGGGTTGGAAAGCATGTTAAGATCATCCGGATCGAATAAACCTCCTGAGGTTTCAGGCCTTAAGCTGAGGAAGTTGACGGCGAAGGATATTCCCCAGATTATTGCCATCCACAGTGCCATCAATAAGAAGAAGGCCCACCGAAGATGGATTCAGAAGATGGTGAAGGATCATCTTCGAAAGCAGGAGGGAATCGGTTATGTAGCAGAAAAAGACGGAGGAGTCGTCGGGTTTATTATCGGGGAAACCAAAGGGGAAGGATTCGGTCTGGAGAAGAGCGGTTGGCTGGAAGTGGTCATGGTCCATCCCAGGCATATGGGAATGGGAATTGGCCATGCCATGGCTCATAAACTCTTCCAGGAGTTTGTAAAAAGGGGAATACGCGATGTCCATACTTCTGTCTTATGGGATGCCGTGGACATGCTTTCTTTCTTCAAATCGCTCGGGTTTGACCGATCCCCTTTTATTAATCTCATCAAACAATTGGGACAAGATGGGGAAAGGGAATTTTCCCCTTGACTTAGGGGTGTGAGGTTGTTATAAAAATCGCTATGTGAAAAGAAGAACATAGTTCAATGTTATGACGTATTAAGAGGGGTTCAATATGAGATATGCAGAGGTTGGATATAACTTAGAAATTGATCTATCCCGCGGGAATATCGAGCGCGTTGAGACTGATCCAAAACTGACGGAACTCCACCTTGGCGGGCTTGGAACCAACGCCAAGATATTATGGGATCGGGTTCCGCCTGAAACCGACCCTTTTTCTCCTGATAATCTTCTGATCTTTGGAGCGGGTCTTTTTTGCGGGACACCAGCCGTCGGCGCAAATAGAACGATTGTGACCACCTATTCACCCCAAACTTTATTGATGGGCTATTCAATGATGGGCGGGTTTTTCGCACCAGAATTGAAGTATGCTGGGTATGATAAGATCATCTTTCGCGGCAAATCTCCAAGCCTCATCTATGTCTATATTCACAATGATAAAGTAGAAATAAGAGATGCCTCTCATTTACGTGGAAAGGGGGCAGTAGAAACGTCAGAAATTATCAAAAAGGAGGTAAAGGATCGAAACGTTCAGGTTTCAGCCATTGGGTTAGCCGGTGAGAATAGAGTTTATATGGCTTCCATCGAGCAAGGCCGATCCAGTGCCAGTCGTTTGGGTTTAGGTGCTGTGATGGGAGACAAGGGGATTAAGGCGATTGCTGTTCGCGGAACGAAGAAAGATATCTATCTTGCCCGCCCCGCTGAATTTTTAGATCTTTGTAATCAAGTCCTTGAATATATTAAATATCGAGCCGAAAACCCGATTAAGAATGTCGAACCTATTTTCCAAGGTCTCGGGACGCCGCAAGAGATGAAGATCATCGATGAGAAATGGCATACCACCGGTTTCATGTGGGGCAATGCCCGGACTCGGAGAAAAGATTTCTGGACTAAAGAGGTGGAAGAGAAGTGGAGGGAGGTACAGGAGAATGTTCGGAAACGGCTTATCAGTTGCTACAACTGTCCGATGAAATGCGGTGCCATTATTTCTGTTCCAGGCCTCTCAACTTATATGATGAAATGCTACTCCAAATTGACCTATACCATGGCTGCTTATTCAGACCTCGATTTTGGGTTTAAGATCGCTCAACGTGCTACGGAGTATGGAGTGGATGGATTTTCTACTCCCCAGACCATGGCGTTTGCCATTGAGCTTTATGAAGCCGGAATCCTGACGGATCAGGATATGGCGGGTATGCCTGCGGATACCGAGGGGAGATTTTACTGGTTATTAGATCGAATTGTTCGGCGGGAAGGGATTGGTGACATTCTGGCAGACGGTACCTATTGGGCGGCGAAAAAGATTGGCAAGGGTGCAGAGGTCTATGCTCACAATACCATCAAAAAGCACGAGCAATTACCTCTCAAGCTTGGCATGCTCAATCCGGTTTATTTTCTCATGTACTGTACGGGCGAAAAGATCAACATCACTCAGATTGAAGGTCAATTTCCTCAGGAACCCTTTCCGCTTCGGGAAATGCGGGAAGAGTTTGTCAAGGATTGGATCCAAGTTCCTGACGATCGGTTCAAGCAATATTTCCTCGATTGGGAACCCCGTGGAGAAAAATCGAATCCCTATTATCCCACTGTCGATATGGCGGTCGATATTGTCGATTGGCAGGAGAAGATGCACTACATCGATGATGCCCTGGGCATTTGTGCAGGCCTTTCGTCCTTTCCATTAAAACCTCCCTACCATATCCACAATTACCCCTTATTTATCTCAGCGGCCTTGGGCATTGATCTGGATGAAGAGGGTTTAACCCGTATCTATCAGAGGAATCGAAACCTGATCCGGGGGATCAATGTAAGAAGAGGACTGAGACGAGCTGATGAAAAACCACCTGAAGACCATTGGAAAAAACGATTTCCGGAACTTGAAGAGAAACTCCTGGATGCCTATTACCAGTTTAAAGGATGGAATCGTGACGGGATACCGACGCAAGAAACGTTAGAGCAATTGGATTTGGGATATATTGCCGAAGACTTAAAACAGAGAGGGATCATTTAATATGGCTAAAGTGAAGAAAAAAGTTAAAGTCATCAAGATCGATCTGGATAAATGCAACGGCTGTCGTGCTTGCGAGATGATCTGTTCGGCTTTTCATGCCTCCCCTAAATATGCCAGCAACAATCCTGCGAGGTCGCGAATTCAGGTGATCCATGATCCACTGCGGGATGTCTATCTTCCTGTTTATGCTGGAGAATACACGGCTGCCGAATGTATGGGGCGAGATAAATATGTAATTGACGGGAAAGAATATAGCGAATGTGATTTCTGCAGGGCTTCTTGTCCTTCCAGAGGTGCCTTCAAAGATCCTGATTCCGGCCTGCCTCTTAAGTGTGATATGTGCGAAGATGATCCTCAGCAGGAAAAACCTCTGTGTGTTCAGTGGTGTATCAATGAGGCGTTGACTTATGAGGAAAAGGAGGAAGAAGTCGAAGAGGAAGTCAAACCTGAGGATGTCGAGATTGGCTTGAAGGCAATGATCGATAAATACGGCAAGGAAAAAGTTATTGATACCATGGCCCGGATGTCTAAAAAGGCCTAAAGGTTCTTGGTGAAAGAAGAGGATGGAGGATGGTGGAAACGATACCTTTATCTCCCTTTAAGATCGTGGTTGAAGGCATTCAGGAGGCTGGTGGGGAGGCTTTCCGATTCTGTTATCAATGCGGGACGTGTGAAACGGTTTGTCCCTGGAATCGGGTGAGGAAATTTTTTGTCCGCCGAATGATTCATGAAGCCCAATTAGGCGTTGTTCCATTCGAAGCCGAAGATCTCTGGCTTTGTGTAACCTGCCGTCAGTGTGTTGAACGTTGTCCCAGGGGGGTAGAAATCATCGATGTCATGCGGGCGATGCGGAGGCTTTTGGTGCCTGATGGTGTGGTACCTGCAAGTATTCCAAACCTGCGTGGCATTATGACCAGCCTGGCCAGTGTGGGAAACCCATGGGGACAGGACCCACAAGACCGCCCCAATTGGGCAAAAGGATTGGAGGTCAAAGAGTTTACCGAAGGTATGGAATATCTTTACTTCCCCTGCTGTTATCCCAGTTACGAACCGAGGTTGAAAAAGGTATCCTTCGCGACCGCCAAACTCCTTAATCAAGCCGGAGTAGATTACGGAATCCTCGGTTCAAAAGAAAATTGTTGTGGCGAGAGTGTCCGCAAAGCTGGAAATGAGACGTTATTCAAAAACCTGGCCAAAGGAAACATCAAAACCTATATTGACCATGGGGTGAAGAAGATCTTAGTCTCTTCTCCACACTGTTTTCACACCTTCAAAAACGAATATCCTGAATTCAAAGTCCAGTTTGAGGTGACCCACCTTTCACAGTTTTTATTTCACCTTCTCAAGGAAGGAAAGCTTTCAATCACAAAGGCATTTCCCAAAAGGGTCACCTATCATGATCCCTGTTATTTGGGCCGTCACAATGGAATCTTTGATGAACCCCGCGAGGTTTTGAGAAGGATTCCAGGTCTTGAACTGGTTGAAATGGCAGATAACCGTGAGAAAAGCCTCTGTTGCGGAATGGGGGGAGGTAGGATTTGGATGGAGACGGCCAAAAATGAGAGGTTCTCTGTTCTAAGATTAGAACAGGCGATTGCCGTGGGAGCTGAGGTTCTGGTCACGGCATGCCCCTATTGCATCAGCCAGTTTGAGGACAGCCGATTAATCCTCAAAAATAGTGAAGCCATCCGGATTATGGATATTACAGAGGTTCTGGAGGAAGTGATTTAACCCTCTTCCCCTTATCGCAGAGGAGGGGATCTGGGGTTCAAATATTCAAGATGAGGACTTATAGAAGTGGACAAAGAACAGATCGAACAATTTCTTAAAAGTTTAGCCACCCGGAATTACGGTGATGTGATGATCGTGGGTGGGGGGATCAGTGGCGTACAAGCCGCACTCGACCTCGGCAATGCCGGCTTCAAGGTTTATCTGGTGGATGAAAGTCCCTCCATTGGCGGGAAGATGGCCCAGTTGGACAAGACCTTTCCGACCAACGAGTGCTCCATCTGAATTCTGTCGCCTAAACTGGTCGAGGTCGGCCGGCATCCCAACATCGAAGTGCTAAGCTATACTGAAATAGATCGGGTCGAAGGTGAGGCAGGAGACTTTAATGTCACCTTACAGAAAAAGACCCGGTATGTGATCGAAAGCCAATGCACGGGTTGCAATACATGTGTGGAGTACTGCCCTGTGAAGGTTCCGGATGTCTTTAATCAGGAGATTTCCAAAAATAAAGCCATTCACATCTACTTTGCGCAAGCCATTCCCCTGATCACTTATATTGATGAAAACTGTCTCTATCTAAAAGAGAAGAAATGCCGGATCTGTGAGGCTGTGTGCGAAAAAAAGGCTATCGATTTTTCACAAAAGCCAGAAAAGGTAGAGATCAAAGTCGGAGCTATTCTGCTTGCTCCTGGCTTTGAACCTTTTGATCCAAGGGTGAGGGATATTTATGGCTACAGGAAGATGGCCAATGTCGTCACCAGTATGGACTACGAGAGGCTGTTAAGTTCTACCGGTCCTTATGAGGGTGAAATTCGACGGAATTCTGACCTGAAACACCCCCACAAAGTTGCCTGGATTCAGTGTGTGGGCTCAAGACAAGTGATTCCAGGTGGGAAAAGCTACTGTTCAGCCGTGTGCTGCACGTACACTCAGAAGCAGGTGATCTTAACAAAAGATCATGATCCTGAAGCGGAATGTACGGTTTTCCATAATGATATTCGATCCTATGGAAAAGATTTTGAGCGTTTCTTTCAAAGGACGGAAAAACTTAGAGGGGTTCGGTTTATCAGAAGCTATCCCACGGTAGTTCGAGAGGTTCCTGAGACAAAGAATGTCATCCTTCGATATACCCTTCCAGAAGAGGGGGTCAAAGAGGAAGAGTTTGACATGGTGGTTTTGTCGGTGGGCTTAAATCCACCGACCAGTGGAAACAAGTTAGCCCAACAGTTGGGCATTGAACTCAATTCCCATGGATTTTGCAAAACCCATCCTTCTAATCCGATTCAGACTAATCGTCCTGGAATCTTTGTCAGTGGCGCTTTTCAGGGGCCGATGGATATTCCAGAAGCCGTCTTTACGGCCAATGGGGCGAGTTCCCAGTGTGGGGAGTTCCTCGATTACCGGCGAGGAAAGCTCACTACGGAAAGGATTTATCCGCCTGAAAGAGACGTTTCTCAGGAGGAATTGAGGATCGGCGTCTTTGTCTGTCATTGTGGAGCCAATATTGGAAGGGTCGTTGATGTTCCTTCGGTCGTTGAATATAGCTCCAAATTACCCCATGTCGTTCACGCACAAGAACAACTGTTTTCCTGCTCAACGGAATCAACGAACCAAATCATGCAGGTGATCAGAGAAAAAAACCTGAATCGAGTGGTCGTGGCGGCTTGCACACCCAAGACGCATGAACCTACCTTCCGTTATTCGCTTCGAGAAGGAGGGATCAATCAATACTTTCTGGATATGGCCAATATCCGGGAGCATTGTTCCTGGGTTCACTCCCGAGAGAAGGAGGAATCGACACAGAAAGCCAAAGAGCTTGTCCGAATGTCCCTGGCACGGACTTGCCATCTGGAGCCTTTACAGGATTTTGATCTCCCCGTCCATAAAGCAGCGCTAGTGGTAGGAGGGGGAATCGCCGGTATGACCTGCGCTCTCTCCATAGCTAACCAGGGACATGAAGTCCATCTAATCGAGAAAAGCTCAGATCTGGGAGGTATGGCTCGGCGAATCCATGAGACCCTTGAAGGAATGGATGTTCAGGCGTTCTTAAACGACCTGATCCAGAAGGTTTATCAACATCCTTTGATCCGTGTTTATACGAATACCGCGATTACAGAAGCCACGGGTTATGTTGGAAATTTCCTTACCCGGATAACTTCTGACCGGGGAAAGTCTGAGATCCAGCACGGTGCTACCGTCATTGCGATTGGAGCGGAGGTTTATCAACCCAAAGAATACCTCTACGGAGAGGATGAAAGGGTTATGACCAGCCTGGAGCTGGAGGAGAAGATCTACCAAGGAAACGAAGATATTCTGCAGGCAGAGAGCCTTGTCATGATCCAGTGCGTTGGCTGCCGAAATGAAGAGAGAAATTATTGCTCCCGAATCTGTTGCAGCGAGTCGATCAAAAATGCACTGAAATTAAAAACATTAAACCCTAAAATGGACATCACCATTCTGTTCAGAGATATGAGAACTTATGGGTTTAAAGAGGATTATTACAGAGAGGCAGCCAATCGAGGGGTCAAGTTTATCCGTTATGAACCTCAAGATCCCCCTCAAGTCCTCGCAGGGGAGTCAGAAGAGGGGCGGCCGGTTTTGAAAGTCAACACCATGGACTACCTTTTAGGGAATAGAATCGAGATGGATGCCGATTTCGTTGCTCTTGCGGCTGCTACCCTTCCACCGGCAGAAGCGAAGGAAGTTTCACAGTTATTTAAAGTGGGTTTAGGACCTGATGGCTTTTTCCAGGAGGCTCATGTCAAATTGAGGCCAGTTGAATTTGGAACAGATGGCGTCTATCTTTGCGGCACCTCCCACTATCCTAAACTCATTTCTGAGGCCATCAGCCAAGCCTACGGCGCAGCTGGGCGTGCGTTAACTTTACTCTCCCATGATACAGTTGTTGCTTCGGGTTCCATTTGCGTCGTTGAAGAGAAGAGATGCATCGGTTGTGGTGCCTGTGTGGAAGCCTGTACGTATGGAGCCATTGAACTTTATGAAACCCGGCAGGGGAAAAAAGCAAAGATGAATCCGATTCTCTGTAAGGGAGATGGCGTCTGTAACACGAAGTGTCCAACTGGAGCCATTCAGTTGAAACATTATACCGATGAACAGTTGATTGCTGAAATTGATTCTATCGCTGAGGGTTAAAGAGAGAGACAAGGAAAAAGAAACCATTGGGGATGGATCAAAGAAAGAAACGGGACGATTCATGATTCAACTCTGAAAGTTCATCCTTCTGCTCCCGGCGATGGTTGGTTTGGCCCTCAATGGCCATTTGATTCGTTTCTCATTAAGGAGTCGAGAAAAAATGAGTGCCCTTCAAAAGTTTAAGCCAAGGATCATCAGCTTCGTATGCAACTGGTGAGGGTACGGGGCTGCGGACCTGGCTGGAGTTTCCAGACTTCAATACTCGAACGAAATTAGAATTATACGCATGATGTGTACCGGGAGGGTAGATTTTACCTTCATCTTTCGTTCCTTCGCAAAACGAGCGGATGGCGTTTTTATCGCCGGTTGCCGCCTGGATGAATGTAAATATATTACCCATGGTAACTACCACACCCTGAATACGGTGCTTCTCACCAAAAGGCTGATGGAATACTTTGGATTGAATCCAGATCGATTGAGAATCGAATTTATGTCCTCTGCTGAAGGAGGACGTTTTGCAGAAACCGTGAATGATTTTGTGAAACAGGTGAGATCGATCGGGCCCCTGGGAAAGAGTGAGGGGTTAGACGAAGGGGAATTGACTTCCAAACTGAATCAGGTAACGACTCTAATTCCTTATATCAAGATTGCCAAAAAGGATAAACTTTCCTCTCAGCTCAAAAACCCTGACTTGTGGGACCAGCTCTTTACACGAGAGGAGATCGATGCGTTATTTCGTGAATTGCCTTCCTACTATATTGATCCTGAAAAGTGTCAAGCCTGCATGACTTGCGCCAGAAGGTGCCCTGTCGAGGCGATTTCAGGCGGGAAGAATCTGATCCATATCGTCGATCAGGAGAAGTGTATTAAATGCGGGACCTGTTTGGAGGTCTGTCCTCCTAAATTCAGTGCCGTAACGAAGCTCATTGGACAACCTGTTCCTCCCCCTGTGCCGGAGGAAAAGAGGACCATTGTCAGAAAGGGGAAGGGAAAAGAGAGTTAAAGGGATTGGGAAACCTTTAAGGCTAAGCCTCTTCAGATCAATGGGTTGGGAAGGGAGATTGATTTTTGGCGACGCGTGAAGTTTTCTGGAATATCTCATACCCTTATGTCATGTACCTATTGGCAGCCCTGGGGGTTGCCTACTGGATCTATAGCCTCTATCAGCGCTATCAGCTCTGGCGTATCGGGAGGCCTGATGAATGCACCCAAGAGATAGGCAAAAGGATCCGAGTCTTCATCCAAACCCTCCTCACAGAGATCCTGACTCACCGTAAATTCCTTCGCGATCCGTTTCCAGGAATCATGCATTTTCTGATCTTCTGGGGTTGGATCATTCTTCTTTTGGCTTCCGCTGTGGATGCCTTTACTTATTATGCCAATTTGCATCTTGTTGGCACGCCCTACCTCTGGTTCTCCCTGATTGTCGATATCGGTGGCTTACTGGTCATTATCGGAATGCTCATGGCAGTCCTCCGCCGTTATATTTTAAAACCCGAGCGATTGAATTCCGTGTTTGATGATGGGATTATCACCGCACTGATTCTAATTATCCTTGTTACAGGCTATATGGTAGAAGGGTTGAGGCAAGCGGCCACCGAATTGAAGACTCACCCTGAATGGGCTTTATGGTCTCCTGGAGGGTTTGTTTTCGCAAAAGCGTTTGAAGGAATGGACGAGGAAAGCCTTCGGTTCTGGCATCAATGGCTCTGGTGGTTTCATGCCCTCATGACGATTGGCGGCTTTGTGTATGTTGGACTCGTTTTTTCTAAATTCCAACATATCCTGGTATCCCCATTGAACATTTTTTTTCGCAACTTGGGCCCTGTAGGCGTTCCTGCTCCCATTGATATTGAGAAAGCTGAAACCCTTGGCGTAGGCGAGATCAAAGATTTCACCTGGAAACAGCTCCTCGATCTGGACGCCTGTACCAACTGTGGTCGCTGTCAGGATGCCTGCCCGGCATGGGCAACGGGGAAACCCCTCTCACCCAGAAAAGTGATTCAGGATCTCAAGGTTCACATGGTCAAAGCCAATAAAAAACAGACACATTCCTCTGAAAGCGTTCCCACTCTTGTGGGCGAAGCTCCCACCGAAGAAGAGATCTGGGCCTGTACGACCTGTGCGGCCTGTCAGGAAACCTGTCCGGTTTACGTGGAGCATCTTGTAAAGATTATCGATCTTAGAAGGAATCTGGTTCTGGCACATAGCAAAATGCCAGAGACAGCCCAACTCATGCTTCGAAATATGCAGTCCCGAGGACATCCTTGGGCTGGAATCCAATCGTTAAGATTGAGGGGAGATTGGACCAGTGAGATAGAGGTTAAAGTCCTCTCGGAAGGGGATCGCGTTAAAACCCTTTTTTGGGTGGGTTGCACCGGAGCCTTGGCCGAGCGTAATGTGAAAGCCACGCTTTCCATGGCAAAGGTTTTGAAAGCCGTTGGAATTGATTTCGGAGTCTTAGGGGAGGCGGAAACCTGCTGCGGTGATCCCGCTCGGAGAGCAGGGTACGAATTTCAATTTCAAATTAGTGCAGAGCAAAACATTGAGACCTTCAAAAACCATCAGATCCAAGAAATCATTACAATGTGCCCTCACTGTTACCATACGCTCAAAAATGAATATCCCAAGTATGGCGGTGCGTTTAAAGTGATTCATTATACTCAATTCCTTTATGATTTGATCCAGCAAAAGAAATTGAACTTATCCCATGCCTTAGCTTTGAACCTAACCTATCAAGACCCCTGCTATTTAGGGCGTTATAATCATCTCTATCAGGAACCACGCCAGGTTCTGCAAGCCCTTCCCCAGATTCGACTGAAAGAGATGGAGCGCTCACGCAACAGAAGCTTTTGTTGCGGAGGAGGCGGCGGGCATATGTGGATTGAAGAGCAGCCAGGTACGACCAAGATCAACCAAATGCGTCTGGAGGATGTCCTCAAAACAGGAGCAGACACAGTGGTGACGGCCTGTCCTTATTGTTTACAGATGTTTGAGGAGAGCATAGAACATAAAGGGATGAAAGAGACCTTGAAGGCAAAAGATTTGGTGGAACTCGTTGAAGAAGCAATGGAAGCCACGCGCACATAACGATGAACATTAAACGACCAACAGGGAAGAGTAAACCGGTCATTTGGTCTGGTCCATCATCCATCGTTCTTAGGAGAGGAGTTGAAGATGAATACGATTGTCTGTGTCAAACAAGTTCCTGATCCAGAAATTCCCCCCGCTAAATTTAAGATTGATCCCGAAACCAAAAAGGTGGTTCCTCCTCCGGGCGTACCGCCTGTTATCAGTGTCTATGATGAGAGGGCCGTAGAGGCTGCCCTGCGCCTTAAGGATAAACACAAAGGGAAAATCACCGTGATCAGCGTGGGAGCCGGGAAAGTATCTGATGTGGTTCGTCATGCACTCTCGATGGGAGCGGATGAAGGTTTTGTGATCGAAGATGGGGCCTTTGAAAACTTGGATAGTTTTGGGACAGCCACTGTCCTTAGCAAAGCCATCCAAAAAATTGGCGGGTATGATTTGATTTTATGCGGTCGTCAGGCTGCCGATTGGGGAGCGGGTCAGGTGGGGTCCATCCTTGCTGAAATTCTTGGTATTCCGGTGGTGACCTTTGCCTGTGGTATAGAGGCAGTAGATAAAAAACTGAGGGTCAGGCGGGTGGTGAAGGATGGCTTTGAAATTCTGGAAACGCCAATGCCAAGTTTGGTGACCGTGAGCAGTGAAATTGGATTGCCGCGCCTTCCAGCCGGGATGAGCTTGATGCTGGCTCGGAAGAAGCAGATTCCTGTCTGGAAACCACAGGATATTGGTCTTGATCTTTCGGACCTGGACAAAGAAAAGGCCCACACAGAAATTATTGGTCTCTCGATTCCAACCCGAAAGAAGGAGTGTGAGATCATCACAGGGACGACCCCCGCAGAGGCTGCCATCCAATTAGCTGAAAAATTGAGTCAGTTGTTCTAATGGAGGGACCTTCATTCAAAAGGTTTTGGAGATGCATCAAATGTGGGAAGGCCAACCAGCCATCCCGATGATCGAATTAAAGGAGGGGCGATTCAATGGACGGTTATCAAGGGGTATTGGTTTGCGGTGAATTAGCTGAGGGGAAACTGGCGCCTATTACAATAGAACTCCTCGGAATAGGTAGAAAGCTTGCCGATGAATTGGGGGAAAAGGTAAGCCTCCTTTTAATGGGAAACCCGATTGGACATCTGGGGCAGGAGGCAATTGCCTACGGTGCGGATCAGGTCTTTGTGGCGGAAGATCCTCTCTTGGAGGTCTATAATTCTGATGCATACACCTACCTTATGGCTGACCTTTGTCGCAAAATAAATCCCTCCATTGTGCTTTTTGGTCATACGGATATGGGGTGTGATTTGGCACCTCGGCTCAATGGACGATTGGGGGGAGGACTCACTATGGACTGCCTCACTTTATCCATTGACCCGACCACAAAACGACTCATCTCAACCCGTCCAGTTTTTGGGGGTAATGCCCATGCTACTCTAATGTCCAAGTCAGCAAGACCTCAAATGGCGACCTTAAGGCAGAAGATTGTTGCACCCGCAGAAAGAAATGACTCCCGAAAGGGGGAGATCATTCCTGTGGAAGGAAAGATCGACCCTTCAATCATTAAGATGAAGGTTGTTGAGCGCCTCAAAGAAGAAGTAGAAGGAGTAAAGCTGGAAGATGCTGAAGTGATTGTGAGTGGTGGACGAGGAATCGGGAGTGCTCAAAATTTTAAGATGTTACGGGAATTGGCAGATCTTTTAGGAGGGGCTATAGGGGCCACACGGCCTGCCTGTGACGAAGGATGGGTTCCGGCCTCGCTCCAGATTGGACAGAGTGGAAAAGTGGTCAGTCCCAAACTCTATATTGCTGTGGCTCTTTCCGGAGCGATGTCACATATCTCCGGTTGCTTAGGCTCCAAGGTGATCGTTGGAATTAATAAGGATCCCGAAGCCAATATTTTTAACGTAGCTCGCTACGGGATTGTTGCTGATTATAAGGAAGTGTTACCAGCATTGATTTCAAAACTGAAGGAACGATTGTCAAAGTAACTTGAAGGCAAGGGTTTTTCAGAAAAGGGGTTTCTTTGGAATGCCCTTTAGGAATCAGAAGGATTGATCCGCCTAAAATTCGGATATTATCTTTTGAACCTTTTTAAAGAGGGAATCATCAATATTTCCTTTTCTCCATTCCCAACTTGCTTCAATTTCAGGCCGTAACAATTCGATCTCCTTTTTTTTCTCCTTTTTAGTGAGCACAAAGATATAGGAAAAATCCAATTTTCTCATCCCGTCAATCGCGACTTCCGTGTCCATTTCCCGCAGAAGCCGTTCCACGAGACGTTTGACCTCTCCTTTATCGTCAAAGATGCTCAACCCTTCTATCGGATGGAAAGCCGACATGGTTATCTTGCTGGAGGAGTCACCCTTTTTGAATTAAGCCTTCAGGATTTCAAATGAAATCTGACCATCGTCATATTTGATTGGTTGAACGGTGACGGCCATTCCCACCTTCACTTCTTCTGGTTTAAGGATCTTGGAGAGGCGGGCAAATAATTTCAGGCCGTCTCCGAAGTCCACGACCCCCATGGTATACGGTGGATCTGCTTCAAATCCTAAGGGGGCGTAATAAGCGGTGGTAAACGTCTCGAGTTTTCCCCGCTCAGGCATATCGAACCAATCCATATTTTTTGAGAAACACTTCGCACAATCGGCTCTTGGTGGAAAGTATTTCGCACGGCAATCCTTGCAAACGGTTCCTTTAATTTTTCCTTCCGTCAGAAAATCAACAAACTTAGCCGTCTTGGTGATAGCGGTAAAGCTTTTTCTTCCAAATTTTTCGAACCCCATCATTTCCTCCCCAGATGATCATCCCTTAGAAATGAAGGAAGATCCATCTTGATAGACCTTGATTTACCCGAATGTTGTAACTGACGGGTTTAGTCTCTGCCGAGGATGGTGACATTCCCATAAAGTCCAACGCCCCCAATATTGTGAACCAAGCCAATGTCCGGTTCCCCTGCTACCTGCATGGCTCCAGCTTCCCCGCGGAGCTGGAGAACGATGGTCCGGATCTGCGAGCCACCAGTAGCTCCAATAGGATGGCCCTTAGATAATAGTCCACCATCCACATTCACAGGGATCCTTCCCTCTTTGTAGGTTGCTTTTTCACGAATGAGTTGTTTACCTTCCCCTGTGGATGCAAACCCCAGTCCTTCATAAGCCATAATCTCGGCAATGGTAAAGCAGTCGTGGACTTCAGCCACTTTGACCTCTTTCGCCGTAACGCCTGCCATCTTATAGGCCTGGGCTGCTGCTGCGTAACCCACACTGAGTCCTTTGGTAAAGTCCGGTCTGGCCGCCATGTTGACTGCCTCGGAGGCTGCTCCTATGCCGATGACCCATACCGGTTTCTTTGAGAAGGCTTTTGCTTTTTCAGCATTGGCAAGGATGATACACGAGCTTCCATCCGCATTCGCACAACAATCCCCGACACGCAGAGGCCAAGCCACTGGGCCTGCCATTTTCGCTTCGGGGTCTCCTTGTTTAAAATCCTCTGGCTTAACCGGTTTCCTGTAGACCGCCCTGTCATTAATGACTCCATAGGTGGAAGATTTGATCCGAACATTCATCAGGTCGTCATGGGTCAGGCCATGTTTAGCCATATAGGCTTGGGCATAAAGTGCATAGTAAGCGGGCATCATCGTGCCAAAAGGGGCTTCCCACTGGATGTCTGCCCCGCGTCCCATTCTTTCTTGAGATTCAGCCGATGTGATTTCGGACATCTTCTGAAATCCAAGAACGACCACAACATCATGGAGGCCGGATTTGATCATTCCATAGGCGACTCGAATGCCCGTGCTACTTGAGGAGCAGACCGTTTCCACATAGAGAGTAGGTTGAGGAATGAGCCCAAGATATTCGGCAAGCACCCCAGCAGGAGACCGCTGTTTATCATATTCCGGCGCTGAACAGAAGATGGAAGCATCCACTTCCTTCTGAGTAAGGCCAGCATCCTGCATGGCTTCCCTGAAGGCCTCAAAGGCCAATTCTCGGATTGATCCTTCATAACCTCTTACAAAGGAGCTTTGGCCAACTCCAATAATCGCAACCTCTTTCTTCATTCAAGATCCCCCTCTCGTTTTTAGTGGATAACAAGCATAAATGAGAAATCATTTTTTTTCAAGTGCCTTTTGAAGAAACAAGGATTTCTGGTAGGTGGCTACTGCTCGCTGATGGTCTTCCAGTTCAGTAGAAAAATGGTGGGATCCATCGTTTTTTGAAACAAAATAGAGATACGGTACAGAAGCCGGATGGAGGGCAGCCCATATCGATTCCCTTCCAGGATTGCAGATGGGGGTTGGAGGAAGCCCCACATAAAGATAGGTATTATAGGGTGTAGGGGTAAGGAGATGTTCTTTGGTCAGGTTCCCATCGAAGGGGCTAATCCCATAAATCACGGTGGGGTCGCTCTGGAGAGGCATCTTTTTTTTGAGGCGGTTATGAAAGACCCCTGAAATAATCGGTCTTTCCTCAGGCAGGGAAGATTCTTTTTCGATCATGGAGGCCAGAATGACGACCTCCATAGGCGAGAGGCCAAGATGGGAGGCTTTTTCGATGAAGTCTTGGTTAAAAATTTTAATAAATTGGTTGACCATGGCCCGGATTACTTCTTCAGGTTCCATCTCTTTAATAAAGTGGTAGGTATTGGGGAAGAGAAAACCTTCAAGCATCGGCCCATTTCGATTTTTCAACCATTCTAAAGTTTTCTTAGAATGAAAGAAAGGAAGGTTAAGAGATGCTATGAAATCCGGAGAGGAAGCCTTTTGAAGAAAAGCATTTTTCTCCAGGATGCTTAGATCTTCGAGGAGTTGTCCTATTTCGGAAAGAGTCAGTCCTTCTGGAATTGTAACGAGATGTCGTTTGACCTGGCCTTGCACCAGAATCTTAAGGACCTCAAGAGGACGCATTTTTGTGTGAAAGACATATTCCCCTGCCTTCATCTCTCCTTTCTTTCCCAGGAGTGTGGTCATGGCCATAAAGAATTCTTTATTTCTTATAATACCCTCTTGCTCAAGCATGGTAGAGATCTTTCGGAGGGACCACCCTCTTTTAACCGTGACCATCTTCTCAGCATGAGGTGCAAAGGATGGGATGAAAAGAAGCCAGGCCAAACAGGCGACAAGCAAGAAAAGGGCAGAAAGAAGGGGAAGAAGGGGCTTATGCCGACGAAGAAGAGACATCTTTCCGGCTCCAGAATTGTTGGAGGTACCCCTGAAGAATGAGAACAGCAGCCAATTGGTCGATCACTCCCTTTCTCTTTTTTCGGGAAAGATCGGCTTTAATCAAGGTTTTTGAGGCCTCCACGGTGGAGAGTCTTTCGTCCCAAGTTTCTATGGGGAGTGACACTTCATTCCTTAGATTTTCAATCCAGTCTAAGACAATCTCTGCCTGTTTTCCAAGACTTCCATTCATATTTTTAGGAAGCCCTATGACAATTCTTTCAATTTTAAACTGGGAGATGATTGACTGAAGTTCCATGAGATCCTCTTTCATGCTCTTTCGGCGCATCGTCTTTAAGCCCTGCGCTGTCATTCCCAGTTCATCGCTGATCGCTACCCCAATCGTTTTAAACCCGACATCGAGACCCATGAATCGCATAGACTTTTTATCGCCCATTTCATCATTTATTGTCAATAGGTCCTTTTTTTTGAATTTTTAAAAATCACATAATTTCCTTAACACATTGTAATTATTAAGAAAATAAAATTTTCTTGACAATCAATCAGGTGTTTGTTATAAATTGCACAATCTAAAAAAAGAGAGGGGGCATAATCTATGGATTTTTCATTGTCAGAAGAACAAATAGCCATGAGAGATATGGCCAAAAACTTTGCCGAAAAGAAGATTGCTCCAACGATGGAGGAGGACGAGAAAGAGCATCGCTTCCGCAAAGAGATCGTCAAAGAAATGGCCAAATTAGGTTTTTTTGGTTGTATTGCACCCGAGAAGTACGGTGGAAATGAGACAGGATATCTTGCGGCTTGCGTCATGACTGAGGAGATCGCAAGGATTTCTCCCTCCTGGGGATTGCCCTTCAATCTCCAAATGAATTCGATCCAGTCGGTCCTTCTCAATTTTGGAACAGAAGAACAGAGAGAACGATGGATCCCGAAATTGATCAATGCAGATTTACTCGGGTGTTTTGCCATCACAGAGCCCAATACAGGATCAGATGTAGCTTCGATGAAGTCGACGGCTGTGGAGACAGAGGATGGTTTTATTCTAAACGGGACCAAGATGTGGATTTCTGGAGTTCCTGTGGCTGACCTCGGGATCGTTTACGTTTATACGGACAAAGCGGCCAAACATCGTGGCATGTCTGCTTTTATCGTGGATATGCATGCGCCAGGAGTTACGCAGAAGGCGATAGAAACAAAATTAGGTCTTTTCTGTGCACCGACCGGAGAGATCGTTTTTGAAGATGTCAAAGTGCCCAAAGACTGTCTGGTCGGCCAGAAGGGAGATGGATTTAAAATTTGTATGTCCATGCTCGACAATACGCGACTTTCCTCTGCCGCACGAGCCGTTGGGGTTGCAAGAGCATGTTTGGAACATTCGGTTCGTTATGCCAACGAGCGAGAACAGTTTGGGCAGCCCATTGCTAATTTTCAGATGATCCAGGAGCAGATTGCAGAGATGTATGTCGAGGAGCAGGCTGCACGACTGCTGGTTTATCGTGCCGCAGCAAACAGGGATCTGGGACAGAGGAATACCATAGAGGTCTCCTGCGCAAAATACTTTGCTGCAGAAGTGGCGGTGAGAGCGGCGAACCAGGCCGTAAAGATTTTTGGATCATACGGGTTCTCGAGTGAATATCCTGTCGAACGATTTTACCGCGATGCCAAGTCCTATCAGATCGTCGAGGGGACATCGAATATTCAAAAAATGATCATTGCACGAAATGTATTAGGACTCAAATAAATCATTCCGCGAGGTAGAGGAGGTTAGCATTATGGCGACATCGGTTACTGTGCCAATGGTGGGTAAGATTGTTTCTGTTTCTGTGAAAGTGGGTGATCAGGTAAAAGAGGACGATCAGATTGCTGTTTTGGAAGCGATGAAAATGGAAATGCCGATCGTGGCTCCGGTAACGGGTCAGGTGAAAGAGATTTGTGTCGCGGCCGGGCAAGAGGTGGAAGCCGAAGCGGTGATCGCAGTGATTGAGTGAGGGGAACGAATAGATTAAACCATGGATGAAGCCTTTCTGTCCCAAGTTACCATACGGCCCATGAAGATCGAGGATGTAGAGACAATTGTCGAAATCGATCGCAAAGTGGTTGGAAAACCGAGGCCCGAGTACTGGAAAAAACTGATCACTGAACATCCACAGAATCCTTACGCTTCTTTGGTCGCTGAATTAAATGGAAAAGTGATCGGGTTTGTGGTCGGAGAGGTAAGTGGTTGGGAGTTTGGGGTCCCAGATAACATTGGCTGGCTAACCATTATTGGAGTGGACCCGGACTATCAGCATCGAGGCGTAGCCAGGAAATTAAGTGAGGAATTCGTTAAGAATCTGAAAGCCATTGGAGTGAAAGTGATCTATACCCTGGTCAACTGGAACGAATGGGATCTCCTTAAGTTTTTCCGTGAAATGGGATTTACTCGAGGAGGCGATATGATTAATTTAGAATTAAAGATCGAATAGTAAAACCAAAGGAGAGAAGGTATGGGTCGTCTGGAAGGGAAAGCCGCCGTTGTGACAGGGGGAGGAAGAGGAATTGGGAGAGCGGTCTGCCTTGCTTTTGCCAAGGAGGGCGCTGATGTGATCGTCAATTATGCCTCCCAGGATAAGCCCGCTCAGGAAGTTGTTGAATGGATAGGCAAGATGGGTCGAAAAGCCGTGGCTGTTAAAGGAAATGTGGCTATTAAAGCCGATGTGGAAAAAATTATTCATACTTGTGTGGATCATTTTGGGAAGATCGACATCTTGGTGAATAACGCGGGGGTGTCCAAACCCAGTATGCTCTACAAAATGACAGAGGAACAATGGGATGAGGTCATTGATATTCAGCTCAAAGGTCCATTTCTCTGCACCCAGGTGGCTTCCAAATTTATGATGGACCGAAAATATGGGAGAATCATTAACGTGACTTCCTCAGCAGGATTATGGGGGACGAAGGGCCAGATCAATTATAGTGCCGCTAAAGGAGGGGTTGTCGCTCTTACAAAGTCAGCGGCTCGGGAATTGGCAGGGTATGGAATAACGGTCAATGTGATTCAGCCAGGATATGTGAGCACCGAAATGTTTGACAGGGTAAAATCAGACCCCAAGCTTTTGGAGATTTATACGGGTAGGATTTTGTTGGGTCGATTTGCTGAACCCGAAGAGGTTGCCCCGACCTTTGTTTTCCTTGCATCGGATGAAGCCAACTACATCACCGGACAGCTCATCTGTGTGGACGGTGGACTTGGAATGACTTAGTGGAGTGCGAATGGCAGATCGGGGATTGCAGAACGGACTTGAATAAAAAAGTCTGAAGAGGGAATTGTTAGTGTTCAGAAATCCTATGTTCAAAATAGAAAAAAGGGGGTGAAATAAATGTCAGTTCCAGATAAGATTCAGACGTGGCAGATGGTCCAACCCACCTCGAAAGACAAGGACACAGGGGAGGTTAAACCGGGTAAGCTGGAGAAGACTTCAATCCCGGTCCCCGCTTTAGGACCGGATGAAGTTCTAGTGAAAGTCGCTGGTTGTGGGGTCTGTCATACAGACCTGGGCTATTTTTATGACGGCGTTCCTACGGTTCAGAAGCCACCGTTAACCCTTGGCCATGAGATCAGTGGAACCGTAGTAGCCGGAGATGAGAAATGGATTGGAAAAGAGGTGATCATCCCTGCGGTCATGCCGTGCCGAAAATGCCTCCTCTGCAAGACCGGTAGGGGAAATCGATGCCTTGCCCAAAAGATGCCTGGAAACAGCCTGGGAATCTATGGGGGATTTTCAAGCCACATCCCTGTTCCCTCCATCGACCTTTGTGAGGTAAGAAATCGGGGCAATATTCCTCTTGAGCATTTAGCAGTGGTTGCGGATGCAGCCACCACACCCTATCAGGCAGCCAAGAGGGCCGATCTTCAGCCAGGTGACAATGTGATCGTCATCGGAGTGACAGGAGGGGTCGGAGTCTATATGGCTCAGACCGCAAAAGCGCTTGGTGCCAAGACCGTCATCGGAATCGCAAGAAATCCTGCAAAACTCCAGCGGGCTTTAAAGTATGGAGCGGATTTTGTCATTAGTTCTCAGGACAAACAAATTAAAGACATTCGAAACGAGTTCCGTGAGATCTGCAAAAAGAATGGTCTCGAAGCTGGCTTTGGGTGGAAGATCTTTGAGGTAACCGGTACCAAAGCAGGGCAGGATATGGCTCTGGAATTACTATCCTTTACTGGAAAACTGATCGTGGTTGGATTCGGGATGGCGAAGAACGAGTATATGATCTCGCGATTAATGGCTTTTGATGCCGAGATCATTGGAACATGGGGATGTTTGCCCGAGTATTATCCCATCGTCCTTGATATGGTTCTTTCCAAAAAGATTGACATCGGACCTTTTGTTGAGACTCGGCCGATGAGCCAGATCGCTTCAGTCTTTGATGAGGTCCACAAAGCCGGGTCTCCGGAGAAGAGGATCGTGTTGACTCCGGATTTTTAAGTTTTCGATAAACCGGTTTGATGAATTAAACCTTAAACAGAAAAAAGAAAGGAGGTATTTTATGTCATTAGATTGGATGCCCAGGGAATATCAGATAAAGGATCACAGCCGATATGGCTCAGAGCACTGGGGAACAGAGCCCCCATGTACGGTCTATGAAAAGAAACCATTAAAAGATCCAAAAGGGAATGTGATCCCTGGACTTTACAATGCCTGGATCAGGCTGAACAATCCGGCCCAGTATAACTCATACACCACAGAGATGGTGAAAGGGGTGATTGCGGGTTTCGAGAATGCTTCGACCGATCGCTCCGTTGTAGCGGTTGTTTTCACCGGAACCGGTCCCTATGCCTTCTGTACCGGTGGAAACACTAAAGAGTACTCTGAATATTACAGCAAGCGACCTGAGGAGTATGGAGCCTATATGGAGCTCTTCAACAACATGGTCGATTCCATCCTGATGTGTAAAAAGCCAGTCATCTGCAGGGTAAACGGCATGAGAGTGGCTGGTGGGCAGGAGATTGGAACGGCCTGCGACCTGACCGTTGCCTCTGACCTTGCCATTTTAGGACAGGCAGGTCCCCGGCACGGCTCTGCTCCAGTGGGCGGCGCCTCTGACTTTCTCCCCTTCTTCCTCTCAATCGAGGATGCGATGTGGAGCTGCATTAGCTGTGAAATGTGGTCCGCCTATAAGATGTGGCGAAAAGGGCTTATTTCAAAATGCGTCCCGGTTCTCAAAGATGAAAAGGGAAATTGGGTTCGAAATCCCCAGGTCATCACCGATACTTACGTGAAAGACGGCGAACTGGTCTACGGGGAGTTCAAGACCGGAGACGAATTTAAAAAGGCACGGGAAT
Source organism: uncultured bacterium (assembly GCA_938002255.1). GTDB lineage: Bacteria > Desulfobacterota > BSN033 > BSN033 > UBA1163 > RBG-16-49-23. The sequence continues at coordinate 46,036 of CALLAL010000016.1, forward strand.
GGGTCAACAATAAACTGAAGAATAATGAATACGATTTCTCTCTTTTGGATGCAGAGGTGGAGCGAATCTGCTGGACCTTTGCCAACCTCTTTCCGGGATGCTTGATGATGTCGATCGATGGAATTCGAAATAAGAAGAAATTCTTCTGGGATCAGATGAAGAACCCCAATCGCCACTGGTTAGCCGCCAACATGATGGGAGAGGCTTTCCTTGGGTTTGGGGCATTCAATACCAAGAAGATCACCGGACAGGATACCATCGACTTTATCAAATATCGTCAGAATATCGCAGAAGGCAAACTTATGGACGAGACCTTCTTCGAAGAAGTCCTGGGGAAACCCCAGAGCAAGTAAGGGGAATCGAATGGGGATAGCTCACACCCTTTGGGTTTGGTAGGACACGCCTTACCCAAAGGGTGTTTTTTTAAGGGCATTTATTTTAGGGAGGTGTCAGCCATGACATTTAAGCACATCCAGACTGAAATGAAGGAAGGCGTTGCCTTTATCACATTGAATCGCCCCCCCCTCAATTGGCTTAATCTTGAAATGATGGAGGAGATCAACGCCTACTTTGAAAGTTTGAAAAAAGAGACCACCCTCAAACTCCTTGTCATCCAGGCTGCGGGAAAGGCATTTTCTGTGGGGGTAGAGGTCGCAGATCATTTAGGAGATTTGGGCCCTAAAATGATTGAAACCTTCCATAGGATGTTCAAACAGATGGATGAGCTGGGAGTTCCCTCCATTGCTGCAGTCCAGGGGGCGGCTCTGGGTGGGGGATGCGAACTTGCCATCTACTGTGATATGGTCATTGCCACTGAAAAGGCAAAGTTTGGACAGCCTGAGATTCAGGTAGGTGTTTTTCCTCCCATAGCCGCGTTGATCTTTCCGAGGATGATTGGACGTAAAAAGGCTATGGAATTGATCCTTGCCGGTGAAACGATTACCAGTCAGGAAGCTCTGTCCATTGGATTGATCAACAAGGTCGTTTCTGAAGCTTCGTTCCAGGAGGAGTTGAACGCTTTTTTGGGAAAATTTAAAAAGCTGAGCGGAGTGGTGCTTCGATTAACCAAAAAGGCGACCCTTGCTGGTCTAAATGATGATATGCTTCAAGGTTTGAAAGCAATTGAGGAAGTTTACCTCGATCAACTCATGAAAACAGAAGATGCCACGGAAGGCCTCAAAGCCTTCCTCGAAAAAAGGACACCGGCTTGGAAAGATAGATAAAGATAGATAATGATAAGATTAAGAAGATGAGACTTAAAAACAAAAAAGCGATGGTCACAGGAGCAGGGCAGGGGATTGGGAAAGCGATTGCCTTAAAAATGGCTCAGGAAGGAGCTGATGTGGTCGTCGCCGAAAGGAATCGAGAGACCGGCATTCAGACCCAGAAGGAAATCGAAGCATTGGGAAGGAGAAGCCTCTCTTTTGCCGTGGATGTCGCAGACCGTCACCAGGTCGATCAGATGGTAGCGGAGGTCGTGGCTACCTTCGAGCAGATTGACATCTTGGTCAATAATGCCGGTTTCGATCGTCCGGGAAGCCTCTTAAAAACCAAAGAGGAAGATTGGAACGCAGTCTTCGGGGTTCACCTCACAGGGACGTTCAATTGTATCCAGGCAGTGGCCCCCTACATGATTGAAAAGCGATATGGCAAGATTATCAATCTCTCCTCGGTATGGGGGAAAAGAGGGGCGGTTTCAGAGATCAGTTACAGCACTGCCAAAGCCGGTATTCTTGGTTTAACCAAGAGTGTGGCGAGAGAATTGGGCAGGTATGAAATCAATGTGAATGTGGTTTTGCCCGGTTTTATTTTAACCCCCACCGTGTCTCAGATGGCAGAGAAGTATCAAAGGCTCATCATCGAACAAACCCCTTTTAGAAGACCAGGTAAGCCAGAAGAAGTCGCCAATGTCGTTGCCTTCTTGGCCTCTGATGAGGCAAGCTTTATGACCGGTGCAGAGGTCGAAGTCACAGGCGGATGGAATATGTGAGACAATCCCAGGGTATCTTAATCCGCTGGTCACCTTGAAACTCTCCCCCTGATGTGACATCTTATCATTGTGATCCTGATGACCCACCATTCTGGCGAATCCCATGGAATTCTTGGAGCTCAATTGGCTGCAAGCTTTTTCCAAAAAAGACTTTCGCTCCCTTCCAAGGTAATTGGCGTTGAAAGAAATTTTTCTAAAGAAAAGCTCCTTCAATACTTAAAAGACTATTACCAGGGCAAAGAAAGCATCATTGCCTTTTCGCACCTCTGTGGAAGGCGAGATTTGATCGAATTGATGAAGGAGTTAAAAGGAAAAGGGTTTATAACGCTTCTGGGAGGGCCGCAGGCTAAACAGGATTACGAAGGAGAGCCAGAAACTGATCTTTATCCACATCGGTTCAAAGGATTGAAATCGATCCTCGACATCACCTATCAAGGTCCTGTGGATGGGTTTTGCACGGAAGATTTTCTAAAGAGAGGGGTTCTTATCGAACATCCATGGACTCAGGATTTATTTGTCGAAGTCGATTGGTCAAATCTATACACCTTTTCTGATTGTCTCAAAAAAACAGAGGTTCGTATCGGCCAGGTCCTGCAGGCCATAGGATGTCCATATAGCGGTACACAACAGACGGTCAGCCTTCCCCCACCGGTGAGTCTTCCGAAGAGAGAAATCGGGGAAGTCGAGGTCAGGAGTGATGGGTGCATCTTCTGCGATGTTTCCAGAGATAAAGGATTCCAAGGGGTGTTAAAGCCACATGAGGTTATTCGGCAGATCGAGCGATTACCAGAGTTCGAGGGGAGTAAAATCCCCTTTGAACTGATTGATGAGTATCCTCTTCGTTCTCTTGGGAACGTGTTAGATGAGGTGGCCCATTGCCACATCAAACTCTCTCAAATCAACCTGGTCTGCCGGGTGGATGATATTAATCGCCATAGCGCTGTTCTCCAGGAAATCCTTTTTAGAGCAAAAGAGCAGGGGATCAAGATCATGTTTGCCTCTATCGGCTTTGAATCGTTTTCAGACCGGCTATTACAATATTTTTGCAAAGGCATTACCCTAAGCGATAGTGTTCAGTGCGTGGAAACCCTCCGTCGTCTTAAAAATCGATTCGGAAACCATCTTCTTTACCGGAGGGATGAAGGAGCCCATCATGGATTTATTCGGCCCACGCCCTGGGATGATGGGGAAACGATGCGGGAGATGGACAAACATATCTTTCTCTATCGGCTTTTCGAAGATATTCTTCCAAACCACAGTACCCCTCTCATCATCCATCATGCTTCTTTTCTCGGAGATTGGATTCGGGAGATCGAATCAAAGACCAACATTACCTTTGGACGGGAGGGAACTTGGATCGAATGGTGGAATCCGTCTTCCGATGGATCAACCTCTCCCCGAGTTGAAAGTTCACAATAGTGAACTCCTTTGGGGTTGCGTTAAAAAATAATGCTTGACAAAAAATTAGTATTAGTTTAATAATCAATTAAAGTTCTGTTTTGAAAAGGGGATGAGTCAGTTCACTATTGTGAACTCCCATCCATGGCAGGACTAAACAGATCTGCCTTTTGACCTATTAGCATTTATAATCAGGAAAGGGGGTTCTTATGGGAATTGAAAATGAAGGACTTTCAACTGCTGAGAGCTTGCGTAAAACGCGAACCTACGGACAGGTAAGATGCCACAACCCGAGTTGTATGGGAAGGCTTCAACCCGAACGCGGAGCCAAACAGGTAAAATGTCCTGTCTGTGGGTGTGAGTTCCGCGTGGCTTGGGTCAAGGAAGGGTTCCCCCGGATCAGGGGGCCCGTATGGGACGTAAACAAACGGATTGCAGAAGAGGCATTCGAACGAAAAATGAAGGAGGAAAAATAAGATGGCTTTAGATCGAAAAATCGCCTATATCGATCTCTCCACCGGCAAGATAGAGATCAAACCGATTCCAATCGACATACGAAGAAAATTCCTTGGAGGTCGGGGATTGGATGCTTACCTGCTTTACAACCACACGGAGAAAGGCATTGATCCTTTAGGACCCAAAAACACCATCATGGTCAGTGGAGGACTTTTGACTGCTACTCTGGCTTCTGCGACTGCCAGAACCCATGTGATGGCGAAATCTCCTCTGGGAGGCATGGTTGGAAGCTGTAACATGGGAGGGTTCTTTGCACCTGAACTGGCCTGGGCAGGTTTTCATCATCTCGTCATCAAAGGAAAAGCGGATAAGCCGGTTTATCTCTGGATTCATAATGGAAAGATTGAGATCCGAGATGCCAAAAATCTCTGGGGCAAGACCGTGACCGACACCCAGTGGGCTATTCGAGAAGAATTAGGGGATGATGATATCAAGAGTCTGGTCATTGGCCCGGCCGGAGAGAATCTGGTCCGATTTGCAAACGTGATGACCGGCATCAAGAATTCAGGAGGGAGAACGGGGATGGGCGCGGTGATGGGCTCAAAGAATCTGAAGGCCATTGCCGCTCGAGGAACGATGGACATTAAGATCGCTTATCCAAGAGAAGCCCTTGAATATAACAAACGTTTTATCGATCAGATCACAAGCGCTAAAGTGAATCAGACTCAGGGAACCCTCGGTACGCCTTTTATTTGGGGAGCCACCAACTCCTGGGGGGGGATTCGATGCAGAAATTTTCAATACAACCAGCAACTCTATTGTGATGATATTGAACCCGAAGCCATTGATGAAGCCTGTACGGAGACAATAGGTCCTTATCACATGACAGGATGCTTCGGTTGCCAGGTTCATTGCCGAGCTAAATATAAGATCCCAACCGGTCCTTACGCTGGGGTTTATGATGAAGGTCCGGAATATACCTCGCAAGGAGCCTTCTGCGGGGAACCGGATTGCCGAAGCCTTGAGACCCTTTTGGTGGGAAACCACCTGGTCAATCAATTTGGGATGGACAATCTCGAGACCGGAAGTCTGATCGCCTGGGCTATGGAGCTTTACGAACTGGGAATTCTCACCGACAAGGAGACCGACGGGTTGGATTTACGGTTTGGCAATGATGAAGCCCTCTTGGAGATGGTGAAGAGGATTTGTTTCAGGAAAGGGTGGTTGGGTGATACCTTAGCAGAAGGAGGTCTCATTGCTTCAGAAAGGATTGGAAAGAACTCCTTTGACTATCTGATCCAGGTGAAAGGGGTGAGTAACCTCCATTCAGACGAAAGAGCTACGCCTGCCCTTGCTCTGAATATCGCTACCGCATCCCGTGGTTCTGACCACCTGAGAAGCCGACCCGCGATTGATCTTTATCATTTGCCCGTGGAGGTAATGAGAAAAATCTATAGCAGTCCGGTTCCTTATGACGGACCCTTAAGCTCCGAACATACCGAATATATTGGAAAGCCGTGGCAGGTGTTCTGGCATGAGAACTGTTATATGGCGGTGGACTGCTTGGGCATCTGTAAGTATCACACGACCTTCTTGGGAGCGACCCTTCCCAATTTTGAAGATTGGTCAAAGGTAATTTACCTCAATACGGGGTTGGAGTTTACCCCGAGAGAGATCTGGGACATAGCCGAGCGGTGTAATATGATTGAGAGGCTCTTTAACCTGCGTGAAGGGTTGAAGAGAGAGGATCCTTATCGAGGGGATCTCCTCAATCACCGTTATTTTGATGAACCGACCCGAAGAGGGGCACCCGATGTGGTCGGTCGGGTCATCGATCGGGAAAAGTTCAGAAAGATGGTGGATGAATTTTATGAATACAAAGGACTTGACAAAGAAGGAATCCCAAAGCCTGAAACGCTCAAGAGACTCGGTTTAGACAAAGAACCTTCACACTTACTTTAAATCATAATCTCTCCCTCCCCCCTTGAGGGGAAGGGTGAGGGAGGGGGTAACGAAAGGAGAAATTTCTGATGGAACCCATGGGTAAAGTGCTTGCAATCACTCCAGAAAAATGTACCGGCTGCAGGCTTTGTGAGTTGGTCTGCTCGGTCTTTCATGACGGGGTTTCCAATGCTGCCCGCAGTCGCATTAAAGTCGTAAAATGGGAATCGGAAGGGATCTATGTCCCGATGTCCTGTCAGCAATGCCAGGATGCTCCGTGTATGATCGTTTGTCCTGTGAAAGCGATTTCTCGGGATGAGGCCCTGAATCGGGTGATGGTGAATCATGATATCTGTATTGGCTGCCGCTCCTGCGTGGCGGTCTGTCCTTTTGGTGCCATGGGGTTTAATGTCATCGATCGGAAAAATTTTAAGTGCGACCTCTGTGATGGAGATCCACAGTGTGTTCGTTTCTGCGAAGTGAAGGCAGTGGATTATGTGGATGCAAATCAGGTGAGCCTCGCCAAAAAGAAGGCGGCTGCCGAAAAAATTACTGCCGCTCAGAGACAGGCTGTTGCCTTAGCCAGCGAATCCCACTAAACTAAAAGGATTGACAAACCTTCAAGATATGCATTTTAAAAGGGCTAACTCCCGGGAGGGGGTTAGCCCTTTTTTCATCCGCCAGCGAGCATGAGGATCAGGTGAATTTCATCGCCGTCCTTAACAGGTTTCACCAGTTCGTTGGGATGGGCACTGGCGTGGTTAAGGTAAACCTCAACCACGTTATGGAGTTTATCTTTTTTCGCAAAAAGGGCCTTTTCCATCCCTGGAAATTGTTGAACAAGATGATTTAAGCATTCTCCAACCGTATTTCCTTCCACAAGAACGATCTCCTGGCCGTCCGTAAAGCGACGATGGGTCGCATGGATATGCACTTTCACCGGCATTGTTCGATCCTTTCTATTCTATCACTCAAGAGATTCACATGCGGTTGAAGCAACAGGTATTCCGCAGTGATCACACTCTGGATTACGATAAACTGTAAATTCAGTGAAAAGAGCATCTCGTCCATCATAGAGGAGTAACCGATTGGTAAGCAGTCTTCCGATTCCCAAAAAATACTTAATGACCTCCGTGGCCTGAACACAACCGATGATAGCGGGGGTCACTCCAAGGACAGGAATTTTCTCCTCTGGGATTGACCCTCGATAGATACATCTCAGACAAGCTGTCTTTCCTGGCAGGATGGTCATCACCCGACCTTCAAACCCCTGCACTGCTCCATGGAAAAAGGGGATGTTTTTTTGGATGGCACAACGATTGAGAAGATAGCGGGTGGGCAAATTGTCCATGGCATCCACGATCGCATGGCATCCTTCTACCAGAAGGGAGACATTGGATTCGGATAGGGTTTGATCAATCGTTTCGATCTCGATACTCTGATTCAATTTTTTTAATTTCTCCCGGGCGGAATCAACCTTTTTCCTTCCGATATCTTCTTCCCAATGGAGGACCTGGCGGTTCAGGTTGCTGAGAGAAACCGAATCATGGTCCACTAATCGAATTCGTCCGATTCCTGCTGCTGTAAGGTAGAGAGCTATTGAAGAGCCAAGCCCACCGACCCCTGCGATCAATACTCGAGAACGTTTAAGCTTTTCCTGGCCCTCAAGCCCGATCTCCGGGATCATGATCTGACGGTCGTATCTTTCCTTTTCCTTAGACGTCAGCACGTCTTGTGTTATCTCCCTCTCCCTTTTAAAATTCCGGTTATCCTCTTGCCTGTTTTAAAAGGTCTGCTAATTTATGAGCCGCTTCTTTCTTTTTAGCCATGTTGGCCTGGTCTGCATCCACGTAGGAAATGGCTTTGACATGGCAGAAGGTGGCGCACTGCGGGTCACCGTCGCAATAGTCACATTTTACGGTCACCCGTTCTTGGTGATCAAAGAAGGGTTGTCCGAACGGACAGGCCACAATACAGGTTCGGCAACCGATGCAGAGATTTTTATTAATGACTACCCGATTGTCTTTTTCAGGTTCCCTGTGGCAAGCTTTGGTGGGGCAGACCTCCACACAGTAAGCCACCTCGCAGTGGTTACAGGTCATGGGAAGGTAAATTCCTACAGATTCCCATTTTACCACTTTGACCCTGGAACGGCTCGGGTTGCTTGCTCCCGTATGATAGACCGAGCAAACCAATTCACATTGACGGCATCCTGTACATTTTCGTTGATCCACGACCAGGACTTTATGACCCATGTCGACCTCCGTCCATTTTAGAAACTCTTAGGGGCCGTTTTCAAGCCATATTGAAATTCAACTAAACGCTGCATCGGAATTTGATCTTTAATACCGGCCTGAAGCAGACCCAGCCTGAGAAAAAATCCACCTGTCAAGAGGGAAAGTCCAGCCACCCCTAATAGAAGAGGACTCTGATAATATTTTGAGATCCACTCAAGAACAAGTGGAAAGAGGAAGCCGAGAACGATAATGCCTTGCCAAAAGATGTATCGTAATTTTCCTGAAATCAGAAGTCGCACCGATTCTTTTCCCTGTTCTGAGGATCGATATCTCCCCCATAGAAAGATATACAGAATCACTCCTTCGATAATGATCAAAACCTGTTCCATGACCAATAATCCCTGAATCGCTGGGCTGTCATAAGAGAGGAGGCCTGTTCCAAGGGTCGATAAAAGGATGGACATAGAACCGGTTGAAAGCGCTGAAGCCAGAAAAAGGATTGGGAGGAAAGGGGTATTCCATAAGGGAACAGATTTCGTCGCTTTTAAGAGAATACCGGTATAAAGGGCCGTTGCAAAAGCAAACACGAAGGCGATAAACTCTACGAAGAACCATACAGAGGATTCAGGCCGAAGCCATTGGAAGGGAAAAATTGACTTGGCAAACACCAAAAGTCCCAAGACGATAAAGACCGAAAGGATGATAAAGCCCCGAGCCACCCAAGATGTCCGTGGGTTGAGACAAGCGTACATGAACCGCCACTTGATTCCCAGGTCCAGGATCAGAAAAGGTGCGCCGATGGAAACCATGATGGGGCCCCAAAGAAGTGGGGCTTTGGAGAGATAAAAATGGATTCCGAAAAGATCAAAACCAAACGTGGGCAATAGATTGAAAGGGACTCCTATCCAGAGAAGGAGAATCCCGATAACGTAAGAGCCTGCGCCCATCCCCGCTAAGTAGAGATAGATAGCAATGATTTCCCCCCATTCCTTTTGAGGAGAGCACACCTTTCTTGGGAAGATCGACGGGGCTGTGGGGGTGTTCATAATTCTTTCTCCTGATCCGAAGTAGTTCTTTCTGATGAACAGTCAAAACTAAATTTATCATAGCATATTCCGATACCTTGTCAAGATTTATTTGAGAAAATAATAAAATCCCTGTTGACAAAGGAAATGAAAATCTGATATCTATAGTTGGTTAGTTCAATATGGTGAACGCATGAAAAAGACGTCGTACTCCGCCCCTTCTGTGAAAAAGGCTTTTAAGATTCTTCAGACCGTTGCCGATTCTCCATCCGGTCTGGGAGTGAGTGAACTGGCTAAACAATTAGGCATCGGGAAAAGCACGGTCCATGGCATTACAGCCTCGCTGGAAGAGATGGGTGTTCTGGTCCGGAATCCCATTGATAAGAGATATACTGTCGGATATACCCTTCTGGAATTGGGAAGGAAAACCTACGGACGAATTGAATGGCGGGAAGTTGCCAAAACCCCGATGAGGCGGTTTATGGAAAAAGTAGGAGAGACGATTTTTCTGGGAATCATGAATGGAGATCACATCACGATCTTGGATGTTGTGGAATCCCCAAATGAGATGAAGATTACTTCTCCCCCAGGAACTCGTCTACCCTTGCTTGCAGGGGCAACAGGGAAAGCCTTTCTCAGCCTGCTCGATGAAAAGGTGGTCAAGGAAATTGTTCGAAGGGTTGGGCTGGTAAGATATACCTCAAAGTCAGTGACCGACCCCAAAAAATTTTTAAGAGAGGTCCAGGAGACGAGAAAAAGGGGATATGCCATTGACGATGAGGAATATCTCCTTGGGGTAAGAGCCGTTGCGGCGCCCATCCAGATCTCCTCTCACCCGCCCGTTGCCATCTGGGCTGTAGGATTTACTTCAAGCCTTAATGATCAGAAGATGGAAACAGCCATTTCAGAAATTCAACTGGTAGCCTACGAAATCAGCCGTGCCATCGAAGGATGGGTCACAAAAGGTATTATTTGAAGGAACGAAGGATCCTCACCACATCATCCCCAACCTCATGGGTTTTCGAACGACCTCCAAGGTCCATGGTCCTCATTTTCTTTTCAGCCAAATTCTGTTTGACAGCCAAATAGAGAAGTGCCCCGGCTTCTGCTTCTCCCAAATAATCCAGCATCATCTTAGCCGTCAAGATCGCTGCGATGGGGTTGGCAAGACCTTTTCCTGCAATATCGGGGGCAGAGCCATGGACAGGATCAAAAAATCCAGGATAGGTTCTGTCCTGGGGATTGAAACTTGCTCCGGGTGCTAACCCCAATCCCCCTGTCACAGAAGCCGTGAGATCCGAGAGGATATCAGCGAAGAGATTGGAGGCAACAATCACATCATAGCCTTTTGGATTCCGGACCACATCCATACAGGCGGCATCAATCAGTTTGGATTCAGTCCGGATGTCGGGATATCGGGAGGAGATTTCTTTGAAGATTCTATCCCAGAGGACCATCCCATAGCGCTGGGCATTCGACTTGGTGATGGAGGTCACCTTTTTTCTTCCCTTCTCTCTTGCGAATTCAAAAGCAAAAGTGATGATCCTTTCGATTCCTTTTCTTGTGAATAGGGCACTTTGAATAGCCTGCTGATGTTCTCCAATCCCAACAATTCCGCCGATGTTTGAATACTCTCCTTCTGTATTTTCTCTGACGACGACGATATCGATTTCTCCTTCAGAGATGTGGGTCAAGGGAGATTCCACTCCAGGAAAGAGGTATACTGGACGGAGCCCCACGTAAAGGTCAAACTCAAATTTGATGGGAAGCAAAAGCCCATGAAGCGTGAGATCATCAGGAATTCTCGGATCTCCAACAGCTCCCAAATAGATGGCATCAAATTCTTTGAGGATGTCCAGTCCATTTTCAGGCATCATCTTTCCATGCTGGAGATAATAGTCGCTTCCCCAGGGAAAGTTTTGGAACTCAAATTGAAGACTTTCATAGATTTCTGAAAGGGCATGAAGACACTTTACCCCTTCGGAAACCACTTCTTTTCCAATTCCGTCCCCTGGAATCACGGCAATCCGATATCGTTTATCCATAGATTTTATGAACGTTTCCCTCGTTTCATCCATTGATAGATCGTGACGATGATCAACAAACCAAATCCGACAAGGTCTGTCTCCCACCCGGGTTTGATCAGAGCCAGGGCAGCTACCAGAAGAAGGACCCTTTCATAAAGACTGGCTCCCTTCAAGAACCATCCTTGAACGGCAGCAGATAAAGCCATTGTTCCCAATAAACCTGTCAAGACAGCAAAAGCAATTTCCATTGGGGTTCCAACGAGAACCATCGCAGGGCCATAAACAAACATATAAGGAACGAGGTAACCTGCGATCGCAAATCTCATTCCTTCCCATCCAACATCCCATGTTCTTGCTCTGGCAATAGCTGCGGCTGCAAAGGAAGCCAGAGCCACAGGAGGAGTAAGGGCCGAGAGACAGGCAAAATAGAAGATAAAGAGATGGGCAGCGATCGGGGGGACATTGAATTGCCTTGTTAGAGCTGGAGCCAGAACCGAGGCGGAGATGGCGTAGGCCGCTGTGGTTGGCATTCCCATGCCGAGAACGACCGCAATGATCATAGAGAAAATGAGGGCAATGAAGAGGTTTCCTCCAGAATAGCTAAAGATGATCATAGCAAATTTCTGTCCCAATCCGGTCTGTGTTAGCACTCCGACGATGATCCCTGCTGCTGCACAGGTGGCTGCAATCTCAATGGCCCCACGGGCCCCCTTGGCAAGAGTTTCGACGATGTTTTTAAAGCCAAGTCGGCTTTCCTTCCTGATCCAGCTTACCAGGATTAAAGAGATGATGGCATACATGGCTGACCGATAAGGAGAGTACATGAGGACCATCAGGGAAATACCAAGGACCACAAGGGGAACAAGAAGATAGCCTTTATCGAGCATCACGGTTCTGAACACGGGTAGCTCTTCCTTTTTCAGTCCCCATAAACTATTGGAAGCAGCATAAAAATCGATCATCCAGTAAGCGGCAAAATAGTAGAGAGCCGCAGGAATGACTGCTGCGAGCGCGACCTGTGCATAGGGAATTCCTAAGATCTCTGCCATCAAGAACGCGCCAGCACCCATAACGGGGGGTACAATTTGTCCGCCTGTCGAATTCATTGCTTCAATGGCACCTGCCACATGAGGTCTAAATCCAGCATTTTTCATCATCGGGATATTAAAAACACCGTCCACGACGACGTTTGCAACAGAAGAACCCGACGCCGTCCCAATGAAGGCACTTGAAACGATGGAGACCTTTCCCGGTCCTCCACGAAAGCGACCCGCGGCACATCGCGCTAAATCGACAAAGAACTTTCCAGCACCGGAGACCTCAATAAAGGCACCAAATAACACAAAGAGAAAGATATAGTGTGCTGAAGCTAAGATGGGAAGGCTTAAGATACCATCCAAACTGAAGAGATACGTCATCATCCTTGGCCAGGAATATCCCCGATGATAGAAGAGGCCCGGCATATGATTTCCGAAATACCCGTAAAGGATGAAGAGAGCTGATAAAATGGCAAGAGGCCAGCCTGTTGCCCGCCTTGCCATTTCCCAGACAGCAATGACAAAAAGGGTAGAGAAGAAGAAATCCCACGCATTAGGAACGACGCCCACGCGATAAATCCAGTCCTCAAAAACGATAAAAATATAGATAGCAGGCGCCACGATGAGCAGAATGAAGAAGTAATCGATGGGGTGGATTTTGTTACGAGGCGATTTCTTCCAGCCGGGGACTAAGGCGAAGACCAGAACCCCTGCAAAAACGACATGCATGGTCCGAAAATACCATGGATCAATGGCGCGGATGGTCAAGACATAGATATGGAAAAAAGACATAGCGAGGCCAATGACAAAGATTGCCTTAGAAAGGATTCCTGTGAGTTCTCTAACGCCTGAAACCTCGATATCTTTGATATGCATCTCTTCGAGTTTCTTCTCGACCTCTTTGATGTCAACCACTTTCTCTTCATTCATCATGCTCTCCCCTTTAAGTCAAAGTTTCAGAGCCTAAAAATGTGCGGATGCCGGAGTTGATTCAGCCGTGCATCCGCACATTTCTCAAAAAATAATTTTGGTTCATCCGGTCTATTTGATAATTAATTTATCTGGAATCTTGATTCCTTTCTCACGATAGTATTTTACAGCACCGGGATGGAGAGGAGTGGGGCTATAGACAATGGGTTCGGGTTTGGTCTCTTTGGCCGAGGCATGGGTAGCAATCAGGATGTCCACATTTTCAAAGGTCTTCTTGACCACTTCATAAACAAAATCCTCTGGAAGATCCTTATGACAGATCATGAAATTCCAGACGGTAATCGTTTCAACATCATAGTCTTTATTGCTTTTGTAATAGCCTTTGGGGATGACTCCCGGAGCAAAGAGGGGATACTTGGCAATGAATTTTTCTGCGTCGGCTTTTGGAATACCAATCACGTTGATTTCATGAGTCGTTTCAACCTCATTAATCAGTCCCCAGGGTAGTCCAACGGACTGGCCATTGGCATCGAGCATTCCGTCTTTGAGCTGGGAGTTGAGGTCTGAAGATCCTGCATTGACAATTCGGCCGGGTTTTACCCCTGCGGCTTCAAGGATCTTAGGCCAATAGGTGGCTGGCGTTCCACCTACAGGACCCACGCCTACGCTCTTTCCATTCAGGTCGTGAATGGTTTTTATCCCGCTCTTCTTTAAGGCATACATCTGAAAATAGGTAGCGTACATGGGAAAGATGACCCTGGTGTTTTGATGTTTCTTTCCTTTCGCCCAACCTTCACCCGTCCATCCTTCCCAAACTGGAGCGGCTGTCACTCCTCCAAAATCCAACTGCTTAGCATCTACTAACTGAGTGTTGTGAACAGGGCCCCCAGTTGTTTCGACATTTCCTGGAACTCCTACCTTGTCGTGCAGGAGTTTTGCAAATCCTCCCATCCAAACAAAATAGACGCCTCCCACTGGAGCGGCTCCAATCGTTACCGATTTGGGCCATCCCGGTTTTGGCTGGGCCTGGCACAGCCCAAAGGCAAAGGTCAAGCTGATAAGAACAAGGCTTGCAAGAATCAATAGACGCTTCATTTGAAAACCTCCTTTCTGAGTTTGGTTACTCGTATTTTTTATCATTTTGGTTTTTTGTTGTCAACAAAAAATTTCTTGAAAAACAACGGGGTTAGAGTTAGAAGAAAGCATGGAGATCATTTTCCATGAATCAGAAAAAAATTCCAAAATAGAAGAAGGAGAAATGGGAGATGGGCCAAACAGAATCAGGATGGATTACGACCGATTGCACCCTCTGTTATCACAGTTGTGGAATGGAAGTGTTCGTTGAAGAAGGGCGGATCAAAAAAGTAAGAGGTTTGAAAGATCACCCTTTGAATAGAGGCAGGCTCTGTCCCAAAGGGGCAAGGGTCATTGAGATGGTCTATCACCCCGACCGTCTCAAATATCCCTTGAAGAAGGTTAATGGCCAATGGCAGAGGATGACCTGGGACGATACCCTCTCTGAAATATCGGATCACTTGCAACGGCTCAAAAAAGAATATGGTCCAGAGGTGCTCAGTATTTTTTCCGGTTCCATCGGAGTAGAAAATCTCGAAATGATGGAACTGGCCCAGAGGTTCAAAGGAGCTTTTGGCACTCCCAACTTTATATCGGTCGAGGGCATCTGCTATCGGATGCGAATCCGTGCAAGACAGATGACCTTTGGCAAATACCCGGTTGAAGAAACGAATACCAAACTCTATGTCCTATGGGGGCATAATCCGGAACAGTCTGACTTTCCTTTGTTTCTTAGCCTGAAGGAGAATTTGGCTAAAGGTTCTAAACTGGTGGTGATCGACCCAAAGAAGATTCCCCTGGCTCAGAAGGCAGACCTGTATCTCCCTATTCGTCCTGGAACTGATGGGGCTCTTGCTCTTGCACTAATCCATGTCATCATCAAGGAAAACCTCTATGACCGGGAATTCGTTGAGAAATGGACTTATGGATTTGATAAACTTGTTCCTCATATTGAACCCTACACACCGGAGTGGGCGGAGAAGATTACGTGGGTTAATGCTGAAGAAATTAGAAAGCTTGCCAGGATGTATGCGGAAGCTGAAAGCGCAAGCATCTTTCAAGGGACCAATACCCAGGACCAGACTGCTAATGGCACTCAAAATAGTCGGGCTTTTGCTATTTTACAAACCATGACGGGGAACATCAACAACCCCGGAGGCTGGGTCATAGGCCCAAGACTGGCCATTACTGGGTTGGGACTCCCCACAGAAAAAAAACCCATAGGTGCCGAGAACTACGCTCTTTTCTATGATTTTTGGGGGCGGAAGAGTCCCTATGGCCAGGTGGTCTGTTTTCCAGATCATGTGCCCGATGTTATTAAAGCCCTTATCGTGACCGGAGGAAATCCTGTTCTGAGTATGCCTGATTCACATGCTTTTAAAGAAGCGCTACAGAAGCTTGATCTCCTGGTTGTTCACGACCTTTTTATGACAGAAACCGCGGAACTTGCCCACTATGTTCTTCCCGCCTGCACCCATTTGGAGAAGAACGGTCTTGCCTATAGTTACAACGTGTGTCATGGGATTCCTTATTTGATGCTGAGGAAAAAAGCGATCGAGCCCCTTTACGAAAGTCGCTCAGAATTTCAGTTCTGGAAAGGATTAGCCAATCACATGGGACTGGGAGAGTTTTTTCCGTGGGAGACAGACGAGGAGATCGTGGAACTTGAGCTTCGGTCAACCGGTTTAAGTTACAACACCTTAAAAGAAGAGAAGGCTGCGGGAGCTTATTATGGAGAGAAACGGTATGGGATGGAAGAATATGATAGAAAAGGATTTCCAACTCCATCAAAGAAGATCGAGATCTATTCGGAAACCTTTGCGCAGGCAGGTTTTGACCCTCTTCCCACCTATCGTGAACCTGATCAGAGTCCCTTGAGGGATTCTGAACTATCTCAACAATATCCTCTTGTTTTAACAACCGGAGCGCGTATCCTTTACTACACCCATAGTCAGCACCGGAACATCAAGGGATTGAAGGAGAGGCACCCTGATCCCATCGCAGAGATTCATCCGAAAACCGCCGGCCAATATGGAATCCAGGACGGGAATTGGATTCTGGTTGAATCAAACCGTGGGCAGATTAAAGTGAAAGCACGACTCACAGAGGCATTAAGGGAAGGGGTGGTGAGCATTCCCCACGGTTGGCCAGGAGAGGCCAATGTGAACCTTCTCACCGATGTACATTGTCGAGAGCCGATTATGGGGTATCCCCAGATGAAGTCGCAACTCTGCGCCATTCGAAAGGCAGAAGATTAATGCAATGTTAATAGGTTTTTCCCTTCTTTTCCTGAAGTGCCTCCAACACCTTCTCTGGTGTGACCGGCAGACTCTTAAATCTTACACCTATCGCATCATAGATGGCATTGATAATGGCCGGGGCAGGAGCCAATTGAGTTCCTTCGCCAGATTCTTTTGCCCCAAATGGACCTTCTGGATCGTCCGTTTCAACCTCAATCGATGTGATCGAAGGGATTTCCATGGCTGTGGGAAGTCCATAATCGAGGAAAGAGGGATTGATCACCTGTCCCTTCTCAATCAAAACATCTTCATAAAGCGCCTGCCCCATTCCTCCGACCACTGAGCCATCCAGTTGACCCTCCACGAGCATGGGATTGATGGCCCTTCCACAATCATGGGCAGCTACCATCTTTAGGACTTTTACTTTACCTGTAGTCGTGTCTACCTCTACTTCTGCCGCCTGGGTCATAAAAGAGTAGGCAGGGGAGAAGTTTCCATCTTCTTTGAGAAGGGTTGTGGGTTCTTTCGCGGGAGGCATATAAGAACCTCTGCCAATGATGGGCATTGGTCGGTCAGAATATTGATAGACTTTGATGGCTTCTGAAAAACTCATTCCTTTTTCAGGCTGATCCTTCACATAGATTCGACGGTCTTTTACCTCAAGTTGGTGGATCTCTACTTCCAACTTTTCTGCCACGGCTTCCAAGAGTTTCTCTTTTGCGGATTGAGCTGCCATTTTGGCAGCATTGCCTGCGCGTAATGTCACGCCACTTCCAAAGGTGCCAGGATCGAGAGGTGTAATCTCCGTATCGGCTGCTGTGATTCGAATATCCTCAAGAGGAACCCCCATCTCCTCTGCAACGATCTGGGAGATAACCGTCTCAGCCCCTTGTCCGATATCTGCAGCACCCGTAAGAAGGGTGATCGAAGCATCCCGCTCAATTTTGACTACAGCCCCAGAGGAGATATGACTCATATTACTAACACCGCTTGGGAAACTGGCACCCGCGAGACCGATTCCCCTTCCGAAGGGAAGTTTTCCTCTCTTCTCTTTCCAACCGATCGCTTCAGCGGCTTTGATCAGGGTATCGCTAAAGCCACAACTCTGAACCAACAATTTTGCAGGGTGAGGTTCTCCAGCATGAAAGGCGTTTTTAAGCCGGAGCTCGAATGGATCGATCCCCATCTTTTCAGCAATGAGATCGAGCTGAGCCTCCACCGCAAACCGGACTTGGGGAATTCCATGGCCTCTCATGGCTCCTCCCACCGGTTTATTGGTGTAAACGTGACAACCCTCGAAAAGGAGATTTTCGATTCGATAAGGAAGCATGATGAAATAACAGGCGAGGGTGATCATGAGAGGAGCAGTGCTGTTATAGGCTCCTCCGTCCGCTATGGCTTTAAACTGCTGAACATGGATGGTTCCGTCTCTCTTCATTCCGGTTTTGAGGTGAATTTTAAACGGATGTCTCTGTCGGGTCGAGGTGAATATTTCCTCCCGTTCATAGACGAATTTGACCGGTTTTTTGGTCTTGAGGGCGAAGAAGGCTGCACAGAAATCCTTCGCATAGAGATCGATCTTCTGACCAAACCCCCCTCCAACTTTTGGTTTGATGATCCTGACCCTGCTCTCTGGTATATCCAGGGCTGTTGCAAGGTTCCTTCTGAGAAAGAAAGGAATCTGCGTGGATGAATAGAGAATAACTTTGCCGGAATGATCTGCCAGCCCAATGGCAGCATGGGGTTCAAGTGGAGCATGGTTGACGGGCTGGGTTTCAAAGTCATCTTCAAAGATTTCATCAGATTCGAAGAAGGCTTTCTCCACATCGCCAAATTCTTTTCGGATTTTTGCACTTACGTTGTTTGGAACTTCATCATGAATCACGGGTGCCCCAGGCTTCATGGCCTCGAGAGGGTCGAAAACCGCTGGCAAGACTTCGTAATCAACATGGATTTTTGAAATGGCTTCCTCAGCGACTTCAATTGAGGTGGCAACCACAGCTGCCACCTCGTCTCCGATATAGCGGACTTTATCGATGGCCAGGGCATATTCATCCTTAGCCATAGGAACAATGCCGTATTTCTTCTTCGGGATATCTCTCCCGCAGATGGCTCCATGAACCCCTTTCACTTTTAAAGCCTTTGAGAGATCCACGTGAAGGATCTTTGCATGGGGATGGGGGCTTCTCAAAATTTTTCCAAAAAGCATCCCCGGGAAGGTCAGGTCGTCTGTAAATTTGGCACGGCCTGTTGCTTTTTCCAGAGCATCGAGCATGGGTTCACGTTTTCCAATGACATTGAATAGGCTCATGTAACCTCCGATACATTACCAATAATCCATTTGGTTGTGTTAGATTTTTTCAGTTACCGACAAGATCGCTTCCACAATCTTCGCATAACCTGTGCAACGACAGAGGTTTCCAGCCACGGCTTTCTTCACCTCTCCTTCTGAAGGAGAAGGGTGCTCGTCAAGGAATGCCTTGGCAATCAGGATCATTCCAGGAGTGCAAAAGCCACATTGAATGGCTCCTTTTTCTGCAAAAGCCTTCTGAAGGGGATGGAGGTCTCCATCCTTTGCCAAACCCTCGATGGTGAGGATTCTTTTTTCCTGAACGGCGACAGCCAGTGTCAGACAGGAGAGATAGGGTTTGCCTTCGATGAGGACCGTGCAGGCACCGCAGGTTCCCAGATCACAACCCTTTTTGGTTCCTGTCAGACCCAGATCCTCTCTCAAGACCTCAAGAAGGGTTTTGTGGATGTCTGTGAGGACCTCATGATCTTCGCCATTGACATTCAGTTTCAGGATATGCTTCATGGTGAGCCCCCCAATCGTTCAGAGTCAACTCTTTCAAAACCTTAATCCCCGAACTACGAATAGATTTGTTTTAGTGCTTCTTTCAACAAAATCCCTGCCATCTTTCTCTTATATGCTGGAGAATGAATCGAAGTGCGCATGGGTGAAATCTCTTTGACCGCCTGCTCCGCAACCTTTTCGATCGTCTGCTCGTTGAGAGGTCCTGCTTTCCATATCCTTTCGGCCAGGGTGGCTTCTACCGGACCTGATCCCACTCCGCTGAAAACGATCCTTGCCTTTTTGATCTGGTCCTTTTGATCTTTTTCGACGTAGAGGGCTAATGAAACGATTGGAAATTCAAGCGATTCCCTCACCCTCCACTTTAGATAGAGGGCTTTGCCTGAAGCAGGGGGGACGAAAACCTCCTTGAGAATTTCCCCCTTTTTTAGAGCGAGAGGCTTTTTCCCATTATGGGTGTAAAGTTTTTTAAGGGGCAGAGAGCGTTCTCCCTCCATTCCTTCGATTTTGATCTGTGCACCGAGAGCAATGAGCGCTGGAGCCATATCCCCACAGTAGGTAGAATAGCATTTGTTTCCTTTTGGAACAACATAACAAACTTTACCTCCTGCCTTTAGACACGGAGGCCTAACCCCTCGCCAGAAGGGAGATTGATTAAAGAAACGACAGCGATTTTCCTGACAGAGGTTGCCTCCCAGTGTCCCCATGGATTGATGGGCATAGGCCCCCACCTCTTGAGCGGCCTGGGCTATGATATTCCATCTTTCTTTAAGCATTGGGGAGGTGGCAATTTCATGGAGAGTGGTGAGCGCTCCAATTTTCAGCCCTTCTTTACCCGAAGTGATATACTGGAGCTTCGGTAGTGCTTTGAGATGGATGATCTGTTTGGGCATGATGACCCGATGTTTCATATTCACAAGGAGGTCTGTTCCTCCTGCAAGGAGTACGGCGCCTTTGTTTGAAGCCAGTCTTTTGGCGGCCTCCTTCAATGTCTTGGGCTCAATATAATCAAATGCAGGAAGTCGCATCGTTTCCTCCCTCTCTCTCCACTTTTAGATTCTACCTTCCCTCTTCAAAATCTCTTTGATTTCCTCTCTCAACCGTTTTTTATCCACTTTACCTACATTGGTAAGGGGTATTTCATCGATGAACTCGATCCGTTCTGGAAGATAGAGCACCGAAGTCTTTTTCGCTTTAAGATAAGCGATCAATTCTTCAAAGGCAAGGGTTTCCCCTTTTTTAAGTTTGATAAACGCACAAACACGTTCACCGAGAATGGGATCAGGCATGCCCACAACCGAAACCTGTTCGACCTTCGGATGACTGCTGATCAGATCCTCCACTTCCCTTGCACTGATGTTTTCTCCCCCCCGGATGATGATATCTTTCTTCCGGCCTGTAATGATGACCCGTCCTTCTGGATCAAATTTAGCGATATCACCGGTCCGGAAAAAACCGTCGGGTGTAAAAGCCTCATTGTTGTCAGATTCTCCTTTATAATAGCCACGGAAGATACATGGACCCCTTGCCACTAACTCTCCTTCTGTTCCAGGAGGGAGTTGATGACCGTTTGCATCAATCACCTTGAACTCGTCATAGGGACAGATGGGCCAGCCCACGGTATGAAACACAATCTCTTCAGGGTCCTGATATCGAGTCTGGAGACAGGGGCCTTCGGACATCCCGAAGACATTAAAAAACTTGCATTTCAATCGGTCATAGATTTTTTTGATCGTCTCAGGAGAGATTCGAGAGCCACCGGTGGCAATCACGTCCAGGGAAGAAAGATCGTAACGGGACAATTCAGGGTCATCAACGATCTGTTGAACCTGAGCCACGGCAAGGATCGTGGTCGTCACTCTCTCCTTTTCAATGGTTTCAAGGATGTCTTTGGGCCGTGTCGAAGGAATAACCACCACTTTTCCTCCGGTAAGAAAGGCAGGGTTCATGGAGACCTCAATGGCCATATTGTGTGTCAGGGGAGTGGCGATCAGGGTAATATCGTGAGGGCTTCGCTCCCAGGCTTTTGCCCGATAGTCAAAGTTGCAGTAAAAGTCATTATGGGTGCGAGGAACGATTTTGGGAAGGCCTGTGGTTCCCCCGGTGGGCATCAGATGGCAGATCTCGTCCGGGTCGGGTTTAAAGGCTTTGAGATAATCTTTCGGATATTTTGGGAGGTCGATTTTTTTTAGAAGCTTATGGAAGGGTAAAGTTCCTTCAGGCGGTTTACGATCCTGGGCCAAAGACGACTCGATCACAAGAATATGTTTTATAGAAAATTTCTGGGAAAGGATGGATTCGATCATTGGATGGTAGTCAATCTTTTCAAATTGAAGTGGGACAATCCAGGCGATGGCTTCTGTCACCTGACAGAAATGCTCGATCTCTCTCTGTGAAAAACGGGGGATGCACATGACCGGAATGGCGCCGATTTTGTGCAATCCATAATAGGCATAAATAAATTCCGCCCAGTTGGGAACCTGCAGAAGAACCCGATCCAACTTTTGGATGCCCAATTCCAGAAAGGCAATGGCCGCTCGATCCGTCCATTCTCTCAGTTCCCGGTAGGTTAGGCGGACGTTTCCTGCCACCAGGGCTTCTTTATAGGGGTAAAGGTCACAGGTTCGATCGAGCATCTCTCCGAGCGTTATTCCCAACCAGATTTTATCCCGGTAGTAACGGTCCCTCATCTCTTTTGGGAATGGAAGGGTTCCGGTCAGCACCATAGAATTTCCTCCTCTATTTGGTAAGTCCAGGTAGCATGAGAGCAATGTTTGGGAAGGCTAACAAGATAGCAGCGTTGAGGATGATGGCGATCAGGAAGGGGAAAATTCCTTTAAAGATCGTTTCAAGAGGGATATCCGGAGCAATTCCCTTGATGACATAGACATTGACACCAACCGGTGGTGTGATCACTCCCATTTCACTGACCAGAACAATGATGACGCCAAACCAGATTGGATCAAATCCGAGACGAACGACCACAGGGTAGATAACAGGGACAGTAAGAACCACCAGGGCCATGGAGTCCATGAAACAGCCACCGATGAGATAGATAAGAATAATCACTCCCATGACGGCCATCGGGTGTATGGGAAGTCCTCCAATCCAATCTGCCAGAATAAAAGGGATTGTAGAAACTGCCATGAAATGACCAAAGACCGTAGCACAGGCAATCACGCAAAGGACCATGCAAGAGGTTCTCAATCCGTCTTTGGTTGATTCGATGAAGACTTTCCAGGTCAATTGTCGTCTGATTAAACCGATAGCGAGAGCGCCTGCAGCTCCGATTCCTCCTGCCTGAGTTGGTGTAAACCAGCCCAGAAATAACCCTCCAATGACGAGAGCGAATAGAATGAGTGCCTCCCCGATTCCTGTCATTGCCCTTGCCTTCTCTTTAAAAGTGGTCGAAGCACCGGCGGGACCACAAGTGGGATTGCGCCAGCAGAGGAAGGCAACCGTAATGATGAATAAAAAAGTGAGAATGATACCGGGGATGATGCCAGCCACAAAGAGCTTTCCGATGGACTGTTCGGTCATGATGCCATAGACCAGAAAGATCGTGCTCGGTGGAATGAGAATACCAAGGGTGCCGGCACTGGCAAGGCAACCCGTGGCAAGGGTATCTTCATATTTGTATCGTTTCATCTCTGGCAATGCAATTTTTCCAATGGTGGCTGCGGTCGCAGAGGTCGATCCACAGATGGCGGCGAAAAAACCCGAAGCCACAACGGTAGCCATCGTCAGTCCACCCCGGAGACTTCCAAGGATCGTATAGGCGGCATCATAAAGTCTCTTACCGATTCCAGAGGCAAAAGCAAAAGAGCCCATGAGGATGAACATAGGAATGGCGCTCAAAGGAAAGTTGGAAAACTGTTCGAAGATATCCCGGGCTAACAGTTTATAACCGGCTTTTAAAGAACTGAGATAAGAGAAACCCAGAAACCCGACAAAAGCCATGGCAAAGGCGACCGGCATTCGGAGGAGGAAGAGAAGGATGAGCAGACCGATGCCAATGATACCGACATTAACGGGGTCCATTTTTTACCGCCTCGGAAAGGGATTTAAGAACCTCGACCAAAAAGGCCAGGCAGACCGGGATGGAGCAGAAAGCAATAAAATAGGCGAAGGGATAGAAAGGAATATGTGAAGTGGACCCAATTTCTCCTGCCTTCTGGAGAGATTGGCCATAGACAAAGCTCTGCCAGAGAATTAGTACAAAGGTGACCAGGGAGAGGAGAGAAGTGAAGCTGTTCATCACTTCACGCATGCGTTTGGGAAACCTCATGAGGATAAATTCAACCCGGATGTGTCGATTTAAAAGAAGGGTAAAGGCAATGGCAGGAGCAATTGCAAGGATCTGGGAAAAACTGATGACCTCGGTGGCGCCCGGAACAGGCCAGAGAAAAAGCTTTGCGCCAATCACATCGATTAAGTTCACCAGGAACATCAGGATAATGCCAATGACCCCAACCCACTCGAGATGGCTGCTAAACCATCGGGTGAATGTGTCCAGTGGTTCTATGAGATTTCCAAATTTCATTCCGATCATCTCAAGAGTCTTCCTCCCTTGAAAGGGAGGAAGACTGTAAACGAGTCATTACTTAATTCGAACCTCTGCGGGCCCGGTGGATGACTTCACCCCCATTTCTTTCTGCTTCTTTAACCAGTATTCTGTCCTCATCCGAGCGAAATTGATTAACTCCCTTGTCTCTTTCTCAGGATATCCTGCCGACACCATATTCTTCACATATTTATCCAGGATCGGCTCAACAGCGTCTTTCCATTTCTTAATCTCATCGCGGGAAAGTTCAATGAACTGCAACCCCTTGTCAATTCCCAATTGTTTCCCATCAATGTCCACCTCATTCCACATCGTTGCCAGTTTTTCTTCGAAAGGATATTCGTTAAAGACTTTCTGAAGGGCAGGGGGAAGTTTATTATAGGTGTCTTTATTCATAATGAGATAGAAGGTGTAAACCTGACCGATCTGCCAGCATTCGGTCACATACTTGGCGACCTCTGCCAGCCGAAAAGCCCGAAGGGTTTCCATGGGGATCATCAGTCCATCAATCACTTTCTTCTGAACAGCCTCATAGGCTTCAGGCATGGGGATGGAGCGTGGGGTTCCACCCAGAGCGGTGACCACTTCTGCAATAAAACCGAGACCTCTGAGGGTCATTCCTTTTAAGTCCTCCATCTTATTGACCGGTTTGGTGGCTGAAAGGACGACATTGACAGGGCTGGTGTGCATGGAGAGCATATGAACCTTGTCCCATTCCTTTGGCTTGAACTGCCTGAAA
Organism: uncultured bacterium; assembly: GCA_938002255.1. GTDB lineage: Bacteria > Desulfobacterota > BSN033 > BSN033 > UBA1163 > RBG-16-49-23. The sequence goes on from CALLAL010000016.1 coordinate 70,506, forward strand.
AAGTCATTGGCAACATGATTTGCGACCCAGGCATTTGGAAATCCAAGAGGAAGGTCAAGAGCCTCGGTCATTCGGAAGCGGCCATAGGTATATCCGATATTGGAAAAACCAATATCTGCAATGCCTTCGACAACTCCATCATAGATCTTGGGAGCGGTTACTAAAGTGCCGGCGGGGAAATAGCGAATCTTCAATTGTCCCCCTGAACGGGCTTCGAGGTCTTTGATAAATTCTTCACAGATTTTTGATTGTCGGGCAGGGACTGGAAAGTAATTTACAAACTTCAGTTCAACAACTGCAGAAGCAATGGAAGGCAATACCAATATGATCATCAGTATGAAAGCAACTCCGGTGCTCTTTTTCATAGGGCTCTACCTCCTGATTGTGATAAAAGTTGAATTATATGGCTCCATTCTTATTCTTTTTGAGTGGTTGAACCTCCTTTCTCCCCCTTTCTTGATTTATCTAATTGTTGATTTTGCAACATCATTGGGGCTGATACCGCTTCCCTGAACCACTTTTCCGATGGCTGCATCCACGCCGAAAAGTTCGGAAATCCGAACGGTCCCCTTCAGTTGACCTGTGGTCCATCCGAGAGAGATCTTCGTAACGGGATGAATGATTTCTTTACCGGGCTCGTAGATCTCAAGAATATCTCCGATTCTGAGGCCGGAAAGTTTGCCCGCGTTGATGAAGATGTTCTCTCCTTCCACCTTTGCAATTGTGGTCATCCAGTCCAGATAATCCAGTTGACGGAAAAAACCATCAAGGATATCCTCCAGACTCAAGTCAATGGCTTTCATGACAGCCTTTCCGCGACTTCCCTCGCCGCTCTCTTTGGTGCCAAAAATAGGGCTTCTTCCGATGAACGTCTTGAGAAGATTTCCTGTGGCGGCATCGATGAGCCGTATTTCCACTTTTGCCGTTGCAAAGGAGACCTCTTCATCAGAGGTTTCTGACGCCTTTGATGAAAGGACGCTTACATCTGTGACTGCGCCTAAAGCAAAGGCCTGAATTCCGAGAGATTGGTGAGCCTTTTTCATCATTGCCAAATCGTTCAGGCTTTCAAATTTGACTCCTTCACGGCTCAACATCTCTGAGACGACAACCTTATCCATCATGACCACTCTCTGGGTTGCTTCGAGTTTATCAGCAAGCCTTTTGGCAACAGCCTCTCCGATCTTTTCCTCCTGATAAGTCGTCCTATTTTCAAAGTCTAAAATGGCTACCTTCTTCTTAAAACCCATCTGGAGAAAGGGGAGGGGAGCACCAGCAAAGGGTCGGGTAGGAACAGAGGAGACTCGGGTCTCCGGTTCCCGCTTTGGGGCAGGTTCAGGAGAAGGCTTTTTTGCAGGGGCAGGAGCCTCTGTTCTGGGAGGGTTCACACCCTTGACCGTCTCCATGCCTTCGACCCTCACGGTCTTTCCCTCAGGGAGTTTTTCGGTTTTCTTCTCCTCCTTCTTTCCAATGAGGGGCAGAGAGGAACAGGAGGTTATTGAGAAGGCGATCAAGACTAAACAGACAACTGTGTAGAGGCTTTCTTTATTTAGGAACATGGTAACTCCTTAAATAATTTTTTATACAGAAACGCGGATCGGATCACAATTTTTGTCGGTTGACGATATATTACCAATTTTAAAGAAGATGTCAAGGTTGGGGGATGGGGACTTGATTCTTGTAGTTTTCTATCAAGCGGAAAATCTCTGAAACAAAACAATCAATTTACGAGAGAAGAAGCGTTAACCATTACAAAAGATAAGCTCTCCACGGATTACCTCTTTCAGCGACTTTTTAGGTCAGATAGCATGTGCACGATCTGGTCTAATCGAGTATGGATCTGATCAATTCGGGCATTTATAGATTTAAAATCCTCTTTATATTCCGTGCGCATTGCTTTGAATTCGTTCGTGTACTCCGAACGCACCTCTTTGAATTCATTTGAAAAGTCAGTGCGCATCGCTTTGAATTCGTTCATGTACTCCGAACGCATCTCTTTGAATTCATTTGAAAAGTCAGTGCGCATCGCTTTGAATTCGTTCATATACTCCGAACGCACCTCGTCGATTTTCTTTTGAAGAGATTTTATCTCTTCTTTTATCTCTTTTGTGCGCTCATCGACTACATCATAAATCAATTCCAGCGTTACCTTTTTAACGATATGCTTAACTGTGGCCTTCATGTCTCCTCCACTTACCACCTTGACTACAGGAGATTAAACTTCTTTAGAATTTCTGCTACGCTGGGGTCTGTTTTGCTGAGAGATCGAAAGGCTTCGATCAGGGAATGAAGCTTCGATCGGTTTTCTGCAATCTCATCCTCGATCGCCTTCACTTTAAACTCAAATGGCCTTATCATCGTTCGGCGATCCCAGATGGCAAATCCAATGGTTACAGCGACAATGGCGGTAAATGAGGCTACGATCCCGATAAAGAGATTAATCATCTGATCGAATCTCTTATCGAACGATTCGAATCTCTTATCGATCGATTCGAATCTTTTATCGATGGATGTAAATTTACTATCAACGCCTTCAAATCGCCTATCCACGGACTCTTTAAACTCTTTCAAGGTCACTTCCAGCCTGATGAGCCTGTCTCTGTCTTCCTGGGTAAAAGGAACCTCCCTGGCAAATGAGAATGTTGATGAAAACAGGATAAAAACAATGATTAACAACTTAGAGTTACGCATATATTTAACCTCTTTTTACCCAATATTATCTATCCAGAATCCCAAAAGTCAAGATAAAAAAAGGGCGGTCTTTGGACCGCCCTTTTTGGCTACAGGCTTTTGGTTAGAAGCTGTAGGTTAGGTTTCCGGTGATGTTCCAGGGATTCTTCGGAGAATCGTTGAGGTTGCTTGTTCCCCTGCGGTAATCCAAAGCATCGCCAGCCCAGAGGTATCCACCGGCAAGGACAAACTTGAGATTCTTGTAAATCTGAATCTCGTTGATGAGGTCCACTTCCCAGCCGATAGTGCTATCATCTCTAAGGAGGGAAGTTCCTGTTTTGACAGCTGTTCCAAAGGTGTTTCCATTACTTGTGGTATCCCCAATATAGAGTCCCTGGAAGGTGACTTTATACCAGGGTGTGGCTTTGAAGCTTGCATATCCTTTGGCCATCCAGGTGCCGCCAATGGGGCCTCTGCTGACCTGGGTAGTGTGGACGCTGTTAGCAATACCCGTGGTTCCACGATTTCCCCAGAAGCTGTACATCACAACGGATTCACCGTAACCGCCGCCTGCTTCTGAACCCGGAGGAACTACATAGGAACCGACTTTATTCGAGGTTCCAAATGCAGCGCCGTAGGCTACTGTCTGTCCGGGTAAGCCGGCTGCAGAAGTCTTCTTTAAATCTGCTCCTGAAGCGTAATGGAAAACACCACCAAAATTAAACTTCTCCCATGGGTAGTCAACTTTGAATCGTGTTGCCCAGCCGCGATATTTTACATCGCGGGTTGCAGGTAAATTGCCTCTCCTTTCAACCTCTCCACGGTCATAGATAAAGTCGAAGTTGAGATTGATGGGTCCCAACTTGCCGTCAGCATAGACACCAAACCACCACATATCAGCATTGTTATCGAGATTGCCAAAAGGATACTGATTCATGTTGTAGTAAAGGGCGTAGCCTCCTGCGGTGACTGCGGCGATCTTCGCATTGGCATGAAGGCCATACACATTCACATCATCTGCAGTCTGATCAGTTGTTGCTGCCGCATTTTCACGGGCTTTGAAATAGAGGAGCTGGATGTTGGCAGGGTCAACTTTCACGCTGCCGATAATACCCATACCATCCGTGTAAACCAGTAGATTGGGTCTGATGGAAAGGGGTTGGAGTCCAACTCTGAAGGATACAGGAACCGGAATAATCGCTGGCAGAGCGAAGTCAAAAAAGATGTTTTTAACTTCGACAGCCGCTCGGTCAGCACTCCAGTAACCCATGGTGTTTCTGTCACCAGGGATGTCACCCCATCGATCAGAGTCCAGCTCAAAGAGCATGGTCGCTGAAGACTCTTTTCCCATAATCCAGTCAAATTTGAGCCTTGCACGGGACTGCCAGTAGCTTACATTCTGGTCATAGGCAGCACCCCCGAATTGATAAGCTGATGGGACTACATTAAAGATGAGGGCTGCTCCACTGCCAGGGGTTGCATTTTTGAATGAGTTAAACTGGGCATCGATCCAGCCTGATGCCTTAAACTGCATGGTGGGTTCATCTTTCTTCGCCTGGGCAAATGCCATGGTTCCAAAAGCAAGAACCAGTAATGCAATTAAACTTAAGACAACAATTTTTTTCATCTCTTTTCCTCCTCAAATTTGTGATGGGTGTTTGCCCGCCAGGGTGTTTAATTCTTCACAAAGGCGGGATCTGTGTTACCACAAATCTTACAAACACTTTTCTTTTACCAACCTCCTTGCTTCAGTGGCATTAAAACCACTGTAACATCCTGCTTCATGCCCGCTCTTTTCCAACGCAGACAACTTTAAGCAGGTCCCCTTCACCTCCTTTCCTGATAGAATTGTGAAACCGAAGAACAAGAAGATTAAATTTTTTTAATTCTATAGCACTCCCTTAAATCGTTGTCAAGAATTTTTTTAATTTTTTCAAAAAAGATTGTTCGCTGAAATGAGAATGTATTATTTATTGAGATAAGTTAAAGAAAAGAATTGAACTTGTTCCTTTTTGACCGATAGCCCCTTCAGATTGAGAATCAACGACACCTACCACAAGATCATCATTTCCGTCATGATCTGCATCTTTTACCTGAAAATCCGAAAGATACCCTGTAATTTCTCTTGTTTTCCAGGATGGGGTAAGGAGACCCTGATCCCAGACCAGGGAGTAGATTTCCCCACTCTCATATCTCTTCGCTTTTTCAAACAATCCCATAGAGGAATAATTTCTATTAATGATAATCTCATTTAACCCATCTCCATCGAGATCTCTCACAAGGATTCTTTTAGGAATGAAGACTCGAAACGGTGGTGCATCCTGAGGCCTATATCCATCGGGTATCTTTTTGCGGGTATCGTAGAAATTAGCCGTTCCTCCAAAACGTTCTCTTCCAGACCAAACCGGTTTGCCGTCAGGGGAGAGAAGGATGATTTTGTCCAAACGGTCTAACGTTACTACTTCTAACTTTCCTTCTCCACGAATATCGGCGAGGGCGAAGCCAAATATCTTCATATCTTTTGGCAAACTGAGTTTGGGACCTCTTTCAAACGTATTCTTTTTCCAAAGAAATCTATAGATAGGGCCGGAAAAGACTCCATCGGCTCCCATCTGCTGTCCTATTAACACAGGGCCCTCTTTGGGATGCTCAAGCACTCTGAAGAACCAGCCTGCCTTTCGGGTAATGGTCCTGAATTGACCCTGTTCAAATTCAATGATTAAGGATTGAAGATTATCTTCAATGACCGATGTCACAATGATCTCTGCGAATCCGTTACGGTTCACATCCGACACGTCAAGCGTGAGAAAGTTATGCTGGTACCCAGCCTCGATCTTCCGAAAGAGACTCAATTTATCTCCATCATATTTAAAAACGTAGATATTGTGGTGATCAATCACTACCACTTCATTCTTCTTGTCTCCATCCACATCACCTATGTCGATTCCTTTAATTTTGAAATTAAAGGTCTGGCTTTTTTTGAATCCAAAATCGCCCTGACCGATTCGCCCGAACTCCCTCTCGGGTCTTATCAGATAGGGATGCCGCGTATCCGTAGGGCGGCCGGTTGGAATGCGACGGCCCAGAATCCTGAATCCAATATCCTGGGCAAAATCTCCGATTTTTGTCATCACATCGTCGATGCCTTTATGCTGGGTGTAGGCGGCAAGGGGAGGCTTGTCGTCCGTAATAGGAATGAGTCTGGCATCAAGACTGATGTAGTTGCCGATCTTCGTGATGCTCCCGAGGACAACATAGTCGGCGCCGGCTCTCTCCCCGACCTGTTTTGCCACGGCTTCATCAAGGCGCATGGGTCTTATTTCCCAGAGAATTCTCTCGACGATCGTACGTTCAATGACGATGATTCTTCCTTCCACCGTGATTCTGGAGGTCAAAATGTCGTTTATGCCTTCTCTTAGGTAGTCAAGATTTTCTTGACTGTGGATGATGAAAGGGAGAATAGCCACTTTATAGACTTTAGAAGCGTCTTGGGGCTGGCCAAAAGAGTGGGAGGAAAGAATGAGGAGGGAGAGTAAAAAGAAAATAATGAAGATCGATTTAAATTTCATTGAAGTTCCTTTCCTTAATATCTATTAAAAACCTGAAATGGTAAACATCGTCTACTCACTTTGAGTATTTGGCCAATGCTATATCCCTTTGCCAATTTAAAGTCGTCTTTGCAAAAGATTTTAAGTGGATTTAAAGGGTTTGTCAAATGAGATTTTTATAAATAAACAAGGATTTAGGTTAGTGCTTTTAGGGTAGAGAAATTGGATTGGACATTAGATCTGAAGTCTTGACTGGATCTGTTTTCTCCATTCCTGTAATTCTTTAACCTGTGATTCGAGGTCTGAAAGGCGTTTGTCCAAGCTCGGAGAATGACAGTTTGATCAAAGCGCGGGTCTCAAGGTGCTGACGTTCGTTTTCCTTTTCTATATGGTCAAGTCTTGATTCCATATGGTCAAGTTTGGTTTCAACTCGATCCAACCTTGTCTCCACGTGCTCCTTGACAAAAATGGCTTCGTCAAGACCTTTTAAGGAATGGTGCCCTTGTATTATTTGTTAATTTTAGAATGAGAGACGATGAGCTGAATTTCGGTAAGACGGTTGAGCAACGATCCATTGGGACCCTCTTTGCCGAGGTCTAAATCGGTAACAACGACCTTTCCGATTTTCTGATACTTAGAGCCTGATTGCCCACCTGTTTGAATGCCCCAGATGCCGTGGATCGCATAGTGTTTTCCTTCATGTTTACCAAGATAAAGCATGATGTGGCCGGGCATCCGGAGAAGAGTAGCTAATGGGGGGGCCTTATCGAGAATTTTCTTCTTTTCCTCCATGGTCTTTCCTTCGAGTGGTCCCAAAGAAACCCCCATTTTAGCCTGGAGGTTTGAATTCCGGGGCATCAGAATGCCAAAGGAATTAAAAATATCCATAATAAAGCGTGAACAATCTCTTCCCCCGGTTTTTTCTCCCCAGCTATAAGGTTCATGAAGCATCTTAAATGCTTGAAGAGCCAAGTTTTTCTGGGTGTAAGGGAGATAATCCAGATGGGTATCCGCATGAACCGGGATGTACCCATTTCGAAAGATCAGATGGCCATCAGCTTCTTTGAATGGCAATCGAACTGTGTAGCATGGGTTGGCTATTTGTACCAGTCCAGGATCACGAAGCTTTTGAAAAACAGTTCCCATCTGTGCCGAGAAGGCAGGCTGGGTGCATTGAGAATCATCGAAAACGTTTACAAAACTGCCGGTGACGACCAATGGTTCTTTTGTTTCGCTTCGGTCAAACAACTGATTTTTGTCTTTCCCGATCGCCAGATCTCGCATCCGAATCCAACCCCGAATAAAGGGCGTTTGCACATAAGCCCAGTGCGTATCTCGGCTGAAATAATAAATTCCTACGGGGGAAGCTGGAGCAATAGCGGAGTGCTGAAAGAGGTCCATGTCAGCACTGGCAGGAGTGGGCATGGAGGGTTCGTCCGTGGGAAAGACTCGAATGTCTGTCCTCTTTACAGTCATCCCGAAAAGAAGCCGATTTTTCTCTTTTAATCCATCATGATGAATTTTTTCATTGATTAGACTCCAGAAAGAATCCTTTAGAGGTGTCCCATGTCTTCCATATTGAGGCTGGCGTGAGTTTCCAAAATTTTTCCAATCCTCTATTAAGAAAGAACGTATTTCTTCTCTGCTCCATTCTTCCTTCATCTCTTTCATATTATAAAGTTGGAGTTCTTGCCTTTTTAGGCTTGTTTCATTCAGGATATTAATTTCAGAGGGGGTTAAAAGAAGGAGGTTTGGGTTTTGGATTTTATTGATCCAGAACAGAGGGTCTTCCATCCCATTGGAAAAGGCATGGTTTGGAAAATGGATTTGAATCAAAATGGTTACCAAAAGGTGAAAAAAAATTTTTATAAGACTCATCGATTCCCTTGACAAATTTTATTTTACATTTTAAATTTTTATTATCTCGATTGGTTTTGTACCAAAGCGAGTTACCCCCAAGTGGTAACTCTTTTTTTTGTGTTTTACGAGGGATTTAAAAAAGTTTTTGATTTCAATAAGTTTAAAACTTAATGCCATAAGGAAAGGAGGATTGGTTGTCATGCTTTGTCAAACCATCAAGCCGGGAACAGAATGCATCTTCATGAAGAAGAGCGGCTGTTCCTACAACGGTGGGAGATGTTATCCCATCGTGGAGTCCTGCAAAGGATGCGACCGGGTGGTGACTTATGAGACAGGTTCTTATTGCAAAACTTATTGCGAACCCAGTCTCAAATGGACCAAGGGATCCTGCAATTTCGCCACCCACATCAAGAAAGAGGTCAAGGAAGACACTTTCAAACTGAATCCTTTAAAGGCCTCCAAACGAAACGTCAGCCAGAGGATTTAGAATCTTTCTCTGATGTCTTTTAGTTAGAGCCCTCCATATTTAAGATGGAGGGCTTTTCTTTTTCTTTCTCTCCTTGAATGAATTTAGAGAGGCCCAACAAAAAAGAGCCGTTAAGCCACAGACTAAAAAGATCACCATGTGAACCCCAAAACCACTGGAGATGGCCTCCTCTTTTGAAAGTCCAACGATTAGGAATCCAGCAGCCCATCCCGCTTCAAGGGTTCCCCAATTCCCAAGACCGCTGATCGGCAAAGCGTTGGCAATGATTGCAATCGTTGACCCGAACACAAGCTTTACCAATGAGACCTCGAGCCCAAATCCCCTCATCAACGCATAAAAAACAAAAAAGATAGCTACCCATGATCCCAGGCTGACCAGACTTACAGAACAATAGGTTTTTCTCGCTTGAATCGCATAAAAATCTTCTGCAATTTGGTGAATCTTTCTTTGAATCCACTGGATCGCCTTTCTATTTCTTAATCCGGCCCACTCCCCTATTTTTCCGATCAGAAAGGAACCCGCTGTGAGAATATTCGTGATATAAAAAAAGGCAACCAGGACGAAGAAAAGGAGAAGAACGGAGAAGAAGATGGTTAGGAGAAGATTCATTTGGAAAAACCCCTTGAATCCAACGAGGGTAAAAATAAAGATCATCAAAACAATCAAGAAGTCATAAACCCTCGATGCGATCAAAGAAGCCAGACCTTCGGTTAATCCCATTCCACTCCGTCTGTTTAAAAAATAGGGATAAGAAAGTTCTCCTAATTTAGAGGGGAGAACCATTAAGGATAAATGGTAAAGGACAGTGATTCTGAACAGTTCTGAAAGAAGAATGTTACTTGAGTGAATCAGCCATTTGAATCTCAAGGCACGCAGGAAAAGAGCAAGTAGGTAAGATGCTGACCCCAGGACGACCCAGATTGGATCCATCTCAACAAGAAGTCGATATAGATCTCTGAAGGAGATTTGGGTAAAAAGAGTAATGAGAATGACAAGGGTTATCAAAAGAGAGAGAAGAAATCTTTTCAAAGGGGAGGATTCAACCTATTCAAGAAAGGATTTTAATGCGATTTTCTAATTCTTCAATTCGATTCTGAAGGAGCGAAGCTCTTTGTTTGAGGTCCGCTACTTCCTTTTGAAGATGTTCTTTGAGATCTATTTCTTTGTCCAGTTTCCCTTCGATTCTTTCGAGGTGTTTCTCAACTCCATCGAGGCGACCCTCGACCTTATCAAGGCGTTTATCAACCCCATCAAGACGAATTTCCACATGACCAAGCCTTTTCTCAACTCCATCAAGGTGTTCCTCAATCCTCTGGATGGAAAAAGTAATGGTGTGGTATTCAGTCTCAAGCCGATCCAGTCGGTGATAAATTTGGTCAAAGTGATTAAGAAGGTCAGCGAACTTCCTGTCGTGCTCTTCGAGTTTTTCGTTGATTTTATTGAATTGAGGTTCGATGACCTTTCCATAAAATTCAATAAGGGTATCGGCCAAATCTTTCTTCGTAAGGAGGTCCATCACGCATCCTTCATTTTCTTGTAGACAAACCTTATCACAATTTTTATTTTTGGTCAATCCTTTATGAAAACATTGTAACCCGTCAGTGATGGGGTGTGTTCGGTTTAAAAGGGTTGGAACGTTCCCCCTCCAAAACCTTGAATAGCGGTTATAAAAGGTTATCCTCATCGAAGGCCTCATGCCCTTTGAATCGGATTTTTTTAAATCAGATTGGGTCGTTTGACGAACAGAGGTTTCGCTTCAAGGTTTTTCCGAAGCAACCTCCCAACCCTTTTTTATTTCTTTAACTGAGGGGTTACAAAACATTAAAAACTACTTCTCATCCTCTCATATCTATGTCATTCATCTTGATTCGATCTAATCATTGATCGGAGATTGACGGTTGTTTTAAAAAATGATACATAAGAATCAAACAAGGCCGGCGTAGCTCAGCGGTAGAGCAACTGATTCGTAATCAGTAGGTCGAGGGTTCAAATCCCCCCGCCGGCTCCAATTCCACTTGATCTTCCATAGGTTTCAGTCATTTCCAATAACATCTCTCCGTGGGAGGAAGTTAACTGCTCAGGTAAACATCTCCACTCCCAATTTCCTAATGGGGTGGCTGGACGGTTCATCCTGCCCTCTTGTCCCAACCTTAATATATCTTGAAGAGGAATAATCATCAGGTCAGCCACAGACATCATTCCGAGACGAATGAGTTCAGTTGGAAATTGTTCTGAGGTTATTTCTCTTCCAAGATATCGAAAGACTCTTTTTTTATCTTCGGAAGATGCTTCTTGTTCGAACCATCCTCTCGCTGTATTGTTGTCGTGCGTTCCGGTATAGACGATGGTATGGGATATATAATTATGAGGGAGATAGGGGTGGGTTGGAGAGTCTTCCCCGAAGGCGAATTGAAGGACTCGCATGCCAGGGAAACCAAACCGATTCATGACCTCTTTCACATCCGGAGTGATGATTCCAAGATCCTCTGCGATGAAGGAAGAGACCGGAAATTTTTTAAGGAGAGCAGTGAAAAAATCGTTTGCGGGTGCTTCGACCCATTTTCCGTTGATGGCCGTTTTCTCTTCAGGAGCGATTTCCCAGAAACCGACGAACCCCCTGAAATGATCGAGACGTAAGACATCAAACAGACAGAGATTATGGGCAATACGATCAAACCACCACTGGTAACCGGTCTGCTGCAGACAGTCCCATCGGAAGGTGGGATTTCCCCAAAGCTGGCCGGTTTTGCTAAAATAGTCCGGAGGGACACCTGCTACTCCCAGAGGTTTTTTTTCACCATCCAGATTAAAGATTTCAGGGTGTGCCCACACATCAGCACTGTCATAGTTGACATAAATGGGGATATCGCCGATGAGTCGGACCCCTCGTTGATGGCAATCCTTTTTTAATGAGTACCACTGGATGAAGAAAAGATACTGGTAGAACTTTTCACGCTCGATATCCTCCTCCAGGCTTTTCTGAATCTCTTTGAGATAGCCAGAATTCCTGTCCCTCAGTTCTTTTTCCCATGTTCTCCAGGGCTTCCCTTTCAGGTGTTTCTTTAACGTCACAAAAAGGGCAAAATCATCCAGCCATTTTATATTCTCCTGGCAGAATCTTTCGAAGTCGCCTGTTGCATTTGGGTGGTTTTTGAATGAATCGTAGGCGAGACGAAGCAGTCGAGATTTATATGGAATGACCACGTCAAAGTCACAACGTCCTTCTGGAAATGGAGGGATGGAGTCTATCTGCTGTTTGTTAAGAAACCCGGATTGGAATAAGAGTTCCGGACTGATGAGCAGGGGGTTGCCGGCAAAGGCAGAAGGAGTGCTATACGGAGAGTTCCCGTATGCTGGATCCGTTGGGTTAAGAGGCAGAACCTGCCAGTAGCTCTGTTTTGTCTGAGATAGAAAATCGATAAATCGTTGGGCTGAAGCACCCAAATCGCCAATGCCGAAAGGGGAGGGTAAGGAGGTAATATGAAGGAGGATGCCACTCGATCTTCTTAACATACATTTAATCTCAGGATGACCTTCGATGGCATTGATGATGGAGTTCATTATATCCAAATTGAAAGAAGTTTACCAGATAGAGTAGAATATCCTATAATAGAGGCATGAAAAAACTCCGAAAGGAGGAGCATCTATGAAATGGATCATCTTGTCACTTTATTCCCTCGCAGTGTTCACTTTCATTTCCTCATGTGCCGTCAATCCAGTCACCGGAAAACAGGAACTGATGCTTTTAAGCGAAAGGGATGAAATGAATCTGGGAAAAGAGACCGACGGAGACATTATCAGGCAATACGGGCTTTACGAGGACCCGAAATTAGCAGCCTATGTACAAGAGATGGCAAACCGAATGGGTCGCGTCTCCCATCGACCCCACCTGGCCTATGAGTGTAAAATCCTCGACGTTTCAGTCGTCAACGCCTTTGCTGTTCCTGGAGGGTTTGTTTACTTTACTCGAGGGATTTTAGCTGTTCTCAATAGCGAAGCAGAATTGGCTGGGGTGATGGGGCATGAAATAGGACATATCACTGCCCGTCATTCTGCCAGGCAATATAGCCGAGCCCAATTAGCCCAGTTAGGCTTAGGGTTAGGTTCGATATTTGTTGATTCCTCCATCGTAACAGGTTTAGCCCAGTTGGGAGTGGGCATGCTTTTTTTGAGATTCAGCAGAGACCATGAGAGAGAGGCGGATGATTTGGGGGTGGAGTATGCGAGCAAAGCCGGTTACGATGGTGCGGCGCTAGCTCGTTTCTTTGAGTCTCTCGAAAAACTGCACCCAGAATCGGACCGGAGTGGATTGCCGGGTTGGTTTTCAACTCACCCCAGTCCAGAAAACCGTATACCTGCTGTCCGGAACAAGGCTACAGAGTGGCAACAAAAATTGAACCAGAGAGAGTACCGAATCAATCGAGAGGGTTATCTGAAAATGATCGATGGTTTAATTTATGGGGACGATCCAAGACAGGGGTATGTGGCAGAGGGAGTTTTTTATCATCCCATCCTCCGATTTCAATTCCCGGTCCCCCCGAAATGGAAAGTGAACAACAAACCTTCCCAGGTCCAGATCGTCCATGAAAGTGGAGAGGCGTTGATCCTGTTTCTTATTGCTTCTGAAACGTCATCCAGAGACGCGGTTAGAGCTTTTGTATCAAAAAATAATGCGAGCGTGATCAGGACGGAGACGGTTCAGGTCCACAGTCTTCCCGCCCAGCGACTTCTCGCCGACCTCCGAGCCCAGACAGATGTTTATCGGGTCCTTTCCTATTTTATCGAAAAGGATCGAAAGGTTTATGTATTCCATGGAATCAGTCCAATGAATCGGTTTCAGAATTATGGTAGAATTTTTGAGTCAACGATGGAGCGATTCAGAGAGCTGACCGATCCAAAACGGATTGACGTGAGACCCGACCGGATCAGGATCCAGATGGTCAGGATACCCGATACTCTGGAAAACAGTCTTCTGTCTTTAGGGATTTCAAAAGAAAGAATCAAAGAGATGGTTTTTTTGAACGGAGGAGATCCCAACCAATGGTTGACGGCCAACAGTCTGGTGAAGGTCGTGGAGAAGGGGCGATGAAGATTCGGCCATTAATGCCCAAAGATAGAGAAAGACTTCGAAAGATCATCGTCGAAACAGGCGTTTTTACCGAAGAAGAGGTCGGAGTTGCAATGGAGTTGATAGACATTGTCCTTAACAATGGCCGCCAAAGGGATTATCAAATCGTATGTGCGGTTGATACACAAGACCAAGCGATGGGATATATCTGTTTTGGTCCTGTGCCCATGACTGAGGGATCATTTGATTTATACTGGATTGTGGTTGATCCAACCGCTCAGGGTCGGGAGATCGGATCAGGGCTAATCGACTATCTGGAAAAAGAGGTCAGGGAACGGGGCGGAAGGATGATTCTTGCAGATACCTCTTCCATTCCTTCTTATAAAAAGGCACAGAGGTTCTATCAAAAAAAAGGATTTCAGGAAGTAGCAAGAATTACCGATTATTACTGGACGGGGAATGACCGGATTACGTATTGTAAAAAGTTATAGGTTTGAGGAGATTCCATGGAGGGAGAAAAGGGCTTCAGAGCTCATGGGAAACCTTAACACTTTGTATCACAGAATAGGAGGAAAGCATGGACAAAAAGAGAATCGGTGTGTTGACAGGTGGGGGGGATTGTGCGGGGTTGAATCCAGCCATTAAATGGGTGGTGAAAACAGCGCTCGATGATAGACTGCGTAAATCCCGAAAGGTCGAACACGAGGTAATTGGTATCCGGGATGGATGGAAAGGTCTGGTGGAGCCTGAGGTGGAGGGAGAACCTTCTGCCTCGAGGTTGTTCACCTTGACCGAAGAGATGGTCAGAACTTGGGACCGCTATGGCGGGACGAATCTTGGAACCTCAAGGACAAATCCCTACGACCCCAAAAAAGACCGTTCCCAGACCGTCCTTGAAAACCTAAAGCGTTTCAAAATTGATTACTTGATTGCCATTGGAGGCGAAGATACCCTTGGTGTGGCGAATAAACTTTATCGCGAAGGGGTCAAGATCGTCGGTATACCCAAAACCATTGATAAGGATCTTTCAGGGACCGATTATACACTTGGGTTTGAGACGGCTCTCAATGTGATCACCGAAGAGATTGACCGCCTTCGGACCACTGCAGGGTCTCATCGTAGAATTTTTGTTGTGGAAACCATGGGGAGGCATGCCGGGTGGCTGGCACTTGAAGGAGGAGAGTCAAGCGGCGCTTACATCATCCTCATTCCGGAATACGATTTTGATTTGAACAGGGTCAATGAATTGCTCATGGAAGGACGCCGGAAAGGGACACGTTACGAAATCATCGTTGTTGCCGAAGGAGCGAAACCATTGGGCGGGAGCGAGATTTTCAAAGAAAATGGCGTAGACAGTTTTGGGCATAAAGCCCTTGGAGGGGTGGGAGAGTTTTTAGCCAATCAGATCACGGCATTGACGAAGATCGAGACACGAAGCATTGTTCTCAGTCATCTCCAGAGAGGAGGGGCTCCCTGCGCCTATGACCGCAGGATGGGGAGATATTTCGGAATCGCAGCCATTGATCTCATTGTCAAAGAGGATTTTGGAAAGATGGTGAGCTATCGAAATGGAACGATCACAGCAGTCCCCCTCGAAGAAGCGGTTGGCAAATTGAACCTTGTGGATGTCAAGACTCAGTATGACACAGAACGCTATAATGGCAGACGATGTATTTTATGCTAACCCGTAATCTCCAGAAACGGGAATCAAGGGTCTTTTGGCCAAGGCTCAAAAGGCGTTTTTATCTGTGAAGGGTTGCGGTCAAACGAACACGTTCCTCTGAGGGAGTTTGTAACATGCTCGGCGATTAGGAAAGCTTTTGATGTTCCTTCTTGATGCAAAGGTCCATGAACACCTTAAGCCCTGCTTTTTGAGCTTTTTCACCTGCCTCGGGATGGATGACTCCCTCTTGCATCCAGATGACCTTGGCTCCTCTCCGAATGGCTTCCTCCACCACCGGAGGGACTTCCTCAGATTTTCGGAAGATATCGACCACATCGATCTGGATGGTATCGGGAATATCCATCAGACTGTGATAAACTTTTTCACCCAAGATCTCCTCCCCATCAGGGCGGACGGGGATGATCCGATATCCTTTGGATTGGAGATAGGCAGCCACGATGTAACTGGGGCGGTCTTCTTTGGGGGAAAGGCCTACCACGGCAATGGTCTTACAACGCTTTAGTGTTTCCTTCAAGTCCTCGTCTTTCATGTTTTCTCCTTTCTCTCTTGCTTCTTCCCTAAATTAGAAACTGGGTGTTGGAGATTGGAAGGAGTCAATTAGTGTCCCTCCCCGCATTGAGGATCGATATGTCCCGTGATCCACTTCTTTAGGCGCTGTTCCCTCTACGAAAGCTTCCAGGATGGTATGAGGAGAACTACCATCAGCCGGTGTCCCTGTTTCGAGGTTCACCCTTATAAGCGTAATTCCCTCAGGCACCCTGAAGGGCTGAACGGGCGTATCTCGTAAAGCCTGTTCCATAAAGTAGATCCAGATGGGAAGGGCGGCTCTTGATCCTGTTTCGTTCTTACCCAGGGAGGTCTTATCATCGAAACCCACCCAAACACTCGCCAAAAGGGAAGGCGTGTACCCAATAAACCAGGCATCGACATAGTCGCTTGAAGTTCCAGTTTTTCCAGCGACCGGTCTTCCCAAAATCCTGGCTTTCTGTCCAGTGCCATGCTGAACCACCCCTTCCAGAAGATGGGTCATAATAAAGGCGTGCTGGGGAGAAAGGACTCTCTCTGGGGAGATAGAGAGTGAAGGAGAAGGCGCTTGAGCGATGGGTTCCACGTCTTCATCTTCTTCAGGTTCCTCTTCCCATTCCAGATAAGGGGTATTCTCCTCAAGAACTTCGCCTCCCATCGTTACAATTTTTTTAATAAAGATCGGTTTGATCAATTCTCCGCCATTGGCAAAGATTCCAAAGGAGGAGACCAATTCCAACATAGAAACGCCAGAGGTCCCGAGAGCGATCGATAGGTCTCTCTTAATCGGTGATTCAATTCCCATTCTTTTTATGAATTTTAGAGCATATCCCACACCAATCTCTTCAAGGATCTTAACGGTGACGACATTTCTGGAATGAGCGAGGGCATTCCGAAAGGTAATCGGTCCCATGAAATTCTTATCGTAATTTTTAGGCGCCCAGTAATGTCCTCCATCGTAATCCGCATATTCCACAGGGGAGTCCATCAGAAGAGTTGACGGGGTAAATCCTTTTTCGAGGGCAGCAGCGTAGATGAGCGGTTTAAAAGCCGACCCCGGTTGCCTCCGTGAGTAAACAGCACGATTAAATTGGCTTTCAGAGAAATCAAGTCCACCCACCATGGCTTTAATATATCCTGTGGTTGGATCGGAGCAGACCAGAGCACCCTGAACCAAAGGTTGCTGTTCCAGGGAGAAGACGAAGGGCTGGTCTTTTTTGGCTAACTCCCTGACCTTTACCTGAACCACATCTCCTGGCTTGAGAAGGTCGGAGGGCGATTTGATTGGCCCGGGCTTGAAGTGAGAGGTGGGTTTAATATGGAGGGCCCAAGTCATTTCCTGGTAAGGAAGTATTCCCCTGCGATCTTCCACCCAAATCGTGTAGAATTTCTTGGAATCATCTTTTGAAAGAATGACTCCTTCCACAATCTCGTTTAGGGATAGGGTCCGGAGTTGGCTCCTTTTGGTCCGGATCAGATCTTTAACTTCTTCAGGAGATAAGGTTTGAATCGGGCCTCGAAACCCTTGCCTTTTATCCAATTCCCTCAAGCCCATCTCAATGGCTCTCTGAGCTGCCTTTTGGAGGTTGAGGTCGAGGGTGGTGTAGATTCTCAACCCTTCTTTATAGAGTCTTTCCTTTCCATACTTTTTCTCAACATATTGACGAATGAACTCCGTAAAATAAGGGGCTTTACTGAAAAAGGCATATTCCTTGGGTTGAATCTTTAGGGGGGTCTGCAGAGCTTTTTCTTTCTGACTCTGTGTAATAAATCCCAATTCTACCATTCGGGTCAGAACATAGTTCTGACGTTCTTTGGCTCGAGGAAGATTATGGACAGGGGAATAACGACTGGGGGCTTTGGTTAAGCCAGCCAGCAGAGCCATTTCCGAAAGGTTCAGCTGTTCCACTCGTTTGTTGAAATAGCTCTCCGCCGCGGCTTCGATGCCATAAGCACCATTTCCAAGATAGATATGGTTAAGGTAGAGGGTGAGGATTTCCTCTTTCGTGAAGTTTCTTTCAAGAGCAAAGGCATAGGCCACTTCTCGTAATTTTCTAAGGAAACTTCGCTTTGGAGTGAGGAAGAACGTTTTGGTCACCTGTTGGGTGATCGTACTTCCTCCCTGGACAATCTTACCAGCAATCAAATTTTTAAGCATGGCACGGACGATTCCCTTATAATCGACCCCGCTGTGCTGAAAGAAATCTGCATCCTCTGCCGCAAGAAAGGCCTCAATGAGTTTTTGGGGGATTTTTTCATAGGCGATAGGAATTCGATTCTCCAGCAGATATTTCCCTACCACCTCATCTTCTTCAGAATAGACGATCGAATAAGCATTAGCGCCCCTTTCCTTCAGGGAGGTAAAATCTGGGAGCTGTCTGGAGTAATAGAAAAAGAGAAGAGTTCCCAATAAGGCAAGAAGGAAGGCGGACGAGATAAAAGCAAGGATGAGATAAAAAGTGAGTCCCCTTCGGACCTTCTTCTTTCTCGGACGTTTCGATTTCTGTCTTCTCTTATCCATAAGGAATGCTGGAGGGAATCAAAAAGGGAAAATCCCTTTCCCACAGGATTTTCCCTTTTTGGAAGAAGGTTGGATGACTATTTCTTCTTTTTTGCCATTTGTGCCTTCAGATCTTCAACCTGTTTTTTTAAAGCCTCGTTTTCCGCAGTCAGAGAAGTGATCGTGGCTTCTTTTTCGGCGGCTTTCTGAATCTCTTCTTTCAATTTTTGGACCTCAAGTTTCAGTTTATCATTATCTGATTTGAGGTTAGCGTTTTCTGCTTTCAATTTTTCATTTTCGGCTTTGATGTCCGCTCCGCATCCAGTAAGGGCTGAGACAAGGATACCGATTAGAAATAGCGAAAGCATGACAGAGAGAGCCCTCTTCATTGTTGAATCACCTCCTTTTCGATAGTTTCTTATTGCCGATTATAATTCCCTCCCACTTAAAAATCAAATCTAATTCAATAGGCCAGTAACCCCTCAGTGATGGGGTGTTTTCGGTTTAAAAGGGTTGGAACGTTCCCCCTCCAAAACCTTGAATAGCGGTTATAAAAGGTTACCCCCATCGGGGCCCTCATGCCCTTTGAATCGGATTTTTTTGAATCAGATGTGGTCGTTTTGACGAACAGAGGTTTCGCTTCAAGGTTTTTCCGAAGCAACCTCCCAACCCTTTTTCATTTCTTTAATTGAGGGGTTAGACGTAAAATCATTTCTTCCTTGACGAAAACCCTCTTTTTTTATAGAGTCGGACAGGGAAAGAGGTGAAGGAAATGGATGTCGGGAAAATTCTCACCTTAACCGCTCGCAAGTTTCCCAATCGAGTCGCCCTCATCTGCGAAGATAAACGAATGACCTATCGAGAATACGAGGATCGGGTCAATCGACTGGCCAATGGGCTTCTCCAGCTCGGTCTGAAAAAGGGGGACAGGGTGGCTGCTCTCCTTTTCAATTCCATCCCCATGGTTGAGATGTTCTTCGCCTGTGCGAAGACCGGCGGCGTCTTTACGCCCATCAATTTCCGGTTTACCGCGGAGGAGGTTTTTTATATTCTCGACCATTCCGACGCACGGTTTTTTGTCTATGGAGAGGAGTTCTCAGGGCTTGTTGAGAAAGTCCGGCCGAAACTGACCAAAGTGGAATTCTCTATTTCCTTTAATAATGAAACCGCTCCTCCAATCTTACACTACGAAACCTTTCTGGAAGAATCTCCAGCTCAGGAACCCGAGATCTTTCTATCGGAAAATGATGAATGCCAGTTGATGTATACCTCCGGAACCACTGGAAAACCAAAAGGGGCGATTCTCACGCATGAGAACCTCCTCTGGAATCTTTTTAATACCCTTCTGGGGAGGGAGGAGCAAGAGGGCGAGATCTCCATTGTCATCGGCCCCCTTTATCACACAGCCGCACTCAATAACCATTTCCTCACCCGCGTGGCCATGGCAGGAACGAGCATCCTCGTCAAACAATTCGACCCGATAAAGGTGATGGAAATCATCGAAAAGGAGAGAGCCACCGTCATTTCGGGTGCACCTGCTGCCTACCACCTCCTGTTCTCCCTTCCTGAAGGACAATATGATACCCGGTCCATCACCAAATGCACGACAGGCGCTTCGATCCTCCCGAACGAGACAAAATTGCGGTTGGCTAAACTCTTCCCCAATCTCAAGGGCATTTATGATGTGTATGGTTGCACGGAGGCGACCCCTTCAATTGCCATCCTCAAAGCAAAGGACTCCCTGAAGAAGAAGGAATGTGTGGGAGCGGCAGTTCCATTCCTTGAAGTGAGGATTGTGGATGATCAGGGTCAGGACCTTCCCGCCGGAGAGGTGGGAGAGGTGATCTGCCGGGGGCCCAATGTGATGAAGGGATACTATAAGGATGAGGAAGCCACCCGGGAGGCACTCCAGGGCGGATGGCTTCACACAGGAGATCTGGCCAGGATGGATGAGGAGGGGTTTATTTACATCGTTGACCGGAAGAAGGATATGATTGTCAGCGGTGGAGAGAATATCTATCCCCGCGAGATTGAAGAGATCCTTTACTGCCATCCCAAGATCGAGGATGCCGCTATCATTGGCGTTCCGGATCCCCTCTGGGGAGAGTCGGTCAGGGCTGTCATCGTCCTTAAAAAAGGGGAGTCGATGACCGAGGAGGAGGTGATCGAATACTGCAAAAGTCATCTTGCCAGTTACAAAAAGCCAAAGTCAGTTGAATTTGTGGAGAGCCTTCCGAGAAATCCCTCAGGAAAGGTTCTAAAGACCTTATTAAGACAAAGATATCTAAAATTGATTCCATCTTAGGCAAACTTGGATATGCCGCAAGTTTCGTCGAGGTTCTGAAAGTTACGGAACGTTTTTTAAGACCTTTCATTTTAAAGGATAAGAACAGATGGAAACATCTCGAGCAATGGTTCTTGAAGCGCCAGGAAGAATGGTTTTGAAGGAGTTTCCAATCCCAAAGATCGGGCCGGAGGAAGGACTCCTCAAAGTCGACATGGTCGGAGTCTGTGGATCGGATATAGGCATGTATCGAGGAAAGGCGACTCGGGCTCCCCGACCCTATCCCATCATTATGGGCCATGAGATCTTCGGGACGATTATTAAAGTTGGAGGAGCGGCAGCGAAGAGATGGAACGTTAAAGAGGGGGACCGGACGATCGTTGAATATGCCTTCGGATGTGGAGAGTGTTGTTATTGTAAGGAAGGGGATTACATTCACTGTGAAAAGATGTTGACCTATGGGTCGATGATCTCTTGTAAAGATCCGCCCCACCTCTGGGGGGCTTATAGCGAATATCTCTACCTCCCTCCGAGAGCGAGGATTCATCAGGTCTCTCGGAGCCTCAAGCCTGAAGTTGGAATTCTGATCTGTGCTGTGCTTGGGAATGCAATCCGCTGGCTTCAGATAGTGGGTGGATTAAAAAAGGGGGATATAGTTGTCATTGAAGGACCGGGTCAGCAGGGGCTTGCCGGCATCGTGGTAGCGAAAGAAGCCGGGGCGGAAAAAGTAATTGTCACAGGAACGTCTAAAGACAAGGTCCGATTCGAAATGGCAAAGATCTTAGGAGCGGATGAGGTGATTGATGTGGAGAAAGCCGATCCCATCAGAAGGATCAAGGAAATGACCAGAGGGAGGATGGCTGACATGGTGATGGATGTAACCGGTAGTGTGAAAGGGGCAATTCACGCCATCGAACTGGTTAAGAAGAAGGGCACAGTGATTCTTCCCGGACTTTACGGTATGGATAGAGAAGTTCCCCTCATCCTCGACAAGATCGTGTACAAGGAGGTGAGAATACAGGGAGTCTTTAGCCATGATTCCCAATCTGTCCTTCCTGCAATCCGACTGGCAGAAACGGCAACTTATCCTCTTGAAAAGATGGTCACACACCGGTTTTCTCTCGAGGAAGCAGAGAAAGCGATCCAAGTAGCGGGTGGGGAGATGGAGGGAGAGGACCCGATTAAAGTGGTGATTGTTCCATAGGGGTCCCCAAAAACTTCTTGACTTGTATGACGATTTATTGCTATTGAGAAACCACTCATTCCATTTAGGAGGGTGACTATGAAATCGAAAAAATTAATTGGGCTGGGGTTTGGATTCATCCTTTTTTTTATGTTTCCTTTTATTGCTGCTGGTCAGGAGAAAGTGGATCTTAAGATGATGACCGGACCTGCAGGAGGCTCATGGATACCCTTAGGGGGTGCCATTGCTGAACTCATCCAGAAGAATATACCCGGAACGACGGTTTCCGTTTCACCAGGAGGAGGAATTGCCAATGTGGTTGGTGTGGAAGAGGGCAAAGCGGATATTGGCTTTGGGAACTCCTCATCGAGCGTCGATGGAGTGGCAGGAAGAGCTCCGTTTAAGGCTCCCACCAAAAATGTAATGCAATTAGCCAACCTCTATCCCCAATATTTTCAGATGGTTGTGCTGGAGGACTCAGGGATCAAATCGCCTGCAGATCTTAAGGGGAAAGGGATCTGCCCAGGCCCTAAAGGCCATACAGGTGAACTTCTGGCTCAACAGGTTATTCAGATCTATGGTCTTTCTTATTTTCTTATAAGGATATGAGCAAGGTCAACCATGTGAGTTATTCGGATGCTGTCTCTTTGATGAAAGATGGCCATGCCCAGGGGTACCTCCTGGGAACGACCATCCCTGCCTCTTCCATCCTCGATCTGGCAACAACCAAGAAGATCCGACTTCTCTCTCTTCCTGAAGATAAGATCCAGGAACTCCAGAAGATGAATGCAGGATATTTGAGACGGGTCATTCCTGCCGGTACCTATCCGGGAGTCAATTATGATGTCGTTGGAGTAGGCTATTTCACTCACCTGGTCATCAGCGCTAAGCTCCCAGAGCCACTTGTTTACAAAATTACAAAAGTTCTTTCAGAGAATGTGGACAGGCTGGGAGATGTGGTGAAGGATATGAAAGGGGTGACAGTAAAAGATCTTGCTCTCGACATCGGTGTTCCTTTTCATCCAGGTGCACTCAAATATTATAAAGAAAAGGGCGTTGCCAAATAAAGGCTTTTCAATTCTTTCTTCTTATCCCATCAGAGGTGTGCGAGGCGGGAAGGGCTACATTCCCGCCTTTTCTGTATAGGTGGAATCTATGAATCATTTTCTTTTCATTGCGAAAAAGGGAGTGTGGATTATTGCCGTTCTCATGTCAGCCTACCACCTTTATGCTGGAGCCTTTGGTGTCCCTGAGGCAATGATGCACCGTTCCATTCATCTCATCTTCACCCTCGTCTTGATCTTTTTGGTGGGGATGACAAGCGGAGAGAAACAGTCCAAAGGAAAGATTGGCCTCCATCTTCTTCTCCTTCTCCTCACCCTCTTATCTCTTGGCTATGTCTTTCTCAATTATGACTATATTGTCACTCGCTATCCGTATGTTCATCCTGTAAGCACCTGGGACTTTACCATGGGAATGATCCTTACCCTGATTCTTTTAGAGGCTTCGAGAAGAATGCTCGGGTGGGCCTTGCCTCTGACTGCCATCGGGTTTCTCCTCTATGCCATTTTTGGAAATTACCTTCCAGGGCTCCTGAGGCATACCGGATTCAGCCTGGATACGATCATCGATCAGCTCTACTTAACCACTGAGGGAATTTTCGGAATTCCCATGGGTGTCTCAGCCACCTATGTCATCCTCTTTGTCATCTTTGGCGCCTTTTTAGAACAGTCCGGCACAGGCCAGTTCTTCATGGATTTTGCAACCTCTCTGGTGGGAGGAGCGAAGGGTGGTCCAGGGAAAATCTCCTGTGTCTCTTCGAGCCTCTTCGGAACGATTTCAGGAAGTGCAGTGGCCAATGTGATGGTAGACGGCTGGTTGACCATCCCTCTGATGAAGAGAACCGGATTTAAACATGATTTTGCTGCAGCAGTAGAAGCGACGGCTTCCACCGGAGGACAGATTATGCCTCCGGTCATGGGTGCAGCTGCATTTGTGATTGCGGAGTACACCGGAATTTCATACATCAATATCTGTAAACATGCCTTAATCCCAGCTTTTCTCTATTATGTGGCTCTCTTCATGGCCATCCATTTTGAGGCTTTGAGGACAGGATTGCTTGGAGTTCCGAAAAATGAAAGACCCCGGTTGAAATCGGTCGTTGTGACGAGAGGACACCTCTTTATTCCACTGGTCGTGATCATCTACTTCATGTTAGCAGGATATACGCCAATGTATGCCTGTATCTTTGCCACCATTTCAGTGGTCCTTGTTGCCCTGGTCCGGTCGGAAACCCGTATGGGATTGATTAAAATTCTTGAGGCTCTTGAGTTCGGAGCAAAAAACATGCTGCCGGTAGCTGCAGCCTGTGCCTGCGCAGGCATTGTGGTCGGGGTAATCAATCTGACCGGACTGGGACTGAAGTTTACCAGCCTCATCCTTTTCATTGCGGGCGATTCCCTTGCCCCTGCTCTTGTCTTTACGATGATTGCCGGGATTATTCTCGGAATGGGGCTTCCCACGACAGCAGCCTATATCGTCCAGGCTGCACTGTTGATTCCCGCCCTGATCAAATTAGGGGTACCGGTCATTGCAGCCCATCTCTTCGTCTTCTATTTTGCCATCATCTCAGCGATTACCCCCCCGGTCGCCATGGCGGTCTATGCGGCCGCGGGCATTAGCGGCTCAAATCTCTGGAAGACAGGCATGGCTGCGATGAAGATTGGAGCGACCGGTTTTGTCGTCCCCTTTATGTTCGTTTACGGCCCTTCACTTCTGCTCATCGGTTCTCCTGCAAGCATTATCACGACCATTCTCTCCGCATCGGTTGGAGTCATTCTTCTTTCAGCCGGACTGATGGGATGGTTATTCAAAGAGGCAACCTTGCTGGAGAGGGGGATGCTCATTGCCGGAGCCATCTGCCTTATCAAACCAGACCTTTACACAGATGCAGTGGGAGTCATGTTACTGGTCATTGTGATCATCCTCCAGAAGTATTGGCATCGTTCATGAACGGAAAGGAGACTCTTTTGAAAAAGGCAGTGATTGTGAGTGCGGTTCGGACACCGATCGGAAGGTATATGGGAATGTTGAGGGACATTCCTGCCTACGACCTTGGCGCTCTCGTTTTAAATGAAGTGGTTAAGAGAGCAGGATTGAATCCTGATCAGATTGATGAGGTCATTTTGGGGCAGGCTTACCAAAACGGAGAATATGTAAATATTGCCCGGATGTCGCTCCTTAAAGCCGGATGGCCAGAGTCGATTCCAGGCATCACTCTGGATCGGCGCTGTTGCACCGGTCTGGATGTGATCTGCCATGCCGCTATGGCAATCCAGTCAGGCCATGCGGAGATTGTGGTGGCAGGCGGCGTGGAGAGTATGAGCAGTGCGGAGTTCTACCTCCCAGGGGAGATCAAATGGGGAATCGGAGGCAGAAAGGGGATGCCGAAAGGTCACGGTGATCTCTCTTTATGGGGAATTCCATTTTATGACCGGATACAACGTGCGAGGGTAATGTCCCAGCCCTCAGAGAGATACGGAATTTTGCCGACGATGATGTCGTGGGCAGAGACCGCAGCCCGCGAGGAGGACATCACAAGAGAGGATTGCGACCGGTGGGCCTTAAGAAGTCATCAGAGAGCCTGCGAAGCGATGGCTCTGGGGAAATTCAAAGAAGAGATCGTTCCTGTTCCGATGACTCAATCCAAAGGGGGGATAACACTCTTAGATCAAGATGAGACTCCAAGACAGGACACCACTTTTGAACAATTATCAAAGCTTTCCCCTATTTTGGGAGGCGTCTGTACGGCTGGAAATTCCTCATCAGAGAATGATGGTGCAGCCGCCTGTGTGATCATGGCCGAAGAAAAGGCTAAGGCATCGGGGATAGAGCCTCTGGCTTCAATCGTTGGGTTCGCAGTGGCAGGCGTAGATCCAAGATACACCTACAAGGCAGTGGACCTTGCAGTTAAAAAAGTTTTAGAGAAGACAGGGATGAAGATTGACCAGATGGATTTGATTGAGATTCAGGAGGCCTTTGCTGCCCAGGTGTTAGCAGACATGAAGCTGTTGGGAATGAGTGATAAGGACGATTCCAGAATCAACGTCAATGGCTCTGGCATTTCACTGGGGCATCCCATTGCCTGCACCGGGACAAGGGTGTTGGTCACTTTGCTTCATGAAATGAAACGCCGGGGTGGCCGTTTGGGGCTGGAATCGATCTGCGGAGGTGGAGGCCTGGGTATCGCTGCGATCTTTGAGAAACAACCAAGGTAGCATTCCATTTCATACCTTGAAGGAGGCGCTTTATGTCTTCCGATTCCAAGGACTTCAGACACATCACTCCCTTTGAGGGGAAATCTCCCCGGTTTGATGAGACCGTTTTCATTGACCCATCGGCCAGGCTGATCGGGGATATCCTCCTTGGGCCTCATGTAAGCATTTTCCCTTTTGCACTTCTGAGAGCAGATAGTAATTGCATTGTTGTGGGGGAGCATTCCGTTATCCTTGATCAGGTGCTAATCGAATCGCCGGAGAATTATCCTGTGGTCATTGAAGAGAGGGTTCTCATCAGCCATGGAGCCATGCTTCATGGCTCTGTGGTCAGGCAGGGGGCTATTGTTGGAATCGGAGCCATTGTCCTTGACGGAGCAGAGGTGGGAAGGAACTCTATAGTGGGAAGCGGATGTGTTGTGCCACCAGGAATGAGGATTGAGGAGAACTCACTGGTCTTTGGCATTCCGGCAAAAGTGATTAGAAAGTTGACCGATGATGAACGAAAAAGATCAGCAGATCAGTTAACCGAGGCCTACGAGAAGTCGAGAAAATATATGAAAATATTTAACATTTCAGGGGAGTCAAATGGTTGATAACTGGGTCAAAAGAGTATTGATCGTCGGTGCGGGGACGATGGGCCATTCAATCGCCATGGTCTTTGCACAGGGCGGGTACGAGGTCGATCTGATAGACCTTAACCAGGATATTCTTGAAAAAAGCCTCGCATTGATTCAGGCCAATCTCCAGACTCTGAAAGAGGCGGGGATGATTGGTGGGAAATCGATTCCAAACATTTTAAATCGAATCCATCCCTCCACTTCTCTCGAGGTAGCGAAGAAGGCAGATCTGGTTATTGAAGCGATATCCGAACATCCTAAAGCCAAGAGAGAGGTTTTCCAAACTCTGGATGGGCTTTGCCCTGATCGGACGATCTTAACCAGCAATACCTCCTATCTCAATCTCTTTCAGCTAACAAAGGGAATCCGTCCAGAAAAAATGTTGATCTGCCACTGGTATGCTCCACCTCATCTCATTCCTCTGGTCGATCTGGTTCAAGGACCCAGGAGTTCTGAGGCCACTGTAAAGACATTGAGGCAGATTCTCTTAGAATTGGGAAAAACACCGGTCCTGATGAAGAAGTTCATTCCAGGGTATATTGTCAACCGTCTCCAGAGAGCCATGGCAAGGGAGATCTTTTTTCTTCTCGATAGAGGATATGCCACCGCAGAAGAGATAGACCGGGCAGTAAAAAACAGTCTCGGGATCCGAATCCCTGTTGTTGGAGTGGTTCAGCGCTATGATTATACAGGATTGGATTTAGCCCTTACCTTTGAGAGAAATCCTGCTATTCATTTGGTCTCCAAGGATAGGACACCAAAAACTTTGAGTCGATTGGTCAAGAAGGGATATCTGGGGGTTAAGTCAGGAAAAGGATTTTACGATTACTCCTCCAAGAGGCTTGAAGAAGTGCTGAAGGAAAGAGACAGAAAATTGATTGAGATGATGAAGTGTTTGAGAAAGATAGAAAGGTAAATGGGGCTCTATAGATGGATCCCTGGAGAGAAAAAAGTTTCATAAAAGCTACTTCAGGAAAAGGCTGGAGATGAAACTGCTCCCAAAAAGATCGTAGGCCACTCCTGGAAGGATCGGATCCCTCTCGTTGCTGTTCATCAGTTGACTTCTCCAAAGAATCCTTGTATAAATGAAACCATTGACTCATCCGATCTGATCCTTTTCAACTCTTCCTATTTCACAACAGGGAAGAAAAAAAACACATAGAGGAAAGGGGGAGATTCATGATGGGACGGTTAAGCTTGATGGGGGTGATGCTGGTCGTCCTTTTTGTCTTTGTCTGCCCGAATGGACTCATCGCCCAAGAACATTATACGGTGAAACCTGGTGATTCCCTTTATTCGATTGCGAAATCCTATGGCATCTCCATTGGAGCGTTGAAGGCAGCCAATCGTCTTGAGGGAAATCACCTCAAACCCAAACAGGTCCTCCTCATCCCGAATTCCCAGCAAAAACCGAAGGACACACTGGCTAAAAGGGTTGAACTTGAAACCAAGACCTACAGGGTCAAACAGGGGGAGAGTCTTTATTCGATTTCAAAAAAGACTGGGATGTCTATGGACGAAATCAAAAGGATCAACCAACTCCAAACGGATCGACTAAAAGTGGGACAGACACTCCTTCTTAAAATGAAATCGGATGAGAGTCCCCATGAGGTGCTCGAAGAGATAGGCGATGCAGAAGAGATCAGCGAATTCTTACAAGGGGAAAATCAACCGATTCCTGAACCCTTAAGAAAATGGAAGGACCCGGAAGAAAGGGATCTTTTTGTGAGAGTGGTCAAAACCTTTTTAGGGGTTCCCTATAAACTGGGAGGAGCTACTCTGAAGGGGATGGATTGTTCCGCTTTTGTGAAAAAGATATTTGGAATTTTTAATGTCGAGCTTCCCCGAACCGTGCGAGAACAGCTTGGGTTTGGCAAGAAAGTGGAACGTGAGGAATTGGAAGAAGGCGATCTGGTCTTTTTTAAGACTCATCGAGCCAATGGACTCCATGTAGGCATCTATATCGGGGAAAGTCAATTTATACATGCCTCTTATCGAAGCAAGGAGGTGAGGGTGGATACCCTTGAAACCCCTTATTTTAATCAACGGTTCATCAAGGGGGTACGCCTCATCGAGCTGGAAAAGGAGAGTTAATCGAATGGGTCTTGTCATCAATCCAAAAAATCCTCAGTTGAGGTTGATTCGAAAAGTCATTGAGGTACTCGAAAACGGGGGGATCATCGCTTACCCCACAGATACTGTGTATGGGCTTGGATGTGATCTCTTTCATCCGGATGCCATTCGAAAAATTTACCGTTTAAAGAAGATGGAAGGGAAAAAACCTCTCAGTTTTATCTGCGCTGATTTGAAAGATATCAGCCGGTATGCTTTTGTTTCCAATTATGCCTATAAGATGATGAAAAAACTCTTGCCTGGACCCTATACCTTTATCCTGAAGGCGACCAAACTCGTTCCAAAGATTGCCATGACCAAACAGAATACCGTAGGGATCCGCATCCCTGATAATAAAATCTGTCTCGCTCTGGTTAAAGAATTAGGGCATCCGATTATCAGCACAAGTGTCTATAAACCTGACGAGACCCTCTATAGTGATCCCGCCGAGATTGAGGACCGCTTCGGCAAGCAGCTCGATCTGGTGATCGATGGGGGCGTCATTGTTGCTGAGCATTCAAGTGTCATTGACCTCACGGATGAATTTCCCAAAGTGATCCGTAAGGGAAAAGGAGACGTCAGTCTCTTTCAATAAGAAGTCCCCTTTCCTCAGGGAGAAGCGTTGGCACGAAAAAGTCTATCCCCAAGCCCCTTACTCTATCCCACGCCGGTTGTCCTTGTTACCTGCGTGGATGGAAAGGGCCAACCTAACATGATTACCCTTGCCTGGGTAGGGGTTGTCAATTCAGATCCCCCCCTCATTGGGATCTCGATTAGACCAGAGCGATATTCTCATCACTGTATCGAGGAGACCAAAGAGTTTGTGGTGAACCTCCCTTCCGTAGAGATGGTCAGGGGGGTTGACGCATGTGGAGTGGTTTCAGGGAAAGAAATCAACAAATTTGATTTGACGGGGTGGGCAACAGCTCCTGCGGAGAAAGTCACCCCGCCTTTAATTGAAGCCTGCCCAGTCCATCTGGAATGCGTCGTCAAACAAACTCTCTTTTTAGGAAGTCATGATCTCTTCCTTGGAGAGGTTATTGCCCTCCATGTGAAGGAAGAAGTGCTGACGGAGAAGGGACGCATCGATATGTTGAAAGCCCTTCCCATTGCATTCTCACCAGGTTCCAGAGAGTACTGGAGTCTCGGAAGCGTCCTCGGCCATTATGGGTTCACCAAGGGAAAACCCTAATTTCAACACAAGAAAGCGGTCATGATCATCGATTGCCACACCCATATCTTCCCGGACGAAGTCAGGAAGAAGAGGGAAGTTTTTTGCCAGAAGGACAAAGGGTTTTGCTCCCTCTATCAAGATCCCAGAGCAAAAATGGTCGGGGCTGAGGATCTGATTCTCTCCATGGATGAAACGAACATTTCAAAATCGGTTGTTTGTGGTTTTCCCTGGGAGGATCCGGAACTCTGCTCTCTCCATAATCAATATCTTTTGGGATCGGCTACTCGTTATCCTAACCGGATCATCGTCTTTATTCTTCTACCCTTAACAGATCTGAAACGCTCTGAGAGGGAACTCGATTGGGGAATGGAGCATGGAGCAAAAGGAGTGGGAGAGATTGCTTTCTATGACCGAGCCATGACCGATCAGGATCTCGAAACGATGGCGCCGATTTTTAGGAAGATGGAGCAACAGAACATTCCTATCCTTCTCCATACGAATGAACCACTGGGTCATTTCTATCCCGGCAAAGGCAAGACCTCCCTGGAGATCTTTTATCAGTTCGCCCTCCTCTTTCCGTCTCTTAAGATCCTGCTGGCACACTGGGGGGGAGGGCTCCCCTTTTATGAGCTGATGCCTGAAGTGTCGACAGCCTTCAAGAATGTTTATTATGATACTGCAGCCTCTCCTTTTCTTTATTCAAAGAAGATCTATGGTATTGCCAAAGAGATAGTCGGCGTTGAGAAGATTATTTTTGGTTCTGATTTTCCTTTGATAGGTCCCCGAAGATATTTTCGGGAATTGGAAGAATCAGGTCTTTCCCTTGAAGACCGTGAAAAGATTTTAGGACTAAACTTTTTGAAGGTTCTTGAATCAAGTTAGAGTCCTACGATCCCTGCCGGACAAAGGTGGCCATTCCAGTTGCCAAGACCGTTCCGTCCTCTTTTGAAATGGAAGACTTTGCTTTCACCAATTTCTTATGCACTTCTATAATCTCTCCAAAGATCCTGAGGGGTTGAAGGATGGGGGCTGGCTTTTTGAATCGAACCTCGAGAGAGGCTGCAATCCCATTTAATCCCAGTTCATAGACCAGATTGGCCATAGCCTCATCGAGAAGCGTGGCAAGGATTCCCCCATGCACAATCCCGTCCCAGCCCTGATAGATTGACTCTACAGTAAAAAGGGTTTGAATGGTCTGTTTTTGTCGGTCAACCTGGAATCTGATCTTCAGTCCTTGTGGGTTGTTTTCCCCGCAAACAAAACAATGTCCATTGGAAACGAATTTCATCTGGTTCTCCTATGATCTTGAAAGGTATCATTGACTTGCTCTTTATGGTATCATATAGTCTGAACCTAAAGGTTGTCAAATTGGACGAAGCAAGAGGTTTTTGATGAGCGAGAAAAACCGATATCTCCACATAGCGATCCGAGCGGCAAAAGAAGCAGGGAAAATTCAGATGGATCATTTTGGTCAGCACCAATCGGTAACTTACAAGGGGGCTTTTGATCCTGTGACCGAAGTCGATCGAGTCTGTGATCAAACGATCCAACGACTTATTGGCCATGCCTTTCCAGAACATGAGATCCTCACTGAGGAGAGTCCCTTTGCCGAAAAAGGAAGTCCATGGCGGTGGATCGTGGACCCTCTGGATGGGACGACAAACTACTCCAGAGGCTTCCCCTTTTTTTCCGTGTCGATTGGACTGGAGAAAGAAGGGGAGATGATCTTAGGGGTTGTTTACATTCCTCTCCTGGATGAACTTTTCATCTCTCAAAAAGGAGAAGGAGCGTTTTTGAACGGAAAGAGAATTTCTGTTTCTCAAACCGATCAGTTGGGGAGAAGTTTTATGGCTACGGGCTTCCCTTACGATGTCCAGGCTCATCCGGATGAGTACCTTCGTTATTTTCGCCAATTCCTCCGACAAACCCTGGCGATTCGGAGACCTGGCTCCGCAGCCATTGACCTCTGTTATGTGGCGGCAGGTCGGTTTGATGGGTTCTGGGAGTTAAAGCTTGCGCCCTGGGATATGGCGGCTGGGGTCCTCCTCATTACCGAAGCAGGTGGAAGGGTAACCGATTCAGAAGGAGGACCTTTCGATATCTATTCCAGAGGGTTCCTCGTTGCCTCCAATGGACGAATCCATGACCAGATGCTTCAGGCGATATGGGACATCAATAACGCTTAGCAGAGTCCTATGAAGAAGCAAAGCGACCTTTTTGAGAAAAAAGGAGAGACATCGTTCCGGAAGGAAGCTCCGCTGGCTGAACGGTTGAGACCGAAAACCTTGGAGGAGTTCGTAGGTCAGGATCATCTTTTGGGACAAGGCAAGGTTCTTCGCCAAGCCATTGAGTCAGATCATATCCCCTCGATGATCCTCTGGGGGCCGCCTGGGTCTGGGAAAACGACCCTGGCCATGCTCATCGCTTCAGTGACCCGCGCGAAATTCATTGCCTTCAGTGCAGTCCTTTCAGGTGTTAAAGAGATTAAGGAAGTGATCCATGAGGCGGAAGAGGAGTGGAAGTACCAGAAGAGAAGGACGATTCTCTTCGTGGATGAGATTCACCGGTTCAACAAGGCCCAGCAGGATGCCTTTCTTCCCCATGTGGAAAGAGGTACGATCATCCTGATCGGAGCGACCACAGAAAACCCTTCCTTTGAGGTGATCTCTCCTCTGCTTTCGAGAGCAAAGGTTTTCACCCTCCGTCCCTTAACCGAAGGGGAGATCGAAGTCCTTTTAAGGAGGGCCTTGAATGATCCAGAAAGAGGATTGGGACGGTTTTTCGCCGATATGGATGAAGAGGTCATCAAAAGGGTATGTCGCCTCGCCAACGGGGATGCCCGGATGGGGTTGAATACACTGGAAATGATGGTGCTAACAACGCCCCCTGATCAGGAAGGAATCCGCCATATCACCCTCCAGAACCTTGAAGAGGTTCTCCAGAGAAAGACTTTTCTCTATGATAAATCCGGAGAGGAACATTACAATCTGATCTCCGCTTTCCATAAGAGTCTCAGGGGGAGCGATCCGGATGCCGCTCTCTACTGGCTGGGAAGAATGTTGGAGGCGGGAGAGGATCCACTTTACATCGCCAGGAGGATGATTCGTTTTGCGTCCGAGGATGTGGGAAATGCCGATCCTCAAGCCTTACAGGTTTCAGTGGCTGCCATGGAGGCGTTTCATTTCATTGGCCTTCCGGAAGGGAATCTGGCCCTTGCCCAAACCGCTGTTTATCTGGCAACAGCTCCTAAGTCCAATGCCATCTACAAGGCTTTTCAGGCAGTTCAGCAAGATGTCCGGGAACTTGAGAACCAGCCTGTTCCTCTTCACCTTCGAAATCCGGTGACCTCCTTGATGAAGAACCTGGGCTACGGAAAAGATTATAAGTATCCCCATGATTATCCAGATCATTTTGTCGAAGAGGCATACCTACCCGAAAACCTGAAAGGGCGGACCTATTATCAACCAACCGAACAGGGATTCGAAAAGGAGATCAAAAAGAGATTGGAATTCTGGAGAAGCAAGAAAGGCAAAAGTCATAGAATAGAGCCTTAAAAGGCTCAGTCATACTTTTTTTTATTCACCCTATCTCCCATACTCTCCCCCTCCCTCCATCATTTTTTCCCTTTCACGCCTTCGCCAGTCATGGGGACGAAGAGGACCGGGATGACATCCGTCGTCTCTATCTTCCCCGATCGTTTAACAATCTTTTTCAATTCCTGGGAGTATGTTCCTACGGGAACGACGAGCCGCCCGCCTTCTTTGAGTTGATCGAGGAGGGGCTCGGGAATGTGGTCGGGCGCACAGGTAACCATAATGGCATCAAAAGGAGCATGTTCAGGCCATCCTAAATACCCGTCGCCCGCCTTCACCTGAATGTTTTGGTAGCCCAGCTCCATGAGCAGGGTTTTAGCTGTGGAGGCGAGCGTTTCAATGATCTCGATGGTATAAACCTCTTTGGCCAACTCTGCAAGAATGGCAGCCTGGTATCCTGACCCCGTGCCAATCTCCAACACCCTCTCTTTTCCTTTCAGGTCTAATAACTCCGTCATCAGGGCCACGATGTATGGCTGGGAGATGGTCTGCCCTTCTCCGATGGGAAGCGGTTGGTCCGAATAGGCTTGGGATTCGTAAGATTTGGGGACGAAGCGATGGCGTTCAACCTTCAGCATGGCGGAAAGGACCCGTTCATCCTTAATTCCCCGGCTTTTGATCTGCGTTTCGACCATCTTTTGGCGCATGGCTTGGAAGTCCTTTTCGGAATCCGATGAGGGATGCCATCTCACTCCATCACAGTTGGCTGTAAGAGCCAACAGGAGCATCCCGATAAGAATGATCAAGACTTTCCCCTTCATTAAAAAAAGGTTATCATAATTTTGCAAGACCTGTCAATTTTTGAACTTGAGTTGACAGTAATCCCTCAGTTATGGGGTGTTTTCGGTTTTAAAGGGTTGGAACGTTACCCCTCCAAAACCTTGAATAGCGGTTATAAAAGGTTACCCTCATCGGGGTCCTCAGGCCCTTTGAATCGGATTTTTTTGAATCAGATTGGGTCGTTTTGACAAACAGAGGTTTCGCTTCAAGGTTTTTCCGAGGCAACCTCCCAACCCTTTTTTATTTCTTTAACTGAGGGGTTACAGTTGACAGGGCTTTAATCTTTCTGATAATTTTTTATAAAGACAGGATGGTTATGTTCAAGAGATTAGCGAAACTGATCAGCCTCTTTCTCCTTCTTTCGGTCGCTCTCTCTTTGACGACCCTTGAAAGCCAGGATCAACCCCGAGGCCGAATGCGATCGCAGGAAATTATTTTTTTAGGAAGAGACGAGACCAAATGGATCGAAGGGCGTGACATTCCCCTTCCCCTTATCGTCGCTCAAGGAGTCAAACAGGAAGCCACGTTAGAGATGTTTGACCTTAGGGAAGATCAGATCGGTCCCATGAGGAAAATGAGTCCTTCAACCACCCAACCCGGTTGTGCTTATACCAGTCGCCTCACAGGGGGGATGACGAGCAGTGATAAAGCTTTTTATGAGAGAGGAAGATACTCCTACTTACAGGGAGAGTACGAGAAAGCCATTCAACTCTTTCGGCGTTTGATAGAGGAACACCCCGAGAGCCTCATGAAAGGTTCAACTCTCTATTGGATGGGAGAGGCAAAGTACCAGCTGGGAAAAATCGAGGAGGCTTTTACCGATTTTAAAAGAGTGATAGATGAATTTCCCGAAAATGAATTTATTTCCTACGCTCTCTATTCTTGCGGTTGGATCCAGCTCAGACGGGGATTGTTTGAGGAAGGAAGCCGATTTTTTCGAAGGGCGTACGATAAAAATCCTGCCCTTTCTATTGCCCAGTCTTCCCTCTTCTGGTCAGGGTATTGTCTTTATCACCTGGGACGATATGCAGAAGCGATGAGGGAGATCGAGACTCACCTCCAACACTATCCAGAAGGCATCTGGAGGCCCGAAGCAGAATATCTCTTAGGAGTGACCACCTTTAGACTCCAGAAATACGAAGAGGCGGCGGCACTTTTTAGAAACTTCTTAAGACGCTATCCTCGCCATCCTCTGGAAGAGAGTGGCCGTTATGCTCTGGCATGGTGCCAGGTCTCCCTTGGACACTATGCAGAGGGGCGGAAAACATTCGAAGAGATCCTTCTCCATTTCCCCGCCACCCCTTTGTCCGATCCTATCTTCTGGGGAGTGGTGAAGACGTATCTTGGGGAGAACGAGGTAGAAAAGGCAACCCAGTTCTACCAGAGATTTCTTTCCCAATTTCTCATTTCCCCATGGGCGGAGCGATGTCTTTTCGATATTGGACGATACTATTTTGACCAAAAGGAGTATTCCCTTGCTGTCGTCACGTTCAGGCAATTTCTAAAAACGTATCCAGAAAATGATCTTCAAGAATGGGTCTATTTTATGTTGGGGGAATCCCTGTTCAATCAGAAGAATTATGCCGATGCGATTGGTGCCTACCGGCAAGTCTTATGGTTGAAAAGGATGGCGCAACTTGAGGATCGGGTTTATGGGAGGTTAGGATATTGCCATTTTCTATTGAAACAATATGATGAGGCCATCGGGTATTGGGAAAGATTCCTCAGAGAATTTCCAGACCATCCCGAAAAGAATGAAATCCTTTACTGGTTGGCAGAAAGTCATCTGATTAAAGAAGATTATCGCCATGCCGTTCAATATGTGGACCGATTGAAGGACGTTCCTTCCCTTTATCCCAAAAGCCTAACGAGTTTAGGGTGGTACCATTTTCAAAAAGGAGAATGGAAGGAGGCCAATCAATATTTTCTCAAGATTTTATCTGAATTTCCAGAATACCGCTCCTCTCCTCCTCTCCCCCTTTTGATTGGTCAATGTTTTTTAAATCAGAATGATTACGGGCAGGCCAAAATTTATTTAGAACGTCTCATCCAATCCCCTGATGAAGAGGGAAAGGAAAAGGGTTTCTATCTGTTGGGATGGATTGCTTACCGGGAAGAACGGTTCGATGATGCTTTAAATTACTTCCAAACTCTACAGGCTTCTTTTCCCTCAAGTTCCTATCACGATGAAGCTCAGTATTGGATCGGCTGGTCCTATTTTCGGAAAAAGAATTTTATAAAAGCCGTTGAAGCCTTCCGTGTGGTCGTAAGGCAATTTCCCCAAAGTCCATTTGTTCCGTCTTCCCTATTGAAGATCGGTGACAGTTATTACAATGTAAAACAGTATGGGAATGCGATCCAATTCTATCAGCAGTTGATTCGAGAATACGGTAAGTCGAAGGAAGCGCCTGAAGCGGAGTATGGCATCCTCCTCTCCTATCTTCAGGAGAAGAGATACGACCTCTTTGTTAGCCGAGTGGAGGCCTTCGTCAAACGTTACCCTCAGCACTCCCTCTCGGGTCAAGCGCTCATGCAATTGGGAGATTATTTCCAGCAGTCGCGGGCTCTTGATAAAGCTCTCAAAACGTATCAAGAGGTCATCCGACTTCATCCTCATAGCCAAGGGGCAGAAGAGGCTCAATTTCGACTCGCTCTCCTTCTGAAGATGGAGAGGCGTTGGTCCGAAGCCTTAGAGGAGATGGAGCGATTTATCAAACATTACCCAAAAAGCCACCTCCTGATGGATGCCTGTTTAGAGGCAGGGGATCTCCATCTGTTGCTTAAAGCTTATCCGAAAGCATTGGACTATTTTGATGGCGTGAGGCGAAATTCGGGAAAGCCGTTGTTCATACAGAAAAGTCTTTTAGGGATGGAAGAGGCCTATCGGGGCCTTGGCAAGTTAGAAGAGGCTGAGAAGGTGTTAAAGGAGTTGATAGACAAATTTCCTCATGATGAGTTGCGGTTCGAAGCACATTTCAGGATCGGTCTCCTTGCTCTTTCTCAGAAGCGATTTTCCGATGCCATCCCTTCTTTTTTTGCAGCCTCGAAAAGTCCTGAAGAAAGAATCGCCAGTCAGACCCAATTTAAACTTGGAGAGGCCTATATGGGTTTAGGTCATCGAGAGACCGCGATCCTCCAGTTTTCGAAAGTTCTTTATCTCTATCCCCACCTTACTGAATTGGGTGAAGAATCTCTTTTAAGATTAGGGACCCTCTACATGGAAACAAAAAGGTTTTCCGAAGCCAAACAGGTTTATCAAAAACTCTTAGACCGGACAAGCCGTGAAGATCGGAAAAGGATGGCTAAACAGATGCTCCATCAGATTCAGCAGGAGGCCACTCGTCCATGAAGAATAGAAAAAATGGGGCTCGTAAAAAATGGGTCATCCCTTTGATCAGTTTCTTGATTCTTGGAATCCTGGTCTTAATGGGGGTCCTCTTTTCCTCCCCTCAACGATGGTTCTATGAACGGGAATGGCGCATCCTGACTCGGGAAGTCAGAAAAATTATGGGCCTTAAGCCGAAGGATGAGGTTCCGGCAGAGGAAAAGAGAATCCGCGAAGAACTCATCCTCCGGAAGATGGATGAAGCCGGAGCCCACCAAGATTGGAGATCCCTTGCTCCAGAATATCCTAAGCCTAAACGGGTGGAAGGAGAAACGGAGGAGGAAAGGATCAAAGCCTTCCGAAAGACACCAGAGTTTCAAACCCTTGAAAGAGAGCTGAAGGACTATTTGAAAAAGAAAGAGGATGCGTTACTGCCCACTCCTCCTGTTCCATCCCTGAAAGACGGTTTAAAAGTTCCTAAGATGAAAGATGGAGGGGAGGAAAAGATCCTTGAGAAATTGATGGCGATAAAAGAGAAGCCTTTGCCTGAAAAACCCTTAGAAGAAAATCTTCAATTAGGCATCAAAGGGGCTCTGGTTTATCGAAAAATTTTGGAGAGACCACCACCTCCCCAAGTCAAGATGAAGGTGGAAGCAGAAATTGAGATGACCCTCTGGGTGTTGCCTAATGGAATGGTAGATAGGGTGATTCCAACAATCAAAGGGGATGCAGAACTGGAAAGAATTGCGAGTCAATATCTCCGACAATGGCGATTCGCTCCCCTTCCGAGGGATCAACCTCAGGTAGAGCAATCCGGGACAATCCCCATTAAATTCAAACTGCAATAGAACCATGGTAATCCACCTCAGGAAAAAGACTCTCTTCTTTTTCATCCTCGTGATCTTTCTCCTGTTTGGAGTTTTTACCTTTTTCGGCGATAAAGGGATCTTTCACCTTTTGAAGCTCAAGAAGGAGTTAGCCAGACTCCAAGAGATCAACGCAAAAATCGAGGAGGAAAATCGGAAATTAAAAGAAGAAGTTCGGCGATTACAATATGAAAAGCAATACATCGAGGAAATTGCCAGAAAAGAGTTGGGATTGGTTAAAGAAGGGGAGATGATTTATCAATTCGACCTTCCACAGGATAAAACGAATCAGAAGAAAGAGAACCGATAACACGAATCGTCTCGTCTGAGAGG
This sequence comes from uncultured bacterium, assembly GCA_938002255.1. Classification (GTDB taxonomy): domain Bacteria; phylum Desulfobacterota; class BSN033; order BSN033; family UBA1163; genus RBG-16-49-23. The sequence goes on from CALLAL010000016.1 coordinate 109,389, forward strand.
GTTTCATTCATGGCATTCGTTTTACTTTGAGTCATTCGTGCATGCCGGAGGGATAGGAAGTGAAATACGAGGGAATGATTTTTAGACCTCCCAGTGAAGCAGAAAGCTTGATTCTTCAAGTCACGGTAGGCTGTTCTTACAATCGATGCACGTTCTGCGGAGCCTATCGTGGAAAAAACTTTCGAATCAAAACGTTCGAGGAAATTAAGGAGGATATTGATGAGGCGAGGGCTTATCCGATTCGGAGGGTTTTCCTGGCGGATGGAGATGCGTTGATTATTCCACAAAAGGAACTGATTCAGATTCTGTCCTATCTTCAGAGGTCGCTCAGGCGACTCGAACGAGTTGGGATTTATGCCAATGCCAGAGATATCCTTCGAAAAAGTACGGAAGAATTAAAGGCGCTTCAAAAGCTTGGACTGGGAATCATCTATCTGGGGTTGGAATCAGGGGATCCAGAAGTGTTGAAGCGGATTAAGAAGAATGCTACAGTGGATCAGATGGTCCAGGCTGCCCGCAGGGTGAAGGAATCCGGGATTCTTCTTTCGGTGACCGTCATTTTGGGTCTTGGTGGCGTTGAGGGCAGTCAGACCCATGCTCGGAAAACAGGCGAGGTTCTTTCAGAGATGGATCCAGACTTTGTTGGAGCCCTTTCACTGATGATTGTTCCAGGAACGCCGATTGAAAAAGAGATTGATGAGGGACGGTTGGTACTCCCTACGCCTTTTGGCTTGATCCAGGAACTCGAGACAATGATTGAACAGAGTCACATGACCCATTGCTTCTTTGCATCCAACCACGCTTCCAATTACCTTCCCCTTCGTTTCTGGATCCCAGAAAAGAAGGAAGAAGCATTACAGCGAATTCGAGACGTCCTTAGGCGGAAAGACCCGGCTTTGCTTAGACCCGAATACCTAAGAGGCCTCTAAATGGAGGCATGAAGCGAACGGGAAGGATTGACATAAAGGATGAAGAACCAATCGAATGAGGTGAGGTGATGAAGGATTTTGTGGATGTAAACATTCGCGTCAGATATGCCGAGACCGATCAGATGGGGGTGGCTTATTATGCCAATTACCTCATCTGGTTTGAAGTGGGAAGGTCGGAATTCTGCCGTAAAAAGGAATTTCGTTATGCTGACCTTGAAGCAATGGGGTATCGGCTCGTCGTTACCGAGGTCCATTGTCGTTATCGAGGATCGGCTAAATATGATGAACTTATTATCATTCGAACACAATTGAAACACCTGAATAAACGAAAAATCACTTTTGGATATCACATATTACGGGAGGAGAGTAAGGAAGTTATCGCTGAGGGAGAAACCCAGCACATCTGTGTCGATTCTAACGGAAAGACGAAGAGCCTTCCAGAGAAATTCCTTCATTGCCTTGCTCAATAACACACGGATCAGCCTGCCAATTTCTTGAAAATTGGAGGACAATGGGATAATCTCATCTTATATCGTATGATGTTTGAGAAAAAGATTCTCATTGTGAGGCTGAGTGCCGTGGGTGACGTGATTCGGACACTTCCTGCGGTAAAGGCTATTAAATCTTATTATCCCTCTGCTTCCCTTACCTGGATGGTTGAAGAACCCTCCAGGGCTTTTCTGGAAAGCCAACCCGAGATTGATGAGGTCATTCTCTTTCCAAGGCAGAAATGGTCAGCAGGGATGAAGTCTCCAAAGGGATGGTATAAAACCATCAGAGACGTTCAGACGTTTATTCAAACCCTTCGGCAAAAGAAGTTTGACCTTGTCCTGGATTTTCATGGAATTCTCAAAAGTGGTCTCCTCTCATTCCTTTCCGGTGCTCCCGGGAGGATCGGGTTTGAACGGACATCAAGTAAAGAAGGCAATTTTCTCTTTTCCAATATCAAAGTTAAACTCCCAGAAAGGAGGGTTAGTCGTTTTGTTAGAAATTTTAGCCTCCTGAATGGGTTGGGTTTGGAGGTTCCTCCTCAAAACTATCCGCTCTTTATCCCGGAAAAGGACAAGGAATACGTTAAGTATTTTTTTGACCAATTAGGTCCTTTACCTTTCCCGACCATTGCCATTCATCCAGGAACAAGCCCTAAAACCCATTATAAACGGTGGTTTCCAGAGAGATACGCTCAATTAGCGGACCGATTAGTTCGCGAATTAAAGGCTTCGATCCTTTTTACCTGGGGGCCTGGTGAATTGGATTGGGTTAAACAAATCCAGATGAGGATGCAAGAACCTTCGTTTATTGGACTTCAGACCCATTCTCTCACCCAATTGGGAGAAATTTATCGGAATTGCGATCTTTTTATTGGTGGGGACACGGGTCCCATGCATATTGCTTCACTCATGGGAATCCCTGTCGTGGTGATTTACGGTCCCACAGACCCGGTTCTAAACGAGCCTTTTGGGGTTCATCAAAAGGTTATTAAAAATGTTGGATGTAATCCATGTAGAAATCGCTCATGCCAAAGGCTTAAATGTTTGGAGACTATATCCGTTGACGATGTTTTTAAGGCAACAAGAGAAGTATTACGCATAACTGCTTGAAAATATTTTGGTATTGACTTTAACGATATTATAGAATAATCTATGATGGATGTTAAAAGGGGGCAGAAATCCTCATCTGTCCCCTTTTGAACAGGTTAGGAACGCCCTTTGAACTTTGATTTTATTAAGATGAATCGCATTCTGGTGAGAGGGGTCAACTGGGTGGGAGATACGATTCTTACCTATCCCACTGTTGAAGCCTTAAAGCGCCGTTTTCCAGATTCGGAGATCTCAATCCTTGTTCCAAGCCATTTGGCTGATTTATGGAAAACTTTTCCCTATATTGAAAACATCATCCCTTTTGAGAATAGAAAGGGGATAGCATCCTTTTTTGAAGATTTCAGAATCAGTCGTTTATTAAGAAAGGAAAGGTTTGATCTCGGTTTAATCTTACCGAGGTCTTTTCACTCCGCCTTCCAACTCTTTTTGGCCAAAATCCCAATTCGGATAGGATACCAGGATGAAGGTCGATCTTTGTTGCTTACCCATAGGGTTCGTCGGAAAAAAGAGTTTCTCCGTGTCCATCGGGTTTACTATTATCAGGAACTCTTGAAACCGTTTGGGGCAAAGCATCCTCTTTCTTCTCCCCGCCTCCATCTCAGAGAAGAAGATAGAAGATGGGCCGAGGAGATTTTAAAAGGTAGAGGACTCCCAAATGGAAAACCCATGATTGGGTTGAATCCAGGAGCCGCTTATGGTTTGGCCAAATGCTGGTTTCCAGACCGCTTTGGTGAACTTGGAAGAAGACTTTCACAAACCTGGAAGGCAAAGATTCTGGTGTTTGGAAGAGTGGAGGAACGGAAGATAGCCAATCGGATCTTAAGTTATTTAGGGGGTGAGGGGATCGATTTGACAGGTCAGACCAATCTCCTTCAATTGGCTGCTCTTCTCGAAAAATGTTCTCTTTTGGTTACGAACGATACTGGGACAATGCATATCGCTTCAGCCACTGGAACGCCTGTCATCGCTCTTTTTGGCCCAACAGATCCCAAGGCAACAGGTCCCTGGGGAGAAAGACATGTGGTCATCAAGAAAGAAGTTTCCTGTAGTCCATGTTTTAAAAGAGTCTGCCCAACGGACCACCGATGTATGGAACAGATCACCGTGGAGGAAGTGCAAGAGGCGGTTAACGGGAAGTTAAGAGGACTTAAATGAGACATGAGGGGCAAAAGACGATGAAGGGTCCAGTCATGACCAATCCAACAGACAACAAACTTCCCGTTTCCGTCTATGTTCTCACCTTTAACAATCACCGCACGATCGAGCGATGTCTCAACAGTCTTCATTGGGCAGAGGAGTTGGTGGTTGTTGATTCCGGAAGTACGGATGGGACCTATGAGATCTGTAAGCGATATACGGAAAAGCTCTATTGCAAAGAATTCCAGGGACATCGCGATCAATACCAATTTGCGGCAGATCTCACCACACGGGACTGGATTATGTTTGTGGACGCCGATGAAGAAGTTCCCCCGGAATTGGTAGAGGAAATTAGAAAAGTGTTAAGGGAGGAGGCTGAAGACATAGATGGGTTTTTCGTCTATCGACAAACCTTTTATCTCGGGAAATGGATTCGATATGGTGGATGGTATCCGGACGGAGAGATTCGACTTTACCGAAGAGATAAAGGAAGATGGGAAGGTGGGCTCCATGCTAAGATCCAAGTGAAGGGCAGGGTCTCTGTTTTAAAGAATAAATACCTCCACTACACCTATCGGGATATCTCAGACCAAATTCAAACCATTGATAAATACTCGAAGATCGCCGCTGAGGATATGGCGGAAAGCGGAGAGAAATTCAGTGTCTTCAAGCTTCTTTTTCATCCTCCTTTCCGCTTTGTCAAGGAATACCTTTTGAAGATGGGATTCAGGGATGGGTTGCCCGGATTGATCATCATCGTTTCCACCATGTTTTATGTGTTTATCAAATACGCTAAACTCTGGGAGATCCAGAAGTTGAAAAGGGAGCGAAAAGATGACTCCATATGAGAAAGCCTTTCGAGGAAAGAACGTGCTGATTACAGGAGGGCTGGGTTTCATCGGATCGAATCTTTCCATCCGGCTGGTTGATGTGGGGGCCAATGTCCTATTGGTGGATAGCCTGATCCCCGAGTATGGAGGCCATCTGTTCAATATTGAGAATATTAAAAACAAAGTTCGAGTGAATATCTCGGACGTCAGGGATGAGCATAGCATGCGATATCTGGTCCAAGGTCAGGATTACCTGTTTAACTTGGCAGGCCAAACAAGCCACCTCGATTCGATGGAAGATCCCTACACGGACCTCGAAATCAATGCCAAAGCGCAACTTTATATCCTCGAAGCCTGTCGCCGATATAATCCCAGCATCAAGTTGGTTTTTGCGAGTACCCGTCAAATTTATGGGAAACCAGAATACCTCCCCGTTGATGAAAAACATCCTTTGAGACCGGTTGATGTTAATGGGATCAATAAGATGGCAGGTGAGCGATACCATTTACTCTATAACGATGTTTATGGTATCCGATCATGTGTCCTTCGTCTCACAAATACGTATGGTCCCCGAATGAGAGTCAAGGATGCTCGGCAAACCTTTTTAGGGATCTGGATACGACTCCTTGTAGAGGGGAAACCCTTCGAGGTATGGGAAGGGGACCAACTTCGCGATTTTACATATGTGGATGATGTGGTTGATGCGCTCATGATGACAGCGACGAGTCCGGACGCAGACGGCCAAATTTTTAATCTCGGTGGGGAAGCCTCTATCCGTTTGAAGGATCTGGCGGCGTTGCTGGTTGAACTTAACGGAGGAGGCCACTATCAGGTCCGCTCCTTTCCACCGGAAAGGAAGCGAATTGACATTGGCGATTACTATGCGGACTTTGGTCAGATTCGGTCCGTTTTAGGCTGGCATCCGAAGGTTTCTTTACGCCAGGGGTTAGCCCAGACCCTCTCATTTTATCGTGAACATCTGGAGCACTATCAATGATGACTCCTGCATCCCGATTCATCGTTCACAATGACCTCAGAGCAGGATATCTTTCGGTTAAAGAGGAGATCGATTCAGCAATCTTACGCGTTTTGGATAGCGGGTGGTACATCCTTGGAAAAGAAGTCCGTGCCTTTGAAGAAGAGTTTGCGGCTTATATTGGCGTTCGATTTGGAATTGGTGTTGGGAGCGGTACCGAAGCGTTGCATTTGGCAATGAGGGCCTGTGGCATTATTCCCGGCGATGAAGTCATCACGGTTTCTCATACAGCCGTGGCGACCGTAGCTGCCATTGAACTGTGCGGTGCTAAACCGGTTTTGGTGGACATTTTACCCGATACCTTTTTGATAGATCCGGAAAAAATTGAACGGGCGATTACCCCCCAAACCAAAGCGATTATTCCAGTCCACCTTTATGGGCAAGTTGCGGATATGGAGGCGGTCCGGTCTATTGCAAAACGGTATGGGTTGCGCTTCATTGAAGATTGTGCCCAGTCTCACGGTGCTCTTTTGAAGGGGCGGCGGAGTGGTTCCTGGGGGGATCTTGGAGCCTTCAGCTTTTATCCAACGAAAAACTTGGGAGCCATGGGAGATGGTGGAATGGTGGTGACCGATGACCCGGAACTCGCAGAGAGGGTTAGAGGCTTACGCCAATATGGATGGCACCAGCGTTATGTGAGTGAATTTCCGGGAGTTAATTCCAGGCTGGATGAATTGCAGGCGGCGATTTTGAGGGTCAAATTAAGATATTTGGATCGATGGAATGAATTGAGAAGGGAGAAAGCCAATCGCTACACCACCCTGTTGGAGGGGCTAGGCATATATTGCCCCATTGCCAAAGAACCTCAGCAACACGTTTATCATCTTTATGTGATCCGAGTGAAGCACAGGGATCGTCTTAAAACCTTTTTAAAAGAAAGGGGTATCGAAACACTCATTCACTACCCCATTCCGATACACCTCCAGAAAGGTTATCAACATTTAGGCTATCGAATTGGGAGTCTTCCTGTCACTGAATCGTGTTCAGATGAGATTCTTTCTCTTCCCCTGTATCCAGAGATATCTGAATCAGATATTGAAGAAGTAGCGACACAGATCGCCCATTTTATGAAGGCCAGCCACGGGTCTATTTGATGTAGGCAACACCTTTCAACATGAAGATTCTTCATCTTTTCAGTGATTGGAAATGGACGGGTCCCTCTGAGCCCATCGTTAACTTATGCAAGGAATTGGAAAGAAGGGGGCATGAGGTAATGCTTGCCTATCGAAAGCCCCCATTTTTTGTTGAAGACAGTTTGGATAAAAGGGTTAAAGAGAGAGGAATTCATACGACCGACCAGTTTCATCTGAACCGACCCCTGAGATTGTACTCTCTTTCTTCGCTTCGAGACAATCTCTCTGATATTTTCAGTCTGACGAATTACCTCCGGAAAGAAAAGGTGGATATCCTCAATGTCCACCAATCCCACGACCATATTCTGGGTGGGATTGCCGCCAGAAGGTCCGGCACCCCTGTCGTCGTCATTAGGACCGATCATAAACGGGATTCGATCAGTCCCCATCCGGGGAATCGTCTCCTGATGAGTAGGCTAACCGATGGCATGATTACCTTCTCGGAAAGAGCCAGAGGCGAGGATTCAAAGCATTTTGGGTTTCCCCTTGAACGAGTCTGCAAGGTGAATCCAGCTTTAGATCTTGACCGATATCGTCCCGAAAGGACTTTTAAAGATATGAGGTCGTTGTTTGGAATTGAGAAGGATGAAATTGTGATCGGAATGATTGCACGATTTCAGAAATACCGTAGGACTGAGGTGTTCCTTGAGGCCGTTAAAGGGGTGGTTCAAGAATTTTCGAAAATTAGAGTGCTTTTGGTGGGTCGGTCAAGTCAGATGGAGGAGAGCGTTGTTAAACCGATGAAGAGGCTCGGCATAGAGCCGTGGGTGGTTCTTGGAGGATATCAGACAGAAAACTATCTCGATACGTTAGCCTGTATGGATATCTTTGTCTTCTTGATGCCTGGCTCTGATGGGACGGCAAGGGCTTTAAGAGAGGCCATGGCTATGGGAAAACCTTCGATCGTTGCCAATCGGGGGATCTTGCCCGAGTTGGTGGAAGATGGGGTTTCAGGCTTTGTGGTTAAGGATTCACCTGAGGCGTTGACCCATGCGACCCTTCAACTTCTCCGAGACCTGGCGTTAAGAAAAAAGATGGGAGCGGCAGCTTACGAAAAGGCCCATCGGGAATTCCGACTCGATAAACAGGCTGAAGACATTGAAAGATTCTATCAGGAGATGATGAGTTTAGGGAAGTGGAGAGGAAAATAAGGTTTGCCACAGCCATTCATGACTTCTCCAGAAGCAAAGGAGGGGCAGAAAGATATCTCGTAAACCTCTGTACCCGGATGGCTCAAGAGGGCCATGAAATCCATGTCTATGCAGAGAAATGGGAGGAAGAATTTCCCGGGATTTTTCTCCACAGGGTGAAGCCCTTTCCATTTCCGAAAAGCCTTCGCCTTCTCTCTTTTGCCGTCAAGGCAACAAAAGAGATGAAAAATGGAAATTATGATGTCACGCTCGGAGTTGGAAATACTCTGGAGGCAGACGTGCTTCAACCCCATGGAGGAGTTCACTGGGCTTGGTTCTGGAGAAGTTTGAAAGCTTATGATTGTCCCCTCTTATGGTTGACCAAATTCTTAGGCAGAGTGTTAAGCCCGAAGCAATGGGTTCAGGGGTATATTGAACGAACACCGTATAGAAAAGGGACATATAAAAAGATCATTGCCATTTCAGATATGGTTAAAGAAGATTTAATCAAATGGTATCATATCCCAGAAGACCGAATTGTTGTGGTCTATAATGGCGTGGATGTCGAGCGCTTTAACCCCAACAATCAACACTATCGAGACGACATTAGAAAAAGACATGGCATTGGAGAAGAATTCGTCATCCTATTTGTTTCGAATAATTTCAGAATGAAAGGGTTGCGCCATTTGATGAAAGCTTTAGCCGAGGTAAAAAAAGAGGGCTGTCCCCCATTTAAGCTCCTGATTCTGGGTAGGGACCAGCAGACTCCTTATCTCCGGATGGCCGAAAAGATTGGAATTGCAGAAGAGATCATCTTTGCCGGTTCAACCCCTGAACCTGAGAAATATTATGGAGCGGCCGATCTACTGGCCCATCCGACTTTTTATGATGCCTGTTCGCTTACGGTGTTAGAAGCCCTTGCAAGTGGATTGCCCGTGATCACGACCACCTTTAATGGGGCAAGCGGGGTGATCCCTCCAAACCATCATGGTTTTATTCTCTCTGACCCCGCAGATAGCCGTTCTCTTGCAGACCATCTTCTTTTTCTTTTAAAAAAGAAAAATTGGCAGAAACGAACCGACGCTGAGGAATTCGGCCTTAACTATTCAGATAAAAAAAATTGGGAAGCAATGGCGTTTATTTTTCAGAAAGCTATTCGTGGAGAGGAAAACGCCCAATGAAGAAAAAACGATTCTGGTATCCCCTGATCAATCTTAAAAATCGTTTTTTATTTGGATCCTACGGGAAGGATGTTTACATTGAGCCTGGGGTGGTGATCAACCGGCCAAGGTTTGTTCATGTGGGGAATCATGTGCGGATCAAACGAAATACCAGTATCAATCTCCACCCCCAAGACAAACACTCAATCCAGGGCCTTCTTTTTATCGGGGACCACGTGATCATCTCAGAGGGATGCTTTATCAGTGCCTGCAACCATCTCGTCATCGAAGAAAATGTAGGGATCTCACCCCATGTCATGATCATCGATAATTCCAGAAAACCGGGGGATATCCGTCGTCCCAGCAAGGAACAGGAGGTTCAGGTTGGTTATGTTCATATAGGAGCGGATTCCTGGATTGCTTATGGGGCTTGTATCCTTCCCAATGTGACCATCGGCAAACATTGTATTATTGGGGCCCTCTCAGTGGTCACTCGAGATATTCCAGACTATTCGGTTGCCATGGGAGCACCCGCGAAAGTGATCAAACGATTCGATTTTGAGAAACAACTATGGGTAAAGGTGAAGGATGAGGAAAATCTCGTGGAGTGATCTTTTTAAGCATCGGAATGAGATCCATCATCGTTATCCTGATATCTGGCACCTTAAGATTCTCAGGAAGCGATTTCCTTTGATGCTTCAAAACCTCAGGGATGGAGCAAGAGTGCTTGACGTCGGGGCTTCCAACCGAGATCTCGAAGGCCGTTTAAAGAAATATTATCCGAATCTTATCTATCGAAGCATGGACATCGATCAAACACAATTTCACGATTATTATCGGTTTGAGGACATTCAAGAAAGATACGACGTCGTGTTTCTTTTTGAAGTGATCGAGCACCTCCCTTTAGAAGAAGGACTGGAGATGGTGGAGAAAATCTATGCACTTCTTAAAGAGGGAGGGAGGCTCCTTTTGACGACTCCCAACATTTTTAATCCTGGTCGGTACTGGCGGGATGCGACACACAGACAGGCTTATTGTTATGATGAGTTAGGTGGAATCCTGATGGCCCAAGGATTTTCAATCAAGGAGATGTATCGAACCTACAGCGATGCTTTCCACCGCTATCTGTTCCGAGTCTATGTGATGGCTCCTCTCCACCGTTATCTGGGAATTGATTTTGCGAAATCGATTTTAATTGTGGCCATCAAGGGGGAAGAGAAGCAACGATGAACCTCATTTTTCTCACCCATTCTAGTGACCAAGGACACCGATTCCGGGTCGAGCAATATTTTCCCCTTCTCCGACACCATCAGGTGAACCCCGTATGGCAGCCCCTTCCTCCCTCCATAAAGAATCGGATATCGATTTATCAAAAGCTTCGGGAGTTTGATATCGTCTGTATTCAGAGGCGATTACTCTCTCCTCTGGAATTTTTGTGGGTCCGAAAGAAATCGAAAAAGATTCTCTTTGATCTCGACGATGCCATCATGTATCGTTCCCCCAGTTCCCCTTATCCCCATTCTTTTTCAAGATGGATCAAATTTAAATGGATGGTGAGGGGAAGTGACGCCGTGATTGCAGGAAATCATTTTCTTCGCGAAGAAGTCTTCAAAGCCGATCCTCATAAAAGGGTTTTTATTATTCCAACTCCAGTTGACCTCAAGGCTTATCCTCTTAAAAAAGAGGTTACCCCCTCTGCCGAAATGAACATCGGCTGGATTGGAACCAAAGGAAATTTAAGATATCTTCAAGCTCTGGAACCTGTTTTCAAAATCCTTGCCCCTCGATTCCCAAACGTAAAATTGAAAGTGGTCAGTAATGGTCTATTCGAATCCCAGTTTATTCCGACGGTGAACAAGCCCTGGGTTTTGGAGGAAGAAAACCAGGATTTAATTTCTTTTGACATCGGTCTGATGCCTCTGGAGGATCATCTGTGGTCAAGGGGAAAATGTGGGTTGAAAATTATCCAATATCTAAGCGTGGGCCTTCCGGTGGTCTGTTCCCCTGTGGGAATGAATCGGGATATCATCAAGCATGGCGTCAATGGATTCTGGGCGGGTACCCCAACGGAATGGATGAAATATATCCAAACGCTTTTGCAGGATACTGGCTTAAGAAAAGAGATGGGACTTCGGGGGATTGAAACCGTTCAAGAAGGGTACAGTCTCGAGGTAAACTTCCATAAACTTCTGCAGGTTCTGGAGTCACTGGCTTAGAGGGTGTTGGTTCTATGAAAGTCCTTTTTTTCATTCAGGGATTTTCCGTTGCGGCCAGCCGTTATCGAGTGCTTCAATATCTACCCTATCTTAAATCCCGAGGCGTGGAGCCCACGGTTCAGGTTTATCCAAAAACCCTCAAGGACCATCTTCAATGGTTCAAATTGCTTCCTCAATATGATATTGTTTTTTTACAGAGAAAGCGGTTCAATCAACCCAGACTCGGACTTTTGCGCAGAAGGGCAAAAAAAATCATTTATGACTTCGACGATGCCGTGATGTATCGAAACTCCAAATCTGGCCAACCCATCTCTTCCTCACGCAGGAGGCGATTTGTTCAAATGATCCGGGCCTCCGATTTTGTCATTGCCGGGAATGAATTTTTAAAGTATGAAGTTCAAGCCCTTCATCCTCGTGTGGAAGTCATTCCAACACCTATTGATATCAGCCGGTATCGGCCTAAAGCCTACCTCATCCAACCGGAACGAGTCACCTTAGGGTGGATCGGGGATCATGGATCCATTCACTATCTTGAAAAAATGAAGCCAGTCTTTAATCGGCTTGGCAAGAAATATCCCCACGTCGATCTCAAGATCGTCTGCGATATCTTTTTCGATTGCGATTCCATCAGGGTGATTAAAAAGGATTGGAAAGCAGAGGAAGAAGTCTTAGACCTTCAGAGTTTTGATATTGGGGTGATGCCTCTGGTCGATGATCCTTGGTCCTGGGGAAAATGTGGATTAAAAATTATCCAATATCAGGGGGTTGGTGTTCCGGTGGTTTGCACACCGGTCGGAATCAATAGGGATTTGGTGGAGGATGGGGTAAATGGATTTTATGCAATGACTCCGGAAGAGTGGGAGGAAAAACTTTCCTTGTTGATTGAAGATGCCTCCCTGAGGGAAAGAATGGGTCAGGAAGGGCGAAAGCGGGTCTTAAAGGGCTATACCCTTCAAGCCTGTGCCCCTAAATTGTTTTCTATTCTTCAGCGAGTTTCTGAAATGTCCGAAATGGAGAGTGTTCCTTGAGAGAAGCCATCGTCAATTATGTGAAATGGGCTATTGAGCGTTTTCCCTTTGAGGAACCCATTCTGGATACCTGTGCTGGATGGGAACCGAATTATTACCAACCCCTTTTTCCAGGGAAGCGTTATCTTAAACAAGACATGCAGGATTTTGACCCACCCTGTATTGATATCCTTTGTGATATCACCGATATGGAACCGATTCCTGATGAAAGCATTGGGTTGGTGCTTAATCTTGAATCCCTGGAGCATATTGCTCATCCACAGAAAGCCATCGATGAGATCCACCGTGTCCTCAAGCCCGAGGGGCTTTTGATCTTAACCACCGTCATGCATTTTAAAATCCATCACGCTCCAAAGGATTACTGGCGGTTTACACCGGAAGGGATTGAACTATTGTTGGGTAAATTCAAAATCTTAGATTGCACGCTGGAAGGGGACCTTAAGAGGCCTAAAGGCATCTGGACGACTGCTCGTAAAACTTCGGAGAAAGAGGAGTGGGGAAAACTGCCTCCCTTAAGAATAGCGAAGAGTGACGATCGATTGTGGGCCAAACTGAAACGGAAAGTCACAAAAGGGGCTTCTTTCCTTCAAGAGAGGAGTTGGGTTAGGGGAAATGGCTAAGTCACCCTACCAGAAAATCACCATGGGAGAGATGAAGGGCTGGATCAGGGAGGAACTGGTTCATCTCCTTCCTCCCATCTTTTTCAAAGATCCCATAGAATTCGCAAGAGAAGATGGAGGGAAATGCGTCAGGGAATCGAAATGGCGTTGGGCAGGGTTTTTAGATTTACCAGAAGGGAAAAGGGTTTTCTTAAAGAGGGATCTTACCAAAGACTGGATGGAGTCATTGAAATATTTGGTTTTTCCGTCGAAAGGGAGAAAAGAATGGTTTATTGCCTATCAATCAGGGAAACGGCATCTCAATGTTCCAACCCCTCTGGGTTGGTTGGAGCGGAGCCAACAGGGCTTTGTGAAAGAGAGTTATTATCTTGCAGAAGCTATTTCATCCAGGGGATCATTGGCAGAGACAATGGATCTTTTGAGGAATGAGAAGATTGTAGCAGAATTGGTTCGGATGCTCATCCGTATGCACAATTCGGGGTTATTTCATCAAGACCTTCACGCAGGTAATTTCTTGTGGGATGGAGAAAGTTTGTATCTCATTGATTTGCACAGGGCGAAGTTCGTCCGTTCTCTCGCGTTGAACCAAAGATTATGGAACCTTGCCCAACTCTTTCACTCCTTAAGGTTCGCCTGGGATACAAAGGAACATGAAAAGTTTCTCGATCAATATTTTGAAGGGGATCCCATTGATTCGAGAAAAAAGAAACTCTACCTCCAAAAAATCTATAGCTGGACGGATCGGCTACAGAAAAAGCAGTGGAGGAGTAGGACCAAACGCTGTTTAAAGGAAAGCACAGAATTTGCGATTCAAAAAGAGGATGGGGGAATGTTTTATTACCGGCGGGATTTTCCCTTAGATCATCTGAAAAGAGTTTTAGAGAGGCACCTTGCCTTCGTCCAGCAAACCCCATCCTTGTTGGTCAAGCAGAGCTCGGCAATCAAGGTTTCCGTTCTTCAGGATGGAAAGGACAGGATTTGTGTCAAGCAATTTTGTTATCCTCACTGGCGGGATCGCATCAGAAATGGATTTCGTCGCTCCAAAGGTCTTCAAGCGTGGATCGGAGGCCACGGATTAAAGGTGAGAGGGGTATCCTCCCTCAAGCTGTTTGCCCTGGTGGAGCAGAAACGATGGTTTGGGAAGACAGAAAGTGTTTTAATCATGGAAGCTCCTGAGGCTGCAGAGGAAATGGATCGTTTTTTATGTAAAGGGCTCGATGGGGTTGAGGAGAAAAGAAGCTATATTGAAGCCTTCGCCTTATGGCTTGCTCAACTCCATCAACGAAACATCTACCACCTGGATATGAAAACATGCAATGTCCTCGTTTCAAAGAGGAACAACGGCTGGAATTTTCAATTGCTTGACCTGGAAGATGTCCGGTTCGATACAAAAGTGAATGAAAGGAGATTGTTTAAGAATCTCCTTCAGCTCAATACCTCTGTTCCTCGTTTCATCCCCCTGAGAGATCGAACGAGATTTTTAAAGGCCTATTTAAAACATCATCCCATTCTCAGAAAGGAAAAGAGATTTCTCTCCCGGCTCATCGAGAAGAGTAGAGAAAGAGGAATTGTCTATGTTTCCCCCTGTGGAGTTGTGGAGGAGAAATTCAATGGAGGGAAAGGATGACCTCTTCCCAACCGTGGTCCTATGGAATGGTTGCGCTTTCAAGGAATGAGATTCACGGGAAAGTGATCGAGTTGGCTGCCCGGCTTCCTCGGGGGAAAGCCCTGGATGTCCCGACCGGAAGCGGGGTCCTCGGAGATCGCCTCCGTATGATTGGATTTGAGGTCTCATGCTGTGACATCGATTCGTCTTATTTCTCCGCACCAGACCTCACTCTTGATATCGGAGATCTCAACCAGTCCCTTCCCTATCCGACCGGTTCTTTTGATTTGATTACCTGTGTTGAGGGGATTGAGCATCTGGAAAACCCTTTTCATGCCATTCGGGAGTTTTCTCGAATTCTCAAACCCGGAGGGAAATTAATCTTGACGCTTCCCAATTATCTCAACCTGGAGAGAAGGTTGAGATTTCTTGTTACCGGACTTTTTTCTAAAATCCCTTCTCCCAAGAAACTTGGGAAAGACCGGTTTGACCATCTCTACATGCTTCACCTTATCCCTCTGACCTACCCGATCCTGAAGGTGATGATGGAGCATTCGGATTTCAAGATTCTTCAGGTCGAGAAAGATAAAGAGAAGAAACGGATGAAATGGCTCCTTCCCCTTGCATGGATGATTCGAGGGTACTGCTTCTTCTGGTCGAAAGAAAAAAAGGAAGACTACCATTTGAAGGATACGCTTTCAGATTCCCTCATCATGGGCGGCAATACCCTTATTGTTGTGAGCCAGAGGGAATGATGCGCATCGGTTACTATATTCGAAATTATGTGTTGAAAGGCCAGGATGGAAAACCAGCCATGTCTGGGGGAGTCAAGGTGATTTCCCAGCATGTTAAAATGCTTAACCAGGCAGGCATAGAAGCATTGCTATGCACAAGAAAGGTTCAAACGGATATCCCTCTATCCGAGTTACACATGTACGATCACCCTGTTGTTTTAAGGGAGAATGAGGATTTGCCTGACTGTGATCTGTATGTTGGATCCATTTTTAGTGATGTTAAAATGCTTTTTCAAAGGGGCAGAGGGAAAATCATTCATCTCTGTCAGGGGTATGAACCCATTGACTTTACCGAAAGGTTCGTTGAAGGGAGGGTCTCCGAGAAATATTTAAGAAAGGGTCTCATGTCTTTATGGCAGTGGGCAGACCGATGGAAATTTAGAAAGAGGGTTAGGGAGATTGAGTCGATTTATGCTTTACCGACCGTGAAAGTGGCGGTATCGAAACATCTCGTCACATTGATTGAACGATATTATCAACAGCCCTGTTTTCTTATTCCTAACGGCATTGATCCGAATATCTTCTTTCCAAACCAGGATAGAGTTTGGGGTAAAGATGGGAAGATTAGCATTCTATCCGTTGGGCCTCTCCAGGTTGGCTTTAAAGGCATACCGGATACCCTGCAAGCAATCAAAATTCTGAGAGAGAAAGGGGTTCCGATCCGATTCATCAGGGTCTCTCCTCATCCACCTTCCCCGACCGAAGAGTTGGGGAAGGTGGTTGATGAATATTATATGAATTTGAAAGAGCAAGAAATGGGGGAATTGTATCGGAATGTGGACATTTTTATTTCTTCCTCTCTCGAAGGAGAAGGGTTTGGTTTACCCGCGATGGAGGCCCTTGCCTCCGGCGTTCCTTCCATTCTTACAGAAATATCAAGTTATTTAAATTTTGACGAAAAAAAGGATTTTGGTTTTTTCGTTCCAGTTCACCGGCCAGACCTGATTGCCGAAGGAGTCATTCGGATCATAGAGAGTTCAACATTCAGGGAGGGGATTCGGCAGAGAGGAATGAAGGTTGCCGAGAATTACACGATAGATCACACCCGGGAGAAGCTCCTCTCCTTTATCAGGAGCTTCATGCCATGACAGACCTCTTGCGATTTGCGACGGACGACGTTCACTCCAAGGTGTTGTTAGCTTTGGAACATATGCCGAGAGGTTGGCTTCTCGATGCCCCTGCAGGGCAGGGAGCTCTTTCCCGTCAGCTTGAAGAAATGGGGTTTAAAGCTTTTTTAGCAGATATCGAGAAGGATAATCTTGTTTATCGAAATGGTCGAAGCCTTCAAATCGATTTAAACCAACCTCTCCCTTTCAAGAACCAATCCTTTGACTATATTATCTGTGTCGAGGGCATTGAACATTTAGAAAATCCCCATCACTTAATTCATGAATTTTCAAGAATTTTAAAAAAGAATGGTTATCTCCTTCTTTCTACACCCAATGTCATGACCCTTAAATCACGGTGGAGGTTTCTCTTTTATAGTTATCTTGATTACTTCAGATACTTCGGGCCTGTTCCCGCGAAGGAGCGACATCAAATTGATGTCTATGACCACCAGCACATCAACCCTCTTTTTTATGGAGAAATCAAATGGATATTGGAGA
This sequence comes from uncultured bacterium, assembly GCA_938002255.1. Taxonomy (GTDB): domain Bacteria; phylum Desulfobacterota; class BSN033; order BSN033; family UBA1163; genus RBG-16-49-23. Next base: position 126,216 of record CALLAL010000016.1, read on the forward strand.
AAGAAGGATTGAGAATTAAGGATCTTAAAACGAATCGATTCGTTCGTACGAAGGGAATCCTGTATCCTCTTCTCAAATGGCTGGTGAAATATAAGACGAAAGAAAAATATCCAGAGGACCCGGCTTATGTTTCGGATATTTTACTGGAGGGAGAAATTCTAATCTTATTAGCCGAGAAAGTGAAACGTTTTCCAACATGAACGACGTATCCATTGCCATTGTCAATTGGAATACAAAAAATTACTTGATTCAATGCCTGAAGTCCCTTGAACAGACCGTGAAGCATTTGAAGATGGAAATTATTGTGGTCGACAATGGATCAGCAGATGGGAGTGTGGAGTGGATCAGAGAGGAATTTACCAAAGCCATCCTTATTATGAACCCGGTAAATCTTGGATTTGCTAAAGCCAATAATCAGGCGGTGACGCTATCGAAGGGGAGATATATTCTTCTCCTCAACCCAGACACGGAGGTAAAGGAAGGAGCGATTGAAAACTTGGTGGCTTTTATGGAGGGCCATCAGGAGGTAGGTGTGGCAGGAGCCCAGCTCCTTCATTCAGATGGTTCCAAACAGAATTCGATTGCCAGTTTTCCATCCCTGGCCACCGAATTGCTGAACAAGGGTTTCCTTCGCTGGCTTTTCCCAAGCCGGTATCCGGGTAAAGAGAACACCTATTCTGGACCTATTGAGGTTGACTCGGTGATTGGCGCCTGTATGATGGTCAGGAGAGAGGCCATTGACCAAGTGGGGGGGTTGGACGAAGACTATTTTCTGTTTCTCGAAGAAACGGATTGGTGTTATCGGATGAAGCAAGAGGGCTGGAAGATTTATCACGTTCCCCAGGCGGAGGTGATCCATTTCCAGGGAAAGAGTGTTGAAAAAGATAAAAAGAGGGCGAAGGTCGAGTACTATCGCTCCCGTTATCTTTTTTTTAAAAAGCATCGAGGAACCTGGCAAGGGGTGGTTTTGCTTGCCGGGGTATTGATCAAGTTGGGGATGGAGTTGTTTTCCATGGCTCTGGCTTGTCTCCTAACATGCTTTTCTATAAAAAGTTGGAGAAAGAAATTTTTTACCTATACCTATTTGCTTTGGTGGCATCTTAAAGGATGTCCTGAAGGAATGGGGCTCAACCCACAAGCAAAGAGCTTGGAGCATGGGGCCAAGAGGGTTTGTTGAAAACGAATTTATACTTAACGCGATGCACTTTGCTCTATGGCCTTTGCTTTTTGCAGGAGGAGGTTAAATGATTGGCATTGCGGTGGTAGGCGCCGGGGCTTGGGGAAAGAATCACATACGGGTATTTTCCGAGATTCCAAAAGTCCGATTAAAGTATATCTGTGACGCGGATTCTTCTAAATTATTGGCGATTCAGAAATCCTATCCCCAATCGATTCCTGTGGAAGAAATTGGTGCCATCCTCCAGGACCCCGAAGTGAGTGGTGTGGTGATTGCTTCTTCTGCAGTGACGCATTTCCCTTTGGCCAGAGATGCATTGAGCGCAGGCAAAGATGTTTTGGTAGAAAAGCCGATGGCCCTCACGGTCACAGATGCCAAAACATTATTAGAGATGGCTGAAGATAGAAAATGTGTTCTGATGGTTGGGCATCTTTTAATTTATCACCCAGTGTTTGGACGATTGAAGGAGATGGTGGGGTCAGGCGAGTTGGGAAAAGTTCATTATATCTATACCCAACGTGTTAATCTGGGCATTATCCGTCAGGATGAAAATGCCCTCTGGTCTTTTGCTCCCCATGATCTGTCCGTCATCCTGAAACTTTTTGGGGAAACGCCTGTCGTGGTTTCTGCCAACGGAGAGAGCTATATTCAAAAAGACATTGAAGATGTGGTTTTCCTTAGCCTTCACTTTGCAGATAGGAAAATGGCCAATATCCATTTGAGTTGGCTTGATCCCCACAAGATCAGGAAGATCACCATCGTCGGATCAAAGAAAATGGTTGTCTTCGATGATATGGAAACCTCCGAGAAGTTGAAAGTCTATGATAAAGGGGTTAGAAGTCCCTCTTATGACACCTATGGCGAGTATCTTAGCTTACGGTTTGGAGATATTACGATTCCGAATATCAAGATGGTGGAACCCCTTCGTGCTGAAGCCGAACATTTTATTCACTGCATCGAAACGAGGGAGAAGCCAAAAACAGATGGAAGGGATGGCCTGGAGGTCGTCAAGATTCTTGTGGCCGCTCAAGAATCTTTAAAACAGAAGGGGGTTCCCATTAGTCTTTAGGGGAAAGAAATATGGAGAAAAATTATTTTGTTCATCCTACGGCTGTCATCGATGAGCCTTCTGATATTGGAGAAGGATCTCAAATCTGGCACTTCTCCCATGTCATGTCAGGGGCAAAAATTGGGAAGAATTGTATCATTGGCCAGAATGTGTTTGTTGCTTCTGGTGCTCTTCTTGGAGATAACATTAAAATCCAGAATAATGTATCCATTTTTAAGGGGGTCGTGCTTGAAGACGATGTCTTCTGCGGTCCCTCTATGGTTTTTACCAATGTCTTTAACCCGCGAAGTTTCATTTCGAGGAAGAAAGAGTTTCGGCAGACCCTCGTCAAAAAGGGGGCAACGATTGGAGCTAATGCAACGATCATTTGTGGGAATGTCATAGGAGCCTATGCCTTTATCGGAGCCGGTTCTGTCGTCACTCGAGATGTTCCGGATTATGCCCTCGTTTACGGAAATCCGGGGAAGGTCAAAGGCTGGGTATGCCAGTGTGCAGTGGAGATCGTTTTTCGATCGGGAAAAACCATCTGCAAAGCCTGTGGGAAACGCTACCAAAAGGATAGAACAGGAGTGACGTTGATATAAGCTATGAAGATTGTGACAGTGGTCGGGGCGAGACCCCAATTTATAAAAGCGGCAGCAATCACTCGGGCTGTTCAAACCAACTACCAACAGATTCAAGAAATCTTAGTCCATACGGGCCAACACTACGATTACCTCATGGACCGGATCTTCTTCGAAGAGCTGGAGATTCCTAAACCGAATTATCATCTTGGAGTTGGATCGGGTTCCCATGGAAAGCAGACGGGGGTTATGCTTGAAAGGATTGAGGCTATCCTTCAGAAGGAGAAGCCCGATAGGGTTCTTGTTTTTGGGGATACCAATTCGACCCTGGCGGGGGCCTTGGCGGCCGGAAAGATGCATATTCCGATCGCCCATGTGGAGGCAGGGTTAAGAAGTTATAACCGCAGGATGCCAGAAGAGATCAACCGTCTCCTCACAGACCATCTTTCAACCTATCTCTTCTGTCCCACGGATCAAGCGGTTCAAAATTTATCCAAAGAGGGAATCCGGAACGGAAAAGGAAAGATCGTCAAAAACGTTGGCGATGTCATGTATGATTCTATCCTTTACTATTCTACAATAGCCGAGAAAAAATCAGCGATTTTGGAAGAGTTAGGTCTCCTGATCCCTGATTCCTCACACCTCACGGATTACTATCTGGCGACTCTCCACCGTGCTGAAAACACCGATGATCCCCAAAAACTGAGATCTATCTTAAAAGCACTCAATGTGATTGGAGAGGAAGTGCCTGTGATCCTTCCTCTTCACCCAAGAACGAAAAAGATGATCGACTTTCACCGTCTTTCTGGAGAGACTCAACATATTAAAATGATTGATCCGATCTCTTACCTCAATATGCTTGTGCTGGAAAAGAATGCCAGAGCGGTGTTGACAGACTCCGGAGGCGTCCAGAAAGAGGCTTACTGGTTCAGAGTTCCCTGTATCACTTTGCGGGAGGAGACCGAATGGGTGGAAACCGTTCGATGGGGTTGGAATGTGCTGGCGGGGACAGAAACCGAAAGGATTATTGAGGGGGTCAATCAAGCAGTGAAAAAACAACATGCATCGAAAACAACCCATCCCTTTGGCAACGGTAAAGCCAGTTGGAAGATTCTCAATTTATTAACAAAACATTAATGACATTCAATAAGCGATGTAAAGGGAAGTAGAAGGACAAATAGAGGTAGAAATATGCATCAGAGGTTAAGGGAAGAGGTCATTAACATGTTGGCAAACTTTTTTTCAGAGCATCATAAAACATACGGGATTGAAATGGTTTTTCTATACGGTTCTTGGGCGGCGGGGGTTCCTAAAGAGGAGTCAGATGTGGATATTGCCATTGTGTTTAAAAAAGAGTGTCCTACAGAGGAAGAGCTGTTCCAGAGTCTAAATCATTTAACACTCTCCTTAACCAAAGAGACGGGGTTGGAAGTGAACGCCATCCCAATCCTGCCGGATTTTCCTAAACCGATGCTTTACTACAATGCGATTGTTTCAGGGATACCGATTTTCATCAGGGATCTTTTTCGATATGCAGGGATTAAGAATGAAGCCATCCATCAAATGGAAGATTTTAGCATTTTCGGCACAAAATGGCAGCTTCAGTGTGCCCGAAGGACCCTGGAGGGGTTAAAACATGGCTGAATATCGATACGCAAAAGGAAGAATTGCAGAATCGATCCAATTTATAACACAGGAGTTAAAGGAGTTTGAAGAGGAGTATGCAAACCGAAAGTGGACAGAATATCAAAATGACCGGAAACTCCAAAAATTAACCGATCGAACAGTTGAAAATATCTTAACCGCCCTCATTGAGGTTTGTGGAACGGTGTTAACCGAAGAGGGAATATCAGCAGATAGCTACAGTGAGATATTAAGAAAATGTGGCAGGTATTTTCATTTCAAAGAGGAAGAGCAGGATGATTTGGCTAAGCTTGCCCTTCAACGAAACCGGCTTGCCCACCGCTATCTCAATTTTCGCTGGCAAGCCATTAAAATGTTTAATGACCAAAAAGAGTTGGTCAAAAAACTTCTTGAAATGATTTTAGAAAGAGAGGAAGCGAAATAATAGAATGACCTTTCCCTTAATCCAAAACTCAATCACCTGTTGCACATAAAGAGAGGGCAAAAATAAGTGATCAAAAAAATTATTTCTTTTTTGAATACCCTTCATGAGAAGCAGGCACTGTTCTGGCTCATCGGCATTGCTTTCATCCTGAGGCTCACTACTGTCTTGATGGCACAAGGAATCGCTTATGACAGCGCAGCCTACGGCTTCATGGCAAGGGATTGGATGAGGGGAAATGTTAATAAGGCTTTAGCGATCCCTGGCCATCCCCTTTACCCTCTGCTTATCTCTTTGTTCTCCACGGATACGACCCATGTTGAGGTCATCGGGAGGCTGATTTCACTTTTTTTCGGGACCTTCACTGTCATTCCCGTTTATTTTTTAGTTAAAGAAGCGGTTGGCAAAAGAGAGGCTATGTTTTCAACGCTTTTTTATACTTTTCATCCTTATCTCGTAACTTATTCCGGGATGATGCTCACGGAGGCGACCTATTGGGGAATGCTGGTCCTTTCTGTTTATTGCTTTTGGACAGGACTAAAAAAGAGTCAGATTTTGAGAATGGGGTTGTCAGGGGTTTTTCTTGGGCTGGCCTACCTCACGAGGCCGGAGGGGATTGGATACCTGGTCGTATATCTCGCCTGGACCATTATTCAGGGTTTTAGAAGAAAAATATGGTTTAAAAGTTTAGTGATTACAGGAATACTCATCTCAACTACCCTCCTCACAAGTTTTCCTTATCTCTTGCATATTCGCCGGGAGACAGGCCAGTGGCTCATCAGTAAGAAAGCGGCAAATATTCAATCCAATCTTTTACAAAAAAACGTTGAGCAGGTCTATCCCCATGAAAGCATAGCGGGCGCTCCCCGTCCTCGTCCAAAGGATTCTGGTTTTCTCTTAATCTTTCAGAATATGATTCACCGCCTCCCCTTCTTAACGTACCATTATCTCCGGGCTTTCCATTTTTCCCTTTGGATCTTTCTCCTATTAGGACTGTTCACCATGACTCGGAAAAGGTTTACCTATGAATGGTTTGTTGGCTCTTTCGTTCTGTTCCATCTGTTTTCACTATCCATTTTCCCCTTTGATTCTTCTATTCGTTTCTCGATCCCTGTTGTTTCCCTTTCCCTATGTTGGGCTGGCTCAGGGGTGTTGGAACTGAATCGATTTTTAACAAGTCGTAAGGTTCTTCATCCCGAAAAGGTGATCTTTTTCTTCATCCTTGCAAGCCTGCTCATTCAGTTGCCTCAAAGTTTAAAACCTGAGAGGAGCCATCGTGCGGTCCAGAAGGAAGTTGGTCTCTGGTTAAAACAAAATACCCCTTCCGATGCCATCATCATGTCAAACAGCTCCCAGGAAACTTTTTATGCCGATCGGGAGTTTATCATGTTACCAGGGGAGGTCAACAAATCCGGGGCTTCCAAGGATGCTTACCATGAGGTCATGAAATTTGCCAGAGCCAAAGGCGTTCGGTACATCCTCATTGATAAACATACTTCCATAAGGAACCGCAGGTTTGTGGAAGGCATCCACCCTGAAGATCTAAGAGAAGTATTCAGAAAGCCGGACCGGGGATTGATTATCTATGAGGTGGTCTATTGAAGTGGAAAGACGAGTTTTTCCAAAGCACGATGCTCATGTTCATCGGCATCAGTCTCTTCAATCTTTTCAATCTTCTCTACCATTTTTTTATGGTCAGAAATCTTAACCCACCCGATTATGGTCAACTCAATACCTTATTAGCCTTATTTATGCTTATCACGGTGCCTGCCAACACAGTTCAGACCACAATTACCCGGTTCGTTTCTGTCTTTCAAGCCAACTTCCAGCAAGAGCAAACCCGAGCATTTCTCAATCATTTTTTGCGGATCATGGCAGGCATAGCCTTCCTCTTTTTGTTGGGTCTCACTCTGGGGAGCCGGGCGCTTGCAACCTTTCTTCAGATTCCGGTCATTGGATTAATTTTTCTTCTTGGGGTCATCCTTTTTTTTGCTATGGTCACTCCCATTCCATGGGGAGGCTTGCAGGGACTCCAACGATTTGGGCTCCTGACGATGAATCTCATCCTCAACGGAGGGCTGAAACTTGGTTTGGGCATTCTTTTAGTGATAGGGGGATGGGGAGTGCTTGGCGCTATGGGCGCCATTGCTATCGCCTATTTTGTGACGACCTTTCTTTCTCTTTTTCAGGTTGCATGGTTAATGAAAAAAGATCACTGTAAGAAGGGCGAACCATTAGACCTCAATCAAACCCAAGCCTCTACCTTTTCCGAAGCGTATCGCTATTTTTTACCTGTGGGCATCATGCTTCTCTGTTTTATGACATTAACGCAGATTGACCTTCTTGTCGTTAAACATCTTTTCACTCCTGTGGAGGCAGGATATTATTCCATTGCACAAATGGTGGGGAAGATGATATTGTTTCTTCCCCTTCCGGTGGTTATGGTTATGTTTCCAAAGGTGACGCTGCTGGAGGCCCAAAAAAAGGAGACGTTACCGATCCTGATTTGGAGTTTGATGATCACCGGAGCTTTGTGTGGGGTGGGAATCCTTTGTTCTCAACTTTTCCCTCATCAAGTGACTCAGATCCTCACCGGAAAGGTCTACCCAGAGTGTCATCCTTTAATCAGGCTTTTTTCGATTAATATGACATTCTTTTCTCTGGTCTTTATTCTCCTCTATTACCATCTTGCTAAAAGTCAGCATCTTTTTCTATTTCCCTTAGCCCTTCTAACGATCCTTCAGATCGTGGGTATCGCCTTGTTCAATCGGACGATGATTGAAGTTCTCACGGTGGTCGGTGTGGTTGCTTTCTGTTTGTTAGTCCTTACAGGTTATCTGACCTTTCGACTATTTTCTCGGGTTCTGGAAAGAGGCAGCGATGGAGCATAAGGGAGTTTCCTGGATCATTCGAGACGGAAGCGATAAGGATGTCGATCGAATCCTAAAGCTCAGACATCTCGTTTTCGGGAAGGTCGAGGAAGATAAATTAACGCCAGCCTTCTGGGAATGGGAGTATTTAAACGGTCCGGATGGAAGGGGTCTCATCTACCTCGTCGAGGATCAAAAAGAGATTGTTGGCCATTTCGCGGACCTTCCCAGAAGATTTTTCATTCATGGTGAATCGTCTCTGGGGACTCTTTCGCTGGATTTAATGGTCCACCCCGACTACCGGAGGAAAGGAATGTTTCTTCAACTCGGGCGGTATGCTGCCCAACGAGTTCAGGAGATGGGGGGGCAATTGATGACCGCTTACCCGATTCGCAAGGAAACCATCAGAGGGTTAAAAAAGGTAGGATGGGTTGAGGTCAACCGTCTGCCCGTGTTGGTTTATCCTTTACGATTTCGGGGTATTCTCCAGCGATATCTCCGTTTTTTACCCGTCAGCCTTTTGATGGGAGGAGGGGCGAGAGTTTTTTATAATCTTTTTTGGGGGAAAAGAAAAAAGGGGCCTTGGGGGAATGGGCTTGAGGTTCAAGAAGTGATGGATATAGATCATCTGTTTGAAGATTTTTTTGAAAAAACCAAAGCCCTCTTTAATTGTTTCGGCATCCGGGATCGAACCTATATGATCTGGCGTTATTTTAAACACCCGACGCGAACCTACAAAATGTATCGGGCACTTCGAAAAGGAGAAATGAGGGGTTTTATTGTCCTAAGAAAGGTGGAGCTTCTGGGGTTTAATAGTGCGGTCATTGTGGACGTGATGGCGTTGGACGAGACTACTTTCGTTGCTCTGATCGATCAGGGGATTGCCTATAGCCAAAAGGAACGCGTGGACCTTTTAGGTTTTATGGTTCCTGAATCGCATCCCTATTTTATTCTTCTCAAGAGGCAGGGTTTTCTCAGGAGTCCTAAAACCTTTCGGTTCATGATCTATTCTCATCAAACCGATAATAGGCTACTCGCCCCTCAACAATGGTATGTTACATGGGGGGACACAGACGTAATATGATCAATGCCTTGGCCATTGATACAGAGGAGTGGTTTCACTCTGAATTGCTGGGCGGACAGAGGCCTCCCATCTTTCAGGTGTGTGAAGCAACTCAACAGGTCCTTGACCTGTTAGATCGACAGCAGGTCAAAGCCTCCTTTTTTATTGTGGGGGAAGTGGCCGAGCGGTACCCTGATTTAGTCCGAAAAATCATTGAGAGGGGGCATGAGATTGGATGCCATGGTTTTTCGCACCACCCCCTGTGGAAGTTGGATGAGGATCTTTTCCGGGAAGAAATGAAACGTTTTCATAAGGTCATGAAGGACATCCTTGCAAGAGATCGGATCAAAGGATTTAGGGCTCCCTGTTTTTCCATTGATCATCGGACAACATGGGCCCTCAAGGTTCTTGTGGATTTTGGCTACCGATATGATGCCAGCGTCTTTCCTGTCAAGTTAAACCCTCATTATGGAGTCCGAGGGGCTCCCCTTCGACCCTATCGGATTTCTTTAAAAGATGTTCGCAAAGAAGACCCTGCCAGTCCCCTCATCGAATTTCCAACCGTTCCGTTGAGATTGTGGAAGTTGAAAATTCCTCTCGCAGGTGGGTTCTATTTAAGACTGTTTCCCGTATCGTTTCTCGAATGGGGGCTACGACGAATCAATCGGGATCAACCTTTTTTGCTTTACTTTCATCCCTGGGAAGGGTTTTCAGAAACACCGAGGTTAAACCTTCCAAGGATCAATCGTTTCATCTCGTATTATGGGATCGGCACCGCGTTAAAAAAATTGGAATATCTCTTAAGTTATTTTAATTTCTCAAGAGTGGATCACGTTCTTGGCCTCATATGAAGGTGAGGATGAATCCAGAGTTATCGGTTATCATCCCTAATTGGAATGGAAAACATTTTCTTCAGGAATGTCTCGATTCTTTGAAGGAACAAACCTATCCCCATTTTGAAACCCTTCTTGTTGACAATGGCTCGACGGATGGGTCTGTGGCATATGTTCGTCAAAGATATGGAGAGTTTGTCAGAATCATCCAGAACGAAATCAACCTCGGTTTTGCAGGAGGTACGAACGCCGGCATTCGAAACGCCAAAGGGACCTATATCGTTCTTTTAAACAATGATACATGGGCAGATCCTTTTTGGTTGGAAGAGTTAGCGAAAGCGACGGAGGGTCCTCCTTCGGTTGGCATGTGGGGATCGAAAATTTATTCCTATTACCATCGGGATCGCATCGAGGCTGTGGGAGAACTCATTTATTGGGATGGGTTGTGTCGTGCCAAAGGGCAGTTTGAATTCGATCGAGGTCAATATAATCAAATAGAGGAGATTTTTTTCCCTCCCGGTTGTGGAGCAATGTTTCGGCGAGAGGTGTTTGATCAGATCGGGCTCTTTGATGAAGATTTTTTTGCCTATGCGGATGATGCCGAGATAGGCATTCGAGCAAGACTTGCGGGCTGGAAAGCCTTATTGGTGCCTAAAGCCATTCTCTATCATAAGAATTCCGGGACTGGGGGACAACATTCCCCTTTTAAGGCTTTTTATGTCGAGAGGAATCGATTCTGGATTACCGTTAAATATTTTCCTTTGCCCCTTCTTCTTTTGGCCCCTTTTTTTACTTTATGGCGTTTTTTGTTCCAGGCCTACGGCGCGCTGACCCATCAAGGAGCTGCCGGAAAATTTACTCAAACCTATTCCTCATGGCATTTGATCGGGGTTTTATTCAGAGCCTATGGGTCTGGGTTATGGGGTTTTCCAAACATGTGGAAGAAGAGGAGAGAGCTAAAAAAGTTTAGAAAGGTTTCATTTGAAGAAATAGTCGGCTGGTTTTATCGGTTTGGCATCAGTGCAAAAGAGATTTCTTTGAGAGAATGAAAAGATTTAAGAAAATTGGACTCATCTGTTCCGCAGGAGGGCATTATACAGAGATGCTTCAATTATGGGAAGCCTTTGAAGGCTACCCGAAATTTCTCTTGACTTATAAAGAAGTGGCCACAAAAGATCATAAGGATGCGTATTATCTGGAAAATCTTTTTAGAAGTCCGCTGGCCTTTATCAAAGGGATCATGAAAACTTTTATGATCCTACTGAAGGAGAAACCGGATATCCTCTTTTCAACGGGGTCCGAGATTGCTGCCCCTGCTTTCTACCTTGGGAAACTCTTCTTTAAAACCAAATTAATCTACTTGGAATGCAGTGCGCAGGTCTATCAGCCCTCTTTAACAGGAAGAGTTGTTTATCCCATCACTGATCTATTTTTGGTCCAGTGGGAGCCCCTTCTCGAACATTATGGCCCAAAGGCCCAGTATGTGGGAGGGCTGATATGATCTTTGTCACTGTGGGCAATCATTTTCAGGGGTTTGATCGTTTGTTGAAGAAAGTCGATGAAATTGCATCCAAAATTCCCCATGAAATTTTTGTCCAGAAAGGTTATACGAACTATATTCCCCGGAATACAAAATATTTTGACTTTGTGCCAATTCAGGAGGCGATGCAATACATTCGAACGTCCCGACTTGTCATTTCTCATGCCGGAATCGGAACGATCATTCTCTGTAAAGAATATGGAATCCCCCTTATTCTCTTCCCCAGAAGAAAAAAATATGGTGAACATGGAACGGATCATCAACTGGAGATCGCCCAAGCCATCGAGACAAGGGGAGACCCCCATATTTATATTGTTTATGAAGAAGACAAGCTTGAGGCTAAGATCTTTGAGATCTTGAGCAGACAGGAAAAACCCCTTCCCGAAACGAATGTGGGGAGGGCCAATCTGATCAGAACGATTAAAACCTTCATTGAAAATTAAAATAAGTTTGTCCTTTCGCCCTAACCATTTGCACTGTCTGGGTAAGAAAAAATTGATGGATGAGGATGATGGAAAAGCAGAAGGCCATTCAAAAACAATGGTACGAAAATAAATCAAACCGAAAAGAAGGAGAGATCGTTGAGATTAGCCATCTGGCCCATATCCATAGACTCAGAAATTTGATCCCCGTCCAAAAGGTAACGCTAAGCCTTAACTGTGGTTGTGGGAAAGGTGAGCAGCAGGATATTTTTGGCCCTTCGATTGGGATTGATCTTTCTTTAGAAAACATCCGGTCGCTTCAACATCGAGGAGGACGGGGGGTTGTCGCCGACATGGAATTTCTTCCTTTCAAAGACAATACCTTTGACCTGGTATATGGATTTGGGGTCCTTCACCATTTAAGCAATATTAGGAAAGGTGTTTCAGAGGCAACTCGAGTTCTTAAAAAAGGGGGATATATTGGTTTTGGGGGAGAGAATAACGGATGGTGTCCTTTCGTCTATATCATGAGCCTTCTTTATCGAAACTGGAAGATAGAAAAGGGATCCTATCGCATCCGTGAGAAAAACCTTCGGAAGATCTTTAGGGAATCAGGAAACCAGGAGTTCAAGATTGAAAGGCATGGAATGGCCATTTACGGAATGGGGAAAACTGTCTTCAAATTGACTTCTCTTATAGAGAGGGTCCTTTCCAAAATCAAATTTCTCAATCTCTTTTCAAGCCATTGTTATTTCGGTGGAAGAAAGGGGTGAATAGAAGCAACGATTCATGATGAGATTGACCCAACAAAGTGTTAAGGAGATCATTTAAAAGTAGCCCGTCCCTTTTTGTGGGCAACATTTTGGAATGTTGACGTAATTCAATTGAAATGTCATAATGACATAAAAACACATTGTGAGGTGATTTCATGCCCAAGACAATAGGGGTTGCAGAAGTGAAAAAACAATTTTCAGAGGTGATCAGCAAGGTCTCCTTAAAGGGAGAACATTTTATTATTGAGAAAAAAGGCAAGCCAATGGCCGCCATAGTTAGCTTAAAAGACCTCGACATGATTGAATCGCCGAAGAAAAAAGGGGAGAAGAAGGGCTTGTTATCAGCGATCGGTGCGTGGGAAGACTTTGAAAACCTCGAAGAGATGGTTGCGATGATTTATGAACGACGAGGAAGGGCAAAAGAACGGAGGATAGGGAGGCTTGTCTGATGTATCTATTCGATACGGATGCGATCAGTCAAGTGATCAAAAGGAACCCTTCCATTCCGTTTATTAGAAGGGTGGCGTCCATTGATATTGAGAAACAATTTACAACAGCCATCACAGTTGGCGAACTGGTTTACGGGGCATTGAAAAGCAACCGCCCTGAATATTTTATTGATAAACTCGAAAGGCTCGTCTGGCCGAATATCCAGATCCTCCCTTTCGATGAAGAATCCGCAAAGATTTACGGTAAGCTGAGGGCTGAATTGGAGAGAAAAGGAACACCTCTCATCGAACCGGATTTGAGGATAGCCTCCATCGCCATCTGCCATGATTTAATCATCATTACGGGAAACATCAGGCATTTTTTAAAAATCCCCGGACTTAAAGTTGAAGATTGGATACACGGGAGGAATGAAAATTAAGGTAAAAAACAAATGGAACTTTTAAGTGATCCACCTCCGCGGAATGTCCCGAAGGATAGCAGAAGGTAGGAAAAAATGCCGTTAGTAAGACGCTCGAGGGATTTAGAAAAGACCGAAAAGAGATCATTGGAAGCTGGATATTGCTTAGTATCAATAGAGACCTTCCAATTCCAGAGCTCGGCCATTTCGGGGTAAAAAAGTTTAAAGAGATTGCGGCATAGATTTCAAAACTAGGCTCGATCTCTCACGGCAAATTGATTAAAAGGTTGAGATGGTTCGGATTTCAGGGTTGCTGTCCTGTGGTTGAAAATATGCCGAAGAAAAAATTATCTACAAAGGAGAAAGAGGGGCTGGTTAAGAAGATATCCGATATCCTAAAGGCAAAAGGGTATATTTCCTTTGCATACATTTTTGGTTCCTTTGTTTCTGAAAACGATTTTAAAGATATAGATGTGGCCGTTTTCGTTTCCAGCGATGGAGGAGGGTCTCCGTTAAAACTTGAATTAAAGTTGGAAGGTGAGATAGGGGATGCGATTCACATCTCGACTGATGTAAGAGTCATTAACAATGCTCCGGTGCCCTTTGTTTACAACGTCCTAAAAGGCGGGATTATGATTGTAGATAAAAACAAGTTCCTCAGGTCTGATTTCGAAGGGTTGATCTATAAAAAATATTTTGATTTTCAACATTTAAGGAATGAATATTTAAGGGGGATCACCAATGCCCCTCTTTAATCCAGATAAGATAACGAGATTGGTTTCTGAGATGCGTAAGGCCTTAAGTCGTTTGAAGTCCCTTGCCACCCTTGATAAAGAGTCATTCCTAAATGATCCGGACAAAATAGGAAGTGCAAAGTATTATTTCGTTATTGCCATAGAATCTTGTATTGATCTATGTAACCACATTATATCTCAGAATAGCTATCGAGCCCCAGAAGATTACGCGGATACCTTTCAGGTTTTAGGAGAGCAAGGTGTTTTTCAAAAGGACTTTTTTAAAACTGGAGAAGCTTTAGTTTTTAACCAGAACAGGTTTGATGAAAAAAAGTCTCTTCCCCCTTTATCTTGGACCTTGAAGCTTATAGGAGATAAAAGGGATTATATTGAAAGCCACAAAGAACGGGCGAAGCGAGGACCGTCGAGATTCAAGACCTGCGATCTCAACGATTCACATAAGACATTAAGCATCGATCTCACTGTTGCAGAAAAAGCAGTAGCCCTGAGACATTCTTATGGATGGAAACTTCGTGACGCTTTTCTAGGCAGCTCTTACAATCATCCATCATCTAAACCTTGCAGTTGCATAGAGGGCCATGGGTAAGGTAACCTGCTCTCCAACGCTTCGAATGGCGGTTAATTGGATGTGTTTATAGAATGGCTGGATTTCGCCTCAGGTGAACTCCCGTATGGGTTATAAACGTGGGTGCTCATTAACCTGAAGGTTCGCCTCGAAGCCTTTCCGAACGGTTCACCCATGTCCGTTTGGTTCATTTTTTTGCAATGGTAAGGATAACAAAGCAGAGACAAAGGCTTCCGAAGACATACGATTCCGTTTTGATATAAAATGTTCAATGGTCTTTAATCACTTGTTAGGAAGAAAAAAGATCTGTGAGGCAATGTTAGGTCACCCGGCGGTTCAATATGGGCTCTCTTCCACTCTCATCAGGATCGCCAAGGCATTCGGCTTCCTGTATATCCAATTCTTCGGATATCCGTTTGATATTCCGAGCCGAATCCTGGCAAGGAAAATGTTAAAGATCTTAAAGGGAAACCCCAAAGGAATCGTTTTAGATGTAGGGTGTTCGCATGGAGCCTTCGATTTTGAATTAGCCCGGCGGGGATATGAAGTCATTGGGATAGATCTTAATCAGGAAAGCCTTGAGGTTGGGAATAAGATAAAGGAGATCTTGGGAATTGGAAATGTTGCTTTTTACCAGATGAATATTTTAAATGGAATATTTCAAAACGAAAGATTTGATGCTATCTTGATGTTTGAAACGTTGGAGCATATTCAAGAAGATTCAAGGGCCATTCAAGAAATATATCGGCTGTTAAAAAAAGAAGGGGTTTTTCTCCTCTCTGTTCCCTACGCAAAAGAGCCTCAAGAATATGGGCATCCCATCGGAGCGTGTCAGGCCAAGAACGGATCTTTTGTCACGATTGGAGAAGGGGGGAGCCACTTTCGAAATGGCTATCGCTTGGAGCAATTAGATGAGCTCTTGGAAAAGGCTGGATTCCGAGTGATTCAAGGAGAATATTTATGTCTTTCCCATTGGCTTCATGCGTCCATCTTTACTTTTCCCCTTAAATTTCCCCTTTCTCTCGTTGGAAGGTATTTCAGCCGAAACCGTGTCAAGGTATTCGTTCTGGCTAAAAAAGACTGATGAGAATCGAAATGACAACCCAACGAAAAGATAATGGAATAAGTGATGAATAAAGTGATCGTCATTATTCCAGCCTTTAATGAAGAAGCCTCAGTCGGGAAAGTCATCACCGAAGTGAAACAATTTCTCCCAGACGCTAACGTTCTGGTGGTGAATGATGGTTCGTCTGATCGGACCTCTGAGACAGCCAAAGGGAAAGGGGCAATTGTTTTGGATCTTCCGTTCAACTTAGGGATTGGCGGGGCCATGCAGGCGGGGTACTGGTATGCCTTTGAGAAAGGGTATGAGGTTGCCATCCAGGTGGACGGGGATGGTCAGCATGATCCAAAGGAAATTTTCAAGCTTCTCAAAGCACTCGAAGAGAAAGCAGTGGACCTGGTGATTGGTTCCCGTTTTATCGGTGATTCGGAGTTTAAATCCTCGATGATGAGAAGGATAGGCATTCTCATCTTTTCGAAAGTGATCTCATGGATTGTCGGACACCCGATTACAGATCCCACCTCAGGGTTCAGGGCGGCCAATCGAAAGGCTATTGAGTTGTTTGCATTCGATTATCCCCAGGATTACCCGGAGCCAGAGGTTTTAGTTCTTATTCACAAATGTGGGTTGAAAATGGCTGAGGTTCCTATCGGCATGAGTAAGCGCTACGCTGGAGAGTCCTCGATTACTAAAATGCGTTCTGTCTATTATATGACAAAAGTCCTTCTGGCGATTTTGGTGGATTGTTTTAAAAAACCCCGTTTAGATTCAGGAGGGAAATATGCTACTTAAAGTTCAACTGATCGTGGGAGCCTTGAGCCTCGTTTTGATCGTCCTTACCTTCGAATTGATTCGGAAGGGGAGGCTTCGAGAGGAATATTCCATCCTCTGGCTCTCTACGGGCCTGGCCATTTTTTTATTCACCCTTTGGCCTGAATTTTTTCTTTCCCAGTTTTTTAGTCGGGTGACAGGGATTTTCTATCTTTCTGCCATTGTCCTTATCGCTTTTCTCTTCCTCCTGTTGATTGTGTTTCATTTTTCAGTCGTCATTTCGAGGCTCACTCATCAGAATAAGGAGTTAGCTCAACGATATGCTCTCTTGGAGCTGGAATTTCAGGCCTACAAAAAACAGCTTTCATCATTTCAACGTGGCGAACCTTGCAGGACTTGAATGAGTCCACCTTTCAGAAATCCCTAACAAGGGAGAACGATGTCCTTTAATTCCCTCGCCTTTATTTTCTTTTTCCTTTTAGTCTCAACCCTCTATTTTGCCCTTCCACATCGCTGGCGATGGATTTGGCTCCTCGGGAGTGGTTACTATTTTTACGTGACCTGGAAACCTGTTTTTCTTCTCTTCCTTGTGGCCCCAACGGTCCTGACCTATCTCTTAGCCTTACAGATGGGTAAGGTGAGCCTGTTCTCCAAAAGGAAAAGTTATTTACTCCTCTGTGTTCTGTTTAACCTCTCCCTCCTTTTTATTTTCAAATATTCCTATTTTTTTTATCATTCTTTTCGAGACGTTTTGGGGCTTTCCTCCCATGCGCCTTCCTTTACGCTTCTTCTGCCGGTAGGGATCTCCTTTTATATTTTTAAATGCATAAGTTATGGTATGGATGTTTATCGGGGAACTCTAAAGCCTGAAAAGCATTTTGGAAGGTTTGCCCTTTATGTTTCTTTCTTCCCTCAACTTTTAGCTGGGCCCATTGAAAGGGCAACAAACCTCTTGCCCCAATTCTACCAAAGATTTCAATTTGATTATCAAAGGGTAACGGGCGGAATCAAAAGGATGCTATGGGGATTGTTCCAGAAAATGGTCATCGCAGACAACGTGGCGAAACTGGTGGACTCCGTTTATAGCCAGCCAACTCAATATGAAGGCGTCACCCTGATGATCGCCACCGTTTTTTATGCCTTCCAGATTTACTGCGACTTCTCAGGTTACTCCCATATAGCTATAGGCGCAGCTCAGGTATTGGGATTCAAAACAATGGAGAATTTCAATCACCCCTATTTTGCCAAATCCATTCCTGACTTTTGGCGAAGATGGCATATTTCACTCTCCACATGGTTCAGGGATTATCTTTACATCCCCATGGGCGGCAAACGAGTTTCTATGCCTCGATGGTGTTTCAATTTGCTTATGGTGATGTTCATCTGCGGTCTCTGGCACGGGGCAAACTGGACCTTTGTGGTCTGGGGTGGGCTTCACGGATGTTATCTCGTCCTGTCTGTAGCCACTCAACAGGTAAGGGAAAAGGTATGCGACGTCATTGGTCTGAAGAGAGTACCAAGATTTCATCAAGGACTGCGGATGGGGATGACGTTTTGTCTCGTCTGCCTCGCCTGGATCTTTTTCAGGGCAAATTCAATCACAGATGCCCTCACGATCCTTCGCCATATATTTACAGGATGGGGAAACCTTTCAGGAATCCTGGGACGTTTTCCTTTCTGGATGGAAATGCGATTTGAGTTCCTCATCGGGTTGATATCCATCGGAGTTCTTGTCGGGGTAGAGATCTTAGAAAGAAAAGGGCCTCTTTTTTTTCTCCTCAATTCAAAACCCCTTTGGGTCCGCTGGTCTGTCTATTACACCCTTTTACTCTCCATCTTACTTTTTGGAGAATTTGGTTTCGTGCAGTTTATTTATTTCCAATTTTGAAGGAAAGAGATGAAAAAGTTCTTTTTGAGATCTTTACTCTTTTTACTGCCCTTCTTCGTCATCCTCTTCATCGAACTCTTTATGGTTCCCATAGATGTTTTCACTTTCCGAGCATGGGAATCTCTTGTGGTGCGGAAATACAAAACGGTTCTTCCCGGCCCATTCTATCCCAATCAAACACTGACGAAAGTAGAGGAAGGCGATTTGGCACACCACACTCCATTTGCGATCAAGAAGACTGTCCAATGGATCACAGACCGTCATGGGTTTCGAAAATGGAATACGGATACGAAAAAATATCCGATGGTTATCATTGGAGACTCGAATATCGCAGGGGCCAGTTTGAGCCAAGAAGAGATGCTGTCAGAAGTACTGGAAGCGGATTTGGGGATCAGTGTTTATCCTTTTGCCCCTGCCGGGATGAATTCTTTCTTAAAAGAGGAACGATTCAAGGAACATCCACCAGACATCGTCATTTACGCAAGGGTCGAACGAGAGTTATTTGATTTATCCCCCATTAAACTGCGAAGAGATTGGAAGTGGGTATCCCGATTAAAAAATAGAGTAAGACATCTCGATTTCCTCCAAGCGATCTTTATCTATTTGGACCGTATGGCCAAAGGAAATATGCTCCATTACCTGAGGGCGAGTCTCAGAAGATCTTTTAGAGGGACACAGACTCATTCTCAAAGAGGAATGGAATCTATCTACGGCCGTCTCTTTTTCCTTCCACAGGCGAAGGAGGGCCAATCGATCTCTAAAGAAAAGATCAGAAACATCGCCGAAGTCATTCGATCCTACCGGGATGCGATGGCAAGCCGGGGAATTCGATTCATCTTTCTGCCCATCCCGGATAAAGAGAATATTTTTCATGAACTCCTTCAAATTTCAAAACCCACTTTTTTAGAACAATTGACAGATGAATTAGAGAGAGAAGGTGTGGAAACCCTCCATACAGTTAAGGCCTTTGAGGAGGCTTTTCGAGAAAAACAGATCCTCCTTTACCATCCAGATGACACCCACTGGAATGTCCATGGGGTAAAACTTGCTGCAACGTTGATCAAAAAACGATTAACGAATGAGAAATAGATTGATAGATAAAGGAGTTTTTGTTAAAAAAGTATCGTTAGAAGAACCCAATCGTATGGTGAGATTCGAAAATTTATTCAAATGGATATGAACATAAAGATCGAACAAGATATCATTTTGTTGGAGAGTGAACCCAGATGTCGCATGATTTCTGTTCAAACAGGCAAGGGGGATCCGTTCGGAAAGGCTTCGAGGCGAACCTTTTCTCGTATCGGCACAACCGTTTCGTTTCCCTGCTGGAATTCACGTTAAGTGAAGTCCCCCGTTTTCCAAAACATGATAAAAAAAACCGCCATTCGAAGCCTTGGAGGGCGGATTGCCCTTGCCCGTTTTTGCAACGGGGGGTTCATCAGTATCGAAAAAAAAGAGGGAACCAGAGTCTGGGCAACAGGGCCGTAATGATCGAGAAGGACGTACCAATAGGAATTTTATAATTTTTGGGAAGTCTTTTCATTTACAGAGGAGAAAAAAATGGCGAAAGTGCTGGTGACAGGTGGGGCAGGCTTTATTGGGTCCAATCTGACGGAAGCTTTACTGAGGGCAGGTCATCTGGTTCGAGTGTTCGATAATTTTTCAACAGGTAAAAAGGAAAATTTGATCTTTGATGAGGCGTATCCTTTTCTCGAAGTGATGGAGGGAGACCTCGGTGATTTTATAGCCTGCCAAAGGGC
Source organism: uncultured bacterium (assembly GCA_938002255.1). GTDB lineage: Bacteria > Desulfobacterota > BSN033 > BSN033 > UBA1163 > RBG-16-49-23. The sequence continues at coordinate 146,240 of CALLAL010000016.1, forward strand.
TACAGAGGGCATTGAATATGTCTTTCACCAGGCGGCCCTGCCATCTGTTCAACGGTCGGTTGAAGATCCGATGGGTTCCAATGAAGCCAATATTGTTGGAACCCTTCATATCCTCATAGCAGCAAGGGATGCTGGGGCGAAACGGGTGATCTATGCGGCATCGTCATCAGCCTATGGGGATACGCCGATCCTGCCCAAGAAGGAAGAGATGATGCCTAATCCGCTCTCTCCCTATGCCTTGCAGAAGCTGGTTGGAGAGCAGTATTGCCGGCTCTTTTATCAACTTTACGGGCTGGAAACAGTTTCACTGAGGTATTTCAATATCTTCGGCCCCAAACAGGATCCTAACTCCATCTACTCAGCCGTTATTCCGAGGTTTATCGATGCTTTGACCTCTGGTCGCCCCCCCATCATTTTCGGCGATGGCGAACAGTCAAGGGATTTTACCTACATTGATAATGTCGTTTATGCCAATCTCTTGGCTATGAATGCGGAAAAAACTCAGGGAGAGGTAATCAATATCGCCTGTGGAAGGAGGGTCTCTCTTAACCAGTTATTAAAGATTCTTCAGGATATCACCGGTTCATATCTCTCACCGGTTTATGAGGAGCCTCGAAAAGGGGATGTAAGACACTCGATCGCAGATATTGGAAGGGCTAAAACCCTTTTAAACTATACGCCGGTGATTGGGATTGAGGAAGGATTGAGGAAAACAGTAGAATTTTTTAGAAAGCAAGGAAGATCGTCTCTTCATTAAACAGGGGAATGCCTGAAAGAAGGTGCGATGATTGAATAGATTAACCAGAGGAGTCCTCCATGTTAACAAAAATCATCAAGAGATTTTCTGATGTAAGAATTCTGGTGATTGGGGATATCATGCTGGATCGATTCATTTGGGGTGGAGTCTCCCGGATCTCTCCTGAGGCTCCTGTTCCGGTCGTTGTCGTGGAGAAGGAGACCTTTCTCCTTGGAGGAGCCGCCAATGTGGTGAATAATATCCATGCCCTGGGTGGAAAGGTTTCCCTGTGTGGTATGATTGGAAATGATGAGATGGGACAAAAAATTACGCAAAAGTTAGATGAGATGGGGATCGAACGAAAAGGAGTGGCTGTGGAGCCAGGAAGACAGACGACGGTCAAAACACGAATCATTGCTCATCACCAACAGTTAGTACGAATTGATAGGGAAACGACCCATCCTCCCACTGCCTCTACGATTCGGAACCTCTCTCATTATCTTGATCAAAACATTGACCAATTTAATGGGATCATCCTCTCGGACTATGGGAAAGGGCTACTCACCAAGGGATTCATCCAACATGCGATCCGTCTTGCAAAAGAGACAAAAAAATATATCATGGTGGATCCAAAGGTAAAAACGTTCTTTTTTTATCGAGGAGCCACGGTGGTTACTCCTAACACCATGGAAGCGAGCTCGGCATCGGGCATACCGATAAATGATACAGCCTCACTGGAAAAGGCAGGCAAAATGCTTTTAAAAAAATTGAAGTGTCAAGCCCTGGTAATAACCCGGGGGGAAGAGGGGATGGCCGTTTTTGAACCCTTGAAGAAACCTTTTCTTGTACCAACCCAAGCGAAAGAGGTTTATGATGTGACCGGTGCAGGAGATACCGTGATTGGAACAATGGCGCTTGCTTTGGGTGCTGGGGCCAGTATCCGATTAGCCGCTGATCTGGCCAACCATGCCGCTGGGATCGTCGTAGGAAAAGTGGGAACAGCGACAGTTGAACAGCAGGAGTTGATCCTTTCGATTGATGAGAAGGGCTCACGTAAGAAGTAGTTTAAAAAAAAGCCCCATCTTTCTCGAGCCGAATGGGTCCAAAAAGATGGGGCTTCTAATCGAAGTTACCACCCTTTAGGTTTCAAGAACGAAAATCACTTCCATCCTCACACGGTATTCAGTAATTTTTGAATTCTCAACAGCCACCCGAAACTCAACAATCCGAAGTCCTGTGATGCCCCTTAAGGTTTTGGTTGCTCTTGCAAATCCAATTTTAACGGCATCCTCAAACCCTTTTGGAGAACCTGCAATAATTTCTGTCACCCTTGCGACTCTCGGTTCTGCCATCCTTATCACCTCCTTTTATAGAAATTTAAGCAAGTGCTAAAAAGTTTATACAGAAATCTTTTAGAATGTCAATGAGAAAATAATCACATGCTAATAATTTTACCTCTCCATAAAAATTGATGGAAAATAGATGATGATTTAAGGTAATTTCTTGTTGATAAATTAAGAATTTATGTTATAAGATACTTTTTTAGTAATGATTTTTATGAGTTGGATTCATTTCGGTGTGTAGAATGGAGATTTCAATAAGAACACAGGAGGATTTCATTCGTCAATTTATCCATTTTTTATCCGCAGAAAAGAATGCCTCTGCTCACACGTGCCGATGCTATCAGAGAGACCTAAGAGAATTTGAAGAATTTTTAAAAGGTCCTGAGGTCCAACAGAAATCAGAGGGAAGATTGGATTGGAGTCAGGTGGATCGAATCACAATTCGCAAATACCTGAGCGTGCTCTATCGAAGGAACAAAAAGAGTTCCATCGCAAGAAAACTTTCAACGCTTCGTTCCTTTTTCAGGTATTTAGTTCGAGAGAAATTAGTTCCTACCAATCCAGCAAAAATCGTATCAACACCAAAAGTGGAGAAACCGCTGCCTAGGACCTTGACCGTGGATGAGACTTTTCAAATTTTGAACTCTCCTCCACCACCATCGGAAAAGATATCCGATCCTGAAGGAACAATTAGACTCTTAAGGGATCGTGCTATCTTAGAACTTCTTTACTCAAGCGGATTGCGGGTGGGAGAGCTTGTTGGACTTAGCTTGAACCATTTGAATATGAACCTGGGGATCGTCAGGGTCATGGGAAAGGGCAGGAAGGAGCGGATCGTTCCTGTAGGGGGGAAAGCCATAGAGGCTTTGAAATCCTATCTTGTCAGCCGGGGTGATGCTGATAGCGAAGAGCCCCTCTTTCTTAATTCAAGAGGAGGAAGGTTGACCAGCAGAAGTGTGGAGAGGCTGGTTAAGAAATACACAAAGGCATCAGGCATCGTTCGAACGGTGAGCCCCCATAGCCTTCGCCATAGCTTTGCCACCCATCTCTTAGATGCTGGGGCTGATATTCGTGAAATTCAGGAGATGTTAGGTCATGCCAGCCTTTCGACCACCCAGAGGTACATTCACCTCAGCCCAGGAAAATTGATGGAAGTCTATGACAAATCTCATCCGAGGAGTTTTCGCAGTAAGGGTAAAGGAAAAGGGTAAACCCATCAGTTGCATCCTTCGAGTCAATGTTTGATAGGGAGAGATATATGTTTCGTATCAAAGCAACAACCATTCTCTGTGTGCGTCATAAAGGGAAGGTGGTCATGGCAGGCGATGGGCAGGTCAGTTTGGGGCAGACCGTGATGAAACATACGGCAAGAAAGGTTCGTCGAATCTACCAGGATAGAGTGCTGGCAGGGTTTGCAGGTGCTACCGCCGATGCATTTACTCTTTTTGCCAAATTTGAGGAGAAGTTGGAACAATATAATGGAAATCTCCTCAGGGCAGCGGTTGAACTGGCGAAGGACTGGAGAACGGATCGCATTTTGAGAAGGCTGGAGGCTTTACTCATCGTTGCAGATAAAGAGCATTCTTTAGTCATTTCTGGCAATGGGGATGTCATTGAACCGGATGATGGGGTGACGGCTATTGGAAGTGGTGGTCCCTATGCCCATGCTGCGGCCAAAGCTCTTACTCAGTTTTCAGACTTAGATGCCAGAGCCATCGCAGAAGAAGCCATGAAGATTGCTTCTTCAATATGTATTTACACGAATGATAAAATTATCTTTGAGGAATTATGAACCAGACCTTTACGCCACGCGAAATTGTTTCAGAGCTCGATAAATATATCATTGGTCAAAAGGATGCCAAGCGTTCCGTTGCCATCGCCTTAAGAAACCGATGGAGAAGACAACAGATTCCTCCCCCCCTCCGGGATGAAATTGCTCCCAAAAATATCATTATGATCGGTCCCACCGGGGTTGGGAAAACAGAGATTGCCCGAAGGCTTGCCAGATTAGCTCAAGCCCCCTTTCTTAAGATCGAAGCCTCAAAATTTACGGAGGTGGGGTATGTGGGAAGGGATGTGGAGTCCATGGTTCGGGATTTGACCGATCAGGCGGTCAATATGATCAAGGCTGAAGAGACTCGAAAAGTCCAGCAGAAAGCTGAGGAGATCGCGGAAGAGAGATTACTCGATCTCCTTCTTCCTCCATCCAAGAAGAGTGGAACCCGAGAAGAGGGGGATTCAAAAGAGACACGGGAAAAGCTTAGAAAATTGCTAAGGGTGGGCAAATTGAATGACAAGTATGTAGAGGTGGAGGTGGTGGACAGAAACTTGCCTATGGTGGAGATCTTTACTGCTTCGGGAATGGAAGAAATGGATATCAATATTAAGGAGATGTTTGGCAGTTTATTTCCCAAGAAAAAAAAGCAGAGAAAGGTTAAGGTTCCCGAAGCGCTTCAGATTCTCTCCCAGGAGGAAGCGCAAAAATTGATCGACATGGATGCAGTCGTCAAACAGGCCATTGAACGGGTTGAACAAGCCGGGATCATCTTTCTCGATGAGATTGATAAGATCGCAGGCAGGGAATCCACCTATGGTCCGGACGTTTCAAGGGAAGGGGTACAGAGAGACCTCTTACCCATTGTAGAAGGAACCACGGTGTCAACCAAGTATGGAGTCGTCAAGACCGATCACATCCTCTTCATCGCTGCTGGAGCCTTTCATGTTTCAAAACCCTCAGACCTCATTCCAGAGCTCCAGGGAAGATTTCCGATTCGGGTGGAGCTCGACTCCCTCAAGAAAGAGGACCTCATCAGGATCCTTACCGAACCAGAGAATGCCCTGATCAAACAATACACCGCTCTGATGGAGACCGAATCCGTGAAACTACAGTTTGAGAAGGATGCCATTGAAGAGATTGCAGAGATGGCCGCTCGCATCAATGAACGGACAGAAAACATTGGAGCCAGACGTCTTTACACCATTATGGAGAAGTTACTGGATGAAATTTCATTTGATGCTCCTGAGTTAAGCGGAAAGGTGATGGTCATCGATGCCAATTATGTCAAAGAGAAATTGAAGGGGTTCGTAGAAGATGAGGATTTAAGCCGGTTTATCCTTTAGTTTAGTGCGAAAGAAGGATTTTTGAGTTCGAGGAAGAACATAATATTTTTAGACGTCGAGGAATTAGAGCCATGGATCATTCCACTGATAAGGCTAAAATACTCATCGAGGCGCTTCCGTATATTCGAAGATTTTATAACAAAACCATCGTGATCAAGTATGGCGGAAGCACCATGGAAGGGGAAAGGCTAAAGAGGAGTTTTGCCCTTGATGTGGTATTGCTCAAATACATCGGTATCAACCCCGTCATCGTCCATGGAGGGGGTCCCCAGATCGGTGAAATGCTAACCCGTCTGGGGAAAAAGTCGCAATTTATTGATGGGCTAAGGGTTACGGACCAGGAAACGATGGATGTAGTGGAGATGGTCCTGGTGGGGAAAGTGAATAAAGAGATCGTCGCGATGATCAATCAACAGGGAGGCAAAGCGGTTGGGTTAAGCGGGAAGGACGGGAAATTGATTGTTGCCCAAAAATTGACCCTGGTGAAGAGGGTTGAAAACGGGAAACATGAGAAAAGAATTGATATTGGGATGGTAGGAGAAGTGAAAGAGATTCATCCAGAGGTGATCGAGTCTTTAGAGAAGGAGAATTTTATTCCGGTGATTGCTCCCATTGGTGTGGGGGAGCAAGGCGAGACCTATAATATTAACGCCGATCTGGTGGCTGGGAAAATTGCCTCAGCCCTGAAGGCTGAAAAGCTGATTCTTCTGACCGATGTGGCAGGGGTGATGGATGAGACCCAACAGTTAATCCCCAGTCTCGATGTGAAGCGAGCCATAGAATTGATGGAACAGAAAGTCATCTCTTCAGGAATGATTCCGAAGGTGACCTGTTGTCTGAATGCTTTGGAAGATGGCGTCCACAAGACTCATATCATTGATGGTACCGTAGAGCACGCAGTCCTTTTAGAGATCTTCACCGATGTAGGGATCGGCACACAGATTCTAAAAGAATGAAATTAGAGATTCGATATTCGGATTTCGTATTTTTGGGTTAAGAGGGACTTATGGATTCTCAAACTCTGATGAGGCTGTCGGAACAGGTGATTGCCCATACCTATAATCGGTTTCCCATTCTTCCGGTAAGAGGGAAGGGAACGCGAATCTGGGATAGGGAAGGGAAAGAATATATTGATTTTTTTTCCGGGCTGGCCGTCTGCAATCTGGGCCACTGTCACCCCAGGGTCGTTCGTGCCATTCAAGATCAGGCAGAGAGATTGATCCATGTCTCAAATCTTTATTATATTGAGCCCCAGATCGAACTTGCTTCCCTGCTCTGTCAACACTCCTTTGCCGATAAGGTCTTTTTCTGTAACAGTGGGGCTGAAGCCAATGAAGGAGCACTGAAACTGGCAAGAAAATATGCCAAGGAGAAGATGGGGCAGGATCGATACGAAATCATTACCATGGAACATTCTTTTCATGGAAGAACCCTTGCGACGCTGACCGCAACAGGCCAGACCAAATATCAGAAGGGCTACGCTCCTCTGATGCCAGGATTTAAATATGTCCCTTTCGACAATCTGGAAGCGGTCAGAAAAGCGATTGATTCAAAGACGTGTGCTGTGCTTCTGGAACCGATTCAGGGGGAGGGAGGCGTCCGTGTTCCTAAAGAGGGGTATCTCAAGGGGCTAAGAGAGATCTGTCATGAGAAAGGAATCCTCCTCATTCTTGATGAGGTTCAGGTGGGAATGGGCAGAACCGGCAAACTCTTTGCTTATGAACACGAGAATGTTGAACCAGATCTTTTAACCCTTGCCAAATCATTGGCAGGGGGTGTTCCAATCGGGGCCCTGCTGATGAAAGAAGAGGTTGCCCGAAGTTTTGAACCAGGCGATCACGCCTCTACCTTCGGAGGAAATTTTTTAGCGACGGCCGCAGGGGTGGCAGCCCTTCAGGCGATCTTAGAAGAAGGAATGCTTGAGAATTGCCAGAAAGTGGGAGCCTACTTCCTAACGAAGCTCCAGGGACTCCAGAACAAATTTAATTTTGTGGCGGATGTCCGAGGACGAGGACTCATCCTCGGGATGGAATTGAAGATCGATGGCGCCGAGATTGTAAAAGAGATGATGAAAAGAGGGTTTCTTGTCAACTGCACGATGAACAACGTCCTCCGGTTTTTGCCTCCATTGATTATTACCGAAGAGGAGGTGGACCAGATGATTGAAGCGTTGGAGGAAGTATTCAAGAAAATCACTTAATTCAGAATTCCAAATAAAAATTCCAAAATCTGACAAAGAAGGGGGTTATATGAAGGGCGAAGTTAAAAAAGTGGTTCTGGCTTATTCCGGTGGGCTGGATACCTCGATCATTCTAAAGTGGTTAAAGAACGAGTATGGATGCGAAGTCATTGCTTTCACCGCAGACATCGGACAGGCGGAGGAGTTGGACCATCTTGAGGAAAAGGCTATTTCCACCGGAGCCAGTAAAGTCTATATCGAAGACCTGAGAGAAGAATTTGTAAGAGATTTCGTGTTTACTGCCTTAAAGGCGAATGCGGTCTATGAAGGGACCTATTTAATGGGGACCTCCATCGCAAGGCCTCTCATTGCCAAGAGGCAGGTTGAGATTGCGCAAATAGAAGGGGCAGATGCCGTTGCCCATGGGGCCACAGGGAAAGGAAATGATCAAGTTCGATTTGAACTTACTTATTATGCCCTTAATCCCCATATCAAGGTGATCTCTCCCTGGAGACAATGGGCTTTTAAGTCCCGGGAAGAGTTGATGGCTTATGCCAGGGATAATGGCATTCCAATTCCAGTGACAAAGGAAAAGCCTTATTCAACTGATCGAAACCTCCTCCACATCAGTTTTGAAGGCGGCATCCTTGAAGATCCGTGGTCCGTACCACCAGAGGATATGTTTCTCCTCTCTGTTTCGCCTGAAAAAGCACCGGATCAGCCAACAATCGTTGATATCGATTTTGAAGATGGCGTACCTGTTCGAGTGGATGGAAAGGCCCTTTCTCCTGCTGATCTGCTCAGTTGTTTGAATGAGCTTGGTGGGAAGAATGGGGTGGGTCGGGTGGACATGGTAGAAAACCGTTATGTGGGGATGAAAGCGAGAGGGGTGTATGAGACGCCTGGCGGAACAATCCTTCATGTGGCTCACCGGGCGATCGAATCGATTACAATGGACAGGGAAGTGATGCACTTCAGAGACAGCCTCATCCCGAAGATCTCGGAGCTCATCTACTACGGCTACTGGTTTTCACCTGAGATGGACGTCCTGAAGAAGGCGGTGGAGGAGACTCAGAAAGATGTAACCGGAACGGTTCGCCTTAAACTCTACAAGGGAAACTGCACCGTATTGGGTCGTAAATCAGACAGATCCCTTTATCACGGTGCCTTTGCGACTTTTGAAAAGGATACGGTTTACAATCAGAAAGATGCAGAAGGGTTCATCAAGCTTAATGCATTAAGATTGCGTATCCGAAGAATGATGAGGGGATGAGGCTTTTACAAGGAGCCAAAAACCAGGAACGAGAGACCGAGAACAGAACCAAAAGAATGACTTAGGATGGACAACAGGCAGGACAAGAGATGAATCCCAAATATAACCCAAAAGAGATTGAAGAAAAGTGGCAACAGGTTTGGGAGGAGAAGAAACTTTTTAAAGTGACAGAAGATGTCAACAAAAAGAAGTATTATCTTCTGGAAATGTTTCCTTATCCTTCAGGTAAAATCCATATGGGCCATGTCAGAAATTATTCCATCGGCGATGTGGTCGCCCGTTACAAAACCATGAAAGGGTTTAATGTGCTTCATCCCATGGCTTGGGATGCCTTTGGCATGCCGGCAGAGAACGCTGCCATCGAGCACGGGGTCCACCCCGCCAAATGGACCTATGAGAATATCGCCTATATGAAAAAGCAGTTGAAGCGAATGGGCTTCAGCTATGATTGGGACAGGGAATTTGCCACCTGTGATCCCTCCTATTACAAATGGGAACAACTCTTCTTCTTAAAAATGTATGAGAAGGGTCTGGCATACAAGAAACGCTCCACCGTCAACTGGTGTGAAATCTGTAAGACGGTTCTGGCCAATGAACAGGTCATGGGAGATGGGACGTGCTGGCGGGGCCATGCCGATGATCCAGGTGTGACCCAGAAAGAACTTGAACAATGGTTCTTCAAAATTACGGATTATGCTGAGGAGCTGTTAGAGTGGTGCGACAAACTTCCGGGATGGCCTGAGCGAGTTCTCACCATGCAAAAAAATTGGATCGGAAAGTCAGTTGGTGCGGAGATTCTTTTCCCGATCGAAAATTCAAAAGAGTCGATCAGAGTCTTTACGACACGTCAGGACACGGTCTTTGGCGCCACCTTTATGAGTTTGGCTCCAGAACATCCCTTAGCGATAAAACTTTCCAGAGGGACCCCCCAAGAGAAAGCGGTGAGGGATTTTATCGAGAGGATGAAACGTCAGGACCTGATGAAAAGGTTAGCCCCTACCACCGAAAAGGAAGGTGTTTTTACAGGGGGGTACTGCATCAATCCCATGACCAAAGCGAGAATGCCCATTTTCGTTGCCAATTTCGTCCTGATGGAATATGGAACGGGCGCCGTCATGGCCGTTCCCACCCACGACCAGCGGGACTTCGAATTCGCCAAACAATATGAACTTCCCCTGATTGTTGTCATTCAGCCCGAAGGTCAGCCTCTTGATGCTAAGACGATGACAGAAGCCTATGAAGGAGAAGGCGTGTTGGTCAATTCCGGAGAGTTTAATGGTATGGAGAGTGCTAAGGCCAGGGAGGCGATTGCAAAATACCTCGAGGAAAAGGGATGGGGTGGGAAAAAGATCAGTTACCGATTAAGAGATTGGGGTATTTCGAGACAACGTTACTGGGGAGCGCCCATTCCGATTATCTACTGTGAGAAGTGTGGTGCTGTGCCGGTTCCAGAAAAGGATCTTCCGGTTGTTTTACCTGCCAATGTCGAAGTAACAGGTATGGGAGAATCGCCTCTGGTAGGAGTCAACGAGTTTGTAGAAACCACCTGTCCTCAATGTGGTGGACCAGGTCGTAGAGAGACGGATACCATGGACACCTTTGTCGAGTCCTCATGGTATTTTGATCGGTTTGCCTGTCCGGATTATGAGGAAGGGCCCCTGGATCGAAAGAGAGTGGATTACTGGCTGCCGGTGGATCAATACATCGGAGGCATCGAACATGCTATTCTCCATCTTCTCTATTCAAGGTTCTTTACTCGAGTACTGAAGGAGCTAGGGTGGTTGAAGATCGAAGAGCCCTTTACCAATCTCCTCACTCAGGGGATGGTATGTAAAGAGGTCTTCGAATGCCCGAGGGATGGATATCTCTTTCCCGAAGAGGTCAAAAGAGAAGCAGAGGGGTTCCGCTGTGGCAAATGTGGCGTTCCGATAACAGCGGGAAGGCTTGAAAAGATGTCCAAATCGAAGAAGAATGTGGTGGACCCAGAGTATCTGGTTGAAAGATATGGGGCAGACACGGCACGGATTTTTTGCCTCTTTGCTGCCCCCCCTGAAAAAGATCTGGACTGGAGCGATCAGGGAGTAGAGGGAGCCTTCCGTTTTCTCAACCGGGTCTGGAGACTCTTCTTCGAACAGGTCCCCCGGGTCCAGAAGGTCATCCCGCTTCCCTTTGGAACGGATCTGGATGGAGCTGGAAAACTTCTCAGGCAGAAAGTTCATAAGACGATTAAGAAGGTGACCGAAGATATCGAGCGCTTCCATTTCAACACCGCCATCAGTGCCATTATGGAGCTGGTGAATGAGGTCTATGGGTCTGAGGTGAAGGATCGGGATGATGAATTGTCGAAAAGATTGATCAAGGAAGCGATCGAGACGATGGTTATTCTTCTTTCGCCATTTGTCCCCCACTTTGCTGAAGAACTTTGGATGGCTTTAGGCAATCAAACATCCATCATCAAAAGGGCCTGGCCTGAATATGATCCTGAAGCAGTTCAGGAGGATGAGGTCTTGATTGTTGTACAGGTCAATGGGAAGTTGAGAGACCGGATGATGGTGCCTGCCTCTTATGGAGAAGAAGAAGTCAAAGCCTGGGCTCTGAAGAGCGAGAGGATACAAAAACTGGTTGAAGGGAAGACAATCAAACGGGTGATCCTCGTCCCCCGAAAACTGGTCAATATCGTATGTTGATGATTAAGCGATTCCGAACTTCCAGCATGCTCTTTCTGATTATTTGGGTAAGCATGCTTCCAGGTTGTGGTTATCAACTGGTCGGGAAGGAGACTCATCTCCCCCCAGGAATTCAATCCCTTGCCATCCCCACTTTTTTAAACCAGACCTTTGAACCCGGCATTGAAATTCCTTTTACTCAAGGGTTTTTAAGGGAGTTCATTCACGACCGGAGGGTCAGAGTGGTTGAACGGAGTGAAGCAGATTCGATCTTAGAAGGGGTGATCAAATCGTTTCAGATCTATACCGTGGCCTATGATCGTTCTGGCATTGCTTTAGAATATCAGACAGCAGTTGTCATCGATCTGACGTTAAAGAGGAAATCCGGGGAGATCCTTTGGACCGAAAAAGGCCTATCGGATACAAGAGTTTACCGAGCCTCAACCAACGCTCTGATTAGTGAATCTAATAAGGCTGCTGCCATTCAGCTCCTGGCGAGATTTATGGCAGAACGAGTTCGAAACCGGTTCTTTTATAACTTTTAATATGCCCGTGAGTCGGTCAAATGAAAGGATGAAGCATGTATTCCGCATCAGATTTGAGAAAAGGGTTAAAGATTACCATTGACAACGAACCTTATGTGGTCACTGCCTTTGAATTCTCCAAGCCTGGGAAAGGCCAGGCTCTTTACCGAACCAAATTAAAGAATATGATTACCGGATTGACAATTGACCGGACCTATCGGGAGGGAGATACGTTTGAGCCTGCTTCCTTAGAGGAGAGGCCTATGCAGTATCTTTACAAAGAAGGGGAGCATTATTATTTTATGGACAGTGAAACTTATGAACAAATTATCATCAATGAAGAAACCTTGGGTGAGGGGAAGAATTTTCTTGTCGAAAATTTGAATGTGAAAGTTCTGATGTTTCAAGATAAAGCCATTGGTGTCGATCTTCCCAATTTCGTCAACCTCAGAGTGATCAAAACAGAGATGTGGGTCAAAGGGGATACCTCCAAAGCAGATTATAAACCCGCTACCGTTGAAACTGGATATGAACTTCGTATTCCTCCCTTTGTTCAAGAAGGTGAGCTGATTACTATCGATACACGGACAGGCGAATATTCCACCCGGGTGAAGGAATAAACCCGTGATGAAGAACTGGTCCTTGGCAAGGCGGAAGCATGCGCTCCAGCAGAGGGCTAACGTCATCCAGAAGATCAGAGATTTCTTTCATGAGAGAGAGTATTTGGAGGTTGAAACTCCTTATCGCATTCCTGTTCTGATCCCAGAATCTCATATTGATCCTGTACCCTCAGACCCATGGTTTCTCCATCCCTCTCCAGAGCTCTGCATGAAACGATTGTTAGTGGCAGGATATGAAAAAATTTTTCAGATCTGTCACTGCTGGAGAAGGGGTGAGCGAGGAGACCGGCATCTTCCCGAGTTTACCCTTTTAGAATGGTACCGGACGGGTGGAGATTATCTGAATCTGATGGAAGACTGTGAGTCTCTGATTCGATTCCTGGCAACTGAAATCGGGCTTGGAGAAACCTTGGTCTATCGTGGCAGAGCGATTCACCTTACTTCACCCTGGGAGAGAATAACCGTTGACGAGGCCTTCAGGCGTTATACAGCGGTTACGACCAGAGAGGCAATGGATCAAGATATTTTTGATGAGGTGATGGTTCGGGATATTGAGCCAAAACTTGGGATGGAGAAACCAACCCTCCTTTACGATTATCCCGCGGAACGCAGATCCTTAGCCCGGTTGAAAAAGGAAAACCCTTCTGTAGCCGAACGCTTTGAGCTCTATATCGGAGGGCTTGAAATTGCCAATGCCTTCTCTGAATTGATCGATCCGGAAGAACAACGAAAGGTCTTCAACTCAGAGCTTGAGATTCGGCAATCTTTGGGCCGGCAGGTCTATCCGATGCCAGAAAATTTTTTAAATGAACTTGAGGCCATGCCTCCTTCTGCAGGAATCGCTGTGGGTGTCGATCGTCTGGTGATGGTCCTTTTAAATGCCGAAACGATTGATGAAGTGGTGGCCTTTACTCCTGAAGAACTTTAACCCCTTATTCCTCGAGATCTGGATATTCGACGATCTCACCCAGATCATTCCTCAAATAGAACATATTTCCATTCCTCTTTACCTGATCCGGGAAGAGGGGTACCTTTCCTTTGCCTCCGGGCAAGTCGATGACATAGGTAGGAATTGCCATTCCTGAAATGTGGCCTCTTAAGTAAGTCATGATCTCCAATCCTTTCTGAATCGAAGTCCGAAAATGGCCTGCTCCCTTGACCATGTCCATTTGATGGAGATAGTATGGCCGTACCCGAATGACCAGGAGCTTCTGCATTAACTCTTTCATCACCTCTGGAGTATCATTGACCCCCTTTAGCAATACGGTCTGGTTTCCCAGCGGGATACCAGCGCTTATGAGCCGCAGGCAAGCTTTTACCGAAGAAGGGGTGATTTCTCTTGGATGATTAAATTGAGTATTCACATAGAGCGGGTGATGTTCCTTTAGCATTCGACAGAGTTGAGTCGTAATTCGTTCTGGCAGCGTGACTGGGGTGCGTGTGTGAATTCGAATAATCTCCAGATGAGGAATGTTACGGAGCCTGATGAGCATTTTTTCCAGTTCATCGTCCGTTAACAGCAGAGGATCTCCACCTGAAAGGATCACTTCACGGAGGGAAGGTCTCTGTTCGATATACTCCATAGCCGGTTCGCCAAAGGACCAAGCGTTCCCTTCTCCTCCCATCCTGTTTTTCCGCATACAGAACCGGCATTGGGTCGAGCAGACGGAGGATGCCAACAGGACAACACGGTCAGGGTAACGATGGATCAGTCCAGGCACGGGCGAGCATCCATTTTCGTTGAGTGGATCGATGGAGAGATGATCCTGATCGAGTTCAGATGGGTCGGGGACGCATTGTCGCCAAATCGGATCACCTTGCTCAAGGATGAGGCTGAAGTAGGAACGGGTGATCCTAAAAGGGTATCGACGGACAACAGGAAGAAGTAAATCCTTGTCGATTGGGAAAAAAAGGGCAAGCTCATCGAGAGAGGAGATGCTTTCGGAAAGGACCTTTTGCCATCGTTCCATATTTTTAAACTAAAGTACCTATTGAATTTTAAACGGTTCGCGGATAGAATGCAAAAATTGATAGAGTCAATGCCAAGCGTTGAGGAAATTTATGAATCTTTGGGGTAGAAAGAGCCGAATTGTCATTACCTGTGCCAAGGGAATCGTTCCTTTTTTAAAGGATGAGCTTCGGTTCCTTGAGTTTCCAATCCACTCGGAAGGGACGGCCAGCGTTGAGACGGAGGGAACCATGGAGGATGCCATGCGCCTGAATCTCTTTATCCGCACTGGGCATCGGATTCTTTTTTTCCTGGAACGGTTTAAAGCAAAAACGCCAGACGAACTCTATCGAACCGTACATGAATTAAAATGGGAAGAGCTAATTCCTGAAGAAGGTTATTTTTGTGTGACCTCGACGGTTGATCATCCTGCAATCAAGGATACACGTTTTCCCAATGTGAAATGCAAAGATGCCATTGTGGACCGCATTCGGAGCATCAGGGGCAGACGGCCAGATTCGGGCTCGGAAAGAGATCGCACAGTGATTCACCTTTTCTGGAAGGATGATATGGCTTCCATTTTTGTTGATACCTCCGGTCAACCGCTTTCCAAACGGGGATATCGTAAAATTCCCTTGAAGGCCCCTATGCAAGAGACATTGGCAGCCGGGGTGATTCTTGCGACAGGTTGGAAGGGGAGTGATCACTTCATCAACCCGATGTGCGGAAGCGGAACCCTTGCCATTGAGGCAGCCTTGATTGGATTGGGCAGGCCTCCAGGTTTGCTGAGGAGTAATTACGGGTTTATGCATCTGAAGGGGTTTGATGAGTCTTCCTGGAGAGAGATAAGGCGGAAAGCAAGAGCAACGGCAAGGGACTGGATGGATGGAAAGATTATTGCTACCGATATCAGCGCAGAAGCTGTCGAGGGTGCACGAAGGAATGCCCAGACCGCAGGAGTGGAACGGTGGATTGAATTCGGGATCTGTCCTTATGAAGCTACACCTGTTCCCAATGGCGGTGGCGTGGTGGTGATCAATCCAGAATACGGGGAACGGCTGGGTGAAAAGGAAGCCTTGAGAGAGGTTTATAAAGGGATAGGCGATTTTTTTAAAAAACGGTGCCAGGGATACCGTGGATATATCTTCACCGGAAATCTCGACCTTGCCAAGCGAGTGGGATTGAGGACGACGAGAAGGATCCTGTTTTATAATGCTAATATCGAATGCAGGCTTTTGGAATATGATCTCTACGAAGGAAGTCAGAAAAAGAATGGTTTCCAATGAACCTGGATTGAAAATTCGATCCGATATCTGCCCCATTTATTTCCTTTATGGCCCTGAGGATTATCTGATTGAAGAAGAGATTCGAAAATTATTGAACCAAACCCTGTCTCCTAAAGAAAGGGGATTTAATTTTCATCTCTTCAACGGTGAGGAACATAACGGCCAGGAGATCCTCCGGACAGCTGAGACACTTCCCATGTTTTCTTCTTATCGATTTGTCCTCGTCCGGCAGGCCGATCAGTTCGATGAAGAGAATGTTAAGGTTTTGCTATCCTATCTCCAGAGACCCTCTCCGAGCACCTGTTTGGTTCTATGTGGTCCATCCCTTGGGCCATGGAAAAAACATCAGAAGGAGATCGAACAGGTGGGGAAGGTGATTGAGTATCCTCGTCTGAAGGGGAAGGCCCTGAATATATGGGTCAAGCAAAGAATGGAGGAGAAAGGGAAACGCCTCTCTGCAGAGGCAATCCATTACCTTCTCGAGGTGTTGGGAGATCATCTTCAGGACCTGGATAATGCGTTGGAGAAGATTTACTTAGCCGTGGGAGACAGAACGAACATCGAACTTTCTGATGTTGAGGAGATGACCTCGGAAATCAGGATCAACACAGTCTTTGACCTAACAGATGCCATTGGCCAGCAAAACCTCAAAAAAGCCCTTACCATTTTGGGAAAAGCTTTAGAATCGAAGGTTCTCCCTTTCAGAAAAGAAGAACCCGTCACACAAAGAAAGGATGATCCTGTTCCGCTCCTTGTGGGGATGATGTCCAGACACTACTGGAACATCTGGAGAGTGAAAGAGTTGGCGGCCAGCCGTGAAAATCTCGATGAGATGGCCAAAGCACTCCGGATGCAGGCATGGCATGTGAAGAAGTTAATGGAACAGAGTAGAAATTTTTCGAACCCTTCTTTGCGTGAGGGGATTTTAAAATGTCACCAAACCGATTTGGCCATTAAAAAAGGAAGGGGCCCTAAAAATCTTTTGATGGAAAAATTGGTGATCGATCTCTGCCGTCCCCATGAAGGGTGAGTTGGTGGCATTGATATTTACGAAGATAAAGCATTGACTGCCCGGGTTAACCTTGAAATCTTTCTCGCAGAGGTGTTTTTATGGAAAACCCCTTTAGAACATCCTTTTTGAATGAGGGGGATTGTTTTGAGCAGGGCTTTCTTGGCGGCTTCTACATCCTTTTTCTGGATGGCTTCCCTTACCTTTTTGACCGAACTCTTGACCATAGATTCAAAATGGCGGTTCTGGGCCCTCCTTTTTTCATTCTGTTTTGCTCTTTTAATTGCTGACTGATGAGTGGCCAAGACGAAATCTCCTTTCTTTTTTCTATTCCTCTTAACACAGAAAAAGCATTGATTTTTTTAACATTTTAAGATAGCGTGTGTCAAGTGTGTTAAATGCGAACATCGCGAATCATCCTGTATTTGTGAAATTCGCTACCCTTTAATACAGACGCATTAAATCTTTTAACATCCCATTTCATATGATGACCGAAGATAGAAAGATCACTCAAGCTGCTTCAACCATTGGCCTGGGAACTCTATCCAGCCGAATCCTCGGATTTTTGAGGGATATGGTGATCGCCCATTTCTTTGGCGCCGGGATGGCGGCGGATGCGTTTTTTGTAGCCTTTCGAATCCCCAATCTCTGGAGACGGTTGGTGGGCGAGGGATCCATGACCATCTCTTTCATTCCCGTTTACACTGAATACCTTCACCATCGTTCCGAGGAAGAAGCAAGAGAAGTAGTCCATATTGCTTTTACGTTGATTGGATTGATTTTGTTAGGGATTACCCTTTTCGGGATCCTCTTTTCCCCTGTCATTATCCAGATGATCGCCCCGGGATTTGTTAAGGTACCTGAAAAGTTTCAACTCACTGTTACGCTCAATCAGATGATCTTCCCCTACCTCTTTTTTATGGGGCTTTTTGCCCTCTCCATGGGAATTCTCAATTCCCACAGGCACTTTTTTGCTCCAGCCATTGCCCCCATCTTTCTCAATATCTCCATTATCCTCTCTGTTTTATTCTTTTATCATTCGTTTCAAAAACCGGTGATGACCCTCGCCATGGGTGTCCTTGCTGGAGGCGTCATTCAACTGCTTTTCCAAATTCCCTTTTTGTGGCAGAAGGGGATTCGTTTTCAATTTAATTTTCGGTTTAGGCATCCTGCCATATTAAAGATAGGGGGTTTGATGATTCCGGGGTTGATTGGAACAGCGGTTTATCAACTGAATGTCTTCGTTGATACCATCTTCGCCTCATTTCTTCCGCTGGGAAGTGTTTCCTATCTATTCTTCGCAGATCGATTGTTAGAATTCCCACTTGGAATTTTTGCGATCGCCATCGGCATGGCTTCCCTGCCGAGTCTTTCCGCATTGGCATCCCAGAACAAGAGGGAAGAATTTAAGAAGACTCTTTTTTTCAGCTTTCGTCTCACCGCTTTCATCAGCATCCCTGCCATGGTGGGGTTGATTGCTTTAAAAACTCCCATCATCAACCTTCTTTTTCAAAGAGGCCTCTTCGACCATACTGCCACTTTAATGACTGCAAGAGCCCTGTTCTGTTATACGGTAGGTCTTTGGGCTATCGCAGGGGTAAGGACAATGGTCCCCGCTTTTTATGCCCTTCAGGACACCTGGACACCTCTTAAAATTGCCATTGTCTGTCTCATCGCGAATGCCCTTCTCAATACCCTTTTCATCCTCTTCACCCCTTTAAAACATGCCGGCCTGGCCTTAGCAACAAGCCTTTCCTCTATCTTGAATTTGTTTCTTCTCAGCCAAAAGCTGAATCTGAGATTAGGGAAGGTCGAGATGGGTAAGAATGCGAGGACACTTTTCCGAAGCCTGCTTTGCAGTCTCCCTATGGGGATCGTAGCCTACCTGATTTGTTCTGTAAGAAATTGGTCAAGCACGGGGGAGACTCTTGAAAAGGCATTGGTTCTTGGAGTGGCGATTTTTCTGGGCCTATCCATCTATTTATTCTGCTCCTTATGGATGAAAAATGAAGAGATGATCTTTCTGCTCAAAATATTAAAGAAAAAAACTCGATAAATTCCTCAAAAGGCTACCCTCATCATATCCATTCGAGTTTAAAGTGAGGTCCTAAATTGGAAAAGGTTGCAGATGTTGTGATCATTGGTGGTGGCGTTATCGGCTTGAGCATTGCCTATCATTTAGGAAAAAAGAGGGCAGGAAAGATTGTTCTGCTCGAAAAAGGACAGTTGGGAGAAGGATCGACCGGTCGGTGTGTCGGCGGGATAAGGACTCAATTTTCAACAGAGATCAATATCCTTTTTTCACTTGAATCAATAAAGACCTTCGATCATTTTAAAGAGGAGTTCGGGATCGATCCTGAATTCAGGAAGATCGGTTATCTCTTTCTGGCAACAACCGATCTGGATGTGAAAATCTTTAAGCAGAATATCGCTCTTCAAAAGAAATTTGGCATTCCTGTGGAATGGCTGGACCCAGAGGAGATCACAAAGCGTTGTCCCTATCTGAAAGTTGACGATGTTTTAGGGGGAACATTTTGCTCCCTGGATGGATATGTCGGTCCGAGCGAAGTTCTCTCCGGATTTGCCCGGGATGCAAAAAGGGTGGGGGTGAAAATCTATGAGGGAGTTGAGGTTAAAGATATCTTAACCGATCAAGAAAGAATAACCGGGGTTAGGACAAATGGTGGAGAAATTTCTACCCCGGTGGTCGTCAATGCCAGCGGCCCCTATGCCTCACTCATTGGAAAGATGGCAAAGCTCGATATTCCGGTCAAACCCCTCAGGCGTCAGGTTTTTGTGACGGCTCCTTTCCATCTTACGGATCTTACGATCCCACTCACCATCGATTTCCAGAGAGGATGGTATTTTCGGCAGGAAGTGGATGGATTCCTGATTTCTGGTCCCCTGGATCAGGAACCGAGTTTCAACACAAACACAGACTATGGGGCCATGCTGGAGGCTTCGAAGAATGCGATTTATCGGATACCAGCCTTAGAAAAGGCTCGCATTGCAAGAGGATGGGCAGGGCTTTATGAAATTTCTCCGGACCACCACGCCATCCTGGGAAAGGTTCCTGGCGTGGAAGGATTTATCCTGGCCAATGGGTTTAGCGGACACGGATTTCAGCACAGCCCTGCAGTGGGGAAGGTGATTTCAGAACTGATTGTTGACGGAAGAGCAAGCACCATTGATATCTCTTCGCTTTCGCTTGAGCGCTTTGAAAAAGGCGACCACATCCTCGAACCCATGACCGCCTTCAAAGAATAAACATCATCAGAATAGGCATCATCAATGTTTACAGATCTTGCTTTTGGGGTTTAAGAGGCTACGGCCTGTAATTGCGGGCTATCAGGAATTGGATCTTCCTCAATCTCATAGATGGTGGGAGCAGAAGGTTCGGAGAGATCGAAAATCCTACCCTGATCATCTCCGATCATTGGGCACAAGGGACGGCCTGTGTGAGTTTCAACAATTATTCCTTTCGTTCCGTCTGATAGGACTACTTTACGACCAGGGGAAAGTATATTCAGAAGTAAGAGAAAAGCGGATACGTATTCTTTGTTGAGTTTTTCTGCCAGGGCGTCTCTGATCAGGATGGTAGCAGCTTTCGCGACAGATAATGCCGGTCGGTAAGGGCGGACGGTCCGAAGGGCATCATAGACATCGGAGATGGCTACCAGCTGGCTTGCAAAATGAAGGGGATAATAAGGCAAACGATGCTGAATCTTGGGATAACCTGATTGATTGTAACCCATATGATGCTGGTAAGCGACTACCGGAAGAAGGGGATAATTAGTTTCAACATTAGGTATTTCGAGAAGTAATTTGGCACCCCAAAAAGGATGTTTTTCCATGAATTGCCATTCCTCTGGCTGAAGAGCTTTTTTCTGGTGCAAAATCTCCTTAGGGACTTCCTTTTTTCCAAGGTCATGGCAAAGGCCAGCCATGGCAATGGTATTGACCATCTCTTCAGAAAAGCGAAGGGCCCGTGCGAGGGCTGATGAAAGGATACAGACATTGAGGGCATGCGTATAGGTATAATCATCAAAATTTTTAAGCTCTCGAATAGGCTCGAACAATTCCCGGCCGATGGCTAATCGAGAGACAATGGTGCAGACGACCTCTCGTGCTCGAACAATGCCCTCAGGTTTTCTGGCTTCAAGATCCGTCAGAATTCCCTGGGCTTCAGCCAGGAATCCCAGATATCCCATAATGGAACGGGTCAGAAGGGATTGAGGAGAAGTTCGCTGCTGGAGGTTCATTGAACCAGCGACGATTTTATGACTTTGATAGGGTGTCCGGTTTTTTGAGACGATATGTTCAATCCAGTCAACCAAATCCTCAGCCTCTGCATCCGCCTCAATATGAATGCTTTCAAATCCGAGCTGTTGGAGGGACTGAAAAAAAGCTTGGAAAGAAAAAGGGATAGGATCGATCCTCCGGTCCTCGATAATGAGATCTTGTCCGAGGAGAGTAATTCTCACCGACCGTCCCCATTCAGATAGTCTCTGATGAGCCTGTTTGGCGGATTGAAGAACCTGCTTGCTTCCCTCCGGGTAGATTCGGCGCATTCTGAAGAGACCGCCAAGGTTATTGAGAAAGTAGTTAAGAACGTCTTGTGCCATATCCTTTTAATTCGATTTTAGGAGCCTGAGAGAGTCATGGGCAAAGATCCCTGCTCCTGTGCCAATGTAAGGTTATAGGTTATGGATTCAGCCCTCTTAAGTGCCTTCATGGCTTCTTTTTTAACTTTAGGATGGGGATGTTGAGTCAGAGAACGGAGGTGAGGGAGTACCTGGGGAAAACCCTGTTGCCCAAGAACAATTGCCAGATTTCGAGTCACATACCAGGGCCCTAATCTTGATTTGGACACAAATATGGGTGTTGCGGCAAAAGAGAAACAGGACAAAAGGTTCACAAGAAAATAGCGGGTAGAGATGTTTTTTTCTTCGCTCAGTGCCTTAAGAGCAGTATCAAGAAGGCATTTTTCGTGGTTTACTGCAAAATGAATAAGCATCTGTCGCTCATGGAACGTTGCTTTTCCAATGGATGATAGGCATTTTTCAAATAGGGATCGGACGAGATAAGGGTTTGCGTCGAGAAGCCTTGGAAAGGTTCGATCAACCATGGCAATAAAACTGAGAACACCGAATGGCCCTAACTGTTCTGCACGAAACTTGATGCGATCGAGTATTTTTTGTTGAAAGGATTCCTCTTCTTCGACCCCCATCGCCAAAAACAGGTGGTCTAAAAATTGTTCGGGTGATTCCAGAATAGAGTCCGTTGCCTCGTCTGAGGATAATACCCTTGAAGACTCCATTAAAAATCCGAGTGAGTCAGAATACTCCGAGTCCATGAATGGGTTATCACTCAGGTTTAGAATCAAGGTTTCTACGGTTTTCCAGACGTCTACAGGAAAGCCGCTTTCCTCAGACTGTGCCATCCTCGATCGAACTAGCGATAGGATTTCATGAGGTTGGGCAACTGGAGTGAACCGTCGATAAACCTCAATAAATTTTTGTGTACCCTGTTCTCCCATAGCTGCAAGGCCTGCAAGGAGGTCAACGAATCGTTCAATATCAATATCCCTCAATAAGGACGACTTCCCGAGTCCCAGCCTTTTCGATTCCTGTCCTTCCCGTCCCACAATCCGAACCAGGTCTTTGATGGCAAGACACTTTCCCATCTGGGAAAGGTAATTCAGAATTTCTTCACGTTGTGCAGAGGGGAGAAGGGCCAGAGCCTCTTCGAGGCGTTCGCCCAGCTTGAGCAGAAACTCGGTAAACCCTTCTGAATCGCCGAGTCCTGATCTTGTCCATTCCGCTTTAGCCGAATCCCAAAATTCCTGAGTAGCAAGAGCAGAGGCTAACTGCTCAACTGGCGCTTCCTGGCTTATCAGGAAAAGCCAGGCTCGGCGTCGCCTCTCTTCAGGCGTTTCCTCGGAATCCTGAAGAGTATCCAATGCCCTGCGGTGAATCTCGTTAAGGTTTAAAGTGGTGATATCAATTGTCAGGACTTCGCTGCGGAGTTTTTCTCTCAATGCCTCCCCTTCAAGTTTTGGAGTGGACACTGCCCGAGCAAAAGCCCAGACATCGTCGAGAGAAACCTCTTTTTGCCAGACCAATTGAAGAATCTTCTTTTCATGGAGGATGGATGCCAGGTCGCTGGCTTTCCCTGTGATGAATTCCCCTGAGACGATCAATTCTTTCGAAGTTACACCGATTGTCAATGCTCCTGGGAAATCCAGTGGTGCAGACTGTAGAACTTTTTTCGCTACTTCAATCATGGTGGGGTGTTTCGTTGGATAGACACGAACCCCCCGAATCAGGTGTAACAGATTGAGGGCAAAACCTTCCACTCTTCTGGCAATAGGAGATGAATTTTTAAGCTTCATATTTGATTCCCGTCAGTATTTCTCCAATAAGGTCATATTGTTAATCCAAAAATAGGTTTCTTTTTCTGGAATATTTAGCAATTCCAGTGCCATAGAAATTTTTATCTGTAACTCACTGAAATAACACAGATATTTTTGGATAAAATCTGTAAAAGAAGGCTCAAACTGCCGCATTTTGTCACGGGAAATTTAAAGGTTTCTTAGTAATCTAAAACCCTTAATCCCTAAAAAAGAGATAGGAACTCAAAGGAATAAAAAAATCCTTTTGGTCAAGAGGTTTCGGTGATATAGAATATCACCTGTAAGGTGAAACCAAAAGACCAAAAGGAGGTTGATAGTCATGATACAGCAAACCATCTTCCCATTCAAGATAGAAATGACGAAGGAGAGACTAACGGCCCATGGGGGTCTGGCCTTGATGGCAGAATTCAATCACGGAATTGGGCTGAGAGAGCTGACGGATCGATATCTTCCGGGTCCTGGGAGCAATCGGGGATTCGAGCCTTCGGAGGTGGTGGATGCAGTGGTGTTGGTGTTGCAAGGGGGTGGGAGAAGCCTGGAGGATTTAAGAGAGCTAAAGAATGAGGGAGGCTTAATGAAGCTGATTGGTCGAGGGGAGATTCCAGAGCCAGATACGGTGGGAGATTGGCTAAGGAGGATGGGAGATCCCAAGACAGGGCAGTTTGGATTAAAGGGGTTGGATCGGGTCAGAGACAAGATTAACGAGAGGATTTTGAAAAGGGATGGGATAGAGCAATACACTTTAGATGCTGATGCTACAGAGATTATTGGGGAGAAGTCTGATGCTTTCTTTACTTACCATGGGAACAAGGGTTACATGCCGATGGTTGGATTTTTATATGAGACGGCGGTTTGTCTTTATGATGAATTTCGGGAGGGCAATGTAGCCCCTGCCTATGGGCAGAAGGAATTTTATCTTGAGTGTAAGAGACGAATGCCTGAGGGCAAGAGGATTGGATATTATCGTTCGGACAGTGCTTCGTATCAGGCGGATCTTTTCAATCAGTTAGAGGAGGATGGGGTGAGGTATGGGATCACGGCGGATCAGGACAAGGCGGTGAAATTGGCCATTGCTTTGATTCCGAGGGGGGATTGGAAGGAGCCGGTGCGGGGATGTGGTTATGAGTTAGCGGAGACAGTTCATTGCATGAACGGGACGAAGAAGGCTTTTCGTTTGGTGGTAAAGCGAGAGATTCGGAGGCAGAGGGAACTCTTTGAGAAAGGGGAACAGTATTTTTATCACGCTGTGGCGACGAATTGGTTGGGGGAGGAGAAGAATACGGAGGAGGTTCTTAGGTGGCATAATCAGAGGGGACAGTCCGAGAACTTCAATAAAGAACTCAAGATTGGGTTTGGAATGGAGCGGATGCCTTGTGGGCAGAGCTATGCCAATGCTGTGTTTTTTCGAATCGGAGTCCTTGCTTATAATCTTTTCATTGGATTCAAACGACTTTCGTGTCCAGAGTCATGGGCGAGACACACTATTGCTACGTTTCGTTGGAAGATGGTGGAGGTGGCTGGTCGGATTGTGAAGCACGCTGGAGAGATGGTTTTAAAGTTGATGATCGATCTGGAAAAACTGGAACTATTTCGGGGGATCAGGAAAAAATCATTTGAATTGAGTTTATGTCCAGACGGGTGAAAAAGGAGACGAATCCAGCGGACAAGAGCGGACGGAAAACAAAGCCAAGGAAGTAGTTTGCGTAAAAACTGACGAATAGCCAAGCCCCATCGGGGGCTTTCTTTCCTGATACCGGATAGGGAGATAACTTGAAGAATCGGGGATTCCTGGTTTAAAAAATCTCTCTAAATTCTCAAGGGCTGTTATGTCCATTTTTTCTATATCGGGATTTGGG
>CALLAL010000017.1 GCA_938002255.1 uncultured bacterium
TGCCATTACAAGGTGAGATGCAAAGGTATGCCTGAGATCATGGAAGTGGAAATCACTTATCTTGGCTTTCTTCAATGCTGACTTAAAAGACCTTTTGACATCCTGGTAGGGATTGCCAGTAGAAGGATCATAGAAGACATAGGAAACATCAATCCATCTATCTTAAAATAGTTAATTAGTTATGCCTGACCCCGAAACTGAGCTATTATTGAATCCAAGTGGTTTTGTTTTAGTTGGCATGGGAGGTTTTTTCGCCGGGGTCGCCAAAGTTCCTATCGCCTCATTAATTATGGTTGCTGAGATGACAGGTGGCTATAGCCTGATTGTCCCGATCATGATCGTTTCGACCGTCTCTTATCTTTTATTGGGAGAGACTTCACTCTATGAAAAGCAGGTTTCCACCCGAATCGATTCCCCAGCACATGTTGGTGATTTTGTTGTTGATATTCTGGACCATATCTCTGTCAAAGAGGCCCTCCCTCCGGATAGGAAACTCGAGGTTGTTCCAGAAGGTATGCAGCTTGAGGAAATTCTCCAATTGTTTGTTCACTCGAACCAGAACAATTTTCCTGTAGTGGATAAAATTGGTCGTTTGAAGGGAATCCTTTCATTAACCGATATTCGGGGGGCATGTACGAAAAAGAACTTCATAAACTGGTGATTGTAAAAGATATTGCTGTCGAGGAGGTATTGACCGTAACGCTGGAGGATAATCTCAATGCCGCCCTGAAAAAAATGACAGAAGCTGAAATTCGGGAATTGCCTGTGGTGAGTAAGGAGGATCCTCAAAAAATTATTTCTATGCTGAGCCGAAAAGACATTATCCGAACTTATCATGAACAGATTGAACGAATCAAGAAAGGACGGTTTAAACAATCAGTCAGAACCTGACTTTTTGTCTTGAGGAATTGAATTTTTTTCTAAAACTCTTTTCCAAAAAATGTCTTTCTCCTGATTTACAATTTTTAAACCCCCAAGCCTTCTAACCCTCAACTAATTAAAACTAAAGTTTATTTTTAATTATACCTTCTTGGGGAAATTACTTGGTATATCTTTTGCAAACTTTATCAAAACAGAGGAGGAATAAAAGTGAAAAACTCTTTAAATTCAAATGGTTTTACACTTGTGGAAGTTCTTGTGTCACTGGTTATTTTAGCAATTTCCCTGCTTGCTCTTGCCAGTTTAATGACAACAACAACGAAAAACAACGCTTTTGGGGGAAATCTGACCGAGGCAGCAACCTTTGCTCAGGACAGGATGGAAGAACTGAGAGTAACTGATTGGGATAATATTGTAAGCGGAAATGACCCAAACCCTATTCAAGGTTCCACCGGTATTAATTATACCCGTACATGGACAGTAGTTTTAGGACCAAACAGTCCGGCTCCGCCTAATGACAATGAAAAAAGAGTGACTGTAACCGTGAACTGGAACGATGGAGCACCCCACTCCATCACCTTTTTATCCGTCATCACACGATAATAGATCATAAAGAGAGAAACGATGAAAATGAAGAAGTTATTATTTCAGAGAAAAGGAATCACACTGATTGAATTATTGATTGGATTGGTGATCTGTGCTTTTGTTATCGCAGCTATCTACCGGGTCTTTATCGCCCAGAGCAAGGCCTATGTGGTTCAGGATCAGGTGGTGGAGATTCAGCAGAATATTCGAACCGCTACGGAGATGATGGTCCGAGATATTCGTATGGCTGGATTTGATTTTGACAATTCAACGTCACCTTTCCAGATCACAGATTTTAAACCGAATCCTCCCTATCTTCTATCTAGCAATTCCATCACCGTCTGGTATGAAAATTACGTTCAGGGTCCACCAATGATCTCTGAAATCCACGCCATCCGTTATGCCCTGAATGGTTCAAATTTAGAGAGACAACTCAGCATCAATGGTGTGGCTCAACCTGCTGAAGTCATTTTAGAAAATGTAGTGGGTTTAGAGTTAACCTGTGGTCGCGATGGAAGAATCGGCTTTGAACACACTCAGGACGGAGTGGTCGATGATTGGGTGGATTGCGGCACTATCAATAACAATCAGGATAAAGTCATCGCCGTGCGGGTGAGTTTAACCACACGACCTGAGCAGATCAATCCTCAAGATGATCGTTTTACAACTATCTCTCCAAGAACGTTAAATACGATAGTCGCCTTAAGAAATCTCTCATTAAGAAAATTTTAAGGAAAGGATGGGAGGGATGAAAAAAGATATTCTTTTAAAAAATGAATCGGGAATGGCGCTGGTCATTGCCCTGGTCATCATGACCGTATTAACGTTGATTGGCTTGGCTGCAACCTTCACCTCAACGTTTGAGATCATGCTCTCCGGTGAAAAGAGAAGATCGACCGATGCTTTCTATAATGCGGAAAGCGGGGCAAATGTTCTGACCACCCGATACCAGAACTTTGTCCCTGGTCGCTCCGATTATGATCCTTTTACAGATCCAGCAAATTTAAACCCCACCAATGTCATTGCAAGGATTGAATACGATCCATTGAAAATGGGACCGCCTGAAGGTGAATCCTTTGGAAGAGATTATGCTTACTTCTGGGTCATCTCTACAGGCAATGATCAAACAGGAGCTGCGACTCGATCTACCTGTACCGTTGAATTAAACGTTTACAGGGTGTTAGTGTCCGCTGACTCGGTCACCGAGGTGGTCGTTAACTAATGGAGGGTTTGGAAATGAAACGAAGGATAGGATTATTCATGCTATTGATGGTATGCGTTCCCTTCTCTGCCGCGTTAGGAGCGGATACCGATATTTATGTTCTTGACCAGACGATTCAGCAAGTTCCACCTGATATTCTCTTTGTCCTTGACCTCTCAGGCAGTATGCGCTGGACCCCTGCTGGACAGCATATGTATATTTCCTCCTCCTATAGTTGCGGAAGCGATGTCCCTTATTATCCAACCTCCGGGACAGGACACACCAAGCAGTGTACCATTGATCCTTACGGTACTGTTCCCAAATGGGGTGATGCGACCTGTTCAGGACCTTTTTATAGATCTTCACGAACCGTCGGTGAAATAGCCTATACCACGGATTGCAGTCGAGTCGAGATTGCCAAAAGAGCGATTAAAAGCATCCTGGATGCCAACAATAATGGACAGGTTGAAAACATCGATTACGATGAGCTGAATATGAGAATGGGATATATGAGGTTTTACGATTGCGGCAGCGACACAGGAACCAATTATAATCTGGGATGCAACCGGTTGATTAACCCTATATATACGCCTTATGAAACCATCTGGAATACCATCAACAGTGCAGGAGCGTCAGGAGGAACCCATCTGGCTTATTCGTTGAAGGAAGCCAAACTCTATTTAGATACTCATAAGAATGGAGATGATGCAAAAGCCTGCCGAAAAAAGTTTGTCATCTTGATCTCTGACGGAGAAGATACCCTCGCCTGTAATGGAACTGGCTCAGAAGCCCAATCAGATCAATATAGAAGGAGGAGGGAAACAATCGCCGCAGCGAGGGCTCTCTCCAATGCAGGATACCACGTCTTTGTTGTTGGATTTGGATCTCCTTTACCCCTTGCCCTTCAAAATACCCTGAATTGGGCGGCTTACTATGGAGGGACGAACAATCCGGGTGTTCCTGACTCCATTATAGGTACTTATCTCATTCCTGCTGGCCAGCTCTACCCAGCGGGAATGAGCAGTTGTTCTAACCATACACTGGACCCCGGCAGTCAGCCTATTTCAGGATATGCCTATTTTGCTGATTCCCCTGCCCAGCTCGAACAGACTCTATTGGACATCAGGGACTACATTCTGAATCTACTCGCAGAATCCACCTCCTACGTAGCGCCAGTGGTCCCGATCAGTCAGATGGAGAGCTTCAGCTCCATGAATCGAATGTATTTAGCCATGTTTAAACCCACTCTGAAAAGTTTATGGCTTGGGAATATAAAGAAATTTGGGATTGCGGACACCCCGAGCGGAAATATTAAAATCGGAGATATCATCGATGTCAACAACCAGGCCGCGATAACTCCCACCAATGAAATTGAAAGGACCGCCCGTTCCTACTGGAGTTCAGACAGCGATGGAGGAGAGGTGGTAAAGGGAGGAGTCGGGGAACAGCTGGCGAATCGAGACTTGATTAATGATCCAAGAAATATCTTCACCTATGTTGGATTGCCCAACAAAAAACTCCTCACAGAACCCGAAAACGCTTTTACAGTTTCAAACTCGAACATCACTTATTCTTTATTAGGGATATCCAATGACGCATTGTGGCGGGAGCGTATCATTCAATTTGCCCATGGCTTCGATTCTTACGACTGGAATAATAATGGAGTGAGGAATGAAAAAAGAAAAGGATCGTATACGAATAACTTAGGGGTAGAGCAGGAGGTGGATTGGATTTTAGGTGCTTTTATCCATTCTCGGCCCCTCATCATTCATTATGCAAATAAATCTGTAATCTTCGCTGGATCAAACGATGGGATGTTTCATGCATTTGACGATGCAACAGGGAGAGAATTATGGGCTTTCATCCCGCCCAGTCTCTTGTCGAAGTTAAAAGATTTTGAAACCAATGTTACACTCCAAATCTTTTCGGATGGTTCGCCAAGAGCCTATATCGAAAAAAATTCAAGTGGAACCATCACAAAAGCAATTATTATCTTTGGGCTCCGGAGGGGGGGCGATCGATATATTGCACTTGATGTCACCAACCCGAACGCGCCAACGTTTTTGTGGGAAATCGCTCCTCCTGGATCTTCATCTCCTTTATTGGGTCATGAGATCACCTCGGGATTCGGAAGACTTGGTCAAACCTGGTCGACTCCTATGATTAAATTGGTGGCCGATGGGGACGGGAAAAGGGCTGTCGTTTTTTTCGCGGGTGGATATGATACATGCAATGATCCAAACCAGAGTTGTGGCTCTTCGGATCAGCAGGGTAATGCGATTTATGCCGTTGATGTGCTCACTGGTGCAATACTCTGGCAGTTCTCTAAGACAAATGATTCTCGCATGACCTTTGCGATTCCGAGTGATATCGGTGCCTTTGATATTAATGGGGATGGTAAAATCGACCGACTCTATGTCGGAGACATGGGAGGTCAGCTCTGGCGATTTGATATCGGGGATTTAAATCATACAGCCAGTTGGACAGGAAAAGTCATCTTCAGAGCCAATGCATCGTCTGCGGAAAAAAGGAAAATGTTCCACCCTCCTGATGTCTCACCGGCATCTGGATTCCAATGGGTTTTTATCGGGACAGGAGATAGAGAGAACCCAAAACAGGAAACCGGGACGGTTGGTTTCCCGACTCAAAATCGATTATATGCCATTAAAGATACGAACCCATCCACACCTTTGACAGAATCGAATCTCGTGGATGTCACCAGCGATCTCTTGCAGAAACCCAATCCTACGAGTGAAGAAATTATATTACAAAATCAGATATTCCAGCAATTGAACGAACGAAACGGCTGGTTTATTACGTTGGAAAATGTCGGAGAGAAATGTTTGGCTCCGCCTCTGATTTACGCTGGAGTAATCTATTTCACCACGTTTACCCCTTCCTATGAAAACATAGGAGATATCTGTTTTTTAGGAGAAGGAACGGGCAGGGTTTACGCTTTACAATACAAGACAGGGATGGCCATGTTTAATTATGATCTTACCAATGATATCGAAGATCAACCTCCAACGATCTATAAATCAGACCGTTCTATGGTGATCGGGGCTGGCATTCCATCTCAGGTTGTTATTGCCATCGTCAAAGGTGAGGTGGTTGGATATATTGGAGTGGGAGGGGGAGTATTTTCCCCAGACGAGTTAGGCGGAAAAAGTATTAGAGTTCTTTACTGGCGAACTGCTCCTCAATAGGAAAGGAGGCCCGATAAAGAGAAGAAAAATTTACCTTTTAAGAAATGCTTAGTGATTGGAACCTGACGAAGCCTTTGCCTGTCAACTAAGCAATGAAGGAGAGGAAGATGAAAAAAAGAAAAATCATATCCACCATAACTCTCACTATATGGATTCTCATCATTTTCACATCCACCGGATGGGGACAGGTAAAAGAGGGGAAGGATGTTGTTTTTTTCTCAGGAATCGTTAAAGAGATTTCCTGGGACCATCAATCCATGATAATTCAGGGTAAGAAATGTTATGTCTCAAATGATACCCAGGTACTGGATCAAAGGGGAAATCGCCTTAAGGTAACCGATATTAAAGCTAACGCAGATGTTACAATTGATGCAATCCCTCATGGAAATGGTTATCGTATAATTAAAATTATTCTCATTACTGATAAGGGGGTATAACAAGACGGTTAAGTTAGGAATTGGCCCAAAGCAGGAGCGCAACTGATTGAATGCGCCCCTGCTTTTTTGTTTTGATGAGGTTATTTCCCTTTCACTTTCAGTATGGTTTTGGCGAGGGCTTCCCCATTGCGGTCCATGGCATATTCCACCGTATCTTCTGACCCCGTCGAGGTCGTTCTCAGGTCTGTCTCATAAACCACTTTTCCGGTAGCCCTGTCAACAAACTGATACCGGGCAGCAAAAGCAGCAGTTCCGGTAAATTCTCCGCCCGGAATAAAGGACCGTCCAATTCTTCTTCCCACGGTAGCTTTGGAATATTCTTTCACCTCACCCTGTAGAATAAGGACTTTTTTCCCGGAGGGAATCTCTTTGGCCCCCTTACTCCCTTCCTTCACAATCGTTTCAAAGAGGTTATATTTCTCTGAGTATCTTTTCAATTGATAGACCGCCTTTTCAGCCATCTGCATGCCTGCTGACTCCGGAGCTGGAGATCCCGAAGGAACCTCAAGATCTTTGACGACGAGGACCTGATAATCTCTTAAATTGGACTCCTGGGCATCAGCCACAAGACCCATCGCAAAAACCAAACCCAGAACCGTTAACACCAACTTGATATGATTGAATCTCATGCTCAAATCTCCTCCCTTCTTTGGATTGGTTACCTTCCTGTCTGATAAACCCTTTTAATGTATTCGACACAGTAAGTAGAGATGCGATCCACTCCTTGACTCAAATAGGCATATCCCTCTCTCGCCCCCAACGACCCTCCCCGCATTCCGCTGGTAGGTCTTAAATGATGGGCCAGAAGTATCCTCTTATTATCTGCTGTGCTGACGTAGGTCTTAATCTCCACGACTGCCTTTCCAGCTCCCATCCCAACCCAGAATCTCGCCGCAGCAGAACCCGGATGCATGGCCAGTACATCTCCCCAGATCACCAGTGTGTTGGAACCCTGTGCCTTCGACTGATCATCAGTCACTTCCTTAAAAATACCCGCTGCCATCAATTTGGTTCTAAGCTGGACTCTGTAAGTATCTCTGTATTCTTCTAATTTCCCGGGCCCGATGTCAGGAAGTCCAGCAATGGAGAAATCTCCAATGACCACTGTATCATAAGCCTTTAAATCCACACCCTGTCCAAGAAATACAAAACCTGTAGCATCCTTTTGAAAAGTCACCTGTGATTTGTCCTTAATATCCCCCTCTTGCCCATGGAGGGGGCAAACCCAAAATAGACTCCATAATACCAAGAGAACGATTGTTCGTTTCATCTTTTTTCCTCGTCCGTTTTTAGAGATTAATTTCCAAAGTGTCATACGGTGAACAACAAGATAACTAATCATAAATCCAATACCATTGAATTTCAACCCTTGTCTTTTAATAAAAAATGATATAATGGGGGATAAGAAATTACTAATCATGCATGGAGGACCACTGGATGGAAAAAGATTTGATCGCCATTTTGGGAGGAGGAAACGGAGGACATGCAGTCGCCGCCAATCTCGCCTTGAATGGATATAAGGTGAATTTCTTTGAGCTCCCTCAGTTCGCTGTAAACTTTGAAAAAGTTCTGCGAACCAGAGAAATTCGTATCGAAGGCGTTTCAATTGACGGGACAGCCAAGTTGAACCTTGCCACCACGGATATTCAGCAGGCGATTCGAGGAGCAGAGGTAATCTTAGTCATCACCCCAGCCTTCGGACACCAGGCAATGGCAGAAACGTGTGCTCCTTTCGTCGAGGAGGGTCAAATTATTACCCTGATGGCCGGGTCAGGGGGAAGCCTTGAATTTGCCAAAATTTTTAAACAGAAAAAGGTAAAGAAAGAAATCGTCTTTGCCGAAACTTGCACCCTCCCTTACGGCGCTCGACTTAAAGGTCCTGGATTTGTTGCAGTGTTTATCAATGCGGTTATTCTTCCCACAGGAGTTTTTCCTTCAAAACGGACCGATGAGGTCATTCCAAAACTGAAACAATATTATCCCATCATCACACCTGCAAAGGACGTTCTCGAAGCCGCCATCAATAACCCGAATCCAATCGTTCATCCAGTAGCCACCCTATTGAGCGCCACCCGAATCGAACACGCAAAAGGAGAATTCTATCTCTATGCTGAAGGAATGACCCCTTCTGTCGCCAGAGCCTACGAGTCGCTTAATGAAGAAAGACTTGCGATATGTAAAGCCCTGGGATATCAACTGTACCACTGGGATAACCTCGATTTTGAAAATTATAACCTTGGTGAAACGGAAGAGGAGTGTCGTTATCGGATTCTTAACACCAGTATGGATGCCACCTTTGGGAAGGATGGGATTTACGCAGGAATTAAGATGAAGGGCCCTGAACATCTAAAAGATCGTTATATCACAGAAGATGTCCCATACGGAATGGTTCTAATTTCAACTTTGGGAGATCTCATTGGAGTTCCTACACCCACCCACGATGCTGTCATACAGCTGGCCTCTGTCATTAATCGAACCAATTATTTCAAGAAAGGACGTGGAATTAAGGAATTGGGGCTTTCTAAAATGGATAAAAGGAGTTTGAGGAAATTTCTAACCGATGGAAAATAATTAATACAAACTAAAACAGAATAGATGGAGGTTATATTAAAAACTACTCGTAAAAAATTTCCATTCGGTAAAAATTATAAATATTAAACAATTTCAATTAGTTGAGTGATAAAAAAATTTATTTTAATTGAATAAAAAAATTATACTAAAAATCAGCTTTAACCTAATAGTTAAACCCTTTTAGAGACAAATTTGGGAAAAGGAATTATTTAATAATATCAAAATCTTTTACCACATATATAACCCTTCAAATTTCAATAAAAATTTTCCTTGACAAAGTACCACTATTATTTTAGTATCCCAAACGACATTGTGATTGTTGTCACATAATAACTTTATAACTTTATTCCCTTGCAATAGAAATTGATTTTTATTCGAAAGGGGGGATTAAATCCGGATTTATCATTCTTAATTTCGAAATCGAAGATTTTAATTTTAAAATCAAAATTTTAATGAAAGGGGGAGTATGAGAAATGCCTTTTACCATTTCACAGAAATATATTGACGCAGATCCAAGAAAACTTGCTGATTGGCAGATTGCTGAGATTGCAGAAGAGAACATGCCAACCCCTGAGGAATGGCGTGATAGATTGGGACTCCAGAAGGATGAAATCATCCCTATGGGGAAACTTTGCAAACTTGATTTTATGAAGATTATCAATCGGTTAAAAGATAAACCCGATGGAAAATACATTGAGGTAACTGCTATTACGCCAACACCCCTTGGAGAAGGAAAGTCGACAACCAGCCTTGGATTGATTGAAGGTCTTGGCAAAAGGGGAAAGAATGTTGGGGCTGTTTTACGTCAGCCTTCAGGTGGTCCGACCATGAACATTAAAGGAACGGCTGCAGGAGGAGGAAAGGCTCTCCTTATTCCCATGACAGAATTCTCTCTCGGTTGCACAGGAGATATTAACGATATTATGAACGCCCACAACCTCGCGATGGTCGCCCTTACCTCAAGAATGCAACACGAAAGAAACTATGATGATGCAGAACTCATCAAGAGAGGACTCAGACGTCTTGATGTCGATCCAACCAATGTAGAGATGGGATGGGTAATTGATTTTTGCGCTCAGTCTTTGCGCAACATCATTATTGGTCTCGGTGGTAAAATGGATGGTTATATGATGCAATCTAAGTTTGGGATTGCTGTGAGCTCTGAGTTAATGGCCATACTTGCCATTGTGAGAGACCTGAAAGACCTGCGGGAAAGATTAGGGAATATAACGGTCGCCTATGATAAAAAAGGGAATCCGATTACTACCTCTGACCTTGAAGTGGCAGGAGCGATGTGTGCCTGGATGCGAAACACGATTAATCCCACTCTGATGAGCTCTGTGGAATTTCAACCGATCCTGGTCCACGCCGGACCATTTGCTAACATCGCTGTTGGACAGTCTTCTATCATCGGGGACCGCATTGCCTTGAAGATGTTCGATTACAATGTGACCGAGAGCGGTTTTGCCGCGGATATCGGTTTTGAGAAGTTCTGGAACGTGAAATGCCGACTCAGCGGATTAACCCCCCATGTTTCTGTCCTCGTCGCAACGGTCAGGGCTCTTAAAATGCATGGAGGTGGCCCTACC
Source organism: uncultured bacterium (assembly GCA_938002255.1). Lineage (GTDB taxonomy): Bacteria > Desulfobacterota > BSN033 > BSN033 > UBA1163 > RBG-16-49-23. The sequence goes on from CALLAL010000017.1 coordinate 10,469, forward strand.
GTTGTTCCGGGAAGACCGATCCCGGAAGAATATACCAAAGAGAATCTGGGCCTTGTTGAAAAAGGATGTGCCAACATGGTTCACCTCATTGGGGTCATCAAGAAAGCAGGAATCAATCCAGTGGTCTGTGTCAACGCCTTCCATACGGATACGAAAGATGAAATCGCGATCGTTCGCAAAGCTGCCGAGGCGGCAGGAGCCCGTGTAGCAACCTCAGAACACTGGCTTAAGGGGGGTGATGGTGCTCTGGAATTGGCCGATGTCGTTATGGATGCTTGCAACGAAAAACAGCAGTTTAAATTCCTCTATCCTCTTGAAACACCTTTGCGGAAACGGGTAGAAATCATTGCTAAAGAAGTTTATGGAGCGGATGGCGTTTCCTGGACTCCGGAGGCAGAAGCTAAAGCAAAACGGTTTGAAGCTGATCCAAAATATAATGAATATACGACCATGATGGTAAAAACCCATTTGAGCCTCTCCCATGATCCAACCCGAAAAGGAGTCCCCAAGGGATGGGTCTTACCTGTCCGCGATATTTTAATCTTCTCAGGAGCAAAGTTCCTCTGTCCCATGGCAGGAACAATTAGCCTGATGCCTGGCACAGCCTCTGATCCAGCCTACCGAAGGGTGGATGTAGATGTTGAAACTGGGAAGGTCAAGGGACTGTTTTAAACTTTAAGAAAAGGCACGGCTATGCCGTGCCTTTTCTTTTTTTAAAAGTTGCGATTTCGTTTTGCCAAATGGAGGATGACCAGTTATAAATAAATTGTAAGGATAATGATTCGAAAAAATCTTTGGTTCGATATAGAAAAAAACAGAGATGAGGGGAAGAATCTCCTCCATACGGCTATGGAAGCTGAATCCCTTTCCAAGCCTCCTGCAATGGAATGAAGGGCTTAATGCACCACGCATAAAACCCTAACGGAAGTACTTCCCCTAAGCATTTGAAAAATAATAATTATAAATCTATTGAAACAATCCTTCTCATGTCGTTTTAAACATAAAAAGAAAAATCTTTATGATCATCGACAGATATCATGAAAGCAATTCATAGAAGGGGGGAGAAAGATGACGGCAAAACTGATCAACGGCAATGAGATTGCGCAGCAAATTCGGGAAGAATTAAAGCAAGAAGTCATTCAGCTAAAAGAGAAATACAATGTGACTCCAGGGTTGGTCACCATTCTGGTTGGTGAAAACCCGGCATCGGTCAGCTATGTGACAGCCAAACAGAAAACTTCGAAGGATTTAGGATTCTATTCGGTTCAAGACAACCAACCAGAGAATATCACAGAAGATCAGTTATTAGCCCTAATTGATAAATATAATAAGGATTTGAAAATTCACGGGATTTTGGTTCAACTCCCACTTCCGAAACATATTAATGAAACAAAAGTCCTCTATGCCATCGATCCGAAAAAGGATGTGGATGGATTTCACCCCGTTAATGTCGGTAAACTGATGATCGGTGAGGCTGACTATCTGCCCTGCACCCCTGCTGGAATCCAGCAGTTGCTGATTCGATCAGGCACCCAGATTGACGGAGCGGAGGTCGTTGTTGTGGGAAGATCGAACATCGTTGGTAAACCGATTGCCAACATCCTCCTCCAGAAACAGAAGGGAGCCAATGCCACTGTCACCATCTGCCATACCGGTACTCGTGATATGGCTTTTCATACGAAAAGGGCTGAAATTTTAATCGTAGCGGCGGGGAAACCAAAAGCTATTACTGCCGACATGGTTAAGGAAGGTGCCGTGGTCATTGATGTAGGCGTCAACAGAATCGGAATGACACCTGATGGAAAAGCAAAACTTTGCGGAGATGTCGATTTTGATGCGGTTAAGGAAAAAGCAAGCGCTATCACTCCTGTTCCGGGTGGGGTGGGACCCATGACCATTACGATGTTGATGATGAATACGGTCAAAGCAGCCAAAATTGCTGCAGGAATCAAATAAGGGCGCGGCGGAGATCAAAAAAGAAAAACTCAGGCGGTTCGGCTGATGGGGTAAATCATGAAAATTGCAGTTTCGGGCAAAGGAGGAACAGGAAAGACAACCATCGCTTCTCTGATTGTCCGCTACCTTCTTAGTAAAAATAGAAAACCTATCCTTGCCGTGGATGCAGACCCCAATTCCAATTTTGGCGATGCCCTGGGAGTAAAGGTCGACAGTACGGTGGGAAAGGTCCTGGATGGTTTTTTAAAGGAGAAAGAAAATCTCCCCACAGGGGTCGTCAAAGAGTCATTGATCGATTACAAACTTGCGGAGATCCTCGTCGAAGAGAAAGGGTTTGATCTTTTGAGTATGGGACAGGGGGAAGGGCCCGGGTGCTACTGCTATCCCAACACCGTGATTAGAAACTATATCGAAAAACTCGCTTCGAATTATAAGTATGTCGTCATTGATAATGAGGCGGGGATGGAACACATTTCGAGGAGAACCAATGGAAGTTTGGACCTCCTGCTGCTTGTTTCTGATCCCTCTTTAAAGGGAGTACGAACGTGTAAAAAGTTGGAAGACCTCGTTAGAGAATTAGGACTGAACATTAAAAAGACCTATTTACTCATCAATCGGGTCCCTAAGGAACTTCCTCCTCAGATTACTGATGAGATTGAGCGGTTAAATCTTAATCTTCTTGAGGTGATTCCAGAAGATCAGCAGGTGGTTGATTGCGAGTTGAGAGGAATTCCGATGCTCAACTTGGAAGATTCGACCCCTGCAGTCATCAAATTAAATGAAGCGATGGCAAAAGTTATACCCTGATTATCATTTCCATTGGGTTTGATTGGCAGCACCATAGAAAACGTTTTACAATTATATTTGTGAAATATTTCGTAAAAGGAGGGGGATCATGATACTGATAGGTGAAAACATCCATATTCTGTCTAAAGTTGTTTCGGAAGCTATTAAGGCAAGAAATGAGAAACCTTTACAGGAGCTCGCCGTAAAACAGGCTGAAGCAGGGGCTGATTACATTGATCTCAATATTGGCCCTGCAAGGAAAGATCCTGACGTAATGAAATGGCTGGTGGAGGTCATTCAGGATGTGGTTAAAAAACCTCTATCCCTCGATACCACCAATCCCGTAGCAATGGAGGCTGGCCTTTCGGTATGCAAAATACCTCCTCTGATCAATTCCGCTTCCGGCAAACAGGAAAGTAAAGAAAAAATGCTCCCTCTTGCTCAAAAATATAATTGTGATGTTGTCGTTTCCGTTTTGATCGATGCAGGAATTCCATCTGATTCCTCCTCAAGGGCAGAGGCGATTATGGAAACGGTTGCTTATGCCAATGAGATTGGAATTCCCAATGAGAGGATATGGGTAGACCCGATCATGATGCCTATCTCCGTGGATCAGCCTCAGGTGGTTGAACTCCTTGAGTTTATGAAAATCCTGCCGGATATCTGCCCGGGAGCAAAATCGACGCTCGGACTTTCCAATCTCTCCAACGGAACTCCAGAGCATCTTAGAGGGATTTTAAACCGCACCTTCCTCGTCATGCTTGAAAGATATAACTGTTTTTCAGCTATTGTAGATAGTTTCGATCAAGAATTGGTCACCCTGATGAGAGGGGGATTACAGGACATTAAGAATTTGATTTATCGAGCGATGGATGAGGAGATCGATCCTTCTGATCTGCCCAAGAAAGAGGCGGATATTGTAAAGACGGTCAATGTGTTGATGGGAAGAACGCTCTACTCCCATTCATGGCTGGAGACCTGATAGTACGACTATCACGAATCATATCGAATGACCGAATATGTGGGATATTCATTGCTATTTGGGTCATTCGAAAATAAAAGGAGGACATTATGCAAGTCAGCGATTTTTTTGAGCCCTACAAAGGCGATATCAAAGAGGTCACGATAGGAACACCTGGCAAGTCAATTAAGATAGGAGGAGAAAAGACCCTTCCCCTCCATACCTTCGAGGGACAGGAAGGGGCACCGGTAAGGTTTGCCCTTGAGGTGTTCGATACTCCTCCTGAGGTCTGGCCAGATCATCTTCGTTCTCCTTATGTGGACGTTCTCTCCGATCCGATTGCCTGGGCCAATAAATGCATTAAGCAGTATGGTGCGGATCTTGTTTCCCTCTTCCTGTCCAGCCTTGATAGTGATAGTGCGGATGTTTCTAAAATCGCAGAAAATGTGAAGAAGGTGGCGGACCAGATTCCATCCCCTCTGATTGTTATGGGAGTGGGAGATAAGGATAAAGATGCCAAAGCTCTCGTGGAGATCGCCAAGGTCTGCAGCGGTAAGAATCTTCTCCTTGGACCATTGGTGAAGGAGAACTATGAAGAGATTGCTAAAGCTGCCATGGAAGGAGGACATAGTGTTATTCCTCTGACCCCTCTCGATATCAATCTCTGTAAGGAACTGAATGTCAAACTGACCAAATTTTTCCCAAAAGAGAGAATTGTGATTGATCCGATGGCTGCGGCTGTCGGTTATGGCATCGACTATTCCTTCTCGATTATGGAACGGGTTAAGCAGGTGGGCGTCATTCATAACGACGAAATGATGAAGATGCCGATTGTCGCCAACATTGGAAAAGATTGCTGGAAAACAAAAGAGGCAAAGGAAGACAAGAGCCAGGGTATTCTCTGGGAAGCTATGACAGCGTTTATCCTCATCCTCGCGGGTGCAAACATAGTGATCATGCGACACCCCGAGAGTTTAAAACTGATTAAAAAATTAATTGCCTGAAAGGAGTTCACCCATGAGTAAAGGAAAAATAAAAGAGCAGGAAATCCTTAAAACCATTCGAGCAGAAGAAAACTGGGAACCCGTAGGCCCCACCCCAATGCCAGAGATATCCGATTTGCGGCGCTGGGATCGAAGGTTATTAAAAACGTATAAACCTTTTTATGCCCCTTTCTGTGATCTCTGCTGTTTTTGCACTTTTGGAAAGTGTGATCTGACAGGAGACAAGAAGGGCGCTTGCGGGATTAACATCTCCGGTCAGCAGGGACGATGGGCGTTGATATTTTCTTTAATGGGATGCTCCGCCCATGGGGCTCATGGCCGTCATTTAGTGGATTATCTTATCGAAAAATATGGTGAAGATTACAAGATCGACCTCGGTGGGCAGGTGGCAGTCGAAGCCCCTCACATCCGAACGGTAATTGGTCTTAAGCCCGAGACCCTGGGAGATCTCAGAAAAGCCATTGAATATGTCGAAAGAGGAATCATCAACGGAGTTTCAGCAACCCATATGGGACAGGAAGGAAACGATATCGATTTTGAGTCAAAGTCCCTCCATATCGGCATGCTCGACCATGTTGCCATGGAGGTTGCTGACATTGCCCAGACGATTGGTTTCAAATTCCCAACCTCTGTCGCTGATACTCCACTGGTGCCCCTTGGATGGGGAGCGGTCGATAAATCAAAACCGGTTGTCACGTGTGTGGGTCATAATGCTGCAGTGGCCACGGTCATGATCGACCATCTGATGAAAAATGGAATCTATGACCAGGTGGAAGTCACGGGCATCTGCTGTACCGCTCATGATAATGCCCGGTATTCGGATAAGACCAAGATCATCGGTCCCCTTTCCAAACAACTCTTCTTCCTCAGGACAGGGATTGCCGATCTTGTGATTACGGATGAACAGTGCGTTCGATGTGATATTCCGGAACTGGCCAAGGCAGCAGGAAGTGCCTTGATCGCCACTTCAGACAAGATCAGCTACGGGTTGGATGATGTGACTCACAAGGAAGTTGATGAGATCATCCGATTGATTGTTGAAGAGAAAAAACAGGTCCTGATTCGCGATGTAGACAAAGCGGGCGAAGTCGCTGCAAAGGTTCTTCCCCTCGTCGCCAAGGGGAGAACCAAAGAGATCCTTACTAAAGAGAAAGCCCAGGAATTAGCCAACAAATGCACGGCATGCGGAATGTGTGACAGGGTTTGCCCGAATCTTCTTAAGATCTCAGCTGCTACCTCAGGTGTACGAGATGGAAAATTTGAAAACATGTCTGATCTCTTTGCCAAATGCATCGGTTGTGGAAAGTGCGAGCAGGAATGCCCAAAAAGCATTCCCATTATTACGCTCATGCAAGCAGCTGCTTCGTGGGATACCTATAATGTAAGGGTTGGAAGAGGTCCCATCCACGATGTCGAGATTCGAAAGGTTGGAGCACCCATCGTCCTTGGAACCATTCCCGGAATCATTGCGATTGTTGGATGTTCCAACTTTCCAGAGGAAATTGAGGAAGTGGTTGAAATTGCTGAAGAGTTTGCTAAACGGAAATATATTGTCGTCCTCTCTGGCTGTGCGGCCATGGCGGCAGGCTATAAAAAGGATGCAGAGGGAAAGACGATCTACGAAAAGTTTAAGCCTGAATTTGATGCCGGTGGCGTTCTCAACGTTGGAAGTTGTGTGGCCAATGCTCATATCACTGGTGCCGCCATGAAGGTCGCTAACATCTTTGCCAAGTTACCCCTTCGTGCAAACTACGAAGTCATTGCGGACTATATTCTGAACCGGGTCGGAGCGGTCGGTCTTGCCTGGGGCGCTTACTCACAAAAGGCCTTCTCCATCGGAACAGGATGTAACCGCCTTGGCATTCCAGTGGTCCTCGGTCCTCATTCCGCAAAATATCGAAGGCTCTACCTCTCGAGAAAAGAAGAGGATGATTGGACCGTCATGGATGGAAGAAAGAAAGAATTGATCAATACAGAAGAACCCTCCCCTGAACATCTCTCCACGGTCGTCGAAAGCAAGGAGAGGGCGATTATCACCCTGGCTAAACTCTGCATCCGGAAGAACGATACCCCTCAGGGAAGACAGCTTAAATTGAACCATTACATCTCTCTTTACAAACAGTACATGGGAACACTTCCGGACGACCTGCAGAACTTTGTAAGAAATGACAAGGACATCCCTATCGTTTATAAGAAAGAAGTGACCGAATACCTGAAGAGTGTCGGGTGGAAGCCAAAGCCACTCTTAACGCTACCCACCCTGATCGGTACTTACGAAAGCAATATCCCGATAGAGGCGGTTGTGAAATGAAAATACTCATCCTTTACCAGGGGGATTACGGGAAAAGGTTCTGGGAAAACATCAGCACCCATGCTCCAGAGGCGTGGGACGTGAAGGGATATCACTATACGAAAAAGATTCCCACCTTTGTGGAAGAACTCTCTGATTACCTCCCCCAGAACCTCCCCCCCTGTGATCTACTGCTTTCGGTTCAGGAACATCCTGTCGTGGCTGAAATGATTCCTCTGTTTATCAAGGAGATGGGTGCACGTGCAGTGATCGCTCCTATCGATAACAAAGCTTACCTGACTTCGGGATTAGCCAGACAGCTGAGAAAGAAACTGGAGACCATGGGAATCGAGTTTCTCTATCCAATGACCTTCTGCACGCTCTCTGAGAAAATGACTCAGAATGACCTGGTCCTTCAGTTTTTAAACCATTTTGGAAAACCGAAGGTGGAAATAGAATTTGAAAACGAAAAGGTGAAAGGGGTGAAGGTCCTCAGGGATGCCCCCTGCGGAAACACCCGATATGTAGCAACGCACCTGATCGGGACTCATATCAAAGATGCTGTAGAACATTCAGGCATCCTACATCATAACCATCCCTGCATGGCGACCATGACCATGGATGCCGAGATTGGTGATACATTGATGCATCATGCTGGCCTGCAGGTCAAATTAGCTGTGGAAGAGGCAATTAAAGGGAAAAAACCATAGAAGAATCCTGTAGGGAACAATTTCAAACTGTTTCCTACCTGAAAAAAGGGAGGAGAATCTTATGAGCTTACCACTACATTATGTCAACGTTTTAACAGGGTTGAAAGGATGCCGGGTGATTGAAGACCCCCAGGCATTGGGAAAGGTCATGAAGAAGGCGGAGAGGCCTCTACTCGTCTTTGGCCCTCGATGCATTGATATTGATCTGGGAGGAAAATTGGCGATCGAATACGGCGTCGAAATCGCCAAAACTATGGGGGCGGCGACCTGTGCCACCGCTCATACGAAGAAAAAACTGCTCGAACTTGGCGTGACTCCAGATTCTACTTATGATGCGGTAGAAATTATCAATCATCTCAAAGACCCAAACTGGGTGGGAGTCAAGAAACAGGGAAACCATGACCTGGTGATGTTCTTGGGAATGAGAACAGATTTTGGAAACCAAGGCCTTTCAACGCTGAAACATTACGCACCCCATCTCAAAACCATCACGCTCTGCCCTTATGTTTATCCCCATGCCACGTTCTCTCTTGCCAATTTGAAAGTAGAGAAATGGAAAGAATACCTCGAAAATCTCATTCAAAGTTTGAAATAAGAAAGGAGGAAAAACATGTTTTCAGTTGATGTAGGACCCCAGTATGAAGGCGAAACGGTACGAAAGGAAGATTTTCATATTGAGTTCGGAGGGCCAAAACATAAGTTTAAGGCGGAGCTTGTCACCGTAGTGCCTGCGGACCAGGTGGAAGATGAAAAAGTTGAGGTGATCGGTAAGGACATTAAGGATTTTGAAGAAGGTGCCTCCATCCCCATCTTCATTAAAATAGCCGTCGCGGGTGAACAGCTTGAAAAAGATATGGAGCCTGTCTTTGAACGTCGGGTCCATATGTATATCAACTATATCGAAGGCTTCTGGCACATGGCCCAGCGGGATGAGATCTGGATGAGACTCCACAAAGACAGTTTCAAGAAGGGTCTCAATTCCCTCGAGGAGATCGGAAGAATTCTCGTCATGCTTTACAAAAATGAGCTTTCAATCATTGAAAAAATCCAGATCACCTTTATCACTGACCCGGCTCAGGTTGAAAAAGAGGTCCTCGAAGCTCGAAAAATTTATAAGGAGAGGGACGATCGACTCAAAGGGATTACCGAAGAAGAGGTGGATGAGTTTTACGGATGCAGTCTCTGCCAGTCCTTTGCTCCCACCCATGTCTGTGTAATCACACCTGAGAGAGTCTCCCTATGCGGTGCGATTAACTGGTTTGATGGAAGAGCGGCTTATAAAATAGACCCCGAAGGCCCTCAATTTGCCGTGAAGAAAGGAGACCTCATCGATCCTGAAAAATTCATCTATTCCGGTGTCAACGAGATGGTTGCAGAAAAATCACTTGGATCAAGCAGCGTCTTCTGTCTCCACAGCGCCCTCGAAAACCCACACACATCCTGCGGTTGTTTCCAGGCCATCTGCTTTTATATCCCAGAGGTGGATGCCTTTGGTATCGTCCACCGAGATTTTCTCGGTGAAGCGGTGAATGGCCAGAAATTTTCAGGCATTGCCGGAGAAGCCTCTGGAGGAAGACAGAGTGAAGGGATGCTCGGAATGGCGATCTCTTATATGCGGTCGAAGAAATTCCTGAAAACCGATGGTGGCTTGAAGCGGGTCGTCTGGTTGCCCAAAACCGTCAAAGAGCAGGTGAAAGATGTTCTTGAAGAAGCAGGATTATATGATAAGATTGCAACTGAAGAGGATGTCAAAAATGTAGATGAACTGACGGAATTTCTGAACCGGGTGGGCCATCCCTGGGTCACCGGTGCATAACCAAAGGAGGGGGGGTCTCATGGCACTTAAAGCTTCGGACATACAGAAAAAATTACCGGAAGGCGGGAAAAAGAATTGTAAAGAATGTGGCTTTCCAACCTGTTTCGCCTTTGCAATGAAATTGGCTTCTGGGGCAGTCTCTGTACAGAAATGTACTTATCTACCCGATGAGATAAAGGCTGAACTCGAAGAAGCTTTGGCGCCTCCGATTAGACTCGTGACGATAGGGAAAGGAGCGAACAGTTTCAGCACAGGTGAAGAGGAGGTCATCTACCGACACGAAAAAACCTTTTACAGACCCACAGGCGTTGCCATTTTGATCTCTGAAAAGGAGAGTGAAGAGAGCATTGCCGCTAAAATCAACAAACTGAAGACCATGCAGTTTGACCGGGTGGGTCAAAAGCTTCAAGCCAATCTCTATGCTTTAAAATATGACGGAAATGGTGAAACGTATCTTAATTTAGTCAAGCGAGTGGCTGGAGAAGGATATCCAATGATCTTAATTTGCGAGGATCTCGATACTCTGTTCAAGGCAAGGGATCTCGTGGCAGATCAAAACCCACTTCTCTACCCGATCACCAAAGATAACTTAGAGGCTGCTCTTCCGAAAATCAAAGTCAAACCCACACCCATAGGCATCCGCGCAAATGGGATTGAAGAGATCATCCCCATCACCAAGCGCTTAAAGGAAGAAGGGATTCAGGATGTTGTCCTCGATCCTTCTCCGAAATCGCTAAAGGAGATGGTCAGGGATTATACCCTCATCCGGAGAGCCGCTCTGAAGAAGACCTTCCGGCCTTTGGGTTATCCCATTCTATCGCTCCCCTGCTCTCTTGCAGACAATAAAATGGAGGAAGCGCTTTTTGCCTCAGCAGGAGTGATCAAGTATGCCGGAATCGTTGTCCTGTCCGATTTCGAAAAGGAGACGCTCTATCCTCTCCTAGTCTTAAGACAGAATATTTTTACCGATCCGCGAGTACCTCTTGCCGTGGAGCAAAAGATCTATGAAATTGGAGCGGTCACCCCGGACTCCCCGGTTCTGCTGACGACCAACTTTGCCCTGACCTATTTTGCTGTGGCGAGTGAAATCGAAAACAGCAAAGTTCCTTCCTATCTCTGCGTTAAGGATACGGAAGGTCTGTGTGTGCTTGCAGCCTGGTCAACAGGTAAATTCAGCGGAGATACGGCTGGACCATTTCTCAAGAAGATAGGGATTGCAGATAAGGTGAAAAACAAAAGGGTTATCATCCCTGGTTTTGCCGCCAGAATCAAGGGGGAGCTTGAAGAGGAACTTCAGGATTGGGAAGTGATCGTTGGTCCTCGCGAAGCGAGCGATCTCCCTGCCTATCTTCCCCAGATGATTGAGAAATGGAAGAGTCAAAACAAATAGAGGAGATCTTAAAAGGTTTCCAGCCGGAAAGAGAAAATCTTCTCCCCGCTCTACAAGCGATCCAGGAGCATTTGGGCTACCTCTCAAGGGGGGCGATGGAACAGGTAGCCCATTTCTTCCATCTCCCTCCTTCTGAAATCTTTAGCATTGTCACCTTTTATAATCAGTTCAGACGAACCCCCCCTGGCCGTCATCCTGTCCATGTCTGTCTTGGAACGGCTTGTTATTTGATGGGAGGCGATCTTGTTCTCGATGCCTTTTCAAGAGAACTCCAGATTAAGAAAGGGGATACCACGGAGGACGGAGCCTTCAGCCTTGAATCCACAGCCTGCTTTGGGTGTTGCAATGTGGCGCCGGTAGTCAAGATTAACGATCAGATTTATCCGAAAATGACCTCTGGAAAAGTGGAAGAAGTGATTATCAACCTTCGGGATAAAGATAAAACCGATAAAAACAACCACGATGAACCATGATCTAACACCATGGGTTTCATTCATCGTTTAATGTTCATTGCCTCATATCATGGATTATCAACAGATCAGACAGAATGCTGAGCGTCTTTTCCAGGAAAAATGGGGAAGCGGAAAAACCAAGATCTTTATTGGCAGCGCCACCTGTGGAATATCGGTGGGGGCTCTGGAGGTTTCTCAAGCTTTTGAGGAAGCCATAAAAAGGCACGGGCTTCAGGCAGAGATTGTCAAGGTCGGGTGTCTCGGGATCTGTTTTGCCGAACCTCTTGTCTATATTTTAAAGGAAGGAAATCCGATCATCTGCTATAAAAACTTAAAGCCCGAAGATGCCCATCGAATTGTTTATAATTATTTGATTGAGGACGATCCCTGTTTTGATCTTGTCCTTGGGACCCTGGAGTTAAAAGAGGGACTCCTTCCCATTATTCCGGAACTCGAACGGTTTGAACATACAGAAAAAATCATCCTACGCCTTGCAGGATATATCGATCCGGAAGACATTCAGGATTATATTGCCTTGAATGGGTATCAAGCTCTTGACAAAGTTCTCTCGATGCCCAGAGAAGAGATCATTGAAGAAGTGAAACGGTCTGGCTTAAGGGGGCTGGGAGGGGCTGGATTTCCAGCAGGAAGAAAATGGGAGGTCTGCTTTAAAGCGGAGGACCATCCAAAGTATATCATCTGTAATGGCGATGAGGGTGATCCAGGAGCCTTCATGGATCGCGTTGTTCTTGAGAGTTCACCTCATCAAGTCATTGAAGGAATGGCGATAGCAGGCTATGCCGTGGGGGCCCATCAGGGATATATTTATATTCGTTCAGAGTATCCTCTGGCGATCCACAGAGTGAATGTTGCCTTAACTCAGGCAAGAGATCTTCATCTGATTGGTACGAACATCCTCGGAAAGGGTTTTGATTTCGATATTAAAGTCTTTGGTGGAGCAGGAGCTTTTGTTTGTGGAGAATCAACGGCATTGATGTATTCCATCGAAGGGAAAAGGCCGATGCCGAGAGTCAGACCCCCTCATTCTGCTGAAAAAGGCCTCTTTCGAAGACCCACCCTCTTGAATAACGTGAAGACCTTTTCCTGTGTCCCCCCCATCCTCCTGAATGGGTCAGAATGGTTTTCAAAGATCGGAACCCTCCACTCCAAAGGGACAACTGTTTTTGCCCTTGCAGGGAAGATCAAGGAATCCGGTCTGGCAGAGGTTCGAATGGGCACCACCCTGAAGCAGGTCATCTTCGACATTGGGGGAGGGATCAAGAATGACAGAGCGCTGAAGGCGGTTCAGATCGGAGGCCCTTCTGGCGGATGCATTCCCGCCCAATTCATTGACACCCCCGTTGATTTTGATTCCCTCAAAATTCTGGGATCGATGATGGGTTCTGGCGGATTGATCGTCATGGATGAAGACACCTGCATGGTCGATATGGCGAAATATTTCCTCGCCTTCACCCAGAATGAAAGCTGCGGAAAATGTTCTTTCTGTCGGGTAGGAACCAAACACCTTCTGCTCTTGCTCGAAGAGATTACAAAAGGAGAAGGAACGTTGGAACATATCCAGCTTCTCAAAGAGCTTTCAAAGGAGGTCATTGAAGGCTCCTTGTGTGGATTGGGCCAAACCGCTCCCAACCCGATTCTAACGACCCTAAGATATTTTGAAAATGAGTATATCTCCCATGTGGTTGAAAAGAGATGCCCGGCGCTGGTCTGCCGGGATCTTGTCTCCTATCTGATCGTCTATGATAAGTGTCAGAGAAGTTGTGAACATTGTGTTCTGAAATGCCCGGCAGAGGCCATTCACCCAGACGCAAAGAATATCAAAATCATTGATCAGTCCAAATGTGTAAAATGCGGAATCTGCAAAGAAGTCTGTCCCAAGGAGTATAGTGCCGTCATAAAGGTTTCACCAAAGATCGTAACTGCGCAACCTGAAGGAGTTTGATTTTTCATTGGATGGTCAATGGGTTTTTAAACCAGTCCCGTGAAAAATTAGAGGTTGTAGATCAGGAAACCCCGATGCCCTCTTTAATCATTGATGGTAAAGAGATCACAGCCGACCCAGGAGAAAAACTTCTCTGGGTCGCCCTCCGGACAGGATTCTATATCCCCCATCTTTGTGCCATGAAGGGGATTGAACTTCCATTCGGTGGTTGCCGCTTATGCTTAGTGGAGGTTGACATAGGGGGTCGGAGGGAAGTCGTTCCGGCCTGTTCCGAACCGGTCCGAGAACAGATGAAAGTTTACACCAACACAGAAAAAATCGCCAGGTTGAGACGGACCGCCTTCGAACTCATCATGAGTGATCATCACATTGACTGCAAAAACTGTGCAAAGAGAAAAACCTGCGAGCTAATTAAAATTTCCTCCTCTCTGAAATGGAGCCTCCGCCCCAAAAAGCTTCGAAGTCTTGTTCGCGATCTTCCGATCGATAGCTCTCATCCCCTCTTCACCTTTGACCCCATGAAATGTGTTAAATGTTCCAAATGCATCCTGGTCTGTCAAAGGCTTGGCCATTCCTTTCTTGATTTCGCCTATCGAGGCTTTGAAATGATTCTGACGACCTTCGACCACCAACCTCTCTCTTCTCTGAGCTGTGAATCATGCTCGGAATGTGTCAACGTCTGTCCTACCGGTGCACTTTTTCATAAAAAACCAGGAGAAAGTGAAGATGGATAAAGAATATTTAACCTTGAAGGAGATCGAAGGCGTCGTGGTTCACGATGTCTATCTGAAGAAAGAGGTGGCTCGAAGATGCGAAGCCTTTGAATACCTTGATGATGTGGAGAAGATGACGGCCTACATTGGAGGCGAACGGGTCATCCCGCCTCCGATCCGGTGTGACTGGATGGTGAAGAAGACCTTTTATCCGGGCGTTGAATCGTATTATCTATTTAATCGGAAGGATGAGGAATTCCCTTCCTCCATGCAAGTCCTTTTCTCTGGAGAGAAGGTGAGAGAGCTCAAGGGAGATGATCTCTCCGTATTGGCTATTGCCACGATCAACCATATGATCCATTATATTCGAAATTCTAAGCGGGGAGTGAAACTACCGGAAATTTGTGAAGTTGTGTAAAGTCTTGTGAAAATCTTATCAAAGTGATAAAGATAGATATCATAAAAAAGTGAGGGAGTGCTTATGAAATCAGGAAGCCGTCTTGAAAGGGTGCTTGAGGCTGGACACTTTGCATTCACGGGGGAACTGGGCCCTCCGCAGGGAGCCAATGTGGAACACGTTAGAAAAAAGGCCGGTTACCTGAAAGGGATTGTCGATGCCGTCAATATTACCGACAATCAAACTGCCGTCGTTCGTATGTCGAGTTGGGGGGCTGGGTTAATTGCTCTCCAGGAAGGGTTGGAACCCAATTACCAGATGGTCTGCCGGGACCGCAACCGCATTGCCATGCAAAGTGACATCCTCGGTGCTTATGCCCACGGCATTCGAAATATGCTCTGCCTTTCAGGAGATCATATGCAATTTGGAAACCATCCCCTGACGAAGGGCGTTTTTGACATCGACTCAATTCAACTCATCGCGATGGTCAAGAAAATGCGTGATGAGAAGAAATTTCTCAATGGAGATGAGATCGATGGGGCTCCGCAGATCTTCATCGGTGCTGCAGAAAATCCTTTCGCTGAACCTTTCGAGTGGCGAGTCCATCGCCTGGCCAAAAAAGTAGAGGCAGGAGCAGATTTTATTCAAACCCAGTGCATTTATGACATGAAACTGTTCCGTGAATGGATTAGACAGGCCAATGATATAGGACTGACCGAAAAGGTCCATATCCTCGCAGGGATCACCCCTCTTAAATCTGGAGGTATGGCTCGATATATGGCAAAAAACGTCTCCGGAATCATTATTCCCGATGAAATCATCGATCGGATCGTCCAAGCCAAAAAACCGGCTGAAGAAGGGATTAAATTCTGTGTGGAACAGATTGAAGAACTCAAGGAAATGAAAGGAGTTCACGGGATACACCTCATGGCCATTGAGTGGGAACATCGAGTGCCAGAGATCGCTGAACGGGCAAAACTTCTACCCAGACCCGAAGTCTAACGTGATTCCATAACGAAATGCTTTGTTAAAGATGAAAGTGGTTTTTAGTAAGATAAGGAGAAGCGTATGTTAGATTTTATTCAAGGTCCGTTGGTATCGATTTCTATTGTCGTCTTTATCCTCGGCCTTCTCTTTCAAGTATTTCAATTCTTTCGATTGACCCGCAAAAAAGAATGGGGAAATCCTCCTCTCCCTCAACCCATGAAGCCCGAGAAAAAAACGATAGGGCAACAGATAGCCTCCTGGCTCTCTGCTTTAAATGGCACGCTCTGGAAAACTGACCCCGTTTTAACCGTAGTCACGTCTGTCTTCCATATTCTATTGATCATCACGCCGCTGTTCCTTCTTGGGCACAACACTCTGATCCGTCTATCTTGCGGATGGAGCCTGTTCAGCCTCCCAGAGTCACTTTCAGATGGGTTAACCTTGATCGTTTTGATCTGCGGAGCCTATTTCCTTGGACGCCGTCTCTTTCTCGCCCGAGTGAAAGCCATTACTACGGCTTACGACTATATCATGTTATTGATCGCGATCGCTCCTTTTTTAACAGGTTTTTTCGCCTATCATCAGTGGTTTGACTATGAAACCGTGATCTTGCTTCACATCTTAACCGGTGAACTCATGCTTATCTCCATCCCCTTCACCAAGCTCGGGCACATGCTCTTTTTCTTCCTCTATCGTTTCTTCATCGGTGGAGAGTACAGTTTTCTGAGGGGATCGCGATCATGGTCATGGTAAGGAGGTAAAAAAAACAATGGACCCATCCTTCTCAACCCAAACGATCCAGAAGGTCGATACGAAAAAGGTGAAAGAAATGCTTAACCGCCGCAAAGGAAAAATGAAGCGTTTTCTTTCCCATTGTGCTCACTGTAGCCTCTGTGCCGAAAGCTGTTTTCTTTATATGAAACATCGAAAAGATCCTCACTATATGCCCTCTTACAAAGTGATCAACTCTTTGGGGAAACTCTACCGAAAGAGAGGAAAGGTGGACTGGAAATTTCTAAATGAGATCAAGGGAATTGTCTGGAGAAACTGCGTGCTCTGTGGCCGGTGTTATTGTCCGATCGGAATTCATGTCCCAAGCATGATCGCTTTCACGCGGAGCATTTTGAGGTCACAAGGTGTCTATCCTCAGCGTAATGAAATTTCTGCAGAGAGCTGGCTATAAGGTTCCATGCCTATCACGGGAGGTAAAATGAAGAGGCTAAAAGGATTTTGGTGTGGATTGATCATGATCATCCTTCTCTTAGCAGCAGGCCCTCCTCTCGGAGCCCAGTCTGAGAAGATGATCCTGGATTCATCTAAAGGCCAATTAGGGAAAAAGCGACCCCCTGTCAATTTTCCACACCAGCTCCATATGGAGAAGGGCCTGGATTGCAAGGATTGTCATCATCTTTATGAGAATGGGAAAAATGTCCTTGACGAAAGCAAACTGATAGAGGGGAACCAGGAGATTCGGTGCTCCACCTGCCATCATGCCAAATCTCGACTCAACCTTGAAAAGGCTTATCATAGACAATGCATGGGTTGCCACAAAAAGCCTTTAAAGGACCAAACAAGGGTTCCTCCCCGATATTGTGGAGGATGTCATGTACGAAATTGATGGACCGGATCCTAATGGTTTTCCCCATTTTTATCTAACCCCGTTGGAATCAAAATTTAGACGAAAACGGATATGAAAATCATTTAATGTGCTGCACAATGGAGGCAAATCATGATCGTAGCAGAAAGAAAACCTTTAGATGAGATCAAAGAGATGATCAAGGGTTACCGGAAGATACTCAATGTGGGATGCGGGGGATGCACCTCCATCTGTTTTACAGGCGGCCAGCGTGAGGTGAACCAACTTATTGAAAGCCTAAAACCCGCTTTACAAGAGGAGGGGATCGCCCTCCAGCTAGACGGATTTACCATCGAACGTCAATGCAATGGTGATTTTTATCTCGAACTGGATGAGATCATGGACCAGTACGATGCATTCCTCTCCATGGCTTGTGGCGCAGGGGTCCAGTTCCTGGCAGATCGATATCCCCAAAAACCTGTTTTCCCTGCATTAAATACCATTTTCGTTGGGGTGGATCGGGATCTGGGATGGTTTGAGGAAAACTGCCGGACCTGCCGTGAATGCATCATCGGCGATACAGCAGGCATCTGCCCCTTGACGAGGTGCGCCAAAAGCCTCTTTAATGGTCCATGTGGAGGGACATCCCGCGACGGAAAGTGCGAGGTCAGTAAAGATACCCCCTGCGCCTGGTATGAAATTTTTAAAAGGCTAAAAGACCAAAACCGAATTGAAAACATCCTCAAGGTCAGACCTGCACGGGAGTGGCGTAACCAGACGCGGGGGACCATGGTTCACGAGGACTATCAAAAAAGATATATGAGATGAGAGCGGGGGTCTTCTCCTCCCTAATAGGGTAACCCATGTCAACTCGAAAGTCATCAAGGGATTGACATTTTCTCTCGACATTATATAATGTGGCGACTTTTCTCTCCTTAGCCGTCGTTAGAATTTGAATAAGTTTCTTTACATCAGTTTTTTCTCAGAGGAGAAGACCCATGACCTTTCAAGAACGTTTGGACTCAGGAAAATTCACGGTTGTTGCTGAGCTTCAGCCCCCCAAAGGAATTGACCTTTCCGAGCTTTTTGAACATGCGAACCAGCTGAAAGAGCGTGTTGACGCTATCAGTGTACCGGACCTTCAAAACGCCATCATGAGATTGGGATCCCTGTCAGTATGTGCTCTTTTGAAACAAAAGGGGACCGAGGTCATCTATCATCTCTCCTGTATTCACCGAAACCGACTGGCCCTTCAATCCGAACTTCTCAATGCCGCCGCTCTTGGTTTAAAGAATATTTTGATCCTTCCAGGGGACCCTCCCTCGATTGGGGATCATTATGAAGCCCCCCCCGTCTTGGACCTCGATGTCTCTGGGTTGCTTGAAGCTGCCCAACGTCTTCAGGAAGGGTTTGATCTCATGGGCAATGATCTCCAGGGAAAACCTCTCTTTTTTGTAGGAACCCAGATCCAAGCGGGAGCAACTGGCCAAACCCTTGATCAGGAAATCAGGGAAATGGAGAAAAAAATTCGTCTGGGAGCTAAATTCTTTTTCACGTCGTCCATATATGATCCAAACCCTTTCGAAGACTTTATCAAGAAAGTGGCCCATTACAATGTACCCATTCTGGCAGGAATTACCTTGCTAAAGTCGGCAGGGATGGCCCGTTATATTAATAAACATGTGGAAGGAGCCGCCATTCCGGATGCGATCATCGACCGACTCATCAAAGCCTCTGACAAACAGCAAACCAGTGTTGAAATCGCCGGGGAGATCATCAGGAAGATCAAACCCCTTTGTCAAGGCATTTTAATCGTGCCCATCGGTTGGGAGCATTTGATCCCTTCTTTGCTTGAACAAGCGAACCTCTGATTTGAAGGACTTTTATCCTTACAGGATGATAGAAAGAGAAAGACGCCTAGTTTAAAATGATGGCCAGAAAACTCTCTCCATTGCCTAAAAAGCGAAAAAAGACAACCGGACGCTTAACCCTTGTCACAAAAAGGGTTGATTCCGAAATGTTCGAAGCCATTGCAGAACTGGGAAATGATGGCATTCTGGTGTTCGATCAGCATCATCGAATAGAGTATGCTAATCGAATGGCTTCGGAGATCACGGGCTATTCGAATGAACAATTGTTGAAAATGACCATTCTCGATCTTCTTGACAAACCTCATCAATCCTTTATTGAAGACCTCTTCATCCATCCGGAGTGGTACGGGGAAAAAACCTGTACAGAGGCTTATGTGATTACCGCTGAGGGAGAGTTAAAAGAAGCTGAAATCTGCATTGCCCTCGCCAGATCGTCCCATGAAATGATGAAAGGTTATGCCTATCTCAAAGACATCACGGAGCGAAAGAGATTTGAAAGGGAGTTGAAGGCTTCCGAAGAGAAACTTCGGAGGCTTTTTGAGAGGGTCCGACACGGCCTGTTTATCAGCTCAAAGGAAGGGAGGTTCCTCGAATGTAACCAGGCTCTCCTTGACATGTTAGGCTATGATGACAAAAAAGACTTCCTCAGAATTGACATTACCCGTGAAGTCTATGCCAACCCCAAAGACAGGGAAACGTTCATGGAGAGAATCCAAAGGGAAGGTTTTGTTCAAGATATGGAGGTAGATTTTAAGAAGAAGAGTGGGGAAAAAATCACGGTTCTCCTCACAGGCTATCCCATTAAAAATGACTCCGGAGACATTGTCGGTTATGAAGGGATCAACCTCGATATTACCGAAAGAAAAAGGATCGAAGATGAACTTCGGGAAGCAAACGAATTCTTTAGAAACTTAATCGAGAGCTCTGTGGATGGAATCATTGCGGCAGACATGACAGGCAACATCATGATCTTTAACAAGGGGGCAGAAGTGTTAACCGGATTCACCGCAGAGGAGGTGATCGGAAAGATTCATATTACTCAGATCTATCCACCAGGTGTAGCCAAGGAGGTTATGAAACGACTTCGGAGTCCAGATTACGGGGGAGTTGGCAAACTCCTTCCCACTCAGTTCAACGTGGTCAACAAGTGGGGGGAAGAGATTCCTATCCAGCTCTCTGCCTCCCTCATCTATGACCAGAAAGGGCAGGAGATGGCCACGGTGGGGATCTTCACCGATCTCAGGCCCCGTGTAGCAATGGAAAAGAAACTCCAGGAGACGCATCTCCAGTTGGTGAATTCAGAGAAGATGGCTTCTTTAGGAAAGCTGGCGGCTGGCATTGCTCATGAGATTAATAACCCTTTGGGAGGGATTCTCATCTATGCCAGCCTGATGATGGAAGATCTCCCTGAAGATGATCCGAAGCGAGCCGATCTGGCTCGGATTGTTCAGGAAGCGGGTCGGTGTAAAGAGATTGTCAAGAGTTTGCTCGAATTTGCCCGGCAAACAGAACCCAAAAAAGAACCGACGGATATCAATCGTGCCATCCAAGATGGTCTCTTCTTCCTGGTCAACCAGGCCCTCTTCCACAACATCCGAATCGTTAAGGAACTGGATCCTTCCTTACCTCTGGTTCATGGCAACGCAAGCCAGCTCAAACAGGTCTTCATGAATATCATCGTCAATGCCGCAGAAGCCATGCATGGCAATGGGACCCTTACCATTAAGACGTCCTTCTCTTCAGACGAAAACAAGGTCACGATTGAATTTACAGACACCGGGGAAGGTATCCCCGAAGAAAACCTCTCCCGAATCTTTGATCCTTTCTTTACCACCAAGGATGTTGGAAAGGGAACAGGTCTGGGATTAGCCACCTCTTTCGGAATCATCGAAGAGCACGGAGGAAGAATTAATGTGAAGAGTAAAGTGGGTGAGGGCGCAACGTTTTCGATCGAACTCCCTGTCCACCTCGAAACGAGTAGGGGATAACCGACAGATGAATTCTGAATCCATTTTTGTAGAAGGAGGGCAAGAAGATGGCGAAGAAAATTTTGATCGTCGATGATGATCCAGACTTGGTAGAAGCAGTGACCATGATTCTGGAATCAAAAAATTACGATGTGGCAGCCGCTTATGGCGGCATTGAGGGATTGCAAAAGGCAAAAACAGAAAATCCTGATTTGATCGTCTTGGATGTGATGATGCCGGATAAGGATGGCTATGCCGTCTGTAAGGAATTAAAGGCAGATCCTCAATTGAACAGAATCCCTGTTCTCCTTTTAACCGCCGTGGTCTCAAAGATTCCCACAACTCGATACACTCAACAGATGGGAATGGAAACAGAAGCAGACGATTATATCGACAAACCCGTAGAGCCTGAAGTCCTGGTGAAAAGGATTGAAGCCCTGCTTTCCAAATAATTACGGCAGAGGGCAAAGAACTTAGAGTTTAGGGGAATGGCTAAATGACTTTGTCCAGAACCCTCTGCTCCATGCCCTATGCGGTTTATTGAGGATGGTATGCTTGATCCAGTCAATATACTGGTCATTGATGATGAACAGATCATGAGGGATGGCGCTTCCCGCATTCTCTCCAAGGATGGTTGGGGAGTCATGACGGCAACCAATGGTCAGCAGGGGTTGGAAGTCATTCGGAATCGCACTCAGGAGATCGATGTGATCCTTCTGGATCTGATGATGCCAGGGATGAGCGGAATGGAGGTTCTCGATCACATTCAGGCGATCAATCCAAACCTTCTGGTCATCGTCATCACCGGTTATGCCACGGTTGAATCTGCGGTGGAAGCCATGAAGAAGGGGGCTTATGACTTTATTCCAAAGCCCTTTACGCCTGACCAGCTCCGAATCGTGGTTCGCCGGGCTCTTGAAAAACGGGCACTCCAGAAAGAAGCAGAATTTTTGCGACGAGAGCGCGAGAGGTCACTCCGCGATATTGCCACAGAAAAATCGAAGATCAAAACGATTATTCATTGTATGGGGGACGGTGTTTTGGTTTGTGACTCGGAGGGTTATGTCGTTCTTACCAATCCGGCAGCCTGCCGGATGTTGAAATTACCAGAATCCTGCCTGATTGGAAACCTCATCTCTCAGGTCAATCTCGATCCGGAGTTGTCCAAAACCATTGAAGAAAGTTTGAAATCGGTAGGCCTGAGTTATACCTCTGTGTCTCAGGAGCTAACCATCGGAGAATCGGGAGAAATCTTTTTAAGGGCCCACACCGCACCCGTGAAAGATGATCAGGGAGAAACCATCGGAGCGGTCACAGTTCTTCAGGATATTAGCCATCTGAAAGAACTGGACAAGATGAAATCTGAATTTATTGCCATGGTGACCCACGAACTTCGAGCCCCTATTTCTGCGGTAGAACAACAGTTGTCTGTGATCTTAAATCGCATGGCAGGAGAGATCTCGGAGAAACAGGAAAAACTCCTTCTTCGGGCAAAGGAGAGAACCAAGGGACTTTTAGCTTTGATCAAAGACCTGCTCGATCTCTCAAAGATTGAAGCCGGAAGGATGGTCCAGTATAAAGAACCGATCTCCCTTCAGGAAGTGATTCAAAAAGTAATGGATTTAATGAAGGCGGAAGCCGATCACAAAAAGATTGATCTTCAATTCCCCACTCCTTCTCAAGATCCGATCGTTCATGCGGACCGGACCAGCATGGAGGGAATCTTTACCAATCTCATTTCAAATGCCATTAAATATACCCCAGAAGGAGGAAGGGTCTTGGTGACGCTTACCGAAGAAGGAGGATTTGCGAAAGCCACGGTTTCTGACACGGGCATCGGAATTAAAAAAGAAGATCTCCCTCGAATTTTTGACAAGTTTTACCGAGTGAAATCGACTGAGACCCGTCAGATTGTCGGAACAGGTCTCGGACTTTCCATCGTTAAGAGTATTGTGGATGCCCATCTTGGCTCAATCTCGGTCGAAAGCGAAGAAGGGGGGGGAACAACGTTCACCGTTATCCTTCCTAAAGGAGTGGATCAGAGCTCATGAATGGCATGCCCCTCCGATTCCCATAAGTCTATTGATTTTCTTGGCTCTCTTTTGTCTTCTTTCCCTTCTTTTCCGGTGGCGGTTTTATCCCCAGTCGTTTTGCCGTATGATCTCTTCCCATATAGAAATTGAGCCATGAAGAGGTTTGCCACAGCTCCCAATCGCAAGGAGGAACAATATATTCTCCCAAACTATTTTCCTCCTGATAGGCTTTGAGCCGATCGTAGGCTTGCACCCAGACACATTTCTGCTTATTCGGATAAACCTCACACCAGCCCTGATAACTTCCTCCACAAGCTCCATTACGCTGGTTTTTCGGACATTGAGACATCGGACAGACAAAAGCGACATCAAAGAGGGCACAATCCCCACAATTCAAACAGTGAAAGAGCGCTGTCTTAGCCATGTGCTCAAAAAATTCCAAAACACTCTTGGCTCGAGGGGATCTGTCAACCCACTTCGCAAGAGGTCTCAGGATCTTAAAAACTCGACTTTTCTCTTCAAAAAGGGTCACATGAGCTACCCGTGAGAGTCTATAGACAAAAGGCACCGTGGGTTTAGAGGTTCTTTGAGCCCATACCTCTGTGTTTAAACCCGTTTTTGGGTCTTTCTCAAAGAGATAAAATCCATTAGGCTGGGGATAATCGAATTCAGGGATCCATTTCTCCCAATCCTTGGATAGTTCTTCACCCTTGGTGATAATATATTCTACCATGTCAGAGGAAATCCCATGCCCTCCGATATGGGCTCCTGCATAGCCCATCCCCTTTGCGATGGCATACAACTTGGCTGCCCGGAGAAGCCTCGCTTCTTTCCCTTTGTCAGGAGCCTTTGCCTCTTCTGCCAATTCAGCCACCAACTTGTCTGTAACGACGCATCCTGGAATCTTATTGGCATTCATCATCTTGGCAGTGGGGTATGGTAGGACATAGACGTTCACCAAAACGGGAATATGATAATGGTTAAGTCTCAACCACTGGATCAACTCATGATACTTTCTGGCGTCATATCCAATCTGGGTAATAATAAATTTTGCTCCTGCCTCAATCTTCTTTTTGAGCTTATAGTATTGAGCCATGAGTTCTGATTCCAACTGTTTGAAAGGAGAAACACAGACCCCGACAAATAAGTCCGTTGGGGCGAGAACGACTTTTTTCCCCATGGAATGATGCTCCAAGCCTTTATTCATCGCCTCGATTAATCGAACCACATTGACCGGGTCCAGATCAAAAACCGGTTTAGGTTTGCCCTCAAATCCTTCGGAAGAGGGGTAATCCCCCGTTAGGGCGAGGATGTTTCTCACGCCACTGGCCGCTAATCCATAAAGCATACTCTCGATCTGGCTTCGGTTTTTATCTCGGCAGGCAAGGTGTACCAGAGGCTCGGTCCCGACCCGTTTCACTTCAGCACATAACATCTCCGTTGAGATCGCAGGGTTTCCTCCGGGATTATCCGTTACGCTAATGGCATGAATCTTTCCAAGTTCAGCTGCCTTACGGATATTGTCAAATACGTGTTCCTGTTGTATTTCAAAAGCCCCTCTTCCGGGGATCTGTTCCCAGGTCACACAGAAAACGTTGGGGTTAAGAATAGCCTCCTTGAGTGGATTTGCCTTCTCCCCAAGGCGGGTGTCAATTTTTTCAATTAATCCCAGAGATTTGACGGATTCAGCAATCGACGCCATATCGTCAGGAGAAATCATCAGATATTCTTCGGCGTCCATCTGCATGGCTTCCTGACTGGTCCATGCCTTCTGGGGCTGGCCTGGGAAATGGGCATCCACGATCAGTTGTGGAATGTGTTTGGTGATCCATCCCTCTCTCAATTTTTTGTGAAGTCTAAATGAACTTCCACGGGGTTCAAGATACCCTAAGAGAATAATATCAGGTCGTTCTCCTCTGGCTTTGTTTAGTCCCTCGTTTTCACTCGAAGCACTGGTCACCTCAAATTGACCCTCAAGGGATTTCCCGATCAGGTCATGAAATTCTGGAATGCTTCCTATGACAAGGACTTTACGCTTTTTCGAATTCTCCATGGAATGCCCCCAACCCCTTATCTGAATGGATTTATGTTCCGTCTAACATCCCCGCTGAGAGGAGAATCACCGCTTTTATAAAATATTTACGAAAAACTTTCCACTTGATTGATGGCTAAGGAGGGGGGATAAAAAGGGTGGGAATTCTTCAGAACAAAGCGTTAAGAGGTGTGGACAAACCTAACCCAAACCCGATGAACAATGAGAAGACCGATGTCTGATCGGTTAGAGGGATTCAGCAATCGCTTCCAGATATGGACGAAGCCTATCGATGGATCCTACCGGAATGATATGGATTCCCTGGCAAACCTCTTTAAGCCCTTTGATGAGGTTCCGAATGATCTCAATACTGGTGGCATCTTTATCCTGTGCTTTGGCTAATTTCTCGATAATGTGATTGGGCACCAGTCCAGGCCGAACATACTTATTGAGAAAGAGCCCCATACTCGCTGATCTGACCAGAATGACTTCTGCAATGACTGGAATTTGGATGGAGCCAACACGACTCATAAATTGGTGGAAAGAATCAAGGTCAAAGACAGGTGTGGTAAGAAAGTAATGAGTCCCAAGACCCGCCAGAGTTTCCATCTCTTTTAATTCCATATCTGGAACTTTCTTCCCCCAACTTGAATCGACCCCTGAACCGATACAAAACTGAGGCCTGAAACCAATCTCTTTGCCGGAGATGTCGTGTCCTTCCCGGAGGCTATTGATGACGGAATAAAGCTTTCCTGTGTCCACATGAAAATACATGATCTCCTGAAGGCTATCTCCAGTGATTCGATAATCTTGAGTAAAAGTGAGGATATTACTGATCCCGGATTCAGCCGCTCTTAGCAGTTGCTTCTGAATCTCCACTCTGTTTTTCTCCCTGCAGGAAGTTTGAAAAATAGGTTCAAATTCCTGCGCCTTCAAAATGCGGCAGGTCTCCATGGTGTCGGTTACCAATCCTTCGATATTTAAATCAGGAACAGTAAGGGCATCGATTTTGCCCCTTATGCTGTTGACTCCCCGAATCAGATCATCCGCATCGGTTTCAATTGCCGGTTGAATTTCAGAGGTAACCACAAATCGCTTTCCAAGACACTCATCCAATTTCATGATCTTCTCCTCCCGATGAATCGCCTTTAAGGCTCCGAACGTTTTAAGGTGAATAGGGAAAGTTTAGAAATTACCAATATTACAGAATTTACTAATATTATAAAAATTTCAGTTTGTCAAGGAAAAAATGTTTCTTTTTGCCTTTTTTTGATAATATATCGAAAATAAAACCTTTTTGATTAAATAATTCTATTATTTAAAAAAAGAAATTTCCTTAAAAACATAGATTGACAGAACCTTATAAATTTATTATTAGCTTAATTGCGTCCTTTAAGGATCGAAAGGAGATATTAAAAATGGACCTTTTAGAAGGCGTGGGAAGGGGCAAAATAAGTCAAGTGGTCTTGGGAAAATTGGCAATGCATGTTGATCTTTTAAAAGGAATCGAGGAATTAACCAAAAGGGAAAGCATCCATACAGGTGTAATTCTATCGGGAATAGGGGCTTTAAAAAAGGCAACGTTTCGAAATCTTAAAACGTTACCACCGAATCTGAAAGTCGAGAAACACCACCGACTCTATTTGGATCTTGAACAGCCAATGGAGATCGTTTCCTTAACCGGTTGGATTGCAGCCGGAGAAAATGGGGAACCAGAAATCCATGCCCATTTCTCTGCCTCCACGGTCATCAATGATCAGGTGGTCACCCTGGGAGGGCACCTCACGCCCGGTACAATCACCTCTGTGAAGGTGGTCGTCGTCATTGGTGTGCTTGAGGATGCCCATATTCGAGCCGTCCTCGATCCTCGATTGAATCAGGTGGATGTAAGCTTTTCACCTTCTGAAAAAAATCTTTAAAATGAGGTTGAACCCAGGCGAGGAAGGATTCGGATCATCTTTTTGGAACTTCAAATATAATCCGTTGATAGTCTGAAGGGGAAAGAAAGATTTCTTCTCTCAGATCCTTTTTCTCAATTTTTTGAACCTCCATCACGGTGATACCACCCAAACCATAACTCAGGGTATAATCTTTCACTAAGATTGGAAGCCCATAGGATCGTAATCTCTCGAAAATTTCCCTTCCTTCTTTCATTTCGCTCTTAAATTCCTTTGCAAAACTTCTTGCTACTTTTTCCATCACCCTCTCCACCTCTCGGAGATCCACATCGCGGGTCATCCAGTTTTCTTCAATCAACTCCCCATCGGCCAGGATTTCAACTTTTTCTGTTTGAAAGCCATTGATAATTGCTTTATCTCCGGTCTTTTGAACAACGATTCTTCTCCCTCGGGGATTGATGTCAGGGGCCGTTTGTTTGAGTTTCGCAGCAACCTCCTTTTCCCATCTTGAGAAAGGAATTTCCACATAACTCCGAGAGGAATGATCGATCATCACCATTCGGTCTCCTCTGAAATCAATGATCGTCGAAACTTTTCCTTCGATGTGGTCGGTGCGGAATCGATCATCTGTAAAGTAACGAACGATCCTTCCCATTCTGCCCTCTATGTCCCGGTGGAGCTCCTCGACGACCATCCCTCCCCAGCACACCTCGGCTACATTGAAAAGGATTAGGCTGACCACCCAACTCCTAAAGATGAGAAATCTCTTTTGAATCATGACATCCTCCTATTCAGAGGTGACGAAACAGAAACGCCCATATCAGACCCGTGATAAGAACCAGACAGACAGGAAGCCAGATCAACCGATAAACCCCTCGCCAGTCTGCCCGAAAATACTCTTTGGTTAAAACCAGACAGAGGTGGAGAGGGGAAAGAAGCACGCCCCCTATCCCTCCTGCAAAGGCAAGCATCATGTAGTTATGGAAATCGGGATGGGCTTGAAGCAATGGGATGAGAATCGGAAAACCGATCCCGATGGGAGCAATGGTAACTCCGGTCATCACTCCTACCAGCAAGGGGACTGACATGGCAATCAAAGAGAGTGGAATTCCGAAGGAGGACAAGGTTTCAGAAACTGCTGGAATGGCTTGTGAGGATTCCAGAACTTTCTTAAAGCCCATGACTAAAGCCACCGTTAAAAGAAGTTCGAACCCAATGCTCTCTGTGAATCCCTTTAGAATGGTCTTTCCCTCAATCCGAAAAAAAAGAACCATCCCAAGGATGGTTATTCCGAAAGCATAGACCAGTTCTATTTTGAATCCAACAACCAAGAGGAGAGCAACCAGTAGGGGAGTTAGATTCTTGAATAAGTTTACATAGGCAGGTCGCCTCGAGATGTTTGGATTAGGCTTCGACGCGCCCGATATCCCCCAGAAGCCGACCAAGATGCCACTGAGAATAGCCGCAGGCGTGAGAGGGAAATTAAGCCAGCAAAGTTTGCGAACTGGAATCCCGATCAGGGAGGCGGCAAGGACGAGAGCCGGATAGGTGGGGAGGATATACTCCCAGAGATGTCGAAACCAGTAGTTGATAAACGTTCTCCGCTCCGGAGATAAGTTCAGTTCGTCCGATCCTTTCACCACCATAGGTGCGGAAACCAATGCCCCTCCTACAATGGGCATCAGGCCAATGATCGCAGGAAGCAAGGCAATCACCAGTCTGACATCCTTTAAGGTGGATCGGAACCCCTCCATGATCTGGTTCATTCGGCCGGTCTCTTTCAAAAGATTACTGAAAAAGAGAATGGATACAAAAGCTCCGACCAGAAAAAGCGTGTTTGGATCAAAAATCGCCAACAGGATATCCTTTAAAATTTTTGAAAGAGGTAATCGAAAAAGACTACCGAGCAAAAAGGTGGCTAATAAAAGGCTCAACCAGAGACTAACCTTCCGATACAATAAGATGATGATCACCAAAAAGACGATGCCAATCTTTACCAGTTCTACCACGATAAACGTTCCTGATCAATTTGTTTTTTGGGTTTTCATAACCTAATCGGCAATCTGCTTCTGGATTTTTTTATAATTCCGCTTCCAGTTCCTCAATCTTTTGATTTAACTCTTCTAACTGTCTTAACCGGTGAGAGTCTTGATCTTTTCCGCCTTTCGCCCTCCACCTCTTCAATTTTCTTCGCAGTCTTTTATAGCTTCGATCCAGATGTCTGAGCAAGAGATGGAGCGACTCTTGGATGTCGACCGCTTCCTCTGGAATCTCTTCATCCCCGAGTCTCCCGTCAAGGGTGAATAACATCCTTCTTTCTCTCCATCGTGGAACGATTGTTTTAAGATGGAAACGTTCCTGGATTCGACGAGCCAGTTCCATCGACACTTTTTCTTCACCATGATTGACGAATACTTCAAGGTTAGGATTCTCAAAATGAGAAAGCCACTCCAGAAGTCCTCTTTGATCGGCATGAGCTGAAAATCCTCCTAAGGTATGGATATGGGCCTTCACTGCCACGGACTCTCCAAAAAGTCTCACACTGTCTGCTCCGTCCACAATCTTCCTTCCAATGGTCCCTTCCCCTTGATATCCAATAAAGACGATGTGGGATGTCTCTCTCCAGAGATGATGTTTCAGATGGTGCTTGATCCTCCCGGCGTCACACATCCCGCTTGCAGCGATGATCATGCCTGGTCTTTCGTCGTCATTGATGGCCTTGGATTCCTCTGTCGTCTTCGTATAAATGATTTCAGGAAGATCAAAGGGGGTTTCTCCCTGCAACAGGATCGCTTGAGTTTCCTCATCAAAACAGTCTGGATTCTTTTTGAAGATCTCGGTTGCTGAAATCGCCAGAGGACTATCAATATAGACTGGAAAAGTGGGAAGAAGGCCGGCTCGTATGAATTGCCCGATGGTATAGATCATATCTTGGGTTCGTTCCACCGCAAAGGCTGGAATGATTACCTTCCCCTGATGGGCAATCGCTTCTTGAATGATCTTCAATAACTCCTGTTGCGTTTCCTCTTTCGATTTATGAAGACGATTCCCATAGGTCGATTCTAACCAGAGAACATCCGCTTCTTGAATAATCGAAGGATCTTTAACGATGGGTTGTCCGGAATTCCCAAGGTCGCCGGAAAAAACCAATTTCTTCTCTATTCCACCTTCTTGTATCCAGAGCTCAATAATAGCCGCTCCTAAGATGTGGCCTCCATTCTGAAATCGAACCCTGAGGCTATCGGTGAGACCAACGATTTCATTCAAAGGAATGGGAGAGAACAATCGCAGGCTCTTTTCTACGTCCTCCATCGTATAGAGAGGCATCGTCTCTTGTCGACCAGATCTCCTGTTCTTCCGGTTCCGCCATTCAGCCTCCATCTCTTGGATGTGTCCGCTGTCTCGAAGCATCACTTCACATAAATCAAGGGTTGCTTTCGTGCAGATGATTTTTCCTCGAAATCCCTCTTTGACCAATTTGGGAATAAGACCACTATGGTCGATATGGGCATGAGTGAGCAAAACAAAAGAGAGGTCCCGTGGATGGTAAGGTCTGATATCTTCATTTTTTTTCTCAATCTCTTTTCCCCCTTGAAACATCCCGCAATCGACCAACCATTTCAGCGAATCGTTCTCAAAAAGTGTCGCTGAACCCGTAACCGTTCTCACTCCGCCTAAAAACTCTACCTTCATTCTTTTTCTCTCCGAACACCGGGCGAAATTCGCTTCATTCTTTACTTCCTAAAATAATACCGTAAAATTTTCAATGAAGTATGCCGATATAGAAGGATAGAAAGCTATTGACGGATGGCCTATGAAACTCCATAATGATGGCAGGAGGAGATAGGATGGATAATCATCAATACGTTGTCGAAAAGATAAGTGCACAGGAATCCTGGCGAATGTTCCACATCATGGCGGAGTTTGTGGAAGGCTTTGATACTCTGGCCAGATATCATCCGGCGGTCTCTATCTTTGGCTCTACCCGCGCCAAACCTGGAGATGAGGTTTATCAAAAGGCAGAACGAATTGGAAAACTTCTTGCGGAAAACGGTTTCAGCGTCATTACAGGCGGGGGCCCTGGAGCCATGGAAGCGGCCAATAAAGGGGCTGCCTCCGTAGGAGGTAGATCAATCGGTCTAAATATTGAACTCCCCCTCGAACAGAAGCCCAATCCTTATGCCAATATCATTTTAAAATATCGTTATTTTTTTGTTCGGAAGGTTATGTTCGTCAAGTATGCCGTGGCTTATGTCATCCTTCCAGGCGGTTTTGGAACGATGGATGAACTTTTCGAATCGGTTACCCTCATCCAAACCCATAAGATCAAACCCTTCCCTGTCATCCTGGTCGGTTCGAATTATTGGAAAGGCCTTCTCGAATGGCTCAAGGAGGTGGTCTTAAAAGAAGGGAAGATCTCACCACCCGATCTCGATATTCTTCAATTGATTGATGATCCTGAGGAAATTGCCAAAACCATTAAAAAGACTGTTATCCTTTGATTCTTCCACTCTTCCCTTTAATGACGGAGGCGCCGGGCTCCTGAGACAGCATGATAGGTGAGCAACGTTGTCAGTTCAATGAGTTTTTGATCCTCCTCTTCAGGAAGGTATCCCAGCGATTCATTTTTACAGATGGCTTCCCATCGCCGGAGGGTTTTTCGAATTGTATGCTGGTTCGATCCCAAAATCCATTGACTGATCTGTTTCGTAAAAAGCCTTGCATATTTCCGAATGAGCCTCCATGCCGGAAGAAGTTTTCTCCGACCGTTGCTCGGTTGAATGAAGAGTTCATTCATATCCTTTAGATGTTCCTGAAGCTCCTGATCAAGCATTTCACCATCGAGACCCCACCATTCTGTAACTGTCTCCTCGATGGTCGTATACTCCCCTTCCCTCTTCCTTTTGAGATCGATGGGGTCTTTCCCTGCAATTTCATCCATCAAATGATCCACATAGGCCAATTTTTCAAGAGCGTTAGGCCAGTTACGATACTTCTTTTCCCAATGCGACCGCGGGTCCAGCCAGATGGCAAAGGTCTCTGCCCAATCTTCATCCGGATGTTTCTGGGCATAATGAGGATCGCCAAGGTAATGAAGATGACGGACATAACTTTTAGACCAGGGGTTAACACGATAGAGATATCCATCTTGATATTTCTTATTAAAATCCCCAAAGACTTCCTTCCAATCTTTTCGCTGGTAGAGTTTATAGGCGTAATTAATGGCGTGGCCAGTCTCGTGACGAAGCGTCTTGATGATTCCTTCCTTTGTAGGAATATCCCCTTCCAGTTCTTTTAACTCCGGCATTCCATAATAGAAAGGGATGCTGATCGAAATTCTCTTATTCACACACCCCCATTCATTACCGAAATAGAAGTCAGGCCAAAGAAGAATACGATGCGCCTTCAACTCCTTTTTGAGTCTCTTAAAGGAATCGGCCATACTTTCATTCGGATCAAGCTCGAGATCACAGATTCGCGTCATTAAAAATTTTTGATAACTGATTTCATCCATAACAACACCCCGGATAGGATCTGTCCTAAATCGATTTAAAAGGTTAAACTGGGGAATAAAGGAGAGAAATATAATAAAAATATAATACCTCTTACTCCGAAGGTCAAAAAAATCTTTTTCACAAGTAATAATATAATAAATACAATTAGTTACAATCTTAATATATATAAAAAAGGGCGAAGCCATTCTTCGCCCTATACTCCAGTTTAAATGAAGCCAATATCCCTAATTATTTACTCTCTTGCGCTTTCAACTCTTTAAATTTACCTTGAACAGCTTTGACTTTTTCAGGGTTTTTTAATAGGTCATAGGCGGTCAGTGCAATAATTTTTGCAGCCATTACGGTTGCCTTCCAACCTTCATCTGAACCCGCTGCTTCCCGAAATGCATCGGAATGAAGTGCCGTTCCTTCGGGTGCAATTTTAAACCAAAGATTGATCGTAGGAAAGGCGTGACCGACATTTCCGAGATCAGATGAGGCGAACTCATGAAAATCTTTAATGTCACTTTCAGGAATACCCATGGCTTTGATTTGGTCGAGAACCATCTTTGCAAAGCCTGGAACAACGATAGGGGATTTGAGCGATGTTCGGGGTTCTTTGAACTCGAGTTTGGCCCCTGTGGCCAGTTCTCCCGCTTTTGCGCAATTGACGACTTTTCGATAGGTCTCTTCCATGGTCATCGTATCCAGGGCGCGGACGGCGAATTCTGTCTCTGCTAACTCAGGAACGACGTTAACCAGATCCCCACCCTTTTTGATGATACCGTGAATCCGGACATCCTGACGAACATGTTCCCTGAGCATATCCGTGGCATTAAACATAAGAATGACCGCGTCAAGAGCACTAATCCCCTTGTGGGGGGCAAAAGCCGCATGGGATGACTTTCCTCGGAAGACAAAAGTTCCTCTCTTCATGGCAAGGAGCCTCTGATCCACACTCCAACGATCACCTGGATGAGTGATGAAGACGATGTCTGATCCATCGAAGTGTCCTCCCTCCAGGAGAGCAATCTTCCCCCCTCCCAGAGAACCTCTTTCTTCATCCGGCGTACCGATCACTAGGATTCGGCCCGGAGTGTCCTTCATGATACTGGCAAGACCGGCAGCTGCCAGTAAACCCGAAGTCGCAATCAGGTTATGGCCGCAGGAATGACCATTTTTCAAGGCATCGTATTCGAGCATGATCGTGATGGTCGGTCCAGGACCTTTCCCGACCAATTCGGCTTTAAAAGCTGTCCGTGCAATCCCATCCTTCACCAGATCTGCAGGGACCTTCAGATCTCCTTCCACTTTAAAGCCTAATTTTTGTAACTCTTCCTTAAGAAGGGCAGAGCTTTTAAACTCCTGCTGACCGAGTTCTTTAAAGTCAAAGATCTTTTGAGATACGATTTTGCAGGGATTTGCATTGACATCAATGGCTGAGAGAATCTTTTGTGGATCTGCCCATGAGGTGTCCACAACGAATGTCCAAAGAACGAGAACCGTAAAAAGAATTATCCTTTCCCTAAACCTCCACATCGTCCTTCTCATATTGGAATCCCCCCTCGTAAGTGGATAGTTCATACAGGTTCAATTAAACATATTCCAACTGATTTTGCAACGAAGCAAATGACATGGACTTTATTCAATGGATGTGAAATCGGTTTGTAGAAAAACATTTGGAAAAACACCACTCCATGGAAGAGAAGCCTTTACGAGGTAATGATATGAGCCATTTGACCTGCGTAAATGACAATATAACGCATGGTAAATCCCCCGATGAGAACAGAAGTCGTGATCACTCCGGAGATCCAGGGGTTGTGCTCTCGCAATTCTAACTGCTTGATGTAATGTGGAATGAGTTCATAAACTTCAAGGGTGAGAGGGACGAGAATACCTAATCCCACTACGAAGGCCCAGAAAAGAAAGGTAAATTCTCCCCCCATAATGAGAGGAACTGCAGCAACCGAGCTCCGAGGCGAGACATAGAGTCCAAGGACAAAAAGGAATACGGCGATTATGGAGAACACCATCAACGTAAAATCGATGGAGTGAATCATAAATTTATTCGTGTTGATGTTCTCCCGACTCATTCCTCGAAATCCTTTGATAAAACAGCCCACAAAACAGATAGCTGCAGACCCAGTCATCATCGCAGAGATCAAAAACAGCATGGGCAACATCGGATTATTCCAAAAAGGCCTTGCGGTCAGGGCCCCTAAAAGGACGCCTGTATAGATTCCTACTCCGATGGAAATAGGAATTCCGAATCCGGCTACTAAACCTCGCGTGATGGTTAAATGATCTCCTTGGAGGCGTCTTAAAATTCTATTAGATTTGATAGCCGGAATAATTTTTAAGAAGTCATACCGCTCAGGAAGCCAGAGGTAAAAATGTGTCATGCTAAAGAGGGAAAAGGCGAAGAGGAGCCAGGATCCCAGAGACATGACCGAGCTGGGTTGAAACGTAAGAAATAGCTTCCAAAAAAGATGGGGTCGCTCAAGGTCATAAATGAGGGCGGCGATGCCGACGAGAACCGGCCAGGGGGCAATATACGCCCCAATGCGTGTCATGGTCTCATACCTTTCCCTCCCCAAAAAATAGGCAGTGGCCGAAATAATAAATGCGCCGGCACTAAGCCCTGCAGCAAAAAGATCAATGGCCACGATCCAATTCCAGTAAACGTGAATTTGTCCTTCCATAGAAACTCCCATGAAATACCATCAATTCTTTTAGAAAAATACAGTTCGATCCGCCAACGACGGATCTCCGTTCAGCTTCACCCTCCTCCAACCTTCGGAACAAAAGAAGGGTCCGCCTTGCCCATGGAGGCATCCCGATAGAGGGCTGGGGTTTCTTTGGCGTGAGCCAGTTCGATCGGTTCCTCTATCTTTTCTTGGCCGCTCACCATTTGCCAGAGTTTTTCCTGATTGCCGAATGTGACAGGCTTTTCCTTCTTTGAGCAACCCCAAAAAACAAAAAAACCGCCTAAAAGAAAAGCCTCACCGATCTTCTGAATAAATCTCCTTCTCTCCATGGAACTCCTTCTCCAATCTCTCTTTTTCAGAATGAATAAACCGTCTTAACAGATCAACAAGAGTTAAATAAAAAGGGTGTGCCTGAGCATCTTCACAGGCCTTCTGAAGCAAGGGAATCCAGTCGAGATGATCCTCAATGAATTGTTTAATTTCCTGATCGGTTGCATGCTGATAGAGAAAAGAAAGAAACTCCAATTCAAGAATAAGATGATCTGGTATTCCCCGAAGGGGACCAACAATTTCAAGTCCACAATGCTGGTAGAGCGCCAAAAGGTGAAGTGCGGAATCTCCCATGAGAAGTCCCTTCTCTTTTGCAAAAGGGAGAGGACAGAACGCATCCAGCGTCCAGGGTTTATAAGCGGATTCTACCAGGGAGATCGTTTCGCTCCCCACGTCTTCGAAAAGGCGACGATATTCAGAGCTCAGTTCCTCGAAGATTTTCTCAGGATCCCCATCGAGGAACAATCCATTCCCAACAAAGTCATTTCCCTGCCAGGTCTCTGTAGCCAGTTTAAAAAAGTTTAGCAATTCTCCCTCAAGCATCTCGCGAATGATTTCTCGATGAGGCGGTGAAAAGAGTGAAACCAACACCTCACAAAATCGCCCTTTTTCTTCGTGAACCATAGGATCTATCCCCTCTTATAGTAAATCCTCGGTTTTGTATTTAATTCAGCCTTAAACTGCTTGAGTTTATGCTTAACGATGAACTTTGAAATCTCGCTAGTGGGATCGTCTAAATCCCCAAACATTCTTACACCAGTCATACATGTCGTCAGGCAAGCGGGTTTTTCTCCCTTTTCAATAAACTCAATACAGAAACGGCACTTCTCAATATAACCTTCTTTTTTGATGATTCTCACATTGTAAGGGCAGGCTGCAATACAGTATTTGCAACCGATGCATTTATCTTTGTGCACCAGAACAATTCCATCTTTTCTCTTATGAGAGGCACCGGTGGGACAAACTTTTACGCAGGGGGGATTATCGCAGTGTTGACACTGGACAGGCAAAAACTCTCGACTGAAATTTGGAAACGTCCCATACTCTCTCTCTCTTCAAGGTGATTATAAGCCTCTTTTTCATCAAGACGATTCTGATTGTAGCATGCCACTCGACAGGCATGGCATCCTACGCACTTCGTCTCATCAATTACCATTCCGTACCGAGCCATGGTTCAAAACTCCAAACCCTCCCTTTTGATTGTCCCTCTCCTCCAAAGAAGAGAGAGACGGAGGTTGCGCCATACGCTATGCTCTATGCTTTCATCACTTTCACCACAATTTCGGATGCCATCGCATGCCCTACTGTCGGATCAAAATAGGTTGGAAGAAAATCGTTGTAAGAGAGTCCAATGTCATAGGCTGTCTTTAAATGTTTTGAGAATATCCCATAACCGCTGGGAAGCCAAACGCAGGAAGGGTGAATGCCATCGGTCAGTCGAACCCGTATCCTCCCCTTTCCGACCAGAGATTCCATCTGGACCCAATCACCATCTTTTAAACCCAATTGGATCCCTCTTCCTCGGTTCATCCACAGTCGGATCATATCATAACGATGGCTGATCGACATGAGAATCGGTTGGTTTGCCGTCATAGCATGGGTATGAATCGCCTGTTTTCCGTGGAGCAGTCGAAATGAATGGGGGTCATTGGGGTCTGGGGATACCAGAGGTTCTTGCCATTGTGGAACAGAGGGAAAATCAAGTCGCTCCAACCTCTGACAGGAAATTTCGACTTTTCCTGAAGGGGTATTTAATCGATCAAATCCTTCTTTCCATTTGTAACCGACAAATAAAACCCCCTTCTCTTTTAATTGTTCCAGGGTCACCCCAAGGGGTTTCAGACGTAATCGGTTTGCTTCTTCAATATCAAAATCAAAATATTTTCCTACCCCCAAATGCTTTGCCAATTCAATAATGATTTGGGTCCCTGGCTTTGTATCAAACAAAGGTTTGACTACCTGTTGCTGGATGCTTACCTGGGCCCTTTTCCCGCTATGTTTTGTATCTATCGCCTCGGTTCGCTCTAAATAAAACGACTCAGGTAAAACATCGTGGGCTACCGAAGCCGTCTCGGAAAGAACCGTATCAATCGCCACCAAAAGTTCAAGTTTTTGATATCCTGCAATGACCCGTTTCGGATTTGGATTGGTTCTTAGGGGATTATAATGATAAACAAACCCGGCTTTCAGTTCCCCTCTCAGAGCGAGCTCTGGAATGGCATGGGCAATCCCATCTCCATAACTCCCAAGAGGGTACCGCCCAGGAACCCCTGTCCCATCCAATTTGCCCATTTGAGGAAGTTCCGGGGCAGGGTGTTTGGGTTGAAGTTCTCCCAGCAGGGCTGTCTTGGGAAAATAGATCCCTCCTTCTCGATTGATGTTTCCCAGGAGGCTATTGGCAATGGCTAAGGCCCTGGCCGTTTGAAAACTATTCAAATACTGAGCTCCAAAAGCTCCATGATAGCCTCTATGGATAAGGGCTTTGGGTTTGGCTTTAGCCAATTCACGCGTTAATCGAACAATCGTTGAAGCAGAAATTTCACAAACTTTCTCAGCCCATTCGGGAGGGTAGTTGACAATCTGTTCTTCCAATTGATCAAACCCGACCGTTTTCTCAGCGACAAATTTCTTATCGTAAAGACCTTCTTTGATCATTACATTGATCATGGCCAGTAGGAGAGCTAAATCGGTTCCCGGTTTAATGGGAAGCCACTCATCGGCAAGGATAGCGGTTTCACTGTGCCTCGGATCGACCACCACCAATTTGGCTCCTTTTTCTTTGGCCTGAACAATCCGTTTAACCTGACCCAAATCGATGCCTCCTGCAGGGTTACGACCGATGATGACAATCAACTGGGAATTGGCGAGGTCATTGGATGGCAACTCTCCAACAGTATAGACCCATCCCGCATTTCGTGCGGTATAACAGGTTGACCCATGAGTAAAATAATGAGGACTTCCAAGGGCATGCATTAATCTTAAGGCGTAGAGATGATTGGTTTGAGGGTAATTTGCCCAGAAAATACTTTGAGGACCGTGACTTAAAAGAATAAGATTGATTTTCTGAGCAATCTCTTTATAAGCCTGTTCCCAGGTAATGGGTTCAAATCGGCCATTCACTCTTTTTAGAGGACTCTTGATCCGGGCCGGATTATATAGATCATAAAGATATCCATGGCCTTTGGGACAGATCACGCCAAGGTTTCCATTGGCCTCGGGATTTCCTTCAATCTTCCACAATCTCCCATTTTTGACATAAGCAATGATGCCACAACGGTTCCCACACCCATTACAAATGGTGGGGACACGGGACAGAGCGGTTTCAGCACTCGCATGAGCCCACTTTTTAAAATGAAGAAGTTCTGAAGTTAAAGACAAAGTCCCTAACCCTGCAACCACTGTTTTTAGGAAGTTTCGTCTTGTAATATTCATGAGATTCATTTTGGATTCAGGAGATGTTGATGTGATTGAATGTCAATTAAGTCGTTTCTGTCCCCGGTTCCGGGGACAGAAACGATAAGGATTATCTTTCAACCGGATAACCAGCCTTCACCCACTCCTCAAAGTGAGCATCCATTAAAACAGCATTCTTATAGCCCATCTCATTGAGAGTTTTGGTGGCTAATGCGGAGCGGGCCGCGGTCAAGCAGTAGACATAAATTTTGGCCTCTTTATCCGTAATTTTATCCCACACCGTGAACTCTAACTTTCCTCTGGAGACATGGATGGCTCCAGGAAGGTGCCCTGCTTTATACTCATCAGGATCTCTGACATCGAGGATAATGGCCTTTTCCTTCTTGTCAATGGCCGCCTTCACATCAGCAGGAGTAACCTTCTTGATTTCTGCTTTGGCTTTTGCTACCCAATCCTTTACGACAGTGGTTTGCCAGGTAGGAACTTTTGGCTTATCCTGGGCAACGCTTATGCTGACCAATGAAAGGGCAAAAACAAACGCCAGGGTTAATATCACCGTTCTTTTTATCATTATTTTTCACCTCCTTTCGTCTTGGATTGATTTCACTTTTTCTTCCCCAGTTTTTGAAGGAGAAGAAAAATCTGAAATTCCTAAAGCATCTTCTAATTGTTTTAAATCGAAAGGTTTCTCTAAAAAGCCCCGTATCCCTGCTTGCTTAGCTTCTTGCTTCAATCGTTCATCGTTGTAAACGGTCATCAAAATTGAGATGAGGCCGGGTTTTATCTTTACCCAACCCTTTAAAATATCCAAGCCATCTCCGTCCGGAAGCTTATGTCCACAAAGGACCATATCAATGGGAACTTTTTCGAAAATGGAGATTCCTTCTTTACAGGTAGGAGCCGTAAAAATCTCAAAACCATTAAAACGCTCCATATA
Source organism: uncultured bacterium (assembly GCA_938002255.1). Lineage (GTDB taxonomy): Bacteria > Desulfobacterota > BSN033 > BSN033 > UBA1163 > RBG-16-49-23. Next base: position 50,155 of record CALLAL010000017.1, read on the forward strand.
ATTCATAAGAGACTGACGAAAGGTTTTTTCTTGTTCCAGGATAAGAACTTTCATAACACTGAGGGGAAAGAGCAAAGGAAGTGCCAAAAATAAATAGAAAGATAAAGAATCAAATCCTTTTAGAATTCGTTATTCAATTCAAAGGGTTTTAGAATTTACAGTTTTTATTATAATTTTTTTCTAAATAGAAAATAAGATAGGATTGTTTGTAAAAAAAGAATAGGACAGCTAAAAAGATGAGGAACTCTTCAAAATCTTATAACTATTTTCAATTTGCATGTTTTCAGATAGGATATTTGTTTTCAAACATTCCATTCTTTAATTCCATATTTCTCCATTCGATATATGAGCGCTGACCTTGAGATACCAAGGAGTTTGGCAGCTTGAATCTTATTGCCCTTTTTCATTTTTAGGGCTTGAAGGATAAAACTTTTCTCCACTTCTTCAAGGATGATCCCATGAGCCGGCAGAATGGGTTTAACGGCAACCCCTTCTTCCTGATCTTGTTTGTGTCCCAGAAAGGAGAGGTGTTTATCGATAACAGTATCTCCATTTCCCCGGACATGGATAGTGAAGAATTCTTTTTTCAGCCCCCTCTGAAATATAAATAAACCTTTTATTAAATTGTTCGTTAAATCGCTCCATAAAAAATTTGAAAAGGGGAAGAATATCCTCTTTTCGTTCTCTTAAAGGAGGAATGGAAAGTTTGACCACATGGAGCCGGAAAAAAAGATCGTCACGAAAATTTCCTTTCTTGACCTCAACCTCCAAATCCTTATTTGTGGCTGCAATGATCCGCACATCCGCTTTCTTCTTCTCTACTCCCCCCACCTTAAAATATTCCTTTTCCTCGAGAACCCTTAAAACCTTCACCTGGGCAGATGGAGAAAGTTCACCCACTTCGTCTAAGAAAAGGGTTCCTTTCTCTTCGGCCTCAACCTTTCCAATCTTCCCTTTCTCAAGGGCACCTGTAAAGGCACCTTTCTCGTACCCAAAGAACTCGGTTTCAAAAAGGTCTTTAGGGATCGCACCACAGTTGATGGGAATGAAGGGAAAAGTGCAACGGGGGCTCAAAAAATGGATGTACTCAGCAAGAAGTTCTTTTCCTGTTCCGGTTTCGCCTTCGATGAGCACGGTTGTTTCAAAACCCTTAGCCACTTTTTCAGCTAATTCCAAAATCTCCTTCATCTTAGGGCTTGCTCCGATAATCCCTCCAGAGCGAAATCTCTCCTAGTATTGTGTCCGAAGCCATTCCACTTCTTTTTTTAAGCGGATTCGGTCAATTCCTTTCTGAATCAGATCTTCAACTTGATCCAGTTCAAAGGGCTTGACGAGAAAATCGAAGGCCCCAAGTTTCATCGAGTTAACAGCTATTTCAATTGAGCCCTGGGCTGTCATGATAATAATGGGAATTTCAGAGTCCTCCTCTTTAATGCGGCGGAGAACCTCATCACCATTTATGCCGGGGAGCCAGTGGTCCAAGAGGATCAGGTCAGGAGGATCGCTTTTAAATCGTTCCAGCCCCTCTTCACCGGTTCGTGCGGTCAGAACGTCATAACCAGACGTTTTTAAGGCAACCTCCAGCGAATGACGCAAGGTAGGTTCATCATCAATCACCAAAATTTTAAACCGCATCCCCTCTCCTCCCGGGGAGATGTATCGTGAAGCTCGACCCTTTTCCCTCCTCGCTTTCGACCTCTAGGGTAGCATCATGATTTTCCAAGATCTTTAGACTAATGGAGAGTCCCAAACCTGTTCCATCAGACTTTGTCGTGAAGAAAGGATCGAAAATCTTCTTCAGATGGGATTTCGGAATCCCTACTCCTGTATCTTTCACCTCAATCCCAATCCCACCGCCATTCCCCAAAAAAGTTCTGATGGTGAGGCTTCCTCCCTTTTCCATGGCCTGAATGGCATTCAGCATCAGATTGAAGAGAACTTGCTGGATCTGATGGGCATCGATCCAGACATTCGGAAGGTCCTCGCTTTTTTGAACCATCAGGGAAATATTACCTTTCTTCAATTTGTTTTGAAAGATCGCCAGGCTGCTTTCCACCACCTCGTTGATCTTCTCTTCTTTAAAATGGGCAGCTTTGGGCTTGGCAAAATGGAGCATATCGTCCACAATCTTTTGGATTTTTCCAATGCCTTCGAGACTGCTCTCAAGGAGTTTTCTTTCCATTTCAGGTAGATCCTTTTTTCTCAGAAGAACCTGAGTATTAATCTTAATGCCTGCGAGGGGGTTTCGGAGTTCATGAGCAACTCCTGCGGAAAGTTCGCCAAGGGAGGTTAACCGCTCCGTTAAAAGCAAACGTTCCTCTACCTTCTTCATTTGAGTGATATCTTTGCAAATACGGGAGGCACCGATCATCTTTCCTTCTGCATCCCTGAGCGGAGAAATGGTCATACTCGTGATGATCTCCTTACCATCTTTGGTCATTCTTTTCACTTCCACATTGGGAACAACTTCTCCCTTCCTGACTCTCCCCATGATCTCTTCCATCAATTTCTCCTCGGCTTCTCTCAACGTTTTTTCTCGAGGATAGAGAAAGTCAGAGAGGTTTCGTCCGATGGCCTCTTCTTTTTTAAACCCATATATCTGCTCCGCTCCTTCGTCCCAGTAAAGAATTCTTCCTTCAAGATCAACAACCGAAATCGCATCTCCTGCCCGCTCCACGATCGACTCCAGAAAGTTCTTTGTCTCAATCAGCTCCTTCTGGAGTTTCACCTTTTCGACCATCAAGGTATAACCTTCCACTGCACGGCTTACCACAAAAGGAAAAGCCTTTGCGCATTCGGCAGACCGATTGATATAATCAAAGACTCCCTCTTTCATCACTTCGATTGAAAGTTTTGGGTCTCCTTTGGGTGTGACGAAAATGGTGGGCACCCCGATGTGGGACTCGTTGAACTTGCGAAGCCAATCCAACCCTTTCCCATCCGGAAGGGAATAATCGAGTAGGAGGATATCAAATCGTTCGTCCTGGAGTTTTTTCATACAAGCCTCTCCAGAGGACACCCTCTCAATCTCATAGTCTCCTCCTGATTCCCTTAAGGCGTTCTCAACCATCTTAACGAAATCAAGATCCTCTTCAGCGATTAAGATACGAATCTTTCGGCCCAAACAGGCACTCCTTCTCTAAAAAATGGAAATGATGACCCCACAGAGCAGAAACGAAATCGGATCGACTACCATGCCAGGACACTAATCAGTTTTTATGGGTCACCCTCGTTATCCTTCGTGTGCCTCAATGGATCTTGTTAAAAAGATAGCTCATTTTTTACCTGTTGACAATCTTTCACCAATCTTTTTAATATCATTTCATGAAGATCTTATTGCTTCTTTTGCTTCCCTGGTTCGCCACACCGGGTTTCGGTGAAACACTCAAGGAATCTCCCCTTCAAGTGTGGAAGGTGGGAGAACGGCGCTGGACGATTGAAGAAGAGGAGAATTACGCTCGATGGGTTGAAGAGAATCTCACGGAAGACTTTTTTATCCACTATAAAATACCCGTGGACTGTGCGGATGTCCCATATGCGGTCCGATGGATTTATTCCAGAATTGCTGGTCTTCCGGCAGCCGCCACCACGAAAAACAATCAACTCATCGGTCACTGGTCAACCGATTGGGGACACCTCCCCACTCACCCCGACTGGCATAAAGACAGTCGATTTCGAAAGGCCCTCCTTCATGTGCTTTCTGAAACGACGACGCGAACCCTTCCCCACGATACTTACCCCATCCGGATCGATCAGGAATCCGTTACTCCCGGAACCCCCTTCTTTGTAACAGAATCCCATTCCGGAGTGATTGGCCGTATCATCCTCGATGGAAGCAGTGCCCACCCCCTTCAGACCTGGGAAGCCACCTCGCCAGCGAAGATTCAGAAATTAAGCGAAAGGGATTTTCTGACACCGCGACCGGAATCCACCGTTTATTCTGGAATCGTTAAATTTCGCTGGCCGATCTCCAAAAAAGGGAAATGGGCGTACCTTCCTGTGGAAGAACACCCTTTCTATTCACTGGAACAATATGACTCAGACTTCTATGAAGGGGCTTCGGATTTTGTTGAGGCCGTTGCAAGAAAAATTGATCCAATTCAGTATGATCCCTGGGAAAAGATGGAAAAGATAATCGTCACCACCACTCGCTACCTGAAGGATAGGATCCCCATTGTTTTAGCTGGTTACCAGCAATGTCGCAAAGGAGGTTGCAAAGTGGGTTCAGCTTTTTGGGAGATTCACAGCACGCCAGGCCGTGACGGCAAAATCATCCTCCTCATGGATCATCTCCATCAGATCATCGAATCTTACGATCTCGATCGGGAAAGAATAAAAGAGAAAATGGAAGCCATCTCATTTCCGATTCAAAAGGATCAGTCTGTCTCTTTCTATCATCTTTTTCAGAACTACCTCTGGCTTTCTTCACATCCTGGGGATTCGATCGAGGCTCGCTGGGGACTTAAAAAATGTGAGATGATCTTTTCGAAAATGGAAACAATCAGACAGACGATCACGTTTATTGAGCGAACCTACCGGAAAAGAGACCCCTCGTATGCTCATTTTGCCATTCAACAACAACGGGAAGCCCTGAGAAGACTCGAGGAAGAAAGGGTAAAGTCAGGGTGTCATCCACCCCAACCCGCTTCCCCTAAAAAAAGGATAGGGAGATAGGGTAAGGGGGAGATTGGGAGACCAATGGATTGCGGATCGCAGATTGCAGATTCCAAGAGATTTCAAATTGGCCCATTGTCTTATCGTCATCCGCTCTTTAACCTTCGAGTTGAGGACCTGAGGATTCGACAATCAGACGATGAGACTGATTACAAAAAATACTTAGCAATATCGATGTGATATTTATTCGGATCCAGGATCTTAACAATGCTTCGTTTGAATCCGTTTTGCCCGTTCCTTTCGGTCAGGTCAATCAGCTTTTTCTCCCCTTTCCCTTGCCTTCCTCTCTCCACCAAAATCACCAGGGGCCGCTCAATCCATTGAGGGTCTGGATTCGTTTTAAAGATAATCCCCATCTCACGGGTATCGAGGAGGACCAGAGACCCGATGGGATAGACTCCAACAAGACCGATAAACATTTTAAGAAGGATCGAGTCAAAATGGGCATCTCGATCTCTTAACATGATGGCTAATGCCTGTTCAGGGGTATAGGGAATCTTCTTGTAAATTCTCGGAGTGGTCATGGCGTCATAAGCGTCGGCAATCTGAATGATGCGTCCAAAAAGGCTCACCCCTTTATGATGAAAGAGTTTCGGATACCCTGAAAGATCGTTCTTCAGATGATGGTCAAAGATACCAATGACCATCTTCGGATTGACCTCGCCTAATTGTTTCAGATTCAGGACGATCTCAACCCCTGTAATGGGATGCCTTTTCATCTGACCCCATTCTTCCTCGTTCAACGCCGCGGGTTTATTGAGGACATCTTTAGGGATTTTGGACTTTCCAATATCATGAAGCATGGCGGTAATTCCCAATTCACTTAGGACACTCCGGGAAAAGCCTAATCGCCGTCCCATCGCCAGGGCATAGATGGCGACGTTGACGGAATGATTAAAGGTGTATTCATCATAATTTTTTATGGTAGCCATCCCAAGAAGAATGGATTCATCCTCCATGACCAGATGGACCGCTTTCCGGACCAAACGTTTCAAGCGCCTTACATCCGCATGCTGTTTCCCTTTGATATGGGTGATCACCTCTTTGACTGTACCGATCGTTTCAAAAAAGACTTTTTTAGCAATCTCCCGTGTATCTTCTTTGGAGAGGATCGAATCTCCCTTTTCCCCCTCTAACAATTCAAGAGGATACACGTCAATCGAGGAGATACCTCGCTGCCTCAATCTTTCATGGAATCGAATCGCATTTTCTTCCTCCCCTTCTTCGAGGTCCATCAAAAGATAGATGAATTCCCGCAAGGTCTCTTCATTCAGGGATTGCCTATACACGACTTCACCGATCAAACGCTTCTTCCATTGCGTCGAGAGGTATTTAAAACTGGTAAATCCCTCTACCGAATAGCGGAGCCTTTGTTCATTGAGAAAGATATCATCCCCTACAATTTTGAAGGAAAGGCTTCCTTGCTTTTCAATAAACGTATTAATGACCAGCAGTGATTCCTGGATGAATTGATGGAGCGCTACATTTTTCGAATCGTATATCTGTGAGAGCCTCATCAATACATGAAATTTAGTAATGAGCGTATTCCCTATTTTTGAGAGCTCAGCCTCTGCCCTTTCCCCGGATGGATGGGAAGCTCTCTGGGGTTGTATCATCGTATCCATGAACTCAGCCTTTCTGAAATCACTCGGATTAATGGATGGACCGTTCAATCTGTTTTAATTTCTGCTCTTTCTTCCCCCACAAGGAGGATCGCTCATCTGCCCCCAAGAGCTTCAACGTGTTCTGAGCGCAGAGTCGCATCTCTTCCCATTTGCCCCTCCGAAACCATTTTCTCTTCTTAGCAATTTTCTTTAAAACCGGGATCACTTCATCCGATCCGGTCTCACCCAACGCTTTAAAAAAAGAGGCCTTCTCCTCGTAATCTCTCCTTAAAAAATCTTCAGAGAGGATGATGCTTTGGAGTGGCTGCACAGCCCTTTCCCGCGCAACCTTGGCAAAGATAGGAGCTGTTTTGGTTCTTATCTTCGGAAGAGGATCTTTTAAAAATTTTTCGAGGAGATCCTTTGCAGGCTCACCGATCCGTCTGAGTAGTTGTAAGGTTTCCTCTCTCACCTTTGGATCAGGATGGCTGACCAAGCTCCCTACATATTTCACGGTAGAGGGATGAGCAATCCTTCCCAAGAGATAGAGGATGTGGCAAACCAAAAACGAGTTGGCATCAGACAAGAAGGGGATTAAAGGTTTGATCTCTCCTCGACATAAATCTTCCAGGGCATCACAAACCGCTTTCCTCCACTTTCCTGACTCTAATGTACCCAGTAAGATGCAGAGGGGTTCAACGGCCTTCTGTGTCAAGAGTCGAAGGTATTGAAGGATTGCTTCAGATTCATTCTCCCCGTTGCCCTTCATGGCTTCTCCTAAGAGTTCAATCCCTTGGGCACCTGAAAAAGTATCCAGGATACGACGGATGGCAAAAATCTGTTTATCCTTGAGTACCATCGTCTCTATTTTCTCATTCAATCTCTTTAAAACAGCAACCGCCTTCCTAACTTCCTTTTTCTCGAGGAAGGAATTGATCGTTCTCTCAAAATAGGAGATCATATTCTCATAGGCGTCCAAATCCTCACCCAGGTGGAGAAGAATCTCGATGAGGTTATCTATCAGAAGATAGATGTAATCCGGTTGATACTCCTGTTCCACTTCTCGATTGATTTCAGATAATTCGTCGGGGGTAAGCTGACAGGCTTGAATCAGGGATTGTCCCGGGGAAAGATTTAAGGCTTGCTTTAACCCTTCGATACTTAGAGAAGGCGTCTCTTCTTTTTCAGGATCAGGGCCAGCATCATCCTCCCCTTGTCTGCTCAATCCTCTCCATTCCAGTCTTTCAATCAACTCCTCTTCATTGGCTGGAATCGAATGGCCCTCTGTCTCTAAAAATTCATCCACCGTCCCAAAGGTGATGTGAGAAAAATCCTTTTCCCAAAGGAGGGTGACAAGGTCATCTTCCAGGCGGTTAACAAATTCGCTCTTTCTGATGACCTGAAGAAAATCGACAACCTCCTTGAATTCGAGCCCCCGGATAAATTTGATTTCCCGGATGCCATCCTTATAAAAGAAAAAGGCCAAACTCTCCTTTAAATCTTGATTCTCATAGACCACCTTCCCCCGATAGAAAAGCCGATGTTCTCCTACCAAGAGAGGAAAAGAATCGAACTCCTCAAAATAGTGATCAAAATCTTTTTTAAGTCGTTCCAAAAATTTTAACAAGATCGGATGATTGACCTCATAGATTCGAAAGGCCTTGATCGTCTGAAGAAAGCTTTGAATCAGAGCTCGCGTGGCTTTGATAGATTTCTCTTCAAGCTCGTCTTCCAAATCTTTGGTCACTTCTATAACCTTGGAAACCATTTTTTCCATAGATCGCCTGTATGATCCTATTGTTTTTGATGGTCTGAATCTGATAGCTCTCCTTTTAAGAATCGGTCCAGTTCTGACTTAAGCACCTTCCAACCTTTTCCGGCTTTGGCTCCTCTGATCCGTCCATGGGCAATGTATTTAAGAAAGGTTGGCCTTGAAATTCTTAAATATTGGCAGGCTTCCTGAGTTGTCATCACATCGGTCTCTCTTAACATCAGCATCAACCTTTTTTATAGAATTTGATGACATTTATCTGCATTTTTCATACCAACCTTATACATTTGCCTAACTTATTGAAATCCAATAGTTTTACTAAATGGTAATCTCTTTCTAATGAGGAACAAAATTACACATAATGTCCTCACATGGTTTAATTTCACCCATCCAAATTTTTTATTGTATCTTTAAAAAAGATTCAGTTAAAATCTCTTTTGTTGTTTTTGGGTAAACCCAAATGTTGCATTATTTCTGCTCAAACAGGCAAGGGCGATCCGTTCGGAAAGGCTTCGAGGCGAGCCTTTTTCCGTATCAGCACCACCGTGTCGTTTCCCTGCCGGAATTGACGCTAAGTGAAGTCCCCCGTTTTCCATAACATGATAAAAAAACCGCCATTCGAAGCCATGTAGAGCGGATTGCCCTTGCCCGACTTTGCGACGGGTGGGTTCATTTACATTTAGAATGAGGAGGTCATGATGAAAAATCGACTGGACAGAAATAGAGTCACGAAAATGATCAGGATGCTTTCAAAAGAGATCCCTGATTCAAAGATTGCCTTGAGATTTTCAACCCCTTTTGAACTCCTGATCGCCACCATTCTCTCTGCCCAATGTACAGACATTAAAGTGAATGAAGTTACAAAAAGTCTGTTTAAAAAATATCGGGCTCCAAAAGATTATATAGAGGTTGACTTGGAGGAATTAGAAGCAGACATTCGTCCCACAGGATTTTATCGAAATAAAGCTAAGGCCATTCAGAAATGCTGTCAGGAATTGGAGAATCGCTTTGGGGGAGAGGTCCCTTCTTCCCTTGAGGCTCTGGTGACTCTTCCGGGGGTTGGCCGAAAAACCGCCAATGTGATTCTTGGGAACGCTTTCGGGATCCCTGGGATCGTTGTGGATACCCACGTCCAGCGGGTTAGCCAGAGACTAGGTTTGACTGAGCAGGACGATCCCGTTAAGATTGAGTTCGATCTGATGGAAATCGTCCCCAGAAAGGAGTGGACCCATTTTTCAAATCTCCTGATTTGGCACGGAAGACGAACCTGTGTGGCAAGGAAACCTCAATGTGATCAATGTGTGATCCGGAAGTGGTGTGATTATGGATCCAAGATATCAATGCAACGCACGAAATTCGAAGCTCGAAATAAACCCAAATTCCCAACTGTTCGAAACAAAAAAGTTTAGACCATTTGAATTTTGAAGATTCTGATTGGCTTCGAATTGCGATCTTCGGATTTCGAATTTTTTAAATCGCATGGAAATCTCAAAAACCCTTGGTGACAAAATTTTAATGATGGAAGAAGTGATCAACTTCCCCACATCTCTCCTAAGCCACAGGAATGATCATTGGGAAAACCTTCCCATGGTGCCCTATTCGAATCTTCCTGGGGCGGTTTCCTCTCTTGCAGAACGTGGTCAGAAAGTGATGATCATAACGGGTTTCTATATTCCAGCAGGAGATCCTCCGGCCACTGAAACCGATGGACCCCCAGGCGCCCTCATCCTCGCGGAAGGATTAAAAGATTTGGGCATAGAAGTTTCCCTTCTCTCTGATGAATATACGCTCCCCGTCCTTAAAGCCGGATTAAAGATTTTGGAGCTTTCTGAAAAAGAAATTCCCCTCATTTCTTTCCCCTTAGAACATTCCGATCTTGACCAAGCCTGTCCTCTTTCCCATCGTTTTGTAGAAGAACTTTTCAACAGTCCACTGGGACAAGATCTCACCCATCTCATCTATATTGAACGGGTAGGCCCCAATCATACCCTTGAATCTTTCCTTTCCCAAAAACGAAACGGCTCGCCCCCCCTTAAAACCTTTGAGTCTATTCTTCCCCCTTCCATTCGTAACCGATGTTTCAACGCACGGCTGGAGGATATCTCCAGGTTTACAGCAAAAACCCATCTTCTGATCGAGTTTCAAAAAAAACAGAATCTTCCCTTCGAGACGATTGGCATTGGGGATCGGGGCAATGAGATCGGTGCAGGAAAGATTCCCTGGGAGGTTTTCCAAAAACATTCGACTACCTATCGGGAACCAGTCTTCTGCTGCCGTGTGGAAACAGATTACTTCATCTCGTGTGGGGTTTCCAACTGGGGGGGTTATGCATTAATGGCAGGGGTTGCCTTGGCAAAAAAGAACCTCACTCTCCTCGAGAAGGTGACACCGGAACAGGAGGGAATGGTTTTAGATTACTTGATCCACCACGGTCCTGCTGTCGATGGGATCACCCGCCGACAGGACCATTCCGTGGATGGGATTGGGTTTAAAGATTATATCAAGGTCATCGAGCGTATCAAGGAGATCGCTTTCGAATAGGCTTTCTTTTAGGAGTAGGGCGGCATTCCATAAAATAGATTGATTTTCCCCAACCGTCTGTTTTATGGATAAGCCGTCTTTCCGGTATTTCTAAGAGATCTCTGCTTTTTTGACTCTCCTTCTCTGCAAAAAATAGATCAACCCGCATCCAATGAGTCCGCCTGTATCCGTCATCACTCCCGGCTTTACCAGCGCCACGGCTGAAGCGAATAGAATGGCTCTCTCATACCATCTCAATTCCGTTGTGAGGAAGCCCTGCATCGATGCAGCTAAAGCGTACATTCCGATGGAGGCGGTAATAAAAATCCAGGTGGCTTCGATCACGGTTGTGTTGATCAGTAGCATGGCAGGAGCAGTAATGAACATAAAAGGAAGTAAAAAGGTTCTCATGTCTAATTTGAAAGCATTGACCCCAGTCTTAAGGGGATCTGCTCCAGCCACGCCAGCTGCGGCATAAGCAGCAACACAGACCGGAGGGGTTCCGTCCGCAAGAATTCCAAAGTAGAATACAAAAAGATGAATGGCAATCAAGGGAACTTCAGGATTCATCGCTTTTAGAGCAGGCGCCATAATGGTCGCCATGATGACATAGTTGGCGGTGGTAGGGACTCCCATCCCTAAGAGAAGGCAGGTCACCATGGTTAGGAAAAGACCAAAATAGAGATTTCCGCCAGAAAGACCGACGATGATGTTCGTCATATTCAGTCCTGCTCCGGTCAAAGTGACCACACCAACGACAATGCCAGCACAAGCGCAGGTCGCTCCAATCCCAGCCATCATCCTTGCCGCTTTATACAGGGCATCCGCAAAATTCATTCCGAACTGAGCAATTGGCCTCCAGGAACTGATCCCTTTTTCTTCGGGATTCTTTTCAGAATGGCTCCCCCATCCAAAACTCCCCATAACCGCCTGTATGAAAAATATAAGGATGGTTGTAACAATGCCAGCCGCCGCAGAGGTAAGAGGAGTTGCCCTCTGAATGATCAGATAGTAAAACAGAACGCCGATCGGGACTAAAAAGTGTAAACCTCTTACAAAGATCGGGAAGAACTTCGGAAGCTCTTTTCGAGGGATTCCTTTTAAGCCAAACTTAACAGAAAGAAGATGGACAGCCCCCAGAAGAGCCAATTGATCGATGACCGCCGGCAGCGCAGCCGCCATCACCACGTGGAGGTAGGGAATCCCTAAAAACTCTGCCATGATGAATGCGGCTGCCCCCATGATGGGTGGCATCAACTGGCCATTACCGCTTGCCGCGGTTTCAATGGCACCTGCGATTTCTGGCTTAAACCCAAGTCGTTTCATTAGAGGGATCGTCACAGAACCAGTGGTCACAACATTGGCAACCCCGCTACCGGAAATCGTACCCATAAAGGCACTCGATACAACGGCTACTTTTGCCGGTCCCCCTCGAGTATGGCCCACCAAGGAAAAGGCAATCTTCATAAAGTATTCCATAGCCCCTGTCTTCTCAAGGATAGCTCCGAAGAGGACAAAAGCAAATACAAAGGTTGAAGAAACCCATAAGGGGACCCCAAAAATACCTTCCATCGTCAAATAGAGATGATCAACAACTCTACGGAAACCATAACCTCGGTGGGCAAAAAGGTCGGGTAGATAGGGACCTAAAAATGCGTAGGCGATGAAGATGGCCGATATGAGAGGAAGGGGTAACCCGATGGCTCTTCGTGCGGCTTCGAGGACGAAGAGGATCGTAATCACGCCCATCACAACATCGAAAGGGGTAGGATTGCCTATTCTTTTGACCAGATCAGCATAAAAGAGGGTCACATAAAGGGCGCCAAAACCTCCAATGGCGGCTAAGACGAGATCATAAATTGGAATCTGCTTGGGTTTAGACTTCTTGGTCATCGGGAAAAATAGGAAACAGAGGATTAGGGCAAAACAGAGATGGACAGAACGCTGGAGGGTTCCGGTCAATGCCCCAAAAATGGCTGTATAGAGCTGAAAACAGGACATCGCGATGGCAATGGCACCGGAGATGTAAAACAATGTACCTTTGAGCCGTCGCGCACCGTAATCCGCTCCTTCGGCAATCTCTTTTGACTTTTCAATGGAAACCTGGTCTATTCCAATTTTATCCCCTTCCATATTTAAAAAAGACCTCCCATAAAAGCGGATAAGATTTCACCCGAATGTTGATAATCTCTCCTTCTCTGAAGGAAGAGAAGTCCAATCTTTCACCTTTAAACATCAGGGTCTGCTGGGTCATGGGAGAAACGAAAAAAGAAAGATGCTCCATCTCCCTCATGTCAGATCTTACTCTAAATTGACCTCCTTCAGCCTTGACACCCCTTTCCATCGAAGGCAGGCCAGGTCCATAAGATTCAAATTGGGTTTCAACAGGTTTAATCCTTTTCCCTGAAGTGATGAGGAAGTATCCGGTGACATGGGTTTTATCTACGGAGTGAAGGTAAGAAAACTCAAATCCTTCGCCCGAAGAAACCCTTTTTAAAAAAAAGGCTCCATCCCCTTTTTCAAGTCCTACTTCCAGAGTATCGACAGGATAAAGGCCGATGGTCAGAAAAAAAATAAAGAGGAGGCCTCCCCATCTCCGGTCAAAGATTGGATACCTCCTCCCGTAAACTCGATCTATTTCTTCAGTCCTCTCTCTTTGTAATATTTTTCCGCCCCTGGGTGCAGTGGAATGGGCATCCCAATCAATGCCTTCTCGAATTTAACTTCCTTTCCCTTAGCATGGGCAGTTTCAATTCGGTTAATATTTTCCCACATGGCCTTCGTAATCCGATAGACCGTATCTTCATCCATCTCGGCTTTCGCAACCAGTATAGCAAGAACTGCCACCGTGGGAACCTCTCCTATTCCTTTATAGATGCCAGCAGGGATTTTATCCTTAGCATAGAAGGGATATTTCTTGATGAGCGCATCAGCAGGAGGGCCATCGATTGGAACAATAACGGTCTCGATCATCAGGGCTGTATCCACAATCGCAGAGGCGCCAGCCCCAACAGTATAGAAAGCCGCATCGATCCGGCCATCTTTTAAATAATCGGCCGATTCTGCTGCTGAGAGTCGCTCTACTTTTCCAAGATCCTCAAACTTCAATCCATAAACCTCCAAAATCTGCATGGCATTGGCTTCGGTTCCGCTTCCAAGGGGACCTACAGCCACCTTCTTCCCTTTCAGATCTTTCACGGATGCAATTTTCGCATCCTTTCGCGCATGAATCTGGCAATGTTCCGGATAAAGAGCGGCAACGCCGCGGATATTCGGGACAGGTTTGTCAAACATCGGTTTCGTCCCTTGATAAGCATAAAAAGCGATATCATTCTGAAGAATCGCCAGATCGGCATCACCCGAAGCAATCAATTTGGCATTAGCCACTGAAGCTCCAGAGGATTCCACAGTAATTTTGATATCGGGAAGTTTCTCGTGGGCGATCCTCGAAAGGGCTCCTGCTAAGGGAAAATAGACACCCACCACCCAACCGGAAGCGATCGAAACAAATTTCCTTGCTCCATAGGCAAGATCTGAACGCATGGTTGAAACAAAACCCAACAGACATAGAATCATAACCCCAACCAACAGTTTCCTTTTCATCCTCCTACCTCCTTTTAAGATTTATGTTTGATAACAATGAGTTAATCCCTCTAATGAATCTTATCACCCCCCTTCTAATTTACCACCTTTTTATATCAATTTAATGAGCTTGTCAAATCTTTTATAAGATTCGCTTCAATGAACCCGTTTCTGCCCTTGAGCCAGAGAGGATTGTAGAGGTTCTTGAAGTGACCCCCTGCACTTTTTCAGAAAAGGATGAACTCTGTAAACACGAGACGTTTGGAGCCAGCAGAGGGCGAATTCAGGCGATTCTTTCGATGGATGGAGAGAAGAGGGTCGATGGAGACGTTAAAGGAGCTTCCTTCTCTTGATTTGAACCCTCATTTCCATTTTTCTTAAAATATGCTATGAAAAATGAATGACAGGAGGCCGCCACATGGAACATTTTCTTGATGTCTATCGAAATAGAACCTCCTCTTCTGAAAGGCTCTTCAGGAGAGCCAAGGTGGTGATGCCAGGGGGAGTTTCCCATAATATCCACTATTTCCCCCCTTACCCCTTCTTTTTGAAAGAGGCAAAAGGCTCAAAAATTTATGATGTGGATGGAAATGAATATATCGATCTTTGGATGGGTCATTACACCCATATCCTAGGTCACCATCCTCAACTCGTCGTTGAAGCAATTGAGAAGCAGCTTAGAGAAGGAATCCACTGGGGTATTGTCTTTGAAAAACAGGTGGCATGGGCTGAGCTCATCCAGGAACTTGTCCCTTGTGCAGAAATGGTCCGATTCTGTTGTTCTGGAACAGAAGCGACGATGTATGCGGTCCGTCTTGCAAGGGCATGGACAGGCAAGAAGACCATTTTAAAGATTGCAGGAGGGTGGCATGGTGCCAACCCAGATCTCTCCGTAGGAATCAAGATGCCTTACGAAAGGGAAGAGAGTCTCGGGTTATTATCAGAACTTCAGGATTACACCAGGACCATACTGTTCAATGATCTCTCCCAAACCCTGCAGACCATCCAAAAACACAGGGCCGATCTGGCTGGTATTATTCTCGAGCCAGTGGTGGGTGAAGGAGGGTTTTCTCCAGCTACAGAAGAATATCTGAAAATGCTTCGGGAAGAAACAGAGCGTTCTCATGCCCTTCTTATCTTTGATGAAGTCATCTCGGGGTTTCGTCTCGCTTTGGGCGGTGCCCAAGAACGTTTTGGGATCATCCCGGATCTGACAACCCTTGGCAAGGTGATGGGTGGGGGTTTCCCAGTGGGAGCACTCGTTGGTAAAAGGGAAATCCTTGAAGCAACATCCCCGGAAAGGAAAGGAAAGAAGTGGGAAAGGATTCTGATAGGCGGAGGGACTTTCTCTTCCCATCCTTTTTCGGCAGCCGCAGGTTTGGCTATCCTCCATCACTTGAAGGAAAATAAAGACCAGATTTATCCCTGTCTCGAGAGGAAAGGCGAAGAGCTCCGTAGAGGACTTCAAGAGGTTTTCAATCAGGAAGGAGTCAATGGGATGGTTACCGGCATTGGTTCTCTCTTCCAGATTCACTTTCCTTTTGAAAGAAAGGAAGGTCTTCACTCCCCCCATTTGATTAACGAAAAAACCGATATCGAAAAGAGGGAGGTCGAGTTTCGCATTCGGATGCTTAACCATGGGGTCCATGTGATGCATGGCGGAGGAAGTCTGTCAATGGCCCATACGGACGAAGACCTTAAAAAAATGATTCGTGCCACACGCGAGGTGGCAAAAGAGATGGCCCGGTCTTCATGAGGAGTGTTGAATGGAGGAATTGGAGTTTCGAATGGAATCCGCAATTCATTATACCAGGAGGTGCTTTATGAAAAAATGGGGCATCGTTTTATTGGCAGGGGCGTTTGTTTTCATAGAAATCTTTGGAGGGCTGGCAATGGCAAAAGAAGCAGTAAAGATTGGGGTCATTGTGGTGGATGTTCAGGGAGACTTCACAAAATTTAAGAATGGTTCTCTTGCTGTCGAAGGAACGGATGAAGCCTACGTAAAGTCTGTCGAAGAAAGCACAAAGAAATTGAAAGCGATGGGTTTTCCGATTTATGCCACCCAGGATTGGCATCCCAAAAACCATGCCTCTTTCTTCACCAACCACCCTGGAAAGAAAGCCTTTGATGTCATCAAACTTCACGGAAAGGATCAAGTCCTCTGGCCTCCTCACTGTGTGCAGAATACTCCAGGTGCAGAAATCCTGCTTGACAAAAAGTTGGTTAAGGCTGTGATCAAAAAGGGAATGGATCCCCAATATGACAGCTATTCAGGTTTCCAGGATGACGGTGGAAAAAAAACGGAGATGGATAAAATATTAAAGAAAGATCAGATCAAAAAGGTCGTGGTGTACGGCATTGCCACGGATTATTGTGTCAGGGCCACTGCTCTTGATGCCGTAACGGCCGGTTATCAAGTGGTGATGATTAAAAACCTTTCCCGAGGAGTGGCCCCGGACACCTCTCAAAAAGCCATCGACGAGATGAAAGCCAAAGGCATCCTTGTTCTCGACGATCTGGATTTGGAAAAGATTAAAGCCAATTAAATTTAGCCCCGTTAGAAAATGGAAAAAATTTCTGACGGGGATTCCCTTCTACTCATTTCAGCAAAGAGCAAGGGCGCTGCTATCGTTAGACCGTTTTAGCCTCCGGTCAGGTTGAAACGGTCTCTAATTTCTTTTTAAGGTATTGGCCGGTGTAGGAAAAGGAAATCCTGGCTACCTCTTCTGGCGTTCCGGTGGCGACTACCCAGCCTCCTTTCTCTCCACCCTCTGGCCCTAAGTCAATGAGGTAATCAGCTGATTTGATCACTTCCATATTATGTTCGATGACAATGATGGTATTCCCTCGGTCTGTCAGGCGATGGAGAATATCAAGCAGTCTCTGAATATCTTCGAAATGGAGCCCTGTGGTGGGTTCATCCAAAATATAAACTGTTCTTCCTGTTTCTCTTTTACTTAATTC
This sequence comes from uncultured bacterium, assembly GCA_938002255.1. Classification (GTDB taxonomy): domain Bacteria; phylum Desulfobacterota; class BSN033; order BSN033; family UBA1163; genus RBG-16-49-23. Next base: position 67,270 of record CALLAL010000017.1, read on the forward strand.
CTTTGCCAGTTTAATCCGTTGGGCCTCACCTCCTGAAAGGGTAGTGGCAGACTGACCTAACTTCATATAACCCAATCCAACCTCACAAAGCGTCTGGAGTTTTTGATAAAGGATGGGAATGGATTTAAAAAAATCTAAGGCCTCCTCCACTGACATTTCTAAGACCTCGGAAATGTTCTTTCCTTTATAACGGATATGGAGCGTTTCCCGGTTATACCTTCTGCCATGGCACTCTTCGCAGGTCACATAGACATCGGGAAGAAAGTTCATCTCTATTTTCAGGATTCCATCTCCCCGACATGCCTCACAGCGCCCTCCTGAGACATTGAAACTAAATCGTCCAGGGGGATAACCTCTTGCTCTCGCATCCGGAAGGTGGGCAAAGAGTTCTCGGATGGGTTGAAAAAGTCCCGTGTAAGTGGCGGGATTGGACCGAGGCGTTCTACCAATCGGCATCTGATCCACATGAATGACCTTATCAATATGGTCCAATCCTTCAATCTTTTTCAGAGCCCCATTGGAATCCCGAAGGCCATGGAGTCGTTGGTTTAAATAAGGATAAAGAGTGTCAATGACAAGGGTTGACTTCCCCGATCCCGATACCCCTGTCACGCAAGTAAACACTCCCAGAGGGATCTTCACATCAATGTTTTTCAAGTTATTGGCAGTGACGCCCCGCAGGACCAGATACTTATCTCCAAGGGGCCTCCTCTTCACAGGCAGAGGGATGGTCTTCTTTCCTGAGAGATATTGTCCTGTCAAGGAATCTTCTCTCTCCATCAGTGCCTCAGGAGTTCCGGCAAAGACAACCTTCCCTCCACGGTCTCCAGGCCCCGGCCCCATATCGATGACATAATCTGCAGAGCGGATCGTCTCCTCATCATGTTCCACGACAACCACGGTATTTCCAAGATCCCTCAACTTCTTTAACATGCTAAGGAGGCGTAAATGATCTCTCTGATGAAGACCAATGCTGGGTTCATCCAGAACATAGAGGACTCCTACTAGGCTGGAACCGATCTGAGTGGCCAGACGGATTCTTTGAGACTCTCCCCCTGAGAGCGTGGCAGCACTCCTATCAAGGGTGAGATACTCCAGGCCCACCTCTATTAAAAACCTCAACCGATCCTCAATCTCCCTTAAGACCCCCCGGGCAATCTTTTCTGCTCGGGGGGACAAGCTCAGATTCACGAAAAAATCAAGGGCTTCCTGGAGGTAAAAACGGGTCACTTCTGCAATTGATTTCCCGCCGACTTTGATCGATAAAACCTCTTGCTTCAGTCGGGTCCCATGACATTCTGGACAGGGAATCGTTCTCATAAACCGATCGAAGGATTCTTCCTGTTCTCCTTCCTCTGTCTGCCTTTTCTCCAACTCTCCTATAACGCCTTCAAAACGCTGCCAAAAGAGATGGGGGGTTCCTTTTCCCGTTGCCCGAAAGGGAATTTTCTCCTCCTTCGAACCGTAAAGAAGAACGTCCTGAATGGATTTTGGCAAACGGTTAAACGGAGTATCGAGGCTGAACCGGTAATGTTCCGACAGACCTTTCAGAATGGGCCTCAAGAAAGCTTCCCCTTTTTCTCGCCAGGGCAAAATGGCGCCCTCGTTTAAAGAAAGAGAGGGATCAGGAACGATGAGGTAAGGGTCAAAGGTTTTTTTAATCCCCAACCCATTACATTTCGGACAAGCGCCTCTGGGACTGTTGAAGGAGAATATTCTTGGACTCATTTCGGGAAAACTGAACCCGCAATTTGGGCAAGAAAACTTCTGGCTGAAAAGAAGGGGAGGCATTCCTTCCCTTTCCACTTTCACAAGGCCATCGGAGAGCTTGGAGGCAATTTCCAAAGAATCGTATATCCTTTTCTCTCCGCCTTCTTTCACCACGAGACGGTCCACGATCACATCGATTTCATGACGTTTATTTTTATCCAGTTGGACCTCCTCGCTCAGGTCCAGGATTTTACCGTCAATCTTAACCCGCACAAACCCACTCCTCCGGAGTTGTTCCATTTCTTTCCGGTATTCTCCCTTCCTCCCTCTCACAATGGGGGAAGTCAAGGTGATTGAAGTCCCTTTGGGAAGAGAAAGAATCTGTTCGGTCATCTGCTGAAGAGTCTGGGAGGTAATGGGAAGGTGACAGTGGGGACAATTGGGTTCTCCGATCCGGGCAAAGAGAAGCCTCAAATAATCATAAATCTCCGTTACCGTCCCCACCGTGGAGCGGGGGGTTCGCGAGATACTCCTCTGGTCAATCGCTATCGCTGGAGATAACCCGTCAATCGATTCAACATCTGCCTTTTCAATCTGTTCAAGGAACTGTCTGGCATAGGCCGAAAGGGATTCCACGTATCGGCGTTGGCCTTCGGCGTAGAGGGTATCAAAAGCAAGGGTTGATTTGCCAGAGCCACTCAATCCTGTGATGACCACCAGTTGATTTCGCGGGATCTCGACATCAATATTTTTCAAATTATGAACTCTGGCTCCGCAGATGACGATCTTATCCATTTCTTCTCCCTCACCCAAAAACGTAACTTAAAACCCAGAACCTTGTAAACCCCTTGTGAGAAGCCTTCCGTTATATTCCCGATCGTTGTTATCGCGGGTTCGTCATGCCTTCTTCTGCCGTGGATTTTGTGGGAAATCCTCGCTGGATTTCAGTTTTTCCCCATACGCCAATGGGACATTCCGGGGATTCACAAATTATTCTTGACAAACCTGAAAAGGAAGTTATAATGTTCATCGGTTTATTTTATTAAACTTTATTCTTCTTAAACTGGTTATGGCAAAAGTGCTCATCATAGGTGCGGGAGGCGTGGGAAGGGTGGTCGCCCATAAGGTGTCCTCCGTCCCCGAGGTCTTTACGGAAATTCTGCTTGCCAGCCGAACCCTTTCAAAATGTGAGGCGATTGCAAAAGCGGTGGGTTCCGATCGGGTAAACACAGCCCAAGTGAATGCCGACGACCGTCACCAGTTGATCGCTTTATTGAAAAGCTTCCGGCCCGACATCGTCATTCATGTGGCCCTTCCTTACCAGGATCTCACCATCATGGAGGCCTGTTTGGAAACAGGGGTTCATTATCTGGATACAGCCAATTATGAGCCTCCGGATGTTCCAAAATTCGAATACCGATGGCAATGGGCCTATCACGACCAGTTTAGACAAGCAGGACTGACGGCTATTTTGGGTTGCGGGTTTGACCCAGGAGTGTCGGGAGTATTTACAGCTTATGCAGCCAAACATCACTTTGATGAAATCCACTGTCTGGATATCGTGGACTGTAACGCTGGAGATCACGGAAAACCTTTTGCCACCAATTTTAATCCGGAAATCAATATTCGTGAGGTCACTCAGAAAGGAAAATACTGGGAAAACGGGAAATGGATAGAAACCGAACCCCATCAGATCCATCAACCGCTGACATATCCGAACATTGGCCCCAGGGAATCCTATCTGATTTACCACGAAGAATTGGAATCCCTAGTAAAACATTTTCCCACCTTAAAGCGGGCCCGATTCTGGATGACCTTTGGACAGGAATATCTGACCCATCTCCGGGTTATCCAAAATATCGGGATGGCCAGTGTGAAACCCATCCTGTATGAGGGTAGAGAGATCGTGCCAATCCAATTTCTTAAGGCGGTCCTGCCCGACCCAGCCTCACTCGGAGAACACTATGCAGGTGAAACCTCGATTGGCTGCCGCATCCGGGGCATCCGGAACGGAAAAGAGAAGACTTATTACATTTATAACAACTGCAGGCACCAGGATGCCTTTAAGGAAACTGGGGCTCAAGCGGTGAGCTATACCACAGGGGTCCCTGCAATGATCGGGGCGATGTTATGTGTGACAGGAAAATGGAAGGCCCCCGGCGTTTATAATACAGAAGAGTTCGATCCAGATCCGTTCATGGAACTCCTGCCCCTCCATGGCCTACCCTGGCATGAACTGCATGATGTGGACCTGGAATTGTAATAATGCCCATCGACTTCTCCAAGATCCCATCCCCCTGCTATGTGATTGACGAAGCCCTTCTCAGAAAGAACCTCCAATTGCTCCAGAAGGTCAAAGAAGGAGCGGGCGTCGAGATCCTCCTCTCTTTCAAAGCTTTTTCAACTTGGGGCGTCTTTCCCATCTTCAAGGAGTACGGGTTTGGTGCGTCTGCCAGTTCTCTCAATGAAGCACGATTGGCCTATGAGGAATTGGGGGTCAAGGCCCATACCTATGCTCCGGCCTATGAAGAAAATTTTTTTGAAGATATCCTTACTTACAGCAGCCATATCTCCTTTAATTCGTTCCAGCAATTCCAAAAGTTTGGGAGGATTGCCAACCAAAGGAGGGTCTCCATCGGATTGCGGGTGAATCCTGAATGGTCAGACATCTTTTACGACATTTACAATCCCAGTAAACCCGGCTCCCGGCTGGGCATCACTGCTGAACAGCTCAGTGAGCCCCTCCCCGAAGAAATCGACGGTCTCCATTTTCACACCTTGTTCGAAGCCGATTCTTTTGCTCTGCAAAAGGTCCTCGTCGCCTTCGTGGAAAAATTCGGTCGTCACTTTCCACGCCTAAAATGGGTGAATATGGGCGGAGGACACCTCGTGACGAAAAAAGGATATGATTGCAACCATTTAATTCAAACCCTCATCGATTTTAAAGACCGATATGACCTCCAAGTCATCCTCGAACCTGGAAGCGCATTCACCTACCAAACCGGTTACCTGGTCTCCACGATCTTGGATATCGTTGAAAATCACGGGATCAAAACAGCCATTCTCAATGTCTCCTTCACCTGCCATATGCCCGACTGTTTGGAAATGCCCTATAAACCTATGATTCTGGGGGCCACCGATGAGGACATAAGAAAGCCGACCTATCGGATGGGAGGGATCAGCTGTCTGGCGGGCGACTTTATGGGAAACTGGTCCTTCGATCGGGAATTGAAGGTCGGCGATCAGATCATTTTTGAGGATATGATCCATTACACCATGGTCAAAACGACCATATTTAATGGGGTCCATCATCCGTCCATCGGAATATGGAACGACCAGTCAGGATTCAAACTCATCAAGGAATTTGATTATCAGGACTACAGAAACCGACTGTCTTGAGAGTCACCCATCCGGTTCACCCTTCTCGTCCGTGAAAAAAGCCAAAAAATCACCATAACCCTTCTTTAAATATCTGTGATTTCAGAGCGCTAAAGATAATTTTTCAAATCTCTCAAAAAATTCTTGACAAATTCAAAAAGGGCGTTATACTTATGGCAAGTTTAGTTTGCTAAACTAAATTCTTTGTAAAGTGTCTTATCAATTACTAAACTAATTTCTTTGTAAACTGAACTTTTGATCTTATGAAAATTGGGGAACGGATCAAAAACCTGAGGCAACTGAGTAACCTCACCCAGGAGGAGCTGGCGGAGCGGGCCAACTTGACCAAAGGCTTCATCTCCCAGATCGAACGGGACCTGACCTCCATCTCCCTGGACAGCCTGGTTCAGATCCTTGATGCTCTGGATGAAGACATCTCCGATTTTTTTAAGGAGGCCTCCCAGGAGAAAATCGTTTATCGGGTCCAGGATCGAGTAGCGATTGAAAAAGAAAAGATTGCAAGGTTTGAACTTCTCGTCCCTGGCTCAACCAATCGGCGATTGGAACCCATCCTCCTCACCCTTAAAAAAGGGGAGGCCACACCAAAGGAAAAACCGCATGAAGGAGAGGAATTCGGGTTTGTCCTTAGGGGAAGAATTAATCTTCGTTTTGGAAGAGAGGTGTTGAAGTTAAAAAAAGGAGAATGTTTCTATCTTACAGCGGAGAAGGAACATTGGCTCCATAACGGGGGGTCAAAGGAAGCAGTGATCCTGTGGATCAGTTCGCCTCCTTCTTTTTAGAAAACTAAACAGCGATTTCCAAAAAAGGAGAGGAACAGTGATTATTAAAACACCGACACACTATTTTCTGGTTTCCGGTGCCTCGGAGGGTTTTAGCCGTCTCAATGCCTTCGATGGAGCCCTTCTCCGCGCAGGAATCGGGGACACGAATCTGGTGAAGATGAGCAGCATTGTCCCCCCCCGCTGCGAGCTCATTGCTCCGGTTCCCCTCCCTCCTGGTTCACTGGTCCCGACCGCTTACGCTTCGATCACCAGCGATGTTCCTGGTGAAATCATTGCCTCTGCAGTGGCGGTGGCCATACCGGAAAGGTCTGAGTTCCCCGGATTGATCATGGAGTACTCTGCCCAAGGACCTAAGTCAGAAATTGAGGAGATGGTCCGTCAGATGGCGATCGAGGGAATGAAAGTAAGGGGCCGGGTCATCAAAGACCTCACATCTATCGCGATAGAACACAGGGTTAAAAGAATTGGAGCCACCTTTGCAGCGGTAGTTCTCTGGGAAAAGGAGGCCACCGAGTAATATAAAAGGTAAAGCACACCTACTCCCTGGACCCCAGAGGGCGGGTATGAGTATCCCTTTTGAAAGATCTTTATCCCTCTTTCGGAACTATTAAGAAATGGTAAAGAATGGACCTTCCTTTGATTGAGCCGTCTTTTCTATCCGTATCGACTCCCTTCAAAACAGCAAAAGCCGTTATTTTGGGTTGTCCCTATGACGGTTCAGCTTCTTTTCGACCGGGGGCACGCTTTGGCCCCTCTGCCGTTCGGAAAGCCTCTTGGGGGATCGAAACCTATAGTCCTTATTTGAATAAAGATCTTGCCCACCGTTCTATCCATGATATGGGAGATCTTGAACTCCCTCTTGGAGAAAAGAAGGCGGCTTTCGATTTGATTCGGAAGGCCTTAAAAAAAATTCTTTCCGCAAAAAAATTCCCCATCCTATTGGGAGGTGACCATCTGATCACGCTTCCTGTTATTGAAGAAGTATTAAAAAGTCATCCCAGCCTTCATCTCATCCATATCGACGCCCATACCGATCTGAGAAAGGATTATCTTGGGGAGTTCCTCTCCCATAGCACCGTCATGAAGAAAGTTTTAGACCTTTTGGGCAAAGGAAGGCTCTTCCAGATTGGCATCCGGTCCGGGACAGAAGAGGAGTTCTCTTTGGCCAGAAAAATAAAATCCATTGTCCCTCTGGAAGAAGCCTCGCTCAAATCTATGGTCCATAATCTAAAAAACAGGCCCGTTTATATCAGTCTTGATCTCGATGTGCTCGATCCTGGTCTATTCCCCGGGATAGGCACGCCTGAACCTGGCGGTTTAACCTTTCGGGAACTTTTATCGATCTTCAGGATGTTTCAGGACCTCCATGTCATAGGCTTCGACATGGTTGAACTCACCCCAGACTATGACCCGACACAGATCTCCGCGGTAACGGCTTCTGTCATCCTGAGAGAGATGATCCTCGCCTTCTGCCCTTAACCCTTCATTGGTAGGATCACCTATGAAAGACAGAATATCAAAGAAAGAAGTCTGGAATGAAAAGATGGAACTCCTAAGCCGGGATGAAGCCGAAAAGATCCGCCTCAGGAGATTACGAAAACAACTGAAATATTGTTATAAAAACTCAGAATTTTATAGACACAAATTTGATGAGGTAGGTTTTCATCCCGAAGATATCAAGACATGGGAGGAGTTCAGAAAGATTCCTCCTCTCATGGACAAAGAGGAAGAGAGGCAGAGTCAAAAAGAATCGCTTGACCGTTTTGGCCATCCTTTTGGTATGCATCTTTGCTGCCGGCCGGAAAAGATCATCATTGCCAAGACAACGGGTGGAACCACGGGCATGCCCACTTTTAGTTACTCTTTTACTCAGCATGACTTTGACCGCTGGAATGAGGGAACAGCCCGGGTCTTCTGGCTGGCAGGGATGCGCCCTGGAGATAGAGTTCTCTTCTGCTTTCCCCTGAGTGGGGGGTGGGCAGGAAGTATTGTGAAAACCCCTCTTCACTATATGGGAATCCTTTGCCTCGACCTTGGTGCTGAAACCCCTGTAGAAAAAATTGTTGAATATACCGGCCTTCTTCGGCCCAATGTCCTGATGTCAACGCCTTCTTTTGCGGAGGCACTCATCGAAACTTATGAAAAAATGACCCAAAGACCTGTTTCTGAGTTCGGAATTAAAAAACTTCTTTTAACCGGCGAACCCGGCGTAGGAATTCCCTCAATTCGGAAGCGAATGGAAGAAGCCTTCGATGGAAAATGGAACGATTACTTAATGATCAATGGGGAGGGTTTTTCCGGTTCCTGCCCCGCAGAGGAGTACCAGGGACTTCACGAAGTTGCCCTTGACCTCAGCATCTGGGCAGAGGACCTGATCGATATCGACACAAAAAAACCGATCGACATAAAAAATGGATCTATCGGAGAGGGCTTAATCACTTCGCTGGAACGCGAGGGATTACCGCTGATCAAATATCGGCTGGGAGATGTGATTCAAATCTTTACTGATTGTTGCAAATGCGGCTATCCGGGTCCTGGTTATCGGATTAAGCATCTTGGACGGCTAAGTGATCGGCTCTTTGTGGAAGGAGTGAGTGTCTTCCCAATTGCTGTGAGGGATGTCATTACCTCTTTTATCCCGAGAGTCACTGGAGCCATGAGGATTGTCCTGACCGAACCTCCCCCAAATATCACTCCTCCTTTGAAAGTAAAAGTAGAATGGGGTCGAGAGGTTGAGGAAAGCCAATTGCCCAGGTTAGCTAAAGAGATCGAAGATCGGATGTTCGGACTCTACAGGATTCGAACAGAGATTGAATTTGTCCATCCAGAAGCGCTCGGAAGGGTTACCAAAAAAACTCCCATGTTTGAAGAGCGTTACCGATAAAGAAGGGGGAAGCGGTGGGTATGGGTTAAGGAGGATATTCAAAACCCTCCACATCCTTATGTTGGTTAAAGACCGGTCCTAAAGGGTCTTTGAAAATCAGTAGGATCTTTCATCAGACGCTTCGGAGAGAGACTGCACACTAATAGCATTCCTCTATAGCTCAGTAAAACTAAGTAAATTCATAATATCAATACACCCAAAAGAGGTAACGATGTCACCCTACTGACATCCTTCCTTTTTCTTGCATCAGGCGGATCATCAGCTCTTTATAGGTTTTAGGCGGGATCACTCTCTTCTCCCTCTCCACCATTTTCATCGCTTCGGTGGGGCAGAAGTTGGCACAGATACCGCATCCGATACACCCCTCTCCATCCACAACGGGATAATCTCCCGCCATCTTAATTGCCTTGATCTGACAGCGATCGCTACAAACTCCGCATCCATTGCAATCATCCTGATGGACCTGGGCGATATAATTGGTCGTGGTGACGGCATGCTTGAGGTGATGTTTGGTGATCCCTTCAAGAAACCCGCAGCAGCACCCGCAACAATTACAGATGAAGGTGGTCTGATCCTGGACATTGTCCCCAACATGGACCAATCCCAATTCCTCTGCTCTCTTTAAGATGTCCAAAAGCTCGCTTACTGAAGCTCTTTTTGCAAACCCCTGCTCGACCAGAAAATCGGAGGCATGACCCAGGCTCATACAGATTTCGTCAACGGGGGCAGAACAATTCTTGCCAAGGTGCCAGGCTTCATGACGGCAATAGCACTTCCCCACACTTCCCCGTCCTGCTTTCACAATATGCTCTGCCGCCTCGTCAAACCTTAACACTTCGCTCTTCACTTTCGGAAGAACACCGCTGTAGATATAGGCTTTTGCCCTGGTCGTCTCCGTGGACGAAAACTCCTTGATGAATTCTGGGGTATTCCGATAGGTTCGCATCAGTTCTGCCAGACGTTTCATGGGAAGCGATTCGTTCGTTCGCATAAAAGTAAATTCAAAAAACCCGGTTAATCCCGGCGACAGCAGGTATCGAACCTTTCCATCCTTGATAGACGAAACGACCAACCCCTTCTTCATCATGCCCTTCAAAACACTTTCTAACTGACTCTTTTCAATCCCGGTCACAGCCTGAACCTCTTCAAAACTGACCAGACCCAATGGAAATTTTGCCCCAACCTCTGCCTCTATTTCATCAAAGAGGATCGAGAGAATTTCATAGACCGAGGTATGTTCCGGAAGCCCCACTGGATTCTGATGAAGCCTTTCCCTCAACTTCTTTAAGATCTCTCCCTTAGTTGTAAGATGACCCATAGCCTCCTCCTTCTACAACAATTCCTGAGCACATCGCCTGAGCGCTTAGCCTATTTTTGTTAATATCCTTTCTCACGATCCACTATTCCTGTTAATGGTTCTCCTCGCCTCCATCGCTCATAATTCTTGCCGAACTCTTCGCAGATCTCTTCCGGGAGGTTGATGCCTGAAACATGAGGGGTGATGATCACATTCTCAAAACACCAGAGTTCACTTTCAGGAGAAAGAGGCTCTTCTTCAAAGACATCGAGCACTGCCTTTATCTTATCTTGTCTAAGAGTTTGAATCAATGCCTTCTCGTCGATCGTTTTCCCCCTGCCGACATTGAACAGTATTGTGCCTTCTTTCATCAAACCCAGTTCTTCTTTTCCAAGAAGATGGTGCGTCTCGGGGGTTAGTGGAAGGGTATTGATCAGGTAGTGAATGAGGGGAATCATTTTCCGTATCTCTCTCGTTGAAAAAACCTGATCAACATCCTCAACCGGTTCGGGGTTCCGTTTCACACCCAGAACCGTCATGCCAAACTGCTTCCCTTTTTTAGCAATTTCCCTTCCGATTGAACCCAGACCTAAAATGCCCAAGACTTTGCCCCTTAACCTTTCCGGCTTTTGAGGGTCCCACCTTTTCCGCTTCTGGTCTTCATCATATTTCCCTGTGTTACGGATCGAGGCGAGGAGATAAGCAAAGACATACTCAGCCATCATTTCGCCATAAATTGTGACTTTGGTAAAGGGAATCGATGGTGGGATATAAGGGTTATGGATCAGATGTTCATTTCCTGCTCCGAGGGAAGCAAACCATTTCAGACGTTTGGCCCTCTTGAGCAAATCGTCCGGAATTTTCCAGGAGAGGATGATCTCGGCCTGTTCGACAAAATCGATTGCTTCTTCTGGTTCAGAGGCGTTGCAGATTTCAAGGAAGGGCAACTTTTTTGCAAGAATTCCACCATAGATTCTGGCTTCGGGGTGATAGACAAGAAGTTTATGGCTCATCGTTTCTCGAGCTGACCCTCTCTCTCCTCGAGGTCGAACCACCATTTGTTCTCAGAGTTTGGTTTCCCGTATCCGAGGAGATTGTCGGCTTTAACAGCAATGGTCCTTGCCAGCGAGGAGTGTCTCACAGCCCAGCCAACTGCCCGATGAAATGGGGTGTAAGGTTTATTTGCAGGACAGACCTTGATACAGGTACCACACCCTGACCCTTTTGGATTCCCAACACGCATTTTTGTACATTTCTCAACATCCGTAGGCCAGCGTTCGTACCCATTATAGACAATCTTTCCACCCACGCTTAGCGCTCCTGATGGACATTCCTGTGCACACTTTTTACATTTCGAGCAAAAATCCTGTAATCCAAAATCAATAGGCTTGTCTACGGCAAGGGGAAGGTCTGTGGTCACAACAGCGGCTTTAAACCTTGGGCCTAAAAAGGGGTGAAGCACACAATCCCCAATCCGGCACATCTCTCCTAGACCCGCCCAGAGAAGAATGGGAGGGACAACGACTTGATAATTTCGTGCGTGGTGAGCCCGTGCTGGATATCCCAGCCTGCGGATGTAATCCGCAATAACGCAAGCGATAAAGGCAGAGGTCGAATAGGCTAAAAAGCTCATCGAATTGGAGATCCAATCATGACCATTGAATGCCTCTGCAGTCCTCCAGTCCTGGTCGATGAGAATCGCAATGGCATATCGATGGTTCAGTTCAATCGGTTCTCCATCCGGAAAGCGATGGGTATAAACCGCATAGGAGGGGAGTTTACAGATGCCCACGGCATCCGCCCTGAGAAAATAGGTTAGTTCCTTGATATGTCGGGATAAAAGAACAGGATCTTCTGGCAAAGGAGCTTTTTGGGTAGCGACGATTCCATCGACGACATCTTTCAAGTAGGTCGTCATCCATAAGAGTGCCCCTGAGATAGGATGTTTGTTAACAAAGCGCATTCTTTCTTTTTGGACATGGGAGCCATAATCCCCACGTGCGGCTTTATTAAACCCACTCTCCCGCTCGTCCACCCTCTTCACTTGATCATCCAGAATCTTTGTCGTTGG
>CALLAL010000018.1 GCA_938002255.1 uncultured bacterium
CTTAAAATCCCTCGGTACTTAGTACCGTGCCGGTTCAACTCCGGCCCTAGGCACCACACCTATAAAAGGGGGGAGTCTATTAAGACTCACCCCTTTTATTTTTCGGTTCGAATCGTTTCGTTGAAATTTGGGTGATTAACGTTTATGATATTCGTCATTATAGAAGACTTTATTGAGTGAGGTGAACGGATTGGATTTTTCACTTTCGTTAAAACAGAAACAGATCCGGCAGATGGTGCGTGAGTTTGCGAAGACTGAATTGGCTCCCCTCGCCAAAGAGATTGATGAGGAAGGTCGTTTTCCATGGGAGGTTGTGGAGAAGATGGGACGACTCAATTTTTTTGGCATGCAGGCTCCCAGGCAATATGGGGGGGCGGAGACCGATTCGATCTCCTACTGCTTGGTCATTGAGGAGATTTCAAGGGTCTGTGCAGCCATGGGGTTGACGCTTTCCGTTCATAATAGTGTGGCGGTTTATCCGATCAGTCAGTTTGGAACCGATGAGCAGAAAACGAAATATTTACCCCCTTTGGCTTCTGGAGAAAAGATCGGTGCTTTCTGTTTAACGGAGCCCAATGCAGGGTCAGATGCGTTGTCTATTGAGTCAACGGCTATCCCAGAAGGTGAACATTACCTCATCAACGCCAACAAAATATTTGTCACCAACGGCGGCGTGGCAGATACTCTGATCCTGTTCGCCTCGGTCTTTCCAGGGAATGTGAAGAAGGGGTTCAGTGCTTTTTTGGTAGAACGAGGTACCCCTGGTTTTGAGGTGGGTCTTCTTGAAAATAATTGTGGAATGCGCGCTAACCCCGTCTGCTCAATCATTCTTACAGACTGTCGGGTTCCCAAAAGTAACCTCCTCGGAAAGGAAGGGGATGGATTTAAAATTGCGATGACTGCCTTGGACACCGGCAGAATTGGAATTGCAGCTCAGGCCGTGGGGATCGGTCAGGGTGCGTTGGATGTTTCCCTTAACTATGCAAAGGAACGGGTTCAGTTCGGTGTTCCCCTATCAAGGCATCAGGCGATCCAGGTTATGCTTGCAGATATGGGAACGATGGTTGAGGCTGCGAGACTGCTAACGCTTCAAGCTGCCTATCTCAGAGACCAGGGCGGCGATCTCTCCTGTTCTTCCGCTATGGCTAAATTGTTTGCAAGCGAGATGGCTTCCAAAGTGGCTACGATGGGAGTCCAGATTCATGGAGGATATGGATACAGCAAAGACTATCCGATCGAAAGATACTTTCGGGATGCGAGGGCCACGGAGATCTACGAAGGAACAAGCGAGATTCAACGGATCGTCATTGCCCGGGAGCTTTTGAAGCGAGAAGAAGCGTAATCATTTCTTGAGGGCAACATGGACATCATCGTTTGTCTCAAACAGGTCATGGCGGGAGATCGTGTCAGGTTCGATCCTCAAACGAATGGACTCATCCGAACTCGAGAGTCATCGAAGATCAATCCATTTGACCTGAGTGTTCTTGCCATGGCAAGGGAGTTAATTCAGCAAGCAGGCGGATCGTTCACTGCGTTGACCATGGGCCCTGACATCAGCGAGGAGGTCTTATGGGAGGCACTGGCTTCAGGGGCAGAGCGAGCCATCCTCCTTTCAGATCCACTGTTTTCTTCCAGCGATACGCTTTCCACCGCGTATACCCTTAGCATGGGTATCCGGAAGATCGGTCGTTACGATCTCATCCTTTGTGGCGTCAGGACAACCGATGGTGGAACAGGGCAGGTGGGACCCCAACTTGCTGAAGAACTCGACCTTCCCCTTGTTACCAACGTTGAAACAGTGGCCTTGAAAGGAGATGGTATTGGGGTAGAAAGGACTTCGGACGGGTTTAGGGAAAAGATTGAATTACCAATCCCTGCCTTACTCACCATCTCGCCTTTCTACAAAAAATATGTCCCGAGCCTGGCTGAAATTGAAGAGGCGTTTTCCAGACATGAGATTGAACGCTGGAACTTGAAAGATCTGATGGCAGATCCCAACAAAGTGGGAAAAGCAGGATCGCGGACCTGGGTTGAAAAGATGATTCCAATTTCTCAACAGAAAGTTTGTGAGTTTGTCGAAGGAGATCCAAAGCAACAGTCCCGATGGCTTGTTGATCAATTGTTAAAGCGAGGGTTCTTATCATAGGATCATAACATGATGAAAAGTTTAGAGATCTGGGTTTTCGGTGATTATCGGCATACCTCGCACATCAGGCTGACCCGACAGATCCTCAATCAAGCAAATGATCTTTGTCAGGGTGAGTGCAGAGTGACTCTGATCCTTTTTGGATATGAACTGGATCGGAAGGTTCAGGAATTCGAAGGCTATGGTGCCCATCGCCTTCTCATAGTCGATCATGAAGAACTCGCCCTTTTCAGGTCGGATCTCTTCACCTCACTCCTTTGTGATCTGGTTCGGGAGCACTCGCCGCACCTTCTTCTCTTCGGTACGTCTGATTTTGGGACGGAGCTAGCTTCAAGGGTTTCCAAACGGCTCGGGGTTGGACTCGCTGCAGAATGTATGGGTCTGGTATGGGATGCAAAAAACGAAAGACTCATTGCATCAAGCCCTGCCTTTGGTGGACAATACCTGGCCCAAATTACATGGAGCCAACACTTCCCCTACCTTGCAACGCTCAGTCCTGGAAAACTATCTGAACGATCTTATGACCCATCTGTTCGGACTGAAATGATTAAAGTGAAGAAGAATCTCGACCTCTATCCTTCAAAAGTCAGAGTAATCTCTTCCGTTTATGAACCTCATCAAACCTTTCGGCTGGAAGAGGCAAGGATCGTTGTCGCCGGAGGAAGAGGCCTCAAGAACCTTGAAGGATTTAACACTCTCAGGGAGCTTGCTTCCCTTTTAGGAGCAGAAGTAGGTGCCACACGTCCTGCCGTCGATGCCCACTGGACGTCCCATGATCATCTGATCGGGCAGACTGGAAAAACGATTCGGCCAGAACTTCTAATTACCTGCGGGGCTTCTGGAGCCATCCAATATACCGCTGGAATTCGAGAGTCCAAAACGGTGGTAGCGATTAACCGTGATCCACACGCTCCTATATTTAAGATGGCAGATATTGGTGTGGTTGCTGATTCCAGTTCATTCCTCCCAGCATTGATTTCAGAAGTCAAAACCACACTTTTTAAAGAGATTACTGAACTCTATCGGGCAACGGTTGAACCTCGAGTTGAAAAAAAAGGAATGACCTTTGGTCAGAGAATTAAGAAATTAAGAGAGGATCAGAAGATGGCCCTCACAGAGTTAGCTGAGAAAACAGGGCAAACCCCTGAATTCATCGACCAGGTGGAAGCAGATCTTCTGACTCCTCCTGTTTCATTCCTGCTCCAGCTTTCAAATGCCTTAAAGATTGATCCAAGCAGTTTCCTGACCGAACAGGAAAAGGCTCATATTGAAGGAAAACGACAGGAAGGGTTTTTCAAACGAACCCAGAATTACTCCTATCGTACTCTCACACCTGGAGCTGCGGATAAGCATTTAAGGGCATTTATGGTGACCATTGAGCCACGACAAACCCATAAGATGATCGAATATAAGCACCCAGGGGAGGAATTTATTTTCGTTTATAAAGGCGAGCTGGAGCTAACACTGGGAGGAAAGGTGTTTCATCTAAAACAGGGAGAGACAATCCATTTTGATTCTGAGACTAAACATAAACTCCGAAATATTTCTGATCAAAGATGCGAACTTCTCGTAACTCTTTACACTCCTTGATTATTTGTAAAAAAGATATTCGTTAAAATAACATACCTGACTTATACCCCACACTTTAAATTCACCCCAAGAAAAGCTTATCCATCCAGCAGGTTGTAGAGAAATTCAATACTGAGGTGTTGAGTAATTTAACACTGTAACTTGTTGAAATATTGAACAAATAATGAAGTAATCCGGGTAGTGTTTAATAATTCAGCAGTTATGAATTAATATATTGAATTAGG
>CALLAL010000019.1 GCA_938002255.1 uncultured bacterium
TCTCTAACGGAATGAGTTTCGCCTGTAGCGATTACATAATCATCAGGTTTATCTTGCTGGAGCATCAGCCACATGGCCTCTATAAAGTCCGGGGCATAGCCCCAATCTCTTTTAGCTTCCAAGTTGCCAAGATAAAGTTTCCTTTCCGAGCCATATATTATTCGCGCCAGGGCCCGAGTAATCTTTCTGGTAACAAATGTTTCTCCCCGCCGGGGAGACTCATGATTAAAGAGGATGCCATTGACTGCAAACATTCCATATCCATCTCTATAATTTTTAACCATCCAGTAAGCATAAACCTTTGCGGCGGCATAAGGGCTCCTTGACAATGAGAAACGCGAGACAAGAGCTTCTATTTCAGTCTGTTTGGTTTTTAGAGAAGTAAAAGGTAAAGAGTAAGGAGTGAGAAGTTACTTTTTCAAAGATTTGATTAACCCGGTTAACATCTTGTCGATCTCAATCATTAAGGGTGATACATCCTTGAGATCATTTTCCTCAATGTACTCTAATGCACTGGCTACCTCAAAATGAGTATCAAGTTCACTCAGTGAACCCTGAGCCTTATGGAGAAATTGGATAAATTCCCTCTTTGTTTGCCGAACCGCACCCTCCGAAATATTGGCAGGAATGGAAACCGCTGCCCTCCTCATCTGACCACCTAAAGCATACTCCTCACTCTTAGGAAAAGAGGAGGTTATTTCATAAATACTCTTTACTGGTTTGTCAGATCTTTCTGGACGAATATTTATTGATGCGGAATGGAAGGGAGAGCTCGTTTATGCCTCCGGGATGGAAGGGAGTCGATACGACTGGAAGTGAGTGCATTCTGAACTGGAAATGATGCTTCGCCTGGAAGTAAAAGCTGCGTTCTGGAAATTTATGCTGCGCGATGGAAGTTACCCTTCGGTTGGAATAAATGGGTTTATAGGGTCTGTTGGGTTTATTTGATTATATTAATGGCAATGAAAATCATCTATTCATTATCTGTTGATATATAAAATTCAACACCTGCTCTAATGTTCGCTCATAAGAAGGTTCTATTTCCCTTTTATCTCCAAAATGCTTATGATGAGGAAATGTTTCCACCTCCCAGTCCGGTGCATTATCCCATCGGATTATAAGTTTGTCATCTTTTCTCTGCCAGTGATAAGCATATTTTCGTTTTGTTTCAATGACAGTTTCCCGTATATAAAGCTTAGAATCATCAATTAAATTAACCTCGGCTCTTAATCTCAATAGCTTTCCAAATTGTTCAAATTTTATAATCTTATAGGAACGGATTATTTGAGAGTACTTTCTAAGAATCTGAAGCACTTTGGAGATCCTTTACCTTTTCCTTCCACCACTCAAGAGCCTTTAAAGAGAATTCCCAATCAGTAACATCTTCTTCTTTTTCAAAGTCTTCTTTGCCTTTTTCTCGGCGAAGAAAGGCTTCGAATTCTCCAAAGGTCATCCCGTACTTCTTTTGAAAAGATTCACATTCTGCCTGGTATTGTTCAATCTTAGAAAGTGCGTTGATCAGAGACCAATCTCGCACCAATTCATTTGGAGAACTAAACCCTTCTTTTAGTAGAATCTCTTTCAATGCTTCCATTTTTGCTCACCTCACAAAAATAATAGCACATTTTTAAGAAATGACCAAATATTTTATACCCCCAGAGGGACCGTTGTTGAAAATTACCACTTCTCCGATTGATCTGGCCTATCTGGTCTTTTTAGTTTTTCTGGTCTATTTGGTTTCTCTGGTCTTTTTGGTCTATACATGAGCGAGAAAGGTTGAAAGCGAGAAAAGCGAGAAAAGTGATAAATGATAAATGCGAGACAAGGTGAAAGCGAGAAAGGGTGAATGCGAGAAAGGCGAGAAAAGCACCCGGTGTCAGGCATGCGTAATTGCGGTTTTACGATCTTTCTGGACAAATGATTCACTTCGTGAATGGAATGAAGAGCCGCCATCTTGAATAGAACCCTCGATATGCTCGGGATGGAAGTGAGCCTTCGCTTGGAAGTAAGGCGGAGCCTGGAATAGATATAAGGTTTTTTGGGATAATGTTTAAAGCCCTATATTCCGAGTTCAGGGTTAATTGTTCTCATGTTCAAAGTTCATGTTTCAAGGTGGAGGTTGGGAAGAGTGAAATCTTCAAAGTAAATCAAGAAATTGTTCTTATGTAAGGCCAGCCTTATGAATAGCACCTTTCAACAAACCAATTTTAAGTTCCCCTTTATCTGGAATAGTAATAATTATACCCTTAGGCATCTTTATGTTAATATGGTCACCTTTTCCTGGTTTTTCCGTTCCACCAGCACGTATGAACGCTTTTATCGCATCCTTTCCTTTAATGCCCCGTAGTTCCCTGCCCATTCCTTTTCAGGTCTCTCTATACCTCTACATGACTGAAGACCATCGTCTGGTCCTTTGGAGGATGTCTTCCTTCGGCTTTAAGAGCTATTAGATGGGATTCGATTGCTTCTTTGATATTCTTAAGGGCCTCCTCAACAGTCTCTCCCTGAGAGAAACAACCGGACAGGGCTGGAACTTCCACCCAATATCCACCTTCCTCTGCTGGATGTAAGATAACTGTGTATTCCATTTTATCACCCCTTTGATAATTCTAATTCTTTTATAAGATTTCTTCAATATTTTTGTCCATTTGGTCTTTTTGGTTTGTTAATCAGCGAGAAAGGGTGAAGACAAGAAAAGGGGTAAAAGGAAAATGCGAGACAAGGGCTTCCATTTCAGTCTGTTTGGTTTATCCGGGTTAGGGTTTGGGAGGAGCGGAAGAAGGCAGAGGCTCTCGTGCCATGGGTCGTGGACTGGCCGGGGTGGTTATGATGGACTCGATTTCGGGAATACGAAATTCAATCTCCTGAATATGCTGACGGGGAATAGAAACCTCTTCTTCCGTACGAAGCTTCAGTTTTAAAACCATCCCGCTGATCATCCCTGTCAGTTTGTCTCCATATTTCGAGAGGAGGGTATCTTTTTCTCCCTCTTTCTGTCCGCTTCGGGGGTTCCCAAAATAGATTTTCTGAATATCCTCTTTTTTGAATGAAATGGTTCCATAAACCGTTCGAATCAGGAGGGTCTCCACCAGCAGGTCTCCCATAAGGATATCTCCATTTCTCAGGGTAATCCGATCGAGCCAACGGGGGGAAGCCCCCTCCTCCTTGGGGGATATATCTTCTTTCTTCTTTTCCTCTGTTCCAGGTAATGACAGAAGCACTTTCTGGGTCTTTTCAAAGGGGATCGAAATCCATCCGAAATCGGTCCTGCCACGAAAGACGGAAAATTGCCTAAGGTTATAAGACTCTTTCTTCCCGCTCACATATTGGACATCCACCCAATAATCGGGACCCACTTTTCTAATCTCAAAAGAAGAAAGGTCCTTCCAGTCGAGTTTCCCGATCCCTCCAGGGGCATCTATCGAAAATGCCCTCCTCCCATCCATGGAGAAGTCACTGACCTCGAGGACCACTCCTTCTATGGTTTCAATACGAGCATTAAAGGCGCAAAGCCCTGCTGGAATAAGCATCAAAAACAAAGTCGCTGAGAGAAGTCGTGTTTTCATTGGAACCTCTTATAGGTTTATCTGTTGAAATAGATAGGCTTCCGCCATCCCGAAAATTGAGTCTTTTCGGCAGAAAAATCGATAAGTCTGTGCCAGTGAATGAACCCACTGGGTATGTATGGTCTATCTGGTTTGTCTGTTTTTTCCAGTTAAACCAGATAGACAATCTCAGGCAACTTTACGGAGTTGCCATTTCGAAATCTGGACAGGGACGTCCACGCCGATCAGATTGAGAAGTATCCTCACCCGTCCGCTATCGGATATCTTTTTCTGAAAGACTCCTGTCAGATCTTTTAAAATGCCTGAACGGATCTGGACAGGATCGCCCTCCTTCCAATCTTCTTCAAGTTTCACCAGATTGCCCTCCCCGCTCCGATCTTTAATTGCTTTAACGACCCTGTCAGAGACAGGAAGAGGTTGAATACCGTTTCCAAGGATCTTACTGACCCCTCTTGTCCATCTCACTCTGTAGTAGTCGAGATCGAGGTCGAGCCTGGCAAAGAGGTAGTTGGGGAAGAGAGGCAAGATGATCCGGATCATCTTGCCTTTCACTGGCCGATAGGTTTCGTACATCGGGAGAAAGGTCTCAATCTCCTGATTTAAAAGGTTTCTTTCAACGCGGTGCTCACCGGCAGGTTTTGTCTGAATGACAAACCATTGAAGGTTCTTCTGGTCCGTCTGGTTCATCTGTTTCATCTGGTCTGTCTGGTTGATATTTTCAGGATGACCGAAACGATAAAGGTATAGAGAAAAGCGTTTGCCGGAATCTGGATGTTTCGCTCCACAAGGCTGTGAAACATCAGAGCAAGAATCCCCACCAATCCACCCATCCCGATATATCGAGCTGGATCTCTCGGTGAAAGCTTTCGAATCTCTGCCACCCCACGATAGAGGAGATAGAGGAAGAGTAATCCAAGTAAGCCTGCCCCAATCAACCCTGCCTCAGCCATCAACTGAAGGAAGTCATTCTCCGCATGGGTGATGAGCCCCCGAATGTGAAAAGATCGGTACATCGGAAAGATCTGGGTGAAGGTCCCGAGTCCGGTCCCGAAGAGAGGGTAATCCCTGATGATCTGGAGCGTATTCGCCCATAATCGCCAGCGGTCTTCAAAACTCTCGGTCACCGCAAAGAAACGGCTGATGACCGTATCGAGGCCAATCCATGCCGCCCAGAGAAGAGCCAATCCAAGGATCAGGACTGAAGATTTTGAAAGGGTTCTCCCCTCCTCTCTATTTCTGAAGAGAAAACTGATCAGACTGAAAGAAAGGAGAAGACTGACGATTCCCATTCGGGAAGCAGAGAAGAGGAGACTGAGGATCATCAGGATGATGCCAAAGGCAATGAGGAGGGTTCTTCCATCAAGGGAGGAGAGGTGATGACGCCAGCCTAATAAACCTCCTGACCGATGAACTTCTTTTGAAAAGAGGTATCCAAGGCTCAGGGGAATAACCATTAGAAGATATCCTGCAAAGGCGTTACGATTGATAAAGGTCCCGGTTACAGCAGAAACCAGATGCTCCATTCTCAAGTGAAGGATATGTTTATGGCCGCTAAAGAACTCGAACATCCCATAAAGGGATTCAAAAAGTCCCACAAAAAAGATAACGAGAATCAATTTTTCTATCCTTTTTTGCCCCAATCCTCTCCAGGAGAGAAGAAAGAGAAAGAACCCGGAGAGGGTAAGCCATTTGAAGAATTCAATCCGGGTAACGAAAGGAAAGAAGGAGATAAAAAAGGTTGATGGAGTGAGATCAAGGCGAAGGGTGTAGGTGTTTGGGGAGCACACCCTGAGGACCTTCCCTGGAAGGGGAAGGATTTGGAAGAGGAGAAGAGCGTGAAAGAGGAAAAGGAAAATCAGGATGACCTTTAGGTTCAGAGTTCGGTCAACACCTCTGCTCGATTCCGACCTAAGTTCCAAACCCATAGAAGAAGAGGAAAGGGTTGGCCTGATCATCTGGTGGATTGCCCAGAGCACAAGGATCAGGAGGATGCCCAACTCCATTAGTGAGTATGCCCATAGCTCGACCGAGCCAAAGGCAATGGGCGTGAAGATCAACAGTGAAGAGATCAGTAACAGGAGAATCACGTCCACCATCGTCTCCTTTTCGAGGATTCCACCGGCATGGGATCCGGTAGATCGAGTTTCTTTCCCTCAAGAATGGCTCTGGGATAGTCGGATACCATCTTTTCGGCTTCTGTTTTGCCCACCAGCTTCTCTGCCGCTTTCACGCCGGATGATAGAATGGGTGGTCTTCTATCTGCGGAATGGGCATCCGAGGCCATGAGATGCACCAGATGGCTCTGCATCAGTTTTTCCGCCAGTTGTTTCACCTGTGAACCAAATTCTCCGGTCAGACTCATAGCCGTTACCTGGCCCAGGCAGCCCATCCGGATCATCTCATAGTATCGTTCTGGCTTTCTCATCACTTCAAGATTTCGCTCTGGATGGGTAAGAATAGGAATCCAACCTCTGTCCAGAATTTGGAAGAGAATCTTCTCTGCCTGAAAAGGAATCGCCTGGAAGGGAAATTCGACCAGCATATATTTTCCTAAATCGCCAATTGTCGTCGCTTCACCCTGATCGATCTGCTGAATGATTGCCTCGCTGAAATGGATGTCAGAACCGGGGAGAATGTTTAATGGCAGCCCGGAGTGATGCGTTTGTATTTCAGCGTTAAGTTTTTGGATGCCCTTGAGAATCATGGCCTTGCTGTTTTGATAAACCCCATCAAGGACATGAGGAGTGGCGACAATGGTCCGAACACCATCGTGAAAGGCCATCTGGCACATCTGAACCGCCTCATCCATGGTTTGCGGGCCATCATCCAGACCGGGAAGGATATGGCAGTGGAGATCAATCATCTTAAGGGTCGATCCCATAATTAATCTCTCTGATTTTGATGACACCATCCTGTCGAATTAACCACCACTGGATGTTTCCCTGGAAGACCCTCCCCCTCCCCATTTTCAAAATTTGAGTGATCTGATAACGGCCGCTGGCAAAGGCTGTTTCTCCATCGCTTCTAACGACCTGGAGTGACACATTCATGGAGAGGACGTGGCTTCCCTGAAGAGTTTTCCGATACGCCTCTCGAATATCTGTATAGGGAAGGGTCCGATTTTCGAGGGCTCCCTTTGAAAAGAGGTCCATATATGCCTCGAGGTTCATTTCACTGAACCGTCTGGTATAATGCTCAATGAACTCTCGAACCTCTGACTCTTGAATCTTTCCGTGGATGGGAGGCGTCTGAGGACTACTGGCTCCTGCGTCCAAAAGAGGCAAGAGAGAAAACCCCAGGAAAAGGAAAAGATATAGCTTGATCATTTGTTTCATGGGTCACCTCCGTTCTTTTTAAGGAAGCTTTTCGTGCTGGTACGTGAGTGAGATGATTTTTAGAATCCCGTCCTCTTTCGTCAAAATCCATCGTATCTTCCCGGCCCACTCTTTCTCCTTCCCACCTATGTGAGGTTTTTGACGGAGGGTGTAACGCGCTTTAGCCTCGACCGCGTTCTGATAGATTTCATATTCCAAGGCTTCAAGATGGTAGTCGAGGGCAAGACTCTGGTTGAAAAAGAGGGTGTAGGCTTTTTTAATCTCTACCATTCCTTCTCTACGATTCTGAATTGCCTGTGGAGAGAAGAGAGCGAGAAACTCATCGATCGCCTTTCGGTTATAACAATCCTCATAGGCTGTGAAAAATTGACGGACTTCTTCTTCTGTGGCGATTAAGGATGGCTGGGGCTGCGCCCAACCCCATCCGGAGAGGAATGCGATAAGTCCAATGGCCAAAACGAAAGATTTCATCTTCATAGCCTCCCTTATGCAATTCAGGGTGATTTTTCATGCTGGTAGTTAAGCGTAACGATTTTAAGCCTTCCCTCCTCTTTGACCAGCACCCAGCGGACCTTTCCCTTAAAAATTTTCTCTTCGCCTCCCTTCTTTAAAACCTGCTTCACCCGATAACGTGCCTCCACCTCGACCCGATCTGCCTGGATCCGAGTATTCATCCACTCGAGATGATATTGAAGTTGCTGGCTCTGATTGAAAAAGGTCGAGTAAATCTTTCTGATTTCTTCCAATCCGTTGATCTGATTTTGAATCGCTCTTGAAGAAAAGAGGGAGAGAAACCCATCGATATTTTTACGGGCATATTGGTCGATGTAGTTTGAAAAGAACTGTCTCACCTCCTCTTCTCTCGCGACAAGAGTAAGCAGAAGAGAGGAAGCTTCAACGGGCTCGGGTTTAGGCTTGGAGAATTGAAGGTTTTCTTGTTGCCTGGTCTGTTCAGGAGTTTTGGAAAGGTCTCTTGGTTTTTCCTCGGGAATCGTTTCGGGCGATCTCTCTCCTATTTTCGCCGAGGCTTGAACGAATGGAGCCACCCGAGGTAACGTTTCTTTCTTTGGCGTCTCAGCCTGTTTCAATTCTTTCTCCCTGGGGGTCCCTATGGACATCGGAGACAAAGGGACAGGTTCCATTTTCTCTTCAGCAAGGACCGTCTGGACTTCAACCAGACCCTTTGGAGCATCCTTCTGGGCTGTTGGAGTTTCTGGAGGGGGGTGGATTTTCTGGGGCACTTGAGCTTCTGGTTGGGGGGTAGGAGGCGTTGTTGCTTCCACTTTCTCGATGTCAGGGGGTTCCTTGATTTCTGTAACCTCCTTGCCCGGTGGAATTTTTTGAGCAATAGGAGTCTCTTTGATTGCTGGAGAAGGTTGAGGGATTCGAGCAGGTCTTTCTACCAGGGCTGACGCCTGCGAGAACCTCTCCTCAGACCTGGATGGCTGGGGTGAAGGAAGGACCTCTGCCTTATCCTGTCTAAAAATCTTCTCTTCTCTGGAAACTCCTTGATCAGACTTTTTGGAAGGAATGGGTGCAGGCTTCTGCTGTGATGGAATTCGTTCGATTGGATAAATGCCATGAGAAGGCGGCGAAGAAGGAGCGCCAAGCCACCTCACCATCGCCAAACCGAGGAGGATACAGGAGAACGAGATTCCTGCAAAAAGAATAATCTTTCGGGTCTGTGTCTTTTTCTCGGAGTGTCGTTGCGCCCTCCGGAGACTTCTTCTCTTCACTAATCGTTCAAGGTCGTATTCTAAGCGCGTGGATTGGTCTTTAAGGATCTGATAAGCATCGTTAATCTCTTTTAATGTTTCTTCTGCACTCTCATTTTTACCCAGGTCAGGATGATAACGCTTGGTCAACTCAACCCAGCGAGCCCGAATCTCTTCTTCAGAGGCTTCTTCATCAATGCCAAGAATTTTGTAATAGTCTTTCACGTTCAGGTCTGTCCGGTTCTTCTGGTTTATCTCATTTATCTGGTTTTTCTTGTCTCTCTGGTTTTTCTGGTTTAAATAGCCAAACAAGACATAAAAAACCCAGAGAGACTAAAAAGACGATTTTTTCTCTTTAAGAGAGAGGTTATCCACCCAGACCGTTCCGGAGATAAAACGGTCAAATTTCTCGGTCTTCTCTCGCCGAAATCGAACCAGTCCTCCCTTGATGTCGGAGGGCGTTCGGAAAGAGAGGCTCACTTCTTTCCATTCCTGATCTCCGATCAAGGGCTCTGATGCTTTATAAAAAGAGGCTCCCACCCCTATAATCTCAACCTTCACACCGCTCTTTGTTGTCACTGCTTTCGCTTTGACCTGAGCCCGGAGGGTGTAGTCGGTATCGGGTCTTAAAGCCACAACCTGACTGACATGGTGGAAATCGACATTTTCTTTTCCATCAAATTGAATCCTTAACGAACGTCTTCCCTCAATGGCATGGGTTGGATCGATCAAAATTTCAGCCCCTGCAACTTTTCCGATCTTCCAGTCAAATCCCCCGCCAAGAAAGCCTTCCTTTTCAAAACCTCCATTGGTAATCAGTTCTCCCTCCTGAGGTGAAGGATGCCCTTGTTCGAGAAATCTTGTTTGCCAGATGGTGAAGGCCTCCCCGATTTCTTTCTCCCGGATGAGAAACTCGATATGCTGAAGTATTTCGCTCCGATTTGGCTGAAAACCGAGTTGAACGCTCTTCTTCCAGACATTCTGAGCAGACTTTTTATCTCCGATCTCATAAAGGTAGAGGAGAAATTGATGAAAGGAGAACCAGTCTTTGGGGACGACCTTTTCGACAATAAAGTTCGAATCGGAGAATGCCCTTCTGAGGACATCGTAGACGAGATACCCCTGATTCGGGTAATGGGCAAGGAGATAAGAGAAATGGGGAAGGGCTTCCTCCACGCTTCCATGTTGCAGGAGAAGATTGGCACTCACCCACCGTCCCTGATAACCTGTGGGAAAGACCTGAATGGCCCTCTTCAAAGCCTGCTTCGAAGCCTCTGTGGTACCATTACGAAAGAGAAGTTTTGCCAGGTGGAGCCAGTACTGTTGCTCCAATGGATTCCATTCGATCGCCTGTTTTAAATACCGGACCGATTTCTGAAGGTCAGCCTTATGGATCTCCCATTCATAGAGAAGGGCCAAACGATAGTATGGATCGGGGTTAGAGGGAGTGAGGCGGATCACCCGCTCAAAATCATCTCGCGAAGATTCCGGAGGATTAAGCAAAACCCCTTTCCAGAGGGAAAGGACGAAGTATCCTACGAGAAGAGAAAGGATCAGGATGAAGCCCGGGATCAGGCGTTTTTTCATAAGGGACAACCCAGTGCTCTATGCCGAAGTCGATTCCTCTTCAGATAGATAGGGAAGTTTTTTCTTCTCTTTTCCTTCTTTTCCGTAATAGTAATGGTACCGGTAATAGTAGTAACCGTACTCGCTTCGTTCAATGTTGACCCGGTTGATCACCACTCCCAGGATTTTGGCATTGACCTGAAGAAGCAGGTCTTTTGCCCTCTGGAGGGTTTCCCGGGGCGTCTTTCCTCCCACAGCAACCAAGATCAAGCCATCCACCGAAGTGGAGAGGACCGCTGTATCGGCAAAGCCGAGGACAGGCGGAGAGTCAAAGACGATATGGTTAAACCGTTCTCCAAGACTCTGAACCATCTCTTTAAACAGATTGGAACTGATCAGCTCAGAGGGATTAGGAGGAATGGGACCGGAGGGGATGTAGAAGAGATTCGGAATCTCTGTGGCTTTGATAATCGCCTCCAGTCCGGTATTTCCGGAAAGAAAATTGGAGAGACCAACTCCATTTTCTTCACTAAAGACTCTGTGAATGCGGGGTTTTCTGAGATCAGCATCTATCAGGACCACGCTCGCACCGGTCTGAGAGAGAGCAATGGCCGTATTGATCGCCGTTGTGGTCTTTCCCTCGGCAGGATTGGGACTGGTGATGGCAATCCGTTTGGGAGGCCTTTCAGAAAAAGAGAGAAGGATCGATGTTCGGATATTCCGATAGGCTTCAGAGAGCATCGATTTGGGGTGACGGTGGGTGATGAGTTCGATCGGATAGGTCTGCCCTTTCTCCAATCTCTTTCGCCGATATTGAGAGATCTCAGGTACCATCCCGAAGGAAGGAAGCCGGATGAGTTGTTCCACATCTTCCGGAGTCTTGACTGTGTTATCAAGATATTCAAAGAAGAAGGCCAGACCCACACCAAGGAAGAGACCCACAACCACCGATAGGATGAGATTGAGCTCCTTGTTGGGCTTGAACGGCTTGATGGGCCGCTCTGCCTGATCCACTACCTGAATGTTGCTTGCCATGATTCCAGCAGAGACACCCGCCTCTTTCATCCGCTGAAGGAGGCCTCGATAGAGTTCTTTGTTGGTATCGGCTTCCCGTTTAAGAATATTGTACTGGATTGCCTTCTCTTTCATCTCCATAACCCTACGTTTCTGGGCTTCAAAGCTCTCCCGAAGCAGTTTCTCCCTTCGAAGACTCGACTCATACTCATTCTGGATCCCTGTGACGATGCGTTGAATCTCTCCATCGAGCCGATCCCGAATCGTTTTAATCTGGGTTCGCAGTCTGACCATCTCGGGATGTTCCGGTTTGAATGTTTCTGACAGTTTCATGTACTGGCCTTCAAGCTGGATGAGAGCCTGTTTTAAATCCATCACCAATTTGTTTTCGAGGATAGAGGGAAGGGAATCGCCATAAGCCCCTTTGGTCTGCCGATAGAGCGCCTCCTTTCCCATCCGCTCAGCTTCGGCTTTGGTCAACGCCTCATTCAGTTCATTGAGACGTTGAATGACGACATTCTCCTTCTCTTCAAGAGAGATGATGTCATGTCTGGATCCAAACGCCTGGAGCGCCTCATCTGCCCGTTCCACCTTAGCTTTCAAATCTTCCAACTGTTTGGTCAGCCATTCTTTGGCTTGCTCTGTGGCATAGAAACGGGTTTCAAGGTTCTGCTGGATGTAAGCCTTGGCCAGCGCATTGGCTACCTGCGCAGAAAGATCAGGATCATTGGAGTCAAAATGTATTTTTACCAGACGGGAGTTGCGGATGGGTTCGACTTTCAACTGTTTGAGGAACCGATTGATAAAGAGGGACTCCTTTTCCGTTTCGTCAGGCTCCTTCTCCACAGCAGACTTCCAGAAGGAGGAGATTGAGTTGAGGAGATTTGATTTCCAGGTTTGAAAAGCCGTCTCCTTTTCAGGTTGAAATTGGGGGTGTTCCTGAAGCTTGAGGGAATGGATCACCCTTCGAGCCAGCGTCCGGCTCTCGAGGATTTTATACTGGGTTTGGTAATAATCCATATCCATCGTATTCACGGCGAGGATCTCTTTGAAGTCAACAATCTGTGGGTTCTCTTTGTTGATCTGGAGCGTGGTCGTGCCCCGGTAGATGGGTTTCATGGTGAAGGTAAAAACCAGGGTGGTCAGGACAACGATGAGAAAGAAAGCCAGGACTGTCCATCTCCTCTTCAGGATAACCCGTCCATAGTCCCTCAGGTGGATTTCTTTCTCTTCTTGAGGGTAAAACGATCCATAACCCGGGGGGGGCTGGGGAGCATTGTATCGATCATTGTATCGATCAGGATAGTTCCAGTTGATCTCGTTCATTGGTGTCCTCGCATCTATAAGGAGCCCAGAGAAAATCCAAGCCCGAAGATTCCCCTGAAAGTATCGCGAAATTCCACGAGAAAGGTCTTCATGCCGCTTTTGGGAACGATGACGATGTCGTTCTCTACCAGCAGGACGTCATCGGCCAAGCCTTTTTGAATTGCATCGATATTTACCGTGATGAGGTCTCTCTGATTCTTATTTTCCGATTGACGGAAAATGCTCACCCGGGTGGCATCGGCTGTAAGCTTCAAACCCTCTGCCATGACAATGGCCTGGCTTGCAGTCATTTTTTTACCTTTGAGTAGGAACCCTCCAGGTTTGACGACCTCGCCTCCCACAAAGATCTTTCCCGAAACCGGAACATTGATCACGTCTCCATGGGTGACTGAAAGATTGATCCCGGAATTGCCCCGTATCAGGAGCTCTTCGAGGTCGATCACGAGGGTTTCAGGGAGAAGACCCGAGACTTCGACTGAATCTTTTCCGATCAAGGGCGGGGAGCGAATCAGAAAGAGCGTCTGACCGGCATCCTCCTTGAGCCCTCCGGCCATCCCAAGCATATCGAGGATTGTCCTCTGTCCGGTGATGTCAAAGACGCCGGGCTTTTCCACAGCCCCCATCACCGCGATCCGTTGATTTCGATACTCCTTGATGAAGACATTTACATTTGGATTTTGTAAATATTTTTCTGCTAAAAGTTCCCGTAGTTCTCTCTCCAGATCCCCTGCGGTCAGCCCCTTCACCCTCAAGGTTCCAATAAGAGGGAGGGTGATCTGTCCCTGGGAGCTCACCCTCACTGTCTTATTAAGCTTCTCATCCTCAAAGACAGAAATCTCGAGAAGGTCTTCTGGACCGATTCGATAATCCTCATAAGGATCTCTTTTCACAGAGAGCGCACTCATCAGAATCTTCTGGTTCATTAATTGGATCTGCCTTGAAGAATCTGATTCTTGGAGAAAAGAAGGGAGACGAGTGACCTCTTCACGTTTTGCAGGTTGAGGAGTGGTACAAGAGACAAGGAAAAGAAGCAAAAGGAGAGAGAATAATCTGTATTTCAGAATGATCATAGCTTTTCCCTTAAAAAAAAACCCAGTCAGAAACAGAGTGAATCAACTGGGTCTTTCTCTTGGTCAAACTAATCTATCAATTTTTACTAATGAAGAGGTTTCAGAATATTTTATCGTAGAATCCCAAAAGTTTACCTATGGACAAATGGGAATCCCGTCTCCTCCATCACCCCCTCCACCAGCGGCAATGGCTACTCCTGCAATGACAGCAGCCCCGGCAATAATTCCTACCCATCCCCAGGTTGAGATTCCCAAAAAGGCTCCCTTGGTCTCGGTGGTGGTTGACGTCTCTCCAGCCTGAGCAACCATCACCCTCTGGGGACCTGTGACGGTTATAGAAGGCAGGGTGACAGAGTCATTTTTGGGAATGGCAGCCAGAAGAGAATGATCAGGGCCTAATACCTGAACCTTTCCCTCAAGGGTTTTGACCGTCACTGAGCCATTGGCATGGATAGACACAGTTCCAGAAACGAGGGAATCTGTTGAAGGAAAGGATGAACTTCCCTGCGACGCCTGCAGTATCCGTGCCCTGGTAATTGAGAGGTTTCCAATCCTTAAGGTCAGATCGGATGTAACAGGGAGCGAAAATCGGAGGCTTCCCTGGGTCAAGGTCAATTTACCTTCTGAATCAAATGAGAAGAGGCTCCCGGAATGGACTTCAACCTTTCCGTTGTCAGGCAGGCGGACAATCGCCTGACCTTTTTCAGTCTTCACCCGGGTCCCTTTAAAAAGCGGAAAATGGGAGGATTCAACATTCTTCCAAATATTCTCTCTAACTTCAAACTTCACGTCCCCTCTTGAGATCATCTCAGCGAGAGGTCTTTCGGTTTCTCTTGCTTCCAATCCCATTCTCGAAAAACCATTCATTAATAGGAGAAAAGAGAAGCAGAGAAAATAGATAAACCCTTTATAAAACATCCCCTTTTTCATTCAACCCCCTCCTTTCCCAGATTTTTTTTGGATTTAAAAATATGCATGTTAAATAAAACATAACTAAAAAAAAATGTCAAGTCTTTTTTTTGACGTAACCCCTCAGTTAAAGAAATAAAAAAGGGTTGGGAGGTTGCTTCAGAAAAACCTTGAAGCGAAACCTCTGTTCGTCAAAACGACCCAATCTGATTCAAAAAAATCCAATTCAAAGGGCATGAGGGCCCGATGAGGGTAACCTTTTATAACCGCTATTCAAGGTTTTGGAGAAGGAACGTTCCAACCCTTTTAAACCGATTAAACCGAAAACACCACATAACTGAGGGATTACTTTTTAACCCAACCTCCAACTTTTGAGGGATGACTTTCAAAAAAATTTTTCCCTTGATTTTTTATATTCATCATGTATAATTCTCGCAAATCTTTTTTTGAGGAGGGCCACTATATGGCTGGAAAGAAAATGCTTACGAAGTCGCAGATTGTCTCTCATGTTGCAAACAAGTTTGATCTCTCCAAGAAGGTTGCCGGAGCTATCATCGATGAGATGGCTGCTCTGGCCGTCACGGAAACGAAGAAGGCAGGGGCCTTCACCTTTCCCGGAATCGGAAAACTCGTCCTGGTCAAACGGAAAGCCCGAGTGGGGAGAAACCCTGCTACGGGTGAGCCGATTAAAATTCCTGCAAAGACCGTTGTGAAGATGAGAATCGCAAAGGCTTGCAAGGATGCCATCGTCCCACCCAAAAAGTAATAACCGATTTCCCATCTTCATTTTCGATCTCAGAAAAGGCAGAAACCCCGTCCTCATATGGGAAGGGGGATCTGCCTTTTAAGATCCTGTTTTGTTTATCCGAGCTTGATCAGCGATTTTAAGATCTCGCCCATCAGTCTATTTCTCTCTTTTGCCCACCCTGCCATACGCAAACGGGTCCTTTTCAGGAAGGCTTGATCCTTCACGGGAACCAGATTGATCCCGATATTGAGTAACCCTCCGGCAATGGCTGCATCGGCAAGAAAGGCAGCAACTCCTGTATCACTGACGGCATTTGGATTCCCCTTTAAGATGAGAAATTTTGCATCCTTAAGGAGTTGAATGGATTGCTGGCAGACCAACTGGGGAGTAAGGGTTGCTTTTTGATAAGCCTTCTGGATGGCTCTGGCACGGCGATGCTGCTCCTTTTCTGTCTCTCGGGGAAGACGATAGGCCTGGATGACCTGATCAAAGGATTGAGCATCCTCATCGACCGCTCGCAAGAGCCTTTTCTGGATGGCGAGGGTCTTCTTTTTAATTTTTTCCATCTCTCTCTGATTCTTCTTATCCTTTTTGGCAGAAAGGCCGGCCACCATCATGATGAGCGATGCTGACAGGGCGCCTGCCAGTGCAGAAACACTACCTCCACCCGGAGTTGGGGTATCCGATGCCACTTTGTCTAAGAATTGTTTCAAGTCCATTGTTCCTCCTCGACCAGATAGAGCCCCCTGTCAATTGCCAAGGGAGGGGACCACCTGCTCTTCGTCTGGCTAAAAAATTTTTACAACCTTCTGGATAAAAATCATTCAAACTCCAGGATCCGTTGCTCAATGACCTGACGGATGGAAAATTCCGGATATTTAAGGTAATGTTGAACAATCCCTTCCAGAACACCGAGAGGAATAAGCCCCACAACCTCTGAGCCTGCCACCTGAACTCCCCTCTTTTGGGCCTCCTCTTCTATAAAATCATACACTTTGGGGATGTTGGTCACCTGATAATTGGTTAGATTCATCGAGACCTGAACCATCCCCTTCTCCTTAAGCTCCACTCCCATGGCTCTCACATGGGGAAATCCTCCATCTTTATATCTCACTTTTTTGGCAATCTCTTTTGCCAGATTCAGGTCCTGGCTTATTAGATTGACATTGTAGGCAACCAGGGGAAATCGAGCTCCCACAATTGTGGCTCCGGACTTTGGAAGAAAGACTGCTGGCCCTTCGTCAGGTTTCCAGTGAGGATCTTTGAGTTTTTCAGGTAACCCCTCATACTCCCCTTTTCGAATCACAGGAAGCTCTCTTCGGTCTGGGTGGAGCGCAGCCTCCTCATAGAAGAAGACAGGAATGCCCCTCTCTCCCAGGGCTTTCCCGAAAGATCGAGCAATTCTTATAGCCTCCTCCATCTGGACTCCATGAATCGGGACAAAAGGGACGACATCCACTGCGCCCAACCGGGGATGTTCTCCTCGGTGGTCTCTCATATCAATGAGGTCGATGGCTTTCAGGGCAAAGGAGAGGGCTGCCTCTTTAACGGCTTCCGGTTCTCCTACAAAAGTGAACACACTCCGGTGGTGGTCCCGATCTGAAGAAACATTAAGAAGTCTGACCTTTGGATGGTTGATAATCTCTGATGAAATGGCAGCAATCTTCTCCGGGTCTCTTCCTTCACTGATGTTTGGAACGCATTCAAGGAGTTTCATTCCCGTTCCTCTCGTTTATCTGGTCTGTTTGATTTACCTTGCAGTTGCATAAAGGGCCATGGGTAAACCGCTCTCCAACGCTTCGAATGGCGGTTAACCGGATTTCTTAAAGGAATCGCTGGACTTCACCAAGGGTGAATTCCAGCATGGGTTAGCGATGTAAATGCCCATTGGTTTGAAGGTTCGCCTCGAATCGTTTCCGAACGGTTCACCCATATCCCTTTGTTTCAATTTTTTGTTAAGGTTTATTTAGGGTCTTTTTCGTTCGTACACAATTTTCCCTTGTTTAATCACACATTCTGTATGGTTCACGCCGAAGTGGTAAGGGAGATATTTATAGTTTGGAATCTCGAGAATGAGAAGATCAGCCTTCTTGCCAGGTTCAAGAGTTCCGATCTCATGCTCCCTTCCTATTGATCTGGCGGCATTGAGAGTAACGGCCTGAATCACCTCTTTGGGAGTCATTCGATAGAAGAGGCATCCCATGGTCATCATCAAGGGAAGAGATTCGGTCATCGAAGATCCCGGGTTGAAATCAGTGGAAAGGGCAACCCGGACTCCTCTTTCAATCATCTCCCTTGCAGGGGGATACTTCTTCATCGAAAGAAAGAAGGTGGCTCCGGGCAAGAGCACAGCGGTCACCCCTTTTTCTGCCATTAACTCGATCCCCTTCGAACTCACATATTCGAGATGGTCAGCAGAAATCGCTCCCACCTCTGCGGCTAACTCTGCCCCTCCCCCAGGACTGAGCTGGTCTGCATGAATCTTTGGCTTAAGACCGAATTCCTTCCCAGCCTCGAGGATCTTTCGTGACTCCTCAAGAGTAAAGGCCTTCTCTTCACAGAAGACATCGCAGAATTCCGCCAATCCTTCTTCCGCAACGTTCGGGATCATCCTCTGGATCACAAGGTCCACATATTTGCTTCTCTCTTCTCGAAACTCTTTCGGAAGGGTGTGGGCTCCCAGGAACGTCGAAACGATCTCAACGGGATGGTCCTGATTCAATGCCTTTAAGACACGAAGGATCTTCAATTCATCTTCAACTGAAAGTCCATAGCCACTCTTTGCCTCGATGGTTGTAACACCATTGGAGAGGAAGCGATCGAGTCTTCTTCTGCCCAGAATAAAGAGTTCTTCAAAGGAGGCCCTTCTTGTTGCCTCAACAGTTGACAGGATTCCTCCCCCCCTTTCTGCAATCTCAAGGTAGGTGAGGCCTTCGATCCTCTGCTCAAATTCATTCTCCCTTGATCCACCGAAGACGAGATGGGTGTGCGCATCAATAAAGCCTGGCATAACCACCTTACCCGTTGCATTAATGATGTTTTGGGGTTGTCCTGAAATCCATTCTCCGGGTAGAGCCTCTGTCTTTCCAATCCAGGAGATCTTTCCCTCCTGGACCACAAGAGCCCCGTCCTGTATGATCCCCAGTCCTGTCGGGTCTCTGAAGGATGAAGAAAGAGTCAGAAGTTCCTGGATATTCTTAATGACAAGTCCCTTGTCCATGGTTTCCCGTTTTTCGTTCATGGTTCCCTGTTTATCGTCGGTAAATCTTATCCAGTGCCCTGATAAACCTGCGGTTCTCTTCCAGGGTTCCAATCGTCACTCTGGCGAAGGTGGGAAAACCCCATGTTTTTCCAGGACGGATGATAATCCCCTCACTCAGAAGGGCTCTAAAGACCTCTTCAGAATCTCTATGAAAATCGATGAAGATAAAGTTTGCCTGGCTGGGCACATAAGCCAGTCCTATGCGCTTCAGCTCCTGATAGAGAAACCTTCTCCCCTCTGAGACCATCCGGATCGTCTTTTCAGCGTGACGCTTATCTTGCAACGCTGCAACCGCAGCAACCTGAGCCAGTCTATGGACTGGAAAGGGATCCCTCACCTGATAGAGACAATGGATTAAGTCCTCCCTCCCCAGGGCATATCCGATTCTCAATCCTGCCAACCCATAAACTTTTGAGAAGGTCCTTAAAAGAATGAGTTGCTTCTTCCCAATATAATCAAGCCCCCTGGGGCTGGAGGAATCTTCCACAAACTCTCCATAGGCCTCATCGAGTATGACGATCACTCGTTCTGGAAGGGCTGACAGGAAATCCTCGAAGATCTTTCGATTGACCGTTGTTCCAGTCGGATTGTTGGGGTTGCAGATGAAAATTAATTTCGTCTTTCGAGTCACCCTCTCCAGCATCCCCCTGAGGTCGTGAGTAAATTCTTTCAACCTGATGGGTATGACTTTTCCCCCCATGATCTGAGTGACGTTGGTGTAAACCGTAAAGGTGGGATCAGCCATGATCACTTCATCTCCCTCGTTGACAAAAGCACATCCGATCATCAGAATCAGGTTGTCTGCCCCATTGGAAATGACGATCCTCTCTTCAGGCAATGAAAATTGTTGAGCAATCGCCTGTCTTAAGAGGGAACAGGGTCCCTCAGGATAGAAATGAATCTTTGAAAGTTCTTTCTGGATGGCCCTGATGGCTTTCGGAGAAGGACCCAACACATTTTCATTCGATGCCAGTTTGACCCAGCGCTTTGGACCATACTCCTTCTGGACCTCCTCGATCGATTTCCCAGGGACATAGGAAGCGATGTTGAGGATGTTTTTCCTTGCTATTTTCTCGATCTTCAAGGTTCGATACCCTCTCTTTCAATTGATGATCACAATGGGCTCATTTTAATGGATTGATCGGTGATGTCAAGGAGATTTGAATGTCGATGGTCATCCCTCAGTTAGGTGGTGTTTTCGGTTTAAAAGGGGTGGAACGTTCCTCCTCCAAAACCTTGAATAGCAGTTATAAAAGGTTACCCTCATCGGGGCCCTCATCCCCTTTGAATCGGTTTTTTTGAACCAGATTGGGTCGTTTTGACGAACAGAGGTTTCGCCACAAGATTTTTCCGAAGCAACCTCCCACCCCTTTTTTATTTCTTTAACTGAGGGGGGACTGTCGATGAGATGGATTTGACAAACCTATCGGAACGTATTAAACGTATTAAATGTTTTGAAATATTTTAAAAAGGAGGAGGAGAAATGCAAATGAAGAGAATTGTACTGTTGCTTCTCATGGTTTCGATTTCGTTTTTCTTCTTTTCGGGTCTCGCAAACGCTCAGACAAAGGTTTATACCTGGAAGATTCAGAGTACCTGGGCGGCTGGAGCCTTCGAGCATGTTAACCCCAAAGATCTGGTGGCAAGGCTGGAAGAGATGGCAGGGGGAAGATTAAAACTTGAACTCCTTCCTGGAGGGGCTATCGTTCCACCCTTTGAGGTGCTCGACGCCGTCCATAAAGGTATTGTAGATGCTGGTCATGGATGGCCGGGATACTGGGTTGGAAAACATCCAGCCATGGCCCTCTTCAGCACAGCAGGCGGCGGTCCTTTTGGAATGGAACGTGAGGATTTCATGAGCTGGGTTTATCTTGGAGGAGGGCTTGACCTTTATAATGAACTTCTCCAGAAGGAACTGAAGTATGATGTCGTCTCCTTTCCAACAGCAGGAGACCCTCCTGAGCCTCTGGGATGGTTTAAAAGACCGATCAAATCTGTTGCCGACTTCAAAGGGATTAAGTTCCGGGCCGCGGGTATGGCCGCAGAGGTCTTTAAAGAACTTGGGATGTCCGTGGTCACCCTTCCCGGAGGGGAGATTGTTCCTGCCCTTGAGCGAGGGGTAATTGATGGGACGGAATATCATTCCCCGAGTGCGGATATGTCAATCGGCCTTCATAATGTACGTAAGGTCTATATGATGCCGAGCATCCATCAACCTACAGGGTTTATGGAATTGATCATCAACCGCAAGAAGTGGGAGGAATTACCAGCAGACCTGAAAGCCATTGTGAAAACGGCCTGTATGGCAGATGCTCTCTATTTTGCTCTCAAGCAGATCGACCAGAACAGCAAAGACCTTGAGACCATGGTGACCAAACATGGAGTTCAGGTGGTTCAAACTCCTGATGAAATCATCATCGAGATGCTGAAGGCATGGGACAGGGTGGCAGAGAGGAAGTCAAAGGAGAATCCCTTCTTTGCAAAAGTTCTTGCCTCTCAAAAAGCCTGGGCAGGTCGGGTGGTTCCTTTCCGTACGGTCTATCATCCGCCCACGGAAAAGATTGCTGAATATTACTGGAAAGGGGTCAACCCTTATAAGGTTACAAAGCCGTAGGTTAGGATCGCTCTAACCAGTTGATCAATCAGTAGGGAATGGTTTAAAGCCATTCCCTACTTTTTAGTTATCCATGCGTTATGAATTCATTTCCCAAACCCTTACAAACCCTTATCAGCATTATTGATGCAGTCGGTGAGTGGTCAGGGAAGATCGTTGGCTGGCTGATTATTCCTCTGATCCTTGGCCTAACCTATGAGGTGATCGCCCGTTATGGTTTCAATGCTCCCACGGTCTGGGCTTACGACGTCGCCTATATGCTCTATGGAACCCTCTTCATGTTAGGAGCAGCCTACACTCTCCGCCACAATGGCCATATCCGTACGGATATGCTCTATGACCGCTGGTCTCCCAGAAGACAGGGATGGGTCAACGTGATTTCTTATCTTTTCCTTTTTTTCCCCGGGATGATCTTCTTTTTCATCTCTGGCACCAGTGCCGCGATCCATTCCTGGAGTATACTTGAGAAGTCTGACTTCAGCCCCTGGAGACCTCCCCTCTATCCCTTCAAAACCGTCATCCCGGTGGCGGCCTTTCTTTTGATCCTTCAAGGGATCTCTGAATTTTTCAAAAGCCTCCATGCGGCATTGAGAGGAAAGTGGCAATGAGTTCCGAAATCCTTGGTCTGATCTTCCTGGCAGCCCTTCTAACCGGAATCTTTGCCGGCTTTCCCATTGCCTTCTCCCTGATCATCCTTTCTGTCATTTTCGGCTATATCGGTTTTGGAGCCAGCGTCTTTGACCTGATGGTTCTTCAGACCCTCGGTGTAATGAAAGAGGAAACCCTCGCGGCTGTTCCGCTTTTCATCTTTATGGGTCATCTTCTCGAGAAAGCCGGTTTAATGGAGCGGCTCTTTACCTCCTTCCAGCACATGCTTGGAGGAGTAAGAGGCTCTCTCTATCTTGGCGTTCTCCTGACCGCCACCATCTTTGCCACAGCCACAGGGATTATTGGTGCCTCTGTAACGGTCATTGGCATCATGGCCGCACCTGCGATGATGAAGAGCCGATACGATGTGAGGCTTTCAGCAGGAACGATCACCGCAGGTGGGACTCTTGGAATTCTCATTCCTCCCAGCGTGATGCTTGTTGTGATGGGACCTGTAGCCGGTGTCTCTGTGGTGAAGCTTTTTGGCGCTGCCATTCTGCCGGGCTTGCTCCTCTCCGGACTTTATATTGGTTATGCGATGATCAAAAGTTATCTTAACCCGGAACTCGGACCTCCCCTCCCCCCGGAACAACGGCTCACGTCAACACGTAAGATCATTGCCGAATTCTTATCAGGCATTCTGCCCATGGGGTTTATCATCTTCGCCGCCTTGGGAAGCATCATTATGGGTCTTGCCACCCCTACTGAAGCAGCGGCCATGGCCTCCACTGGCTCTATTCTCCTGACTCTCGCTTACCGCAGACTCACGTGGCCTACGCTTAAGGACGCTGTGTATAAGACCCTTCAAACTTCAAGCATGATCCTCTTTCTGGGGATGGCTTCCAATATTTACGGCGCAGTCTTCACTCGCCTCGGAACGAGTACGATGATTGCCAAATCTCTTCTTAACCTGGACATTCATCCGATGGGACTCATCGCCCTGGTCATGCTCATCATCTTTCTTCTCGGATGGCCCCTCGAATGGCCAGCCATTGTCTTCATCTTCCTTCCCATCTTTCTCCCGGTTGTCCAGGAATTGAAGATGGACCTCCTCTGGTTTACCACCCTCGTGGCGGTTAATCTTCAGACGGCCTTTCTCTCTCCGCCGGTAGCGATGGCCGCTTATTATCTGAAAGCCGTGGCTCCTCAGTGGGAATTGAAGGATATCTATCGAGGGATGATCGATTTTATGATTCTGCAGATGATCGGGCTGGGGCTGGTCTTCTTCTTTCCAAAGATTGCTACCTGGTTGCCGGGCTTGCTCTTCAGTTAATCCAATCCTCCTACGACCTTTTCGACTTTTTCAAGCAATTCGCCAGATTCAATCAATTGCTGAATCTTTTTGATATCTGTGCTGAACCTTCGATCGCCTTTAATGGCAGGTACTTTCTGACGGACTAATTGGTAAGCTTCCTGAACTCCAAGACCTGGCTTGAGAGGGAGCAAAAACTCCAATCCCTGGGTGGCACATAAAAGTTCCATTGCCAAAATATGTTCCACATTCCTGACGATCTCTCTTCCCTTTCTGGCAGCAATTGTTCCCATTGAAACATGGTCTTCCTTGTCAGCAGAGGTAGGAATCGAATCAACGCTTGCAGGATGAGCAAGAACTTTATTTTCCGAAACCAGTGCGGCTGCACTTACCTGAACCATCATCAATCCTGAATGAAGCCCACCTTCCGTGGTGAGAAAGGGAGGAAGACCTGAGAGTGCA
This sequence comes from uncultured bacterium, assembly GCA_938002255.1. Lineage (GTDB taxonomy): Bacteria > Desulfobacterota > BSN033 > BSN033 > UBA1163 > RBG-16-49-23. Next base: position 23,488 of record CALLAL010000019.1, read on the forward strand.
GGATTGATCAATTTCTCAATCCTTCGTTCTGAGATGTTTCCAAGCTCAGAGACGACGATTCCAAGGAGGTCCATGGCAAAGGCGACGGGTTCTCCATGGAAATTTCCACAATTAAGGATCTTTCCCTGGTCAGCAAAGATGAGGGGGTTGTCTGTTGCAGAGTTGACTTCCGTTTCAAGCACCTTTCGAACATAGGCGAGTCCGTCTCTGACTGCACCATGCACTTGGGGCATGCAACGGACAGAATAGGCATCCTGAATCTTGGAGCAGAATTTATGGGATTCCTCAATTTCGCTTCGGCGACAGAGCTTTTGAAAATTGATCGAGACAGCCCGATGCCCTGCAAAGGGACGAACCTTCTGAATATCAGGGTCAAAAGCCGAAAGGGTTCCTTTCAGGGCGTCCAGGGTGGAGGCTCCTACAATATCGGCCACTTTACAGAGTCTCTCCGCCCTTAAAAGAGAAAGAACCCCAATCGCGGTCATCACTTGAGTCCCATTAATCAAGGAAAGACCCTCTTTGGCTTTAAGCGTCAGAATCGGAATGCCAGCTTTTTCCATTGCCTTCCTTCCTGACATCACTTTGCCCTGATATATAGCTTCACCCTCACCCATCAAAACTGAGGTGAGATGGGCCAGAGGAGCAAGATCTCCACTGGCTCCTACAGAGCCCTGTTCAGGAATGCGTGGATGGACACGGCGGTTGAGCATTTCAACGAGGGTACGGAGGACTTCCAATCGGACTCCGGAATACCCCATGGCAAGAACATTGGCTCTAAGGAGCATGATCGCCCTCGTTGTCTCCTCGTCAAAATAAGGACCAACCCCAACGCTATGGCTTCGGATAAGATTTCGTTGAAGGGCTTCAATCTGGGAGAGGTCAATCACCTGATCTGCAAGCATGCCAAACCCGGTGGTGACGCCATACATCTTTTCGCCCTGGGCAAGCGCCCTCTCCACAAACTCTCTCGAGCGTTTCATCTTTGGAGGAACCGCTGGCGATAGTTTGACGTTTGCCTTTCCTCCAGCAACCTCCAGGACATCCTCCAACGCGAGGTGGACACCATCAAGCACAATTGTTCTCATTCTGTCACCCAAAAAGTCAAGGGGCGCCAAGACCCGATTCAAAGGGTTTAAATATGTTACCCCTATCCATGCGATCGAATTTAGAGTGTTCTTCTATTTTACCTTTCCCACACTCAACGTCTGAGGAAATTTAGGAGTTCATCGCTGGTAAATCGTTACGCCGGGGATTTTGAGGCCTCTCTCTTTGGCGGTCTGAATCGCTTCTTCATAGCCTGCATCTGTGTGGCGCATCACCCCTGTTCCGGGATCGGTCGTCAACACCCTTTCGAGTCTTCTCTCAGCTTCTTTGGTCCCGTCCGCCACCACGACCATCCCTGCATGGATTGAATAGCCAATCCCAACACCTCCTCCATGATGGACCGAGACCCACGTTGCCCCAGCAGCCACATTGAGAAGGGCGTTGAGAATGGGCCAATCCGCAATCGCATCGCTTCCATCCTTCATTCCCTCGGTTTCCCGATAAGGAGAAGCCACTGAGCCACTGTCCAGGTGGTCTCTTCCAATCACAATGGGGGCTTTCAATTCCCCTTTGGCCACCATGTCGTTAAACACCTTTCCGATCCTTGCCCTTTGACCATACCCGAGCCAGCAGATCCTTGCAGGAAGCCCTTGAAATTGAACCTTCTCCCTCGCAAGACGGATCCACCTCGCCAGAGAGAGATCCTCTGGGAATTCCTTTAAAATCGCTTCATCGGTTTTGTAGATATCCTCTGGATCTCCGGAAAGGGCTGCCCATCGAAACGGTCCCTTTCCTTCGCAGAAGAGAGGCCGGATAAAGGCAGGAACAAATCCAGGATAGTTGAAAGCCTCTTCCACACCTGCCTGAAATGCCTGCGCCCGGATGTTGTTGCCATAGTCAAACACGATGGCGCCCTTCTTTTGCATTTCAAGCATGGCCCGAACATGGACGGCCATTGACTCCATGGAACGACGGATATATTCTTTCGCATCCTTCTTCCGCAGTTCAAGGGCTTCTTCAAGGCTGAGCCCAGCTGGAACGTATCCATTCAAGGCGTCATGGGCCGAGGTCTGATCGGTCACCAGGTCTGGAACGATTCCCCTTTTGATAAGTTCTGGATGAATTTCAGCCGCATTTCCAAGAAGCCCGATGGATTTGGGAATTCCTTTCTCTTTGGCGCTAAAGGCCAAGATAAGGGCATCTTCGAGGCGATCGGTCATCACATCGAGATAACCCGTTTCAAGACGCCGTTTGATCCGGATGGGATCCACCTCCACTCCCAGGAAGACTCCTTCATTCATGGTTGCTGCAAGGGGCTGAGCCCCTCCCATGCCCCCCAAACCTGCGGAGAGAACCAGTCTCCCCTTAAGGGATCCACCGAAATGCTTCTTTCCGGCAGAGGCAAAGGTCTCATAGGTGCCTTGGAGAATTCCCTGGGTCCCGATGTAGATCCAGCTTCCTGCAGTCATCTGACCGTACATCGTAAGACCCAGTTCCTCCAATTCTCTGAACTTCTCCCAGTTGGCCCAGTTGGGAACGAGCATTGCATTGGAGATTAAGACCCGGGGAGCATCCTTATGGGTTCTGAAAATTCCGACGGGTTTCCCCGATTGAACAAGTAAGGTTTCATCATCGTCTAAATCTTTTAAACATTTCACGAGAAGGTGATAGGCTTCCCAGTTTCGTGCCGCCTTGCCTGAGCCACCATAGACGATCAATTCTGCAGGTTTTTCGGCAACCTCTGGATCGAGATTATTCATCAACATACGCATGGCAGCTTCGGTCTGCCAGCTTTTGCAGGTGAGGGTTGTTCCTCTCGGAGCCCTAATCCCAACCTGAACACCAGTGAGCGTCTCAACTCTCTCTTTCACTTCAACTTTTTTCTTCTCCATCGTTCACCTCTCGAAGGATTCGTCCAAGTAAGAGGCCTGATCCACAAGCAAAACGTGTGGACTCCCCGGATATCCGATTAGGAACCTCCCAGGTAAGCCTTCTTAACTTGTGGGTTTGATTCGAGGTTCTGGCTGGTGTCGCTTAAGACGATCTCTCCTGTTTCGAGGACATAACCCCGATCGGCAATGGCAAGGGCTTTGCGTGCATTCTGTTCGACGAGAAGAATGGTTACCCCCTGCTGGTGTAGATTTTGAATCACCCTGAACGTCTCTTCCACATAGATAGGCATCAATCCAAGAGAGATTTCATCCATCAGGATCAGACGGGGTCTGGACATCAACGCTCTGGCAATGGCAAGCATCTGCTGTTCGCCGCCGCTCAAGGTCTTTCCGACCTGGTTTCTTCTCTCTTTCAGCACGGGAAAGAGCCTAAAAGACTCCTCCAGCCCCGAGTCAATTGTTTTTCGATCCTGCTGGATGTAAGCCCCCATCATCAAGTTTTCCATGACAGTAAGGTCCGGAAAGATCTTCCTGCCTTCAGGAACCAGACTGATCCCTAACCGGGCACGCTGATGGGCTGGCATAGAGGTAATGACCTTCCCCTGAAATTGAATCTCTCCCCTTTGGCACTTCACCAGACCCATCACGCTTCGCAGAATCGTGCTCTTTCCCGCACCATTGGCACCGATAATAGTGACCAGTTCTCCGTCATTGACCGTGAAACTGATCTCCTTAAGGGCTAAAAATTCTCCGTAAGAGACCTCGATCCCTCGAACCTTGAGCATTTAACCCTCCTTCCCCAGGTAAGCCTCGATGACCCGGGGGTTGGATCGAATCTCTTCAGGAGACCCTTCAGCAATTTTTGATCCGTGGTCAAGGACCACGATCCGCTTGCAAAGATCCATCACAACCTGCATATTGTGTTCGATGAGAAGGACAGAGATTCCCTGATCCCTCACCTTTCGGATCAGATCCATCAATTGGACTGACTCTTCAAATCGTAGCCCTCCAGAAGGTTCGTCAAGCAAAAGGAGGCGAGGCTTAAGGGCAAGAGCCCTTGCGATTTCAACCCTCTTTTTAATCCCCAGAGGGAGATTCTTTGCCAGTTGTTTCGCATAGGGTTGAAGCCCTGTACTTTCGATCAGGGCATCAATCTCTTTTTGAATGTCTGGCTGGCGAAAAGGGAGGGTTGAATTCCATAGATGAGGATAGAATCGATGGCCATAGGCAACCAGAATGTTCGTCTCCACATCGAGATTGGGAAAAGGACGAACGATCTGAAATGTCCTTCCAATCCCTAAGCGACTAATCTGATGAGGTTTCTTGCCAAGGATGGAGTCCCCTCGAAAAGAGACCTCCCCTCCCGTGGCTGGATAAACCCCTGTGATCACATTGAAGAGGGTCGTCTTTCCTGCCCCGTTGGGACCGATAATTCCGAGGATCTCCTGTTCCTCTGCGGTAAAACTCACACGATCCAGGGCTTTTAAGCCATCGAACTCTTTACTGAGCCCCTCCACCCTCAATAGAACCATCTCTTATCCCTTTTCAGATGAATGGGATTGAAATCGTCTTAACATTTTAGGAAGGATCGATTCTTCTCCAAGGAGACCCCCCGGTTGAAACCTCATCATGGCTAAAAGCAATACTCCGTAAACCAATGTCCGATATTCCATAATGGGCCGGGAGATCTCCGGAAGAACACCCAGGATGATAGCGCCTAAAAACGGGCCCCAACGTGTTCCGATTCCTCCAAAGACAACCATACAGAGGATCACAATGGACTGACCAAAGCCAAAATTCTGGGGCATGATGAAGGTGAGAAAGTGGGCGTAGAACCCACCGGCAAGCCCTGCAATGGAACTTCCAAGCACAAAGGCTAACACTTTGAACCGAACCAGATCCACGCCCATGGCTTCTGCGGCTTGTTCATCTTCCCGGATGGACGACCAGGCAAGACCAATCCATGACCGCCCCAATCTCCGGTCAAGAAGAAGGAGAAGAAGAAAGACGATCAGAATCAGGAAAAAATATTCGGATTTCGTCATCTCTCTGCCAAACCAGTGGGGGAGATTGATTCCTCCGATCCCCATGGCTCCACCAAAAAAAGGAATATAAAGAAAAATGGCTTCGACCACAAAGCCTATCCCCATGGTGGTGATCGCAAGAAAGTCGTCACGAACCCGGAGGCAGGGAATTCCAAGGAAAATCCCTACCAACCCCGCAACAAGGGCAGCCAGAGGAACAGCCACCCAGAAAGAGACGCCCGCCTGAGTATAGAAGAGAGCAGAGGTGTAAGCACCAATGCCAAAAAAAGCCGCATGGCCGAGAGAGATCTGGCCAGCATGCCCTGTGATAATATTAAGGCTATGGGCCAAAATGGCATAGACAAGAACTGTAATGAGAATGGTAATGAGATAACCGCTCATCATCAGGAAACGCCGTGAGGCGTAAGGCTTCAGGGATCAGAAGATTCGCATCCCTCTCCCAAGCCTTACACATGTTCCATTTTAGATCCTTTAGGCTTTCCCCAGCAACCCGTAAGGTCTAAACATGAGTACCAGAATCATCGCAATAAAAGCAACCGCATCTCTGGGAAAAGGGATGGCGACCACGCCGATGAAGAAGGTCTCTGCCAATCCTACAACGAGGGAAGCCAACACAGTACCCGGAATATTCCCCAGTCCCCCTAAAACGACAATCGCCAGTGATTTATATGCAGGAATACTTCCCATAGTCGGCCAGACCTGGTTGTCATAGACGCCTATCAAGACACCTGCTGCACCTGCCATAGCAGAGCCCAGGAGAAAATTGATGGCGATGATCGCATTCACATTGACCCCGAAAGAAGAGGTCGTTTCCGCATCCATGGCACAGGCTCTCATTGCCAGACCTGTGCGTGTGCGCGTGAGAATAGCCCAGAGGATAACCAGGATAAGGCCCGTGATAAAAAGAATGAGAATCTGGGTCTCCGTAAGCTGGAAATTCCCAATGGAAAGATCTCCCAATCCGACCCGGGCATTGTAGGTCAGAGTGTGGGGACCTGCGATGATCCGGAAAGTCTCCTCCATGGCAATAAAGAGCCCGATGGAGACGATTAAAGGCGCAATCCTTGGGAGATGGAGAAGTGGAGAATAGAGGTAACGCTGGACGAAATACCCAGCAAGAGCGGACCCTGCCATGCCGATCAGGAGAGAGAGCCAGAAGTCTCCTATCAGTCGAAAGGAGAACCAGCCCACATAGGCGCCCAGAGCATAGATCCCTGCATGGGCGACATGGAGAATCCGGAGGATTCCATAGACCATGGTCAACCCGAGGGAGATCAAGGCATAGACGCTTCCTATAGCAATTCCGTTGGCAAGTTGTTGGATCAGCATCGGTTAAGTACGGAGTTCGGAGTTCGTATTGATCTCTCCGAACCCCAGACTCATTGCTATGAACTATTGGCACATTTACTGTTTAAGCGGGGGAGTAATCACCTCTGGATTGTCGACCACGCCAAGCCGCCGGAATTTTCCACCTTTGACCACCTGAATCTGGACGGGTTTGACAACCTCTCCCTGGATGAAGCGACTGATCTTTCCAGTCAGACCATTATAATCCTTCGTCTCAAGCAGAGCTTTCTGAATGGCTTTGGGATCGGTTCCAGCCTTCTTGATTGCATCCACAAGAATCATAAAGGCATCGTAACTGGAGGCGCCGACCATATCTGCATCTTCATTATAAGCTTTCCGGTAATTTGTCAGAAAATTCTGAACCACAGGTCTGGGATCGTCTCGATCCAGGTTGGTCGCAATGATGACCCCTTCAGCCGCAGGACCTGCGATCTCTAAAAATTTTGGAGAATCGAACCCCTCTTCTCCCATAATCTGGGCTGTGATCCCCAACTCTTTTGCCTGCCGAACAATCGAGGCAGCCTCATTATAATACCCTGCAGCAAAGATCAGATCCGGATTGCCTTCTTTGATTCGGGTGAGAAAGGGTCGGAAGTCCTTCTCGCCAGGGAACTTATACATCTGCTTGGTCAAAATTGTAGACCCCAATTTTTCCGCCCTTGCCGCAAAACCAGCGGATATCGCTCGTCCGAAATCATTGTCCATCGAGATAATCGATATCTTTTTCGCCTTCAGATTCTTGACAGCAAACTCTGCGGCTGCCGCTCCCTCCACTTCACCGAGGAAACCGTTGCGAAAGATAAAATCATTTGGTTTTTTCTGGGTCGGATCCCACGTGACATCCGGATGAACCGCATAACCCGCTACCATGGGTATTTCAGCCTTCTGGAAAATGGGAGCAGTCACACGGGTAGGACCGCTGTATGAACCGCTGACCACGCCGACCACTTTGTCTTTTTCAATCAGTTTGTTTGCAATCGCCACTGCCTCCTGAGGATTGAGACGATCATCATAGATAATCAGCTCTACTTTTTTCCCTTTGATTCCGCCTGCGTCATTGACCTCTTTTAGCCCAAGTTCAACGGCGTGTTTGGCGCTCGTTCCATCTGCAGCTGCGGGTCCGGTGATGGGTGCAAAAAATCCTATCTTGATCGTATCCTGCGCTTGAACCAGCCCGACGAAGAGAAAAACGAAGATTGTCCAAAGTGCCAGATACATGAATCTTCTCATAACCACATCCTCCTTTCCTGGATTCGAAGCCAAAAGACTTAAGGGATCTTAAAATAACCTGAATGTCTATAAAAGAAAAAAAAGGTGTGGTCAAGAGGAAAATTGGTTGCTTTCACTGAGGAGCAACGAGATGGAGGTCAGGCGCGGAAATCATTAAGGAGAGTTTACAGAAGCGGGCCGGTTTTTAATCTTCTCTGAAACGACCTGAATAATCTGATTAAAATCGAAGGGTTTGGTGATGATGAAATCGAGGCCAGCCGCTTTTTTTCTCTTTTCGTCCACCTCTAAACCCCAACCGGTAATCATTCCCACAGGGATGGAAGGACTCATCCTCTTGATACTTTCACAGACCTCCCAACCGGAAACCCCGGGCATCCCCAAATCGGTCAGCACCAGGTCAAATTTATCCTGTTGAAATAACCGGATTCCTTCTGTGCCGTCCTTGGCCACCGTTACCTGATGATGGATCTGGGTGAGCATTCTCGCCAAGACACTTCGGACCGTCTCTTCATCATCGATCACTAAAATATGAAGCGGCCTCTGAGGGTGAGGGGGTTGTGAAGAGCTGACCCTCTCCGCCTGGTGGTTATCCCCTTGAGTCACAGGGAGAAGAATCGTAAAGGTGGTTCCAGATCCCCTTTGACTCTCCACTTTAATTTCTCCTCCAAAGCGCCTGATAATTCCATAAGAAACACTCAACCCGAGACCTGTGTTTGAAAAAGGTTTGGTCGTAAAAAAAGGCTCAAATACTTTTTGTCGAGTGGTCTCATCCATCCCGATGCCTGTGTCCGTCACCTGAATATAGACCCAATGGTCTTTTTCGAAGGTATGGATCTTGATCTGTCCTCCTTGGGGCATGGCCTCGAGTGCATTGAGCAAAAGATTGGTCATGACTTCCCTCATCTCCGAGGCATTGCCAGGAACCTTGGACACTTCTTCGAGATGGGTATGGATTTCAAACTGGAGTCCTTTCCTTTGGGCTTCATCCTTCCATTTGGGTCGGGTAATCTCAACCACATCTTGAATGATGGCATTGACATCCAGTTTAAAGAGTTCTTGCCTGACCCGCTTGCGGGTAAAATCTTGCAATCGCTTCACGGTTTGAGCGCTGTCCTTTGCCACTTTCTCAATGGTCTTCAGCGGCTCTCGCACCTCTTCCTCTTTTACTGTGTGAAGGAGAAGCTGCGTATTGCCAAGAATGGCAGCCAGGGCGTTGTTGAAATCGTGCGCCACACCGCTGGCCATCTCACCTAAAGCCCGGAGTTTCTCCGTCTGAAGCAATTGTTCCTCCATTTTCTTATGGTCTGTAATATCCTTCACAAAGCAAATGTAATTCGCATTGCCTTGATCATCTTTGATGATCTGGACATTAATTTCTACCTGACGAACCTCACTCCCCCCTTTCAGAATCTCCAACTCAAAACTGGGGGATAAGGTTTCTCCTTTTGCCCAACGGAGATATCGATCTGCCATGATTTCCTGGCTCGCCTCCGTGAGCGTTTCTCGGAAATCTCTTCCGATTAACTTTTCGACCGGGATGCCCATCATCTCTCCCATCTTTGCATTCAGATATCGAAATCGATTGTCCATACCAATCACACAGATGCCTTCGTGAGCTCCTTCGACTACAGTCCGGTATCTTTTTTCGGACTCCTTGATCTCTTCCACCAGTCTTGCATTCTTGATCGTCATCCCAATCTGGTTCCCAAGGCTTTTTAAGAGATGAATCTCATTCTGGTGTAGAAGACGTTCAGAACGGCTGGTCAAACAAATGGCACCGATGGCTTCTCCCTTGGAGAACAAAGGAATCCCCACGAGGGCTTTCACTTTCTCTTCAAGGAGGTGGGGGAGGATATGAGAAGAGGGGTATTGATTGATGGAGAGAATGATTACCTCTTTTTTCTCAACGGCGGTCCCTGCCACCCCCTCCCCTCTCTTAAGCCTTTTCACTGCCTCTTCCAGATGGGAGGGATAGTTCTTGTGATACCTCAACTCCAACCATTCTTTGCCTTCATTGAGGAGATAAATCGTCCCCATCTCAAAACCGGTAAGGGCTATCACCCTCTCTAAAGCCATGGGCAGAACCTGGTCTAAGTCCAGAGTCTGGTTGATCAGGACACTTAGGTCATAGAGGGTCTCCAGTTCCTTTGTCCTCTGGTAAAGCTCTTCTTCAATCCGCTTACGATAGGTGATATCCTTGATGGTTCCTTCGTAACCGATGATCTTCCCATCTCGATCCCTTCGAACCGAGCCTGTGATGAGACAGTCCAGGGGTGTCCCATCACGCTTCTTTAACTTTACCTCAAAATCTTTGACAAACCCCCTTTGTGAGACTTCTTGCTGGAATTTAAATCTCTCCACAGCATAGAAGTAGAGGTTTTTGACCGGTGTGTTCATCAGTTCTTCTTTATGGGTGTAGCCAAGCATCTCAACGCCTGCCTGGTTGACATCAATAAATTCTCCATCCACAGAGGTAATATAGACCATATCCTTTGAACTCTCAAAAATATTCCGGTATTTTTCTTCTGCCTTTTTAATGGATTCCTGAGATTCCTTTAAATCTTGAATCATCTGGTTGAAGGATCGGGTTAAGTATCCGACCTCATCTTTCGTAGAGGGCTTAATATGGACATCTAAATCCCCTTTGGACACCTTTGCCATCTCTCCCGACAATTTTTTGATTGGAGAAATTAACCGCTTTGTAAGAAAAAGGCTAAAAGCAAAAGCCAAAATAAAGGAGATGATAATCCATTTGATAGCCGTACGAGTGATCTCCTTAATGGGCTCGTAGGCTTCGCCTACAGGAACCTGGACAACTACTCCCCATTTCAACTCGGGAATGGGTTTATAGACGACCAAATATTTCTGTCCCCTTAGATTCTCAAACTCCAGACTCCCTTCTTCTCCTGCGATGACTCTATCCACAAAGGGTCCTAATTGAATGTTGACGCCTTCGGGTTGGGCTATGAGAAACCCTTCCCGGTCTACCACATAGGCGCAGCCTTTTTCTCCAATCTTGGTTTGCTTCATTAACTCAGATAAATATCGAAGTTGAACTCTCGCACTTAACACACCCACCCGTTTTCCGGCATAATCCTGGACCGGAATTGCAACTCCTATCGTGAGCACGCCATCCGGGGGAAAATAAAAATCTCCATAATAAATTCCCCCCATTGAAGTGATTTTAAACATCTCGCTATCTGATCGGTTTCTCAGATCGGACTGGCCCTGCTTGGAAACCCTTACGGTCTCCCAACCCTTCTCATCCAGTAAACTCAATTCTGAGAAGTAATCCCTCTGATTGAGTAATTTCTTTAGTTGTTCCTTGGCATTAGAGAGGCTGCTCCAATTTTGGTCCTCATTTGCGAGATCAAAGAGGATATCTGTTATCTTTTCCATAAATCCCCTTGTCCTCTCAACAACGAGAATAACCTTTTCTTTCTGGAACTCAACAATCGATTTCTTCTCATTTTTTTGATAAATTTGGATGATCCTGTAACCTGAAATAGAAAGGGGAACAGTGGCCAGGAGGATTGAGAAGACCATCCATTTGAAAGTGATGCTTTTCCAAATAGGCCTCATTTTTAATTCTCCTCTCCTTTTAAGAACCGGTTCAACTCTGACAGCAAAACCCTCCATCCTTTACCCGCTTTGGTAGCTTTAATTCTACCGAGGTGGATATATTTTAAAAAGGTAGGTTTGGAGATCTTTAAATATTCTATAGCATCCTCTGTAGTTAAGACTTGATCTTTATCCATCACCGTCATTGACTTTTCTCCATTTGTCCAGATTTTTTCGTGAGAACAGCAAATTTTATGCCAAAGGTTCTATACTGAAAAACTAATTATAACTGCTTAATTTTTAATATTATTTTTTAAAAGAAAGCGGAGTGGCGAAAATGGAAAGAGGGGGAGCATACAACTTATTGGCAAAAGTGTTACGTTATTGACCAGGAAGGGACTAAAGGATAGGACACTACATCTTGTAATCGCCAAAGTCTTCTGGATTCATATTTTCGATGATGTTTTTTAATTCATCCTGCTCTTCTAAAAATCGGTTTGCCAAAACCCCTAAATGTTTTGTCGCTTCTATTACAGAACGAGCAATGAAGATAGGCGCCTTCACCCTGATGGCCAGCGCAATCGCATCACTGGGTCTGCTATCGACGACCAGTTCTTTGCCTTCTGAAAGAAAGTAGAGTTTGGCATAAAAGGTGTTTTCTTTAATATCATTAATGACCACACGAACCAAAGAGGCGCTCAGGGTATCAAGGATCTGTTTGAGAAGATCATGGGTCATCGGGCGGAGGGTGACGACATCTTCAAGACCTCGTGAAATGGCTTCAGCCTCGAAGACCCCAATCCAGATGGGAAGGGCTTTTTGCCCTTCTAAATCGGCCAAAACGACGACAGGGTTGGAGGACTTCGAGTCGATTACAATCCCCATCACTTTCATTTCTAACAGGTCTTGATCCATAAATGGGTTCATTAAATTTCTGAAAAACAAAATGCCCAACAAACGGTTTTTTTGTGAAAACGGTTACCGTTTGTCTGGTTCATTTAACCATAATTGTAACCTGTATGGGAAGGTTGTCAACCCTGTGGCAGAAGTGAAATTATCTTTTTTCTTTTTTAATGAAGGGAAGAGAAGTTCCCTTTCGGTAGGCAAGAGCCTGGCAAGTGGCAATGGGTTGGTTTTGTTCATCGAATACTTTGATCTCGCAAAGAGAGGTCTTTTGAGTCTGATGAACTTCTCTCGCTTCGGCAATCAACCGGCTTCCGGGGGCAGGAGGGGAGAGATAGGTAATATTCATATTCAAAGCCACGGCTAACGTTCCATGGGAGTTGGAAGCTGTTTCAAAGGCTTCATCGATCAGGGCAAAGAGGGCACCGCCGTGAGCCATCTGGAAAAGATTTTCCATATCAGGAGTAAAGAGCATCTCAACCTTGGAGTAACCCGTTCCGATATCCAAAAGTCTGAGCCCAAATTTTTTAGCAAAAGGCTCCTGTTGAACTTGCTGGAAGAACGCCTCTCTTGTCTTTTCGTCCATGAGGGATAATCCCGTCCATAAGAAATTTCTCAAAGAGGGGTAAGGGGGTTTTGGGCTTCTGGGGAAACCCACTGCCGTCGGATGGGCCGTCTCCGGTCCTTTGGGATAGTGATTCTCACTTCCGTGCCTCGCCGTCGTCTGCTCTTGACCCAGATGTTTCCGCCATGTTCTTCAACAACCTTTTTGACAAAAGTAAGTCCCAGTCCAATCTGACCTGGCTTCGTTGAGAAAAAGGGTTCGAAAATATGACCGAGATCCCTTTTGGCGATTCCCTCGCCTCTGTCCGAAACCACGATCTCTATGGCTTCCTCATGGGATGCCACCGAAATGGTGATTTTCTTTCGTTCTCGTGTTCCTTTGACCTGATGAACCGATTCAATGCTATTTGCTAAAATACGAGCCAGTGCCCGATGAATCAAAGCTCGATCCACATAAAAAAATTCCTCTCCGGCAAGCGTCCCCTCTTCCAAACGGATAGAGAGAGCTCTCGCTTTTTCTGTTTGGGATACCTCTTGAACGACACGCTCCACGATTTCAAGAACCCTCTCTTTTTGAAAATTGGGCCTGGGCATCTTCACCAACTCCTCCATCCGCCGCACAATTTCTTCCAGACGTTTTGTCTCCTGAAGAATTCGATCCAAATAGGTCTCCCCCCGAGAGGATGGGGAAGAAACTTTTTTGAGACGTTGGAGATAGCCTCCGATGGAGGCGATTGGGTTCCGAACCTGATGAGCAATCTCTTCAACCATCATTCCGAGGCTTGCCCAATGCTTCCATTCAATTTTTTCTCTCTCCAGTCTCTTTAAGCGCTGGATCTCCTGGAAAGAAAAGGTCAAGAAGGTTTCCCCTTCTTCCTGAAAGGAGGTGGCAGAGAGATGGACGAAGATGCCCTTCCCATCCCTCTGTCTCAAAAGTCCATCTCCTTCGAATCCTCCCTTATAAATCGCCAGGTAAACGATATTGGGCAGAAAAAACTTCAGATCCTCTTCGAAGAAAAGGAGCCTGAGTCTCTGTCCCTCCATCTCTTCTCTTGTATAGCCGAAAAGATGTTCCGAAAATCGATTGGCATAGAGGATTTTTGAGTGGGTGTCCGTAAGGAGAAAAGCCACCTTGACAAAATCAAGAAGGAGGTGTCGACTTTTAAGAGGCTCGGACATTGAATGCCTGATAACAGGGAATGATGAACCCATTTTATTTAACCCTCCTGAAAAGTCAAGATTTTTTGTTCATCGTCCTCTGTTCATCCGGTTTTCTTGACAAACTGAAGAAAACCTCGTTATGAAGGGGTAATGAAACTTCAGACAGAAGTTCTTGTCGTCGGCGGTGGTGCAACGGGCGTTGGTCTCGTAAGGGACCTCTCTTTAAGAAACATACCCTGCCTTCTGATTGAACGGGGGGATTTCTGCTCCGGTGCGTCCGGAAGGAACCATGGCTTGTTCCATAGTGGCGGAAGATATGCTGTCTCTGACCCGGAGGCAGCCCGTGAGTGCATCGGTGAAAATAGAATTCTGAGAAACATTGCCCCTCACTGCATTGAGGAAACAGAAGGCCTTTTCGTCTCATTACCCGAAGACGGCCTCGATTTCAGGGACAGATTCATTCAAGCCTGTCAACAGGTAGCTATCCCAACCCGACTCCTCTCCCGGGACGAAGCCCTCTCTCTGGAACCCGGCCTCCATCCCGATCTTCTAAGTGCGGTTCAGGTTCCAGACGGTGCCATCGATCCATTCGAACTGGTCCTCTCCAATGCAAAAGATGCAGAGGCTCTTGGAACCCGATTCCTTCTCCATACGGAAGTGACTTCACTCACCATCAATAGAAATAGAGTGAGGTACATTCTGGCAAGAGATCTTCTTCATGGGGAGGAGTATGAAATCGAAGCCTCTTATCTGATCAATGCTACCGGAGCCTGGGCAGATCGGTTTCTGAGATTGGCAGGCTTTCATATTCCCATGGCTCTTTCAAGAGGGGCCATGCTCATCACCAATCAGAGATTTTCCCATCGGGTGATCAACCGCTGCAGGCTTCCTTCAGATGGGGACATCATCGTTCCGAATCATACGGTCTCCATTCTCGGAACGACCTCTGTTCGTTCAGAAGAGCCCGAATCTGTTGAGGTAACTTCCCAGGACGTTTCTCTTCTGATTCAGGAAACATCAAAGATGATTCCAGCCATTAAAGAGGCCCGATTGATCCGCGCTTATGCAGGAATTAGGCCCCTCTTTCAGTCGGTCGAAAAGGGGGAGGACCGGGCAATCAGCAGGGGTTTTGTTCTGATCGACCATGAGAAAAGGGATGGGATAAAGAATCTCATGACCATCACAGGAGGAAAATTGATCACCTATCGATTGATGGCTGAAAAGGCCTCTGACTTGATCTGTCAAAAGATGGGAATCAAAGCAGACTGTTCCACCCACCAAAAACCTCTTCCAGGAGCAGAAAAAACCCGGGGTTTTAAAGATCGGCTTAAGGCATTGGGGAGAATGGACATTCTGTGTGACTGCGAATTGGTGTTAAAAGAGGAAGTGGAAGAGGTCTTAAAGGAAAGAAAATTATATGATCTTCAAGACATTCTTCATCGAACCCGACTTGCCAAAGGAACCTGCCAGGGCGGCTTCTGCGTTTATCGCCTGCTTGGAATCTTGCATGAATTAGGAATGGCTGAAGGAGATTCCAATAAAAAATTGAAAGGTTTTCTTGAAGAGAGGTGGAAGGGAATTCGACCGATCCTCTGGGGATCTGCTGCCAGAGAAGAAGAATTGATCGAAGGAATCTATAAAGGAATCTTTAATCTCAATAATAAGGAATAAAATGCCCTGCCTGCAGCAGGCAGGCGAAATCCCCCTTCGGGTCATCAATGCACTACGACCTCATTATCATCGGGATGGGTCTCTCCGGTTTAATGGCGGCTCAAACCGCTTCTGACGCTAATCAAAAAGTCCTGATCGTAGGAAAAGGGATGGGCGGTCTTGCCCTCTTTTCCAATACGGTCGATCTGTTAGGTGACATTTCAGAGGGAGTAAAATGGAAGGACGGTCTTTCTCGCTGGATTCAGGACCATCCTGACCACCCTTATGGAAAGATCGGTCTGGAAAAGATTGAGGAGTCCCTTTCTTCATTTAACTCTCTCTTCCCACCGCCATACACCTTTCAATCAAAAAATGAGGCTAACAGTTTGATTCCAACAGGTATAGGAACCTTTCGCCCGACCTTTCTCATTCCCTCCACTCTGATGAGAGGAATCACTGTCAGAGAGAAAAAGACCCTGATCATCGGGTTCAAGGGATATAAGGATTTCTATGCTCATCGCGTGGCTGATCAATTGAAATGCAGGGGAATCGTCCTCTCTCTGCCTGAAAAACTTCAAGGAGAAATTTCTGCTACGGCTCTTGCAAGACGGATGGAACAATCCTCCTTCAGGGAATTCATTGGGGCGGAGGTCAAAAAACATCTCAGAGACGAGGAGTTAATTGGCTTTCCTGCATTATTAGGAATCAAGGCTCCTACCGGAGTAAAAAAAGACCTTGAAAAGAGAATCGGAGCCTCTCTGTTTGAGATCCCTGTTCTTCCACCTTCCATTCCCGGGATGAGGATCTTTAACCGGTTTAAGGAGCGATTGATCCAGAAGGGGGTGACGTTTCTCCAGGGATATTCCGTCTCAAAGGCACTGTTTAAAGGAAAAAGGTGTGTGGGGGTTGAGATATCTCACCCGCCAGTCATCACTCTTTATTCGGCTGATCATTACATTCTTGCCACGGGTCGTTTCACAGGTGGAGGTTTGAAAGTTGACCGCAACAGGATATCCGAACCTCTCTTCCAACTGCCTGTGCATCAGCCCGGATCACAGGAAGAGTGGTTTGAAAAATCTTTCTTTGAGGCTCATCCGATGCACCGGATAGGTGTTTTGACCGACTCCAGCCTCCGTCCCATGGGTGAAAAAGGAGAGCCGATCCTCGAAAATGTCCGGGTGGTTGGAACAATCTTGGCTCATCAGAACTGGATCGAAGAAAAATCGAGAGAAGGAATTGAGATTGCCACAGGATACTGGGCAGCCCGGCAGGCCTTGGCGCAATAACCAAATCATGATCAGTTTCCAACAACCAATGTACTCCCAATGATTCTCCCCTCCTTCCCTCACTTTGCCTCCCCTTCAATGAAGGGGAGAGAGGTGTTATCGGTAATGGAAGTTTGGTGATGGGTGTTGATTGGGTTATTGGTATGGGGTGACTGGAATCTGTTGCAGTGGGTTAGACATATGGCTGAAAATATGAACAAGAAGGCCTGGCCTAAACACAACTCTGACTTGTGCATCCGCTGTGCAAGCTGTATGGCGGTCTGTCCGGTCTCGAGAGTCACCTCCCTCTTTCCGGGTCCCAAACATGCAGGGCCAGGGGCCCAGCGATTTCGAAAACCCGGAGACCCATCCGTGAACGAGTGGATTGACCTTTGCATCGGTTGCCATCTCTGTGATCTTGTCTGCCCTTCAGGGGTTCCCATTTCTGAACTGAACCTCATTGCCAGGGCCAAATATCTTGATGAACAAGGCAGGCCCTTTCGGGACTGGCTCCTGACCCACTCTTACCTCTACGGAAAACTGGGGTCTCGCTTCTCCCGTATCCTCAACCCTCTGTTGAAAAATGGGATCATGAGATGGATCGTCCAACTCCTTTTAGGAATCGACCGAAGAAGAGAACTTCCGGTTTACGATTCACCCACTTTCCGACAATGGTTTAGAAACCATCTTCCACAAGAGGGAAAAAAAGTGGCTTACTTTTATGGCTGTTATATCAATACAAATGAAACGGACGTGGGGAAGGCAACTGTAGAGGTTTTAGAGGCCAATGGCTTTGAAGTGGTTCTTCCCCCTCAGGAGTGTTGCGGTATTCCCATGCTCGGGAATGGAAATTTCAAAGAAGCAAGAAAGATGGCCCTGAAGAATATTCCTTCCCTTCTCCAGGCCATTCGCTCGGGGTCTGATCTCATCTTCTCCTCGACCACTTGCGGTTATATGATCAGGCATGAATATAGCCATCTCCTCAATATCCCCGGTTCAGAGGAAGTTGCCAGAAAGACTTTTGATCTCTTTGAATATCTCCGAAACCTTAAAGAATCAGGGAACCTGAAGACTCGTTTTAAGGCACTCCAGATCAAAGCCGCCTACTTTGCTCCCTGCCATCTCCGATCTCTTGGCATCGGTCTACCTGCCCTTGACATTCTGAGACTCCTACCTGGACTAACGATCGAAAATGTCGAGGCAGATTGTTGTGGTTTGGGCGGCACGTTCGGATTTAAAAAGGAAAAGTATGAGATCTCTCAGGAGATTGGAAATGATTTAAAGGAGGCCATTGATCGTTTAGAGCCTGAAATCGTCCTCACGGATTGCGAAGGCTGCCGCATGCAGATCCACCATCTCACCGGTTTGAAGGTGTTACACCCCGTTCAGGTGCTCAGAGAGGCTCTGATACCGTAACAGGTGTAAAGGGAGAGACCTTAAGAGTCAACGCCATTTTTCCCGGGATCTCCGTCTCAACCCGTTCCCCTATCCCCTATCAATAAATGTTCGACATCGGCAATGCTCTGGAAGACGAAGTCGGGTTGGCCAGGGGTGTGTTTAATCTTCCGGAGATCTTCTTCGCGAGTGACACCGGTCAGAACAATCCCTGTGGCGATTCCGGCTTCTTTTCCCATCCGAATATCGGTCTCCAACCGATCTCCGATGAGAATGCAATCTTCTGGATTCAACCCTAAAACATCCAAAACCGTCTCCACCATAATCGGAGAAGGTTTGCCTACAATGACCTCGACCTTCTTCTCCGTCACCGCTTCAATCGCGGCAATCATGCCGGCACAGTCTGGAATCTCTCCGCCTTCCACCGGGCAGGTTCGGTCAGGGTTGGTGGCGATGAAATGGGCTCCAAACTTCTTAATGGCCTGAAAGGCAATATTTAATTTTCTGTAATCGAAGGTCCGATCAAAGGCTGCAATCACATAGTCAATCTCTTTCGGCTCTTCGGTGATCTTGAACCCCGCTCTCTCCAATTCTTCAATAAAGGGACGTTCTCCTACAACAAAAAGCCTTGCCTCCGGAGCATTCTTTTTTAAATAGTGGACCATCACAAAGGTGGAGTTGATGACCTCATCAGGTTGAGTGGGTATTCCAAGATGAGTCAGTTTGGCGGCGTAATCCTCGCGGGTCTGGAGAGGTTTGTTTGAAAGGAAGACCACTTTCTTCCCTGCCAGCCGGAGATGCTGAATCACCCGGTCGGCTCCTGGAATCAATCGATCGCTGAGATATACCGTTCCATCCAGATCAAAAATAAACCCTTTAAACAAGAGCTTCTCCTGTTATCCTTCTGCTTTAATCCGGAGATTGGGGGGATCTTTTTCAAACAGGTGCATTCGATCGAGATCGAAGACGATCTCGATCTCCTGATGGACCCGGTACGTAGTCTGGACATCCACTACAGCCACAAGATTATGCTGCCCTGCTGTGACATTAAGATGGATCTCCGATCCGAGGGGTTCAATCACATCGATGACAGAGCGGACAGAATTCTCTTTTAAATGCTCGGGAGCAAACGCTCGATCATAAATATCTTTGGGCCGAATTCCAAAAATGGCTTCCGAATGGACCAACGGGTGATAAGAGGGGATCCGCTTCTCCGGGATGAGAAGCTGAAAGCTTCCAGCATCGATCAGCAGGCGTCCCTCCTGTGAAAGGATTCGGCAAGGGACGAAGTTCATGACCGGACTTCCGATAAATCCTGCTACAAAGAGGTTGACTGGGTAGTTATATACCTCCAGAGGTGGTCCCACCTGTTGAATCACCCCATCTTTCATCACCACGATCTTCGTGCCCATGGTCATGGCCTCAACCTGATCATGAGTGACATAGATCATGGTTGTCTGAAGTCGGTCATGAAGTTTGGAGAGCTCAGCCCGCATCTGGACTCGTAACTTGGCGTCCAGGTTAGAAAGGGGTTCATCAAAGAGAAAGACGGCTGGTTTTCGGACAATGGCTCTTCCGACAGCCACCCGCTGACGCTGCCCTCCGGAAAGTTGTTTCGGTTTCCGATCCAAGAAGTCCTGGATGCCAAGGATCTCTGCCGCCTCCCTAACCCTCTGGTCGATCTCCTGTTTGGGAAATTTTCTCAACTTGAGACCAAAGGCCATATTCTTATAGACCGACATGTGGGGATAGAGGGCATATTCCTGGAAGACCATGGCAATGTCCCGATCTTTGGGAGGGAGATCGTTGACCAGGCGGTCTCCGATGGAGATGGTTCCCGTGGTGGGTTCTTCTAATCCCGCAATCATCCTTAGTGCAGTCGATTTGCCGCATCCTGAAGGCCCCACAAGAATGGCAAATTCCTTGTCCTCCACCGTGAGGTTGAAATCCTTCACTGCCTGAACGGTCCCAAAAAATTTCGAGACATTCTCCATCACCACTCTTGCCATCGCTTATCCTTTTTATTGAGGAGGGTTGTAATGTCCACGGGGATTATTGCTAAAGGTTCTGATATTAACCTTAACTCAGACCTTAAGGTAATGCGATGCACTTTTCGGGGTTTAAGTAGAGGTAAAGCTCTTCTCCTTCCTTCTGCCTCAAATGATAAGGGACCTGGACTCGAATCATCGTATGATCCACGTTGACAAAGAAATTAAGAAAGTTGCCCAAATAGGCACGATGCATGATCGTGCCTTTAAAGACGTTGTCTCGAGACCCTGAAGGTTCTGCATACACCTCAATATCTTCGGGACGAATAGACACATGGACCTTTTGATCCGGGACGGCTGTCGCTGAGTCAAACACCTTACAAAGTATCTTCTGACCGAATTCCGTTGTCACATAGATCTGATTCTCTCGGATTTCCGCAATCTCTCCTGGGATGAAGTTGGTCGTTCCGATGAAATCGGCCACAAACCGATTGGCAGGTTTCTTATAGATCTCTTCTGGAGCGCCGACCTGCACAATATTCCCTGACTCCATGACGGCAATCCGATCCGAGATGACCATGGCTTCTGCTTGATCGTGAGTCACATAGACAGAGGTCATATTCATCCGTCTTACCAGGCTCTTGATTTCGAATCGCATCCTCTCCCTGAGTTTCGCATCGAGGTTGCTGAGGGGTTCATCGAGCAGGAGTACCTTAGGATTTCTTACCAGTGCCCTTGCAAGGGCAACCCTCTGCTGCTGGCCACCGCTCAATTGCCCAGGATATCTTTTCCCCAGGCCGGAGAGCCCCACGGATTCCAAAACTTCGTTTACCCTTCTTTTGATTTCCTCTTTAGGAAGTCTCTGAAGTTTTAACCCATAGGCTACATTATCAAAGACCCTCAAATGAGGCCAAACCGCATAGTTTTGAAAGACCATTCCAATTTCCCTCTGTGAAGGCGGGACAAAACCTTTTGAAAACATTGGCTTTCCATCAATCAGAACATCACCCTCGTCAGGTCTCTCCAGTCCAGCAATACAACGCAGGGTAGTTGTCTTCCCGCATCCGCTGGGTCCAAGAAGGGTTAGGATCTCTCCTTGAATGACCTCCAGATCGATATGGTTGACTGCCACCATGGTTCCAAACTTTTTAAAAAGGTTTTCAATCTTAATGAAAGCCATCAATATTTTCCTCCGGATGAACCCCAGGCTGCTCCGAGGATTCCTCCTCCGATGCGAGCCACAATGAGTAGAAGGACGAAGATGATCACAATCATCAGAAATGCCATGGCTCCGGCGATGCCAAATTCCATACCTCGATGCCAGTTCAGATAGATGCCAATGGGCAAGGTCTCCCATCCACCTCGATAAAGGAAGATGGCGGTTGAAATTTCCTGGAACGCCATGATAAAAAACATCACCAGACCAACAAAAACTCCTTTCAATAACAGCGGCAAAGAAATATTGATAAAGGTTTTAAACTTCCCCGCACCGGATACTTCTGAAGCCTCTTCAAGAGAGACATCGAGCTGTAGATACGAAGCATGGGCCATTCTTAAAAAGTAGGGAAGTCGCCGGATGAAAAGGGATAAAGGCATAATGATCCAGTGGGTGGCCAGGGGAATGCCTTCCCAGAAGGCAAGTAAATAGCTCACACCAACAGCAATGCCCGGGAACGCAAGCATCAGAGTGATCACGAAGTCAAGCGTATCCTTTCCCGGGACTTTGGTCCGGGTAATCAGATAAGCGGCTGGAAGCCCGAAGGTCACGCCAAAGAGAAGTGCTACGGCACTGAAGACGAACGAATTTTTCAAAAGGATGGGTGTTTCAAGAAAGATAAGCCTGAAATTATCGAGGGTCCAATAGGAAGGAAAAGGTTGCAAGACCCACCGCCTTGAAAAGGCTGACAATCCAAGAACAATGGGAATGAGAAGCACAAAGACGGCAATAAAAAGCATGTAAGCATAAGCCCATACCTTCGTAAACAGTCCGGTCTCGATAATCCTTCCCTCCAGCGTTGTCCCTTTCGAGAGGGCGGTATATTTCTTCTTCTCCACCCAGGTCTTGGAAGCAAGAAAGATTCCCACGCAGATGAGAGAGGAGATCACCACGGAAACTATGCCCATATATTTCCGATGCATATCGGTAAAGTGGTAAGCGATATTAATATAGGCAATCGAGGGAAGATAATCTTGCTGTCCGAAAATGAGTGGGGTTAACCAGTCAGTGAAGGGCCATAAAAAGACAATGACTGCTCCGGCCAAATAATTCGGGCTAGTCAACGGCAGAGTAACGGTCAAAAACCTTTTCCAGCCACTTGCTCCCTCAACTTCTGCTGCCTCTTCGAGAGAAGGATCGATATTGGTAAATCCCGCTGAAATGCTGAGAACGATAAAAGGCAGGAGATGAAGAGCCTGAATGAAGACCAACCCATGGAGTCCAAAGACGAAGTTAATCGGTTTGCTGATCAACCCCCAATCCATCAAGAGGAGATTGATTGTTCCCATCTTTCCAAAAAGCACGATCAGGGCAAAGGCTCCAGCATAGGCGGGTAAGACAATGGGCAAAAGGATGAGTGCTGTGAAAAGCACTTTTCCTTTAAGACGATATCTCGCAAGAATATAAGCCAGTGGCAACCCGACCAGTGTGGTCGTGGCAAGGACCAGTACGCCAAGGAGTAAGGTGTTCCCAAACGTTTTTAAATAATAAGGATCTTTAAAAAAATCGATATAATTCTGAAGGCCATAGCGATCGGTTCCTGCGATCTTAAAGCTTTCGATCATTAAAAAGGAAAGCGGATAGATGACAAAGAGAGCGACCACAGACCAAAGGATCGCTGAGATAAGGAGGTTGCCTCGTGACATGGATGATCCTTTTGTGAAATGGCGAGGGCGAGCCGGCGCTCGCCCTCGTGCCCCTTCACGGTAAAATGGAGAGCATTATTTTACAAGTAACGTCCGGGCTTCCGAAGCAGCCAATCGTGCTTGGGCATAGGCACCGTCGAACTCAAAGAGTCTTCGGGCCTCTTTGATTTTTGCTTCTGCCCTTGTCACATCAACCCCTTTCTTTTTTGCGGCATCGATTTCACCCTCCACCTCTTCGATCAGAAAAAGACTGCTTTTCAATTCCCTCCATTTCCGATAGATTTCCATCTCGTAATAGCGGTTGACTTCATCCCATCGCTTTGTGGCAAGCTCGAGATCATAATTGATAAATCCCACTTTCAAATCCCAGAAGGAATCCACCCCAAGGGCATCCCGGGCGTGTTTGGCCATGGTCACGCCTTCTTTTTCCCAGACGGAAAATTTAATATCTGTCCGCGCCGGGAAGTAGCGACCTTCCAGAACGTATTTCTGGCCTTCCAGACTGAAAAGCCAATCGAGGAAGATTTTTCCATTGGCTTCATTGGGAGCCCCTTTTAATAATCCAACCGCTTCCGGAACCAAAATGGTTTTGTCAGGGAGTAAGTCTCGCACCGGATAGCCATCCGCCCGTGCACCCATCGCATTCATTTGAGGCTGAGCAATCCCGATGGGAACTTCGCCCCGGCTAACCATATGGGTGGTATCCACACTTCCGGTTGAAAATCTGGCTAACTGAGCTGCCAGAAGACGATTATAGGCCCATCCTTCTTTTTCACCGAAACTCTGGAGATGAATTTCGATCACCTCATGTTGGGTGCCCGAGGCATAGGGTAAGGTCTGGACGACATACTCTCTGTAAATAGGATTCAGCAACTCTTTCCAGGTCTTTGGCACCGGCAATTTGAGCGCTTTCAAGACCCTCTCGTTATAAAGATTGGTGACTATCCAGGGCGCAAAACAGGTCCACATAAATTTCTCATCTTTGACCTTCATGCCACCCCATTTATCAGGAATCTTGTCCCAATCTTTCGGTTTATATGGAACAATTAAACCTTCTTTATCCAAAACTTCGAAGGCAGGAGCGCCGGCGCCTAAAAAGACATCGGCATCAGGTTTTCCCTTCCATGCCCGCACCTTATCCACACAGACCGGCCATCCGCCTGGCCTAACAAAGGTGATATCAATGTCCTTCCCATAAGTCTTTTTGTAATACTCCTTGAAACCTTTCATCAGACTGTCAGAGAGTTCTTTGTAAACCGGGCCAACCCAACCAACCTTCTCTCTCTGCGCTTGGACCTCGGAAAATGGCACAGAAAGAACCATCCCCAAGATCATTAAAAAAAGTGTAGTGATTTTGATGACTCCTTTCCCTTTCATGTTAAGCCCTCCTTTCGGTAACCTAATGGATGTTAAAATGGAATCTTCCGAGAAGACAGGATTGATTCGCTCCTCCACCTCCGCTCTTTAATATCATCATGTGACAATCATGTGACCAATCAAAAACATTTAAGTTACAGATTCTTATTCCCATCTTTCAAGGGTTGGTTATTTTTTTCACAATATTATCTTTCATTTAAAAAGATGTCAAGAACAATCACACACCCAGTAACCCCTCAGTTTAATAAATAAAAAAAAAGGTTGGGAGGTTGCTTCGGAAAAACCTTGAAGCGAAACCTCTGTTCGTCAAAACGACCCAATCTGATTCAAAAAAATAAAATTCAAAGGGCATGAAGGCTTCGATGAGGATAACCTTTGATAACCGCTATTCAAGGTTTTGGAGGAGGAACGTTCCAACCCTTTTAAACCGAAAACACCACATTACTGAGGGATGACCACACAAAGTGAAATAAAAATTGACAACGACTTGTTTTCATCTTATAAATAGGTTTAAAGGATTTGCCGACCGAATCGTGTTCTTTACCATCCGGATCAAACCCTTTAACCTCACTCTTGTTCGAATTAAGGTTGAATGATTTATGAACGTTCTTTTGATCTATCCTGAAATTCCGGATACCTTCTGGAGTTTCAAACATGCCCTCAAGTTCATCCGCAAAAAGGCCGCTTCTCCACCGCTTGGCCTCCTCACCATTGCTCCGATGTTACCCTCTGAATGGAAAAAACGGCTGGTTGATCTCAATGTGAGAAAGCTCACCAGGGAAGACCTGGTATGGGCAGATTGCGCCCTGATCAGTGCCATGACCGTTCAAAGAGACTCAGCCAAGAGGACGATTGCCCAATGCAAAGAGGCAGGCCTGCGGGTCATCGCAGGGGGACCGCTCTTCACAACCGAGTACGAACAGTTCGAAAGAGTCGATCATTTCGTCCTCAATGAAGCAGAGTTGACCCTGCCCGCCTTTCTTGAGGACTTTACCAGAGGACAGGCTCGGAGAGTTTATACAACTTCTGCATTTGCCGATATTCGTAAGACACCTACGCCCATGTGGGAGCTAGTTCGGTTTGGTGATTACGCTTCCATGTCCGTCCAATTTTCACGAGGGTGCCCTTTTAACTGTGAGTTCTGCAATGTGACCGCCCTGTTCGGCCATCGGCCACGCACCAAGAGCGCTTTGCAGTTGATCGCTGAACTGGACAGCCTCTACCGATTAGGATGGCGCGGAGGGGTCTTTTTTGTGGACGACAACCTTATTGGAAACAAAAGACAACTCCGACAGGAACTCTTGCCTGCCCTCATGGAGTGGCGAAGAGATAAAAAGGGATTTTTGTTCAGTACCGAGGTGTCAATCAATCTGGCTGACGACGAGTCCTTGATCCAGATGATGGTCCAAGCAGGGTTTGACACGGTCTTCATTGGAATCGAAACGCCAAATGAAGAAAGTCTTGCGGAATGCAGTAAAAAGCAGAATATGCATCGAGATCTGGTGCAGGATGTGAAGCGAATTCAGCGAGGAGGACTTCAGGTGCAGGGAGGATTCATCCTCGGTTTTGACAACGACTCGGCGCTGACGTTTCGTCGGTTGATCGATTTCATTCAGAAAAGTGGAATCGCCACGGCAATGGTCGGCCTTCTCCAAGCTCCTCCAGGGACCAAACTTTACGAGCGTCTTAAACAGGCAGGACGTTTGTTCGACAAATTGTCTGGAGATAATGTGGATGGATCCACAAATATCATCCCCCTCATGAATCTGGATGTTCTTCGAAAGGGATACAAAGAGGTCCTCCAGTACCTCTACTCTCCCGAGGCTTATTATCAACGGGTCAAAACCTTTTTGAAAGAATACAAACCTCCCAAAATCCATATTTCATTTAATGCCCGCCAGATTCCGGTAAACCTCCACGCTTTGATCCACTCGATTTTACGATTGGGCATTGTTGGAAAAGAACGGGTTCAGTATTGGAAACTCTTCTGGTGGACCCTTTTTCGTCGCCCAAGGGTTTTTCCCCTGGCCATCACCTTGGCCATCTATGGACATCATTTCCGTAAGACCAGTGAGACCCATGTTTTGTAGCTTGATTTGACTCTTCCTTGACTTTCCCTCTTAAATAAATTAAAAAATAATTAAGTTAGATCTCCGAGCCCTTTTCCTAAATCCTTCATGGACAAGGAAGATGGCCGCCAGGGCATGGCTGGAAACGGCCATACCTCCCGTGTTTGGAAAGGAGATGGAAAACGCCTGAATGGCCGATACCTCAAACACGGGTATCGGCTTTTTTGTTTTAATATATAACATCAATGGAAACGAGTCCCCCAAACATTCAGTGAGGTGCGCCATTCCTTCTCTTTTTTGTAATTTGGATTGACTATGAAAGGGTTTTTCAGGGTTCAGACGCCCAAACAACTTCTTGAGAAATTGAACCGCTTTGGGCCGCTTCCCTCTGAAGTGGTCTCCCTTGAAGATGCTCTTCATCGGATCCTGGCGGAAGATATCCTTTCACCGATAAACCTTCCTGAATTTCCCCGATCCACTGTGGATGGGTTTGCTCTAAAAGCAAAGGATACCTATGGGGCCTCTGAAAAGAACCCCGCCCTTCTTCAGGTTGTCGGAGAAATCCCGATGGGTCAACTTTCCTCCATCCACCTCAAGGATGGGCAAGCCGTCAAGATCGCTACCGGTGGGATGATCCCGGAGGGAGCAGATGGTGTGGAAATGGTTGAATACACAGAATGGGTTGATGCCCAGACCATCCATGTGTTTAAACCGATCTCTCCTCTGGAGAACGTTATTCAAGTGGGAGAGGATATTAAAGAAGGAGAGATCGTCCTAAAAAAAGGACGCCCCATTCGGCCTCAAGAGAGTGGACTACTTGCCGGAATCGGTTGGACCAAAGTCAGAGTATTCCTCAAACCGAAGGTGGGGATCATCTCCTCTGGAGATGAAATCGTTCCTGTTGAACAAAAGCCAAAGCCCGGAGAGGTGAGGGATATCAACCGCTACACCATTTCTTCTATGGTAAGAGAAGCCGGTGGAATTCCAATCTTCTTGGGAATTGCCCGAGATTGTTTTCATGAGATCAAAGAAAAGATCGAATCAGGGTTAAGACAATCCGATATGGTCGTCATCACCGGAGGAAGTTCTGTGGGAACCCTTGATCTGGTTGGAGAAGTCTTCCAATCTTTTCATGGAACCGAGATCTTAGGACACGGAATCTCCATCAGGCCTGGAAAAC
The DNA here is from genome assembly GCA_938002255.1 of uncultured bacterium. Taxonomy (GTDB): domain Bacteria; phylum Desulfobacterota; class BSN033; order BSN033; family UBA1163; genus RBG-16-49-23. The sequence continues at coordinate 51,021 of CALLAL010000019.1, forward strand.
CCACCTTGCTTGCCGAAATCGAGAGAAAACCCCTCTTGGGACTTCCGGGCCATCCTGTTTCTGCCATGGTCATCTTTCATCTTTTTGGAAAGGCTCTACTGAACATCCTTTCGGGGGTTTCTGAAGAGACAGGACCAAAGAGGATAGGGAAAGCAAAAGCCGGTCGAAATATCCCGTCTGTGGCAGGAAGAGAGGATTACGTCAGGGTCAAATTGGAAGAAAGGGATGGAACCCTCTGGGCTTACCCTGTTTTTGGGAAATCCGGAGCCATTGCCCACTTGGCTTATGCGGATGCCTTACTCAAGATCGGAATCGATGAAGAAGGATTGGCAGAAGGAGAAGAAGCTGAAGTGATATTCATATGAAACGAAACATTTATCTCAAGAAAAAATCCCTCGAAGAAGCGAAAAGGCTTTCATCCATGCTGGCCGGACTCATTCACCTCGGCGATGAAACAATCCCTGTCATTCAGGCACGGGGAAGGGTAACGTCCCAACCAATCTTCGCTAAAATCTCTTCTCCCCCTTTCCATTGTGCGGCAATGGACGGTATCGCAGTGAGAGCAGAATCAACCTACGGAGCCACAGAGGATGCTCCCAGAGTGGTGCGTCTCGGTCAAGAAGCCATCTTCATCAATACTGGACAGCCCCTTCCGCCAGGGATGAATGCCGTCATCATGATTGAAGACATTCATCAGATCGATTCCGCAAGGGTGGAGATCAGAGAGGCTGCGTATCCCTGGCAGCATGTGAGACCGATCGGAGAGGACATCGTCGCAACGGAAATGGTTTTACCTGCAAGCCACAAACTTACCCCTTATGATATTGGAGCCCTTCTGGCGAGCGGGTATCAAAAAATTCAGGTAAAAACGAAACCGAAAGTTCTGATCCTCCCCACCGGCTCAGAATTAATTGAACCGAAAGACGTCAATCTATCAGAGCCATTGACGAAAGTGATCGAATCCAATTCCTATGTTTTACACCAATTAGTCATCGAAGATGGAGGAGAACCCAGCAGGCATCCGATTGTGGAAGACGATTTCGATCAGATACGAAACACCCTCCTCTCAAAGGCTAAAGAAGTTGATCTCATTTTGATTATCGCAGGCTCTTCTGCGGGAACCAGAGATTATACCCGTTCCATCATTGAAAAAGAGGGAGAGATCTATGCCCATGGCATTTCCATGATGCCAGGGAAACCGGCTCTTTTGGGAAGGATGAAAAACCGACCCATCATCGGCATTCCAGGTTATCCTGTATCGGCAATCATGGCCTATGAAGAATTGGTACGTCCCCTTCTTTACCAGGTTTTCCAACTCATCAAACCAGAAAGGGTCAGACTGAGGGTTTATCCGACTCGGAACATTCCATCAAAACTCGGAACCGAGGAATTCTTGAGGGTGAATGTTGGGAAAGTGGGAGAAACATTTTATGCTTCTCCCCTTCCCCGTGGCTCTGGAATCATTACCTCTTTGACGAAAGCGGATGGCATCCTCCGAATTCCCTCTCTCTCAGAGGGGGTGGAAGAGAGTCGAGAGGTCGAAGTTGAACTCTTCAGGCCCCTTGAAGTCATTCTTCAAAACGTGGTGATGGTCGGAAGTCATGATCTCACCCTTGATCTCTTAGCCAACCTCCTCAGGGAATTTTATCCCCCTATCTTTCTCTCCTCCCAATCCGTAGGCAGTTTAGGAGGCCTTCTCGCCTTAAAAAATGGCTTTTGTCATCTGGCAGGAACCCATCTTCTCGACCCCGAGACAGGGGAATACAATATCCCCTACCTTCGAACCTATTTGGGAGAGATGAAGGTGAAGGTGATCAACCTGGTCTATCGGGAGCAGGGTCTCATGGTCCAGAGAAATAATCCAAAAGGGTTAAGAAGTTTAAAGGATCTTTTGAGGGAAGATATCTCTTTCATCAATCGTCAAAAAGGCTCTGGAACACGAATCCTTCTCGATCACGAGCTAAAAAAACTCTCCATTGAACCCACTCAGATTCGAGGATATGAAAGGGAGGAATATACCCACATGGCGGTAGCCTCTTTGGTGGCCAGTGGTATGGTGGATGCTGGGCTGGGAATTCTATCTTCAGCCAAAGCGCTGAATCTCGACTTTATTCCTGTATCCAAAGAGCGCTACGATCTGGTCATTCCGTCCATTTATTTAAATGAGGAGAAAGTTGAGAAAGTGATTGAGACCATTCGTTCCAAAAAATTTAAAGAAGAAGTCCTCCGCCTGGGAGGATATGATGTGTCAAAAACAGGAGAAGAGCTTCTTTAATTGTGTCATGCAGAGGGCCGATTGCGGAGTGTAAACCCCGAAGATCAGATCGCTACCTTTTATTTAAGGGGTTTCATTCCAAAATCCGAAATCCAAAACGAATCCTATGTTATTCGATCCCTATCAACGAAAAATCAACTATCTTCGGATCTCAGTGACCGACCGCTGCAACCTTCGTTGTCGTTACTGTATGCCCGAAGAAGGACTTTCTCTCATTGCCCATGACGAAATTTTAACCTATGAGGAGATTCTAAGGATCGTCCGCGTCTTTGCTAAAGAGGGAATGTCAAAGGTTCGGCTGACGGGTGGAGAACCCCTGGTGAGAAACGGAATCGTCCAGTTCATCTCCCGGCTTTCTCAGATTGAAGAGATCAGGGATCTGAGTCTGACAACCAACGGGCTCCTTCTGAAAGACTTTGCCTCAGACTTAAAGCGTGCAGGGCTAAAGAGGATTAACATCAGCCTTGATACGCTCAACCATGAAAAATTCTCTCAGATCACCCGAAGGAATGGCTTTGAGAGGGTGTGGCAGGGTATCGAAGAAGCGATGCGGGTTTCCCTCTTTCCCATCAAAATCAACATGGTCGCTATCAAAGGCTTAAACGACGATGAAATTGAGGCCTTTGCTCGGCTCACGCTCCACTATCCTCTGATCGTACGTTACATTGAGTATATGCCTTCCGGTAAGGGTGACGAATGGAAGGACGGAGAAATTTTAACCGTCTTGGAGATAAAACATCGTCTCGAAGGGATGGGAAACCTCATTCCCATCCCTTCGGACCAATGGGATGGTCCGGCCCGACGATATCGACTCGAAGGGGCGATGGGCGAGATTGGATTGATCGGGCCAGTGAGCGACCACTTCTGTGGAAATTGCAATCGGTTACGTTTGACTCCAGATGGAAAGATTCGGACCTGTCTTTTTTCGGATGAGGAAATCGATGTAAAACGATTTCTGCGAAACGGCGGAAGCGATGAAGATGTGAAAAAACAACTTCTTCTCGCTCTTCAAACCAAGCCTGAAAGACATCTCATTAATACGCATCAGTTCAAAAAATGCCAGAGAAATATGTCCGCAATAGGAGGATAATTCCCATTGTGAGAGATAAAGCGTAAAGAGTAAGAAGGTTTCCTTGAACGTCACGCCTCACGTATAACGTGGACCACAGAGGGGAGAGGAGAATGGGATGGCAAAGTTAACCCATTTTGATAAAAAGGGTCAAGCCAGGATGGTGGATGTCAGTAGCAAGACTGAGACGCTGAGAGAAGCCATTGTCCGTGGATCGGTCTTCATGAAACCCACAACCTTTAAAAAGATTATGACGGGGAAGATCGCTAAGGGAGATGTCCTCTCTGTGGCAAAAGTCGCAGGAATGATGGCCGCGAAGAAGACCGCAGAAATTATTCCAATGTGCCACCCCCTCAATCTCTCCTATGTAGAAATTAACTTTTTCCCCCATGAGAACAAAAGTCGGATTGACATCGAGGCAAAAGTCAAAATTAAGGCACAAACCGGCGTAGAGATGGAGGGCATGGTGGCTGTGGCTGCTGCTGGGCTTACGATTTATGATATGTGCAAAGCCATTGACCGGGGCATGGTGGTCTCGAACATCCATCTGGTTAAGAAGACCGGTGGAAAGAGCGGCACTTATACCGCAAATCGTAAGGGATGAGGGAAAAGGGACTCGACCCCTAACGCCTTACAATTTACGCTTCCCGATCCTGACGATCCTATGATGGAAGGAGTGGATGGAATGACAGGAACACAAAAAGGCAAAGTATTGGCAGTAAACATCAGCGAAGAAAAAGGCACCAAGAAGACGAATGTCCAATCCTGCATCCTTTTAAAGGACTTTGGCCTCAAGGGTGATGCTCATGGGGGTCCCTGGCACAGACAGGTGAGCCTATTGGCCAATGAATCGATCGAAAAGATGAAAGCCAAAGGATTAAAGGTGGGCTTTGGAGATTTTGCAGAGAATATCACAACCGAAGGCGTTGACCTTGTCAACCTTCCCATTGGAACCGAAATTTATATTGGAAAATCGATCGTTCTTCGCGTGACTCAGATCGGAAAAGAATGTCATGAACGATGCGCAGTCTATTATCAGGCAGGAGACTGCGTCATGCCAAGAGAGGGAATCTTCGCGGAAGTGGTCAGCGAAGGGGAGGTGAAGGTAGGAGATGAAATTATAATCGGTTGTTGAACCATTAGGGCGGCTTGAGTTACTTAGGTAACGAAGTGAATAAACACAATAAACCACCAAATCCAGTAACATGTTGAGCCACTTATGTTTAAAGTAGCCATTTTAACCATCAGTGATAAAGGTTCTAAAGGGGAACGTGAAGATTCAAGCGGTCCCCTGATTGAGGAGATGGTCAAGGATTTGCCCGCTCGGGTGACCCATTATGAAATCATTCCCGACGAGAAAGAGCAGATTACGAGCGCTTTAATCAAATGCGCAGACAGTTTAAAAGTAGATCTCATCCTTACAACGGGGGGAACCGGGTTGAGTCCAAGGGATGTCACCCCTGATGCCACTCTCGAAGTGATGGAAAAAGAAGTTCCTGGGTTCTCTGAGGCGATGAGAGCAGAGAGCCTCAAAAAAACGCCCCATGCTATGATTTCAAGGGCTGTTGCAGGAACCCGGGGCTCAAGTTTGATTGTCAATCTGCCCGGGAGCCCGAAAGGAGTCAGAGAAAATCTGTCGGTGATCCTCCCTGCCTTACCCCATGCCCTTTCTAAACTTAAAGGCGACCCATCAGAATGCGGTCAAATGTAAGGTCATCACGATGAGAAATCATCCCCACCTCTCCAGCCACTTTCGCTTTCCCTCTGTATTGACCGCATAAAAAGGCCACTCCCCTTTTAGGGCCAGCACCACCTGCCCCATGGGCTTGTGCCAAAATTCAGGGCCTGAATCAGCGGCAGTCGAATACCAGGCACTATGCCCTGTGAGGATGACATGGTCCATTTTTAACAGAGGATTCTCAGGATGGATGGGATCATCGACAGTAACATCAAGCCCTGCCCCAGCGATGAGCCCCTCCTGGAGGGCTCGGATGAGCGCGGGTTGATCTACAATCTCTCCACGGGCATCATTGATGAGATAACAGGTACGTTTCATCTTCTTGAACTCAGAATACCCAATCATATTTCTCGTTTCGTCATTGAGCAGGGCATGAATGGCGATGAAATCAGATTCCCTCAAAAGAGTTTCGAAATCAACGGGGATCACCCCCCGACTCCGCATGACTTCCCCAAAGACATAGGGGTCATAAGCAAGGACTCTCATGCCTAATCCTTTGGCTTTAAGGGCCGTCGCAGTCCCAATCCTGCCTAAACCAATAATGCCCAGGGTCTGGTCTCGGAGACGAAAAATGGGATACATCCCTTCCATCACGGTTTTCCGATTCGGCGGGATGAAATTAACCTGCCTCTCCCGGACCATTCGATCCAGGGGCAGCAGCTTATAGGCCAGAGCCAGCATCAGGGCAATCGCCCGGCCTGAGACCTCATCAATGCAGTAATCAGGAACATTCGTCACTGCAATCCCGAGTTCTGTGGCTGCCTGGATGTCGATCCGGTCATAGGCATTGCCCAAACTCGCCACGATTCGACATCGGGGAAGCTGCTGGAGTACCCTTCGGGTAAAGGGTTGAATCGGGCCAGAGCAGATCACGGCATCGGCGTCCACTAAATGGGTCAGAAGTTCTTCTTCAGTTCGCCAAAACCCATTAACCAATGTTGCCTCCAAAGATTTAAGAAGATCTTCTCCAAAATCCAAACCAGGGGTATAGATAGCGTTGACGACTTTAAACGGCATTGGCTTTTCTCCTTTCTCAATCTTTTAGAGGCATCCCCTCTCCAAACGATTTGAGTGCCTTTTCGGGATCACATTCTTTTTGAGGTGTGAGATCTTCGTCGTGGAACATAAGCAATGCATTCGATTTCAATTAACATCTCTGGGAGAGCCAAGCCGGTGATGACCGTTGAACGAGCAGGCAAAGGCTCAACGAAGTACTCCTTATACACCAGATTCATCTTGTTGAAGTCTTTTTCCCTTCGAAGGAAAACGGTTACCTTCACCACATCCTTTAGGGAGGCTCCTCCAGCCATTAAAACCTTTTGTAAATTTTCTAAACATAATCTGGTTTGGGCCTCAACACTTTTGACTTTCTTCCCCTCAGCATCAACAAAACCGACCTGCCCTGAAACGAAGATAAAATCGCCTGCTCGAATCCCCGGCGAAAAAGGGAGCGGAAGGGACTGGGGTAAGGTGATGACTTCTTTTTTCATGGGTACCTCCTCCCTGGATATGATCATCGTCCCCCTGATAGAATGTGTAAGAGGTTGTATGGGATGATGGTTTATGTTACAAAATTTAAAAGGAGATTTCAATGACCAATTTTTCTGAAAATCCACTCTGGCAACGGTTTCGAGAGGCCATTGGGCTAAACGAATCCCCCCTCGGTATTTTTTACACCAACGATCCACCGGAAGGCATCAGTCCGAAAGAAGGGGTTCATGGATGCATGATCGGGCTTCTTCAGCATGCAAGGAATAAGGGAAAGACCGTCTATTTTGATAAAACCCATTTTGGATGCCCAGGAGGAGCTTATTACATGGGTTTTTTTGAATCGCCCCGACCCAATATCGAATATTTCCTCTCCTGTGGGATTCCGGGAGAAATGGAAGGGGAGCGCTACATCAAAACGCCGGAGCGGGCAAGAGAATACTTCGCTAAAATGATCCCAAGACGGGCGCCTGCAACCTACTGTGTCTTTAAACCTATTGAGCAATTTCACGATGGGGTTTCCCCAGAGGTGGTGGTCTTTTTTGCCTCACCGGATCTCCTGTCTGGCCTTTTTACCTTGACCAATTACGCCCTTGAACGAACAGATGCGGTCTTCGCACCCTTTGGCTCTGGTTGCGGAACGATTCTTACCTATCCTTTGAAAGAAGCCATCCGGGAGCAACCTCGAGCGATTCTCGGGATGTTTGACGTCTCAGCAAGGCCCATGGTCGAGCGTCATATCTTGACTCTCTCGATGCCTTATACCCTCTTTTTAACCCTTTTAGAGAATGTCTCTGGTAGTTTTCTTGAAACCGAAAGCTGGAAGAAGGTTCATCGAAGGATTCAAAAATCACAGGGAGAATAAGTCTTTTAGGCATCCCCTCTCTCAGTCATTGATGAAAAAGGACGGAGCATGATCCATTCCGAAACCATCTCACTTCGTACCAAAGGGTTTAGTGACGTCTTAGATATTACGCCTCAGGTGGCTACCGCCCTTGATCGCTCACAAATCAAAAATGGTCTGGTCACAATATTTTGCCCCGGATCGACAGGAGCAATCACCACGATAGAATATGAATCGGGTGTACTAAAAGATCTCCAAAAAGCTATTGAAACCCTCGTCCCCTCTCATCTCCCTTACGAACATGATCGACGCTGGGGCGATGGAAATGGATTTTCCCATGTGAGGGCAGCACTTTTAAAACCCTCTCTCACCATTCCAGTCATTAATGGGGAGCTGACTCTCGGGACATGGCAGCAGATTGTCTTTATCGATTTTGATAATCGAAGCAGAGAGAGGAAACTGAAGGTTCAAATCCTGGGAGAATAAAACCCATTTTGTCTTTAAAGAATATCTTTTAAGAGCATGCGGGCGATTTCTGACATTTCCGGTTCTAACTCTTTGACCGTAATGGCTTTCTCCTTGCAAATTTCGACACAACTCTGACAACCGAGGCATTCCTTAACTCTCGCTGGGATGGATTTGCCGTCCCTCATCTCAAACACACTCACCGTACAAACTTCCAAGCATTCTTCACAACCGTTACATTTTTGGATGTCCACCATCACCTCAAAAGCCATAGGATTGGAATCCTCCTTTTCAGGGACAAATCTGAATACCGAAAATCAAATTGTATACAAATAATGGTTTCACCTCCGGGCGAATTAGCCCAAACAAAACTCACCCTTTCACTTCATACGATTCGAAAATAAGTTATAACTCATCGATAATAAAAGAATATTATAATATTTAATTTTTTCTTGACATTCTATTAGCAATATTATAGAAAGTTTCCATAAAAAATTCAATTCTTAATTTGTATACAATTCCAATTCAATGGAATAAGCGCGGGAGGATGTATGAAGGCGGATGCAGATAAATGTATTGCCTGTAAGAGATGTTTCCCCTATTGTCCTATGGGTCGAATTCAGACCTTTAAAAGACACGAAAAGATTCCTGGAAGAGTTTATATCGAAATCGACCAGGAACGATGCACGGACTGTGGGGTCTGTCTCCGTGCCAATATCTGTCCGGTCAAAGCCCTCTACCAACCTGAGACGCCCTGGCCCAGGGAGGTGCGAAGTATCTTAAGTAATCCTCTGATCGAATTTAAAGGGTCACAGGTGCCTGGACGAGGAACAGAAGAGATGAAAACAAACGACGTCTCTGGAAGATTTCGTCCGGGGGAAGTCGGCGTGGGCATTGAACTGGGAAGGCCTGGAGTTGGAGCCTATTTCAGAGATGTAGAAATTGTTGCCATGGAATTGGCTCCACTGGGGTACGAATTTGCTGAAGAAAATCCCATTACCCACTTTATGACAGACAAAAAAACAGGAAAACTTAGAGAAGATATTCTCAATGAAAAAGCAACCTCTGCCATTGTGGAGGGAAAGTGTAAACTTGAACAACTCCCCGTTATTCTGGAGGCGATCAAAAGAGCCGCCCAGAAGGTCAGCTCCGTCTTCACCGTAGAAGTAATCACGAAGGTCCCACTCGAGGGAGAAATTCCTGTCAAACCGGTGCTGGAGGAGCTGGGATATTGGTACTCCATCAATACCAAAAACAATATGGGACTGGGAGAACCGCCATTCAAATTCTATGAAGAATGATTGAGGAGGAAGAGTATGACCCATAGTCTCCATCGAAGAGGAACCTTTGATGATTTAAAGGATGATTTCGTGGTCTTAGGCTGTCCAGCCACAGGAATTAACAAATCCGGATCTGCACCTAAAACTCAGAAATTTTTAAGCATCTGTTACAAACATGGGCCGGTGAATCTTGGAGATATGAAGACGGGCAATATTTACAACACCACCATGGATGATATCTTGAGTCATGTGACCGACGGAACCATCGTCCAGTGTACCTTTGATAACCGTGAGAAAATCGTTTCCCTCCTGAAAGACCTCAAGGAGAACAGACCAGGCATTTCGGTCATCATCTCAGGCGTGAGTGATATTGTCCAGCAATGTATGGAAGAAGCTGGATTGGGCAGGATTCATACCATCGAGTATTCTCTTGGCACCTGGGGAAAAACCGAATTGCTCCCCGAATTTGAGATTCTCCAGACCCATACCATGTGTGGCCACGCCATGATTGGTGCGGACCTCATTCGAAAAATGGTGAGGGATGTCAAACGGGGAAGAAGAACGATTGAAGATGCCTGCCTCGAAATGGCCAAATGCTGCACCTGTGGAAACTATAACCTCACCCGTGGCAAGAAGCTCATTAAAGAACTGCTGGCTAAATATATGGTCCACAGTCTGTATTAAGGCGCAAGTGCAGAAGGCTAGGCGTACGTCCTCATGAATTGAATCACGCTTTGCGCGATGCTCATTATGCGTTATGCCTTAAGAGAAGGAGAACATCATGCGATATGTCATCATCGGTGGAAGTGCAGCCGCCATCAGCGCGGTTGAGGCCATTCGGTCTCTGGATCGGGAATCCCAGATCGATCTATTTAGTGATGAGGCAACCCCTCTCTTTTCGAGAGTGCTTCTGCCTTATTACATTGCAGAAGAACTTTCCAAACCTTTCCTCAACTTTAGATCCTCGGACTTTTTTGAGCAGTACAAAGTCAATGCCCATCTGGGGGTGAAGGTCCAAGAACTCTCTGTGACATCAAAAACCATCCTGATCGAAGGGGGAGAAACCTATCCTTTTGACAGACTTCTTCTGGCCACAGGTGGACATCCTATTGTCCCCCCCATTCCAGGAATCGAGAAAGAGGGGATTTCCACACTGAAAACCATGGCAGACGCTGAAAAGATCTATCAACTTAAAGGTCAGAGGGCGGTTGTGATTGGTGCGGGGAGCGTGGGGGTAGAGTCCTGTATCAGTCTGAGAAAAAGAGGAATGGAAGTAACACTCCTCGAACAATTAGGACAGGTTTTGCCCACCGTGTTTGATGAGGAGGCAGCTGCCATCATCCAAAAAAAGATTGAACATCTTGGCATCACCACGATTACGGGTGAGCGAGCGATTCAATTTGCTGGAAACGGGCATGTCCAACGTGTGATCACTGAATCAAGAGAATTGAAATGTGACCTGGTTGTGGTGGCGGTTGGGGTCAAACCCGCGATTGAACTGGCCCAGAAGGCTGGCATGGATATCGGTTCACTGGATGGCATCACTGTCAATGCCCAGATGATGACAAACGTCCCGGATATCTATGCTGCTGGAGATGTTGCTGAAACGTTTGATATCACCCGACAGGCCAACTGGATTAATGCAATTTGGCCCTGTGCAGTTGAACAGGGTCGCATCGCAGGGTTAAACATGGCTGGCAAAAAAACGCTTTATGAAGGGTCCTTCAGAAGGAACTCCATCGGTAATTTTATAGGCGTACCCGCCATATCCATGGGGTTAACTCGTGCGGACACCTGCTCCACCTGTGAAGCTGGAGAATCCTTTCAGGAGATTAAACGAAGAACTAAAGAGTCCTACAAGAAGTTGATCATCAGAAATGGCAAACTGGTGGGCGCTATTCTGGTAGGACAGACTCAAAAGGCAGGTCTCTATTTAACTCTTCTTAAAAAACAGATCGAGGTTTCGGACTACCTCCCACTGTTAATCAGTCGGACCCTCAATTTTATGGACCTTTTACCTTTGATCCGAAGAAATGCCGATCGGTTCACCGAAACGGAGTTTAAAGAGATCATGGATACAGGGTTATAAATGACATGTCAAATAAGATGAATTTTAAAAGAAAAAATTTGTAGCCGCATCCCTCAAGATGCGCTGGATGGGGAGGGAAAATTGAAGATTCTAATGGTTGATAAAAACAAATGCACAGGATGCCATCAATGTGAACTCTGGTGCGGAACTGAAATTACATCGGTATCAAAGGAACTGACTCGAGCCATTCACGAGCAGCCCCAGCCTGTCCCAAGGGTGTATGTGGAAGGAAAACCTTTTGCCTTGCAATGCCGGCATTGTGAGGACGCTCCTTGCATTGAAGCCTGTCCTAACGGGACGATGAGAAGAGATCCAGAGACAGGTCTGGTCTATGTGAACGAACCCACTTGCATTGCCTGCTGGATGTGTGTCATGGCCTGCCCTTTCGGGATCATCAATCCTTCTGCGTCCATGAAGGTGGCGATTAAATGTGATCGTTGCCGAAATATGGGGTATCCCATTTGTGCAGAGGTCTGTCCAACACAGGCGATCACGTTGGAAGAAAGGAAAGACTATCGGACAAAAGCTTTCTAATTGAAATAATGAAATGGTCAAAAGTCGGGTTTTATCCCTTTAGGTTAGAAAGGAGTAAGAGATGGAATTTATTCAGAAGAAGACGATGGACACGGTGGTAGAATATTTTGTAACCAGGGCAGCAGAGGGAGAGATGCCTTTGGTATGGGATCGATTTGAAGGACAGTTGCCTGAGTGTGGTTTTTGTGAGACGGGGTTAAGCTGCCGCGACTGCCTTCAGGGACCCTGCATCAGCCATCCCTTCCGGGATGTCAATAAGGTAGGGGTCTGTGGTAAAGACAAAGACCACCTTGCCATCCAGTCCCTTTTGAGATTGGTGTTAAAAGGAACCATGATTTATTTAGACCGCTTAAGCGATCTGACCCGAGGGGTTGAAGCAGGAGAAGTCAAACCCCAAAGCAAGACCCAAACCGACCAATTGCTTAAGGAATGTCAAAACCTCCTGAGAAACGGTGGATCCCAATTTAAAAAGGAATTTCCAAAATCAGTGACTCGCCGATGGGACGACTTGGGGATCGTGCCGGAAGGACTGGGAAGGGACCTCTTCAAACCTTCTCAAAAATTGGAGGGCGGGGTCAGCGATGTGGAAGAAATCTTCCTCTATGCCTTCAAGGCTTCTCTGTTAGGCTGTATGGCCCAATGGCTCTATGGAAAATTAAAGGAATCTGTCTTTGGCGAAACCGTTCCTACAACGATTGCCGTCAATTTAGGAGGTCTCAAACAAAATGGTCCCAACCTTCTTCTTTACGGTCATTTTTCACCGATCCTGAAACGAAAGATTGCTGAAGCAGCTAAGAAGCAGGACGTAAACGTGATGGGCGTCTGCATGGACCCCCTGCTCCCTCCTTTCCGCTTCCCCATCGCTACCAATTATGGATCCCAAGAAATTCCTTTGATGACAGGAGCTGTTGACCTGCTGGTCGTGGGAGACCAGTCCGTTAATCCTTCTTTAGTGGAAGTGGCCAAGGCCTTTGAAGTCCCCATCATTTCAACAGAAACTTTGAAACCCAAGAAAGATTCTGGAAGTTTTGCCAGAAGCATTGTCGAGCAGGCCAAACAAGCTTTCGACTTTCGCCGAGCCATTCCAAGAGAGATCCCGGAGGCCAACGAACAAGCCACCGTGGGTTTTTCTCAGGGCAGTCTCGATGGGAAAAAGATCGCCTCCAGTCTCCAGAAAGGTCTATTGAAAGGGATCGTGATTCTGGCTGGAAGCAACAATGTGAAATACACACAGGATCAAGAACTGGCCACCCTGGCGCAGGAGTTTTTGAAAAAGGGTTTCCTTTGTCTCTCAAAAGGAGAGGCAAGTATTGGCCTTGCCAAATATGGATTCTTAAATCCATCTCTCAAGGAAAAATATTGTGGAAAGGAATTAGCAGATCTTCTCTCATCCCTGGGTAAGGATATCCCCCCTGTGGTGGATATTGGCGGAGGAGAAGCCGGTTTGACCGATTTCCTCCTGGAGTTAGCCAGAATAGGAAAAAAAGAGTGGAAAGATTTCCCCATGGTCGCCTGTTATCCAGAAGCGAATCGAAGCTCAGAGGTGACCGAAGCATTGGGATGGGTGGCAATGGGCATCACCACCTACTTCTGGCCTTCTCTCCCTGTGACCGGAAGTGAAAAGGTGATGGATGCCTTCTCCAAATTCTGCTTAGAAAAGTTTGGTGCAAAACTCATGGTCCCGACCGAAAAGAAGATAGAAGCCCGGACCAAAGCGCATTCCATTATAAAATTTCTCACGGGAGAAAAAGGCTACAGCATCAGCGGCAAACCCTGGAAATAGCGGTCGGAGAGTTCTAACGACCCAACTCTCAGAAAGGAGGAGTATCATGAAAGGAAAAGTTATTTTCACCGTTTTACTTGTCTCCCTTCTTACACTCTCATTGGCCGGATTCGTATTTGGTCAGGCTCCTAAACCTAAAGATTACCCCACGCGAGCGATTGAAGTCGTTGTCCAGTACGGAGCAGGAGGAGGAAGTGACATTTTTGTGAGGAGTCTTATGATGCCTGCGAGAAGTGTTTTAAAAGTTCCTATAAATGTGACGAATTTAACCGGAGGAGCAGGAGTCAAAGCCTCCACTTATGTCCTTTCTCAACCAGCCGATGGGTACACCATCTATAACTTCAGTCCCGAACAGCTTATCAATACCATTTTTGGCCGTGAAAACTACAAGGACTTTGCCCCTCTCTGCATGGTTCAGCAAGACCAGAGCATTTTTTATGTAAGGGCGGAAAGTCCATTTAAGACGATTCAGGATGTGATCAAATACGCCAAAGAAAATCCTGGAAAACTTCAGTTTACTGGAACCACCGCTGCCAGTCCGGACGAAGTCATCATCATGCTGTTCGCCAAAAAAGCAGGCATCAAGGTGAAGTATATTCCCTTTGATGCAGCCCCCGAAACCCACGCTGCTGTCCTCGGAGGCCATATTGACATCCTTCATGAAGAACCTGGAGTCATCATGTCCCTGATCGAGTCAAAAAAGTTACGCCCCTTGATCGTTTTTACAGAAAAGAGGCTAGACAAATTTCCTGACGTTCCGACTGCTCGGGAATTGGGGTATGACATCACCATGGGCCGCTGGAGAGGACTCAGTGTGAAGAAGGGAACCCCCCAGGAGATCATCAATTACCTTGCGGATGTATTTAAAAAATGTTCTCAGGATCCCTCCTACAAAGCCATTGAGAAAGCAAACCTCCTTGACCTTCGACCCGGATGGAAAAACCCCGAGGAATTTGGAAAGTTCTGGGATGAGGAGTACATGAGATACAAAGAGATTTTCGAAGAACTCGGCTACCTGAAGAAAAAATAGCCCCGGGAGTCAATCCATGTTAAAGGGTGAAATAATCATCAGTGGAGTAATTTTTGGAGGTTCCCTCTTTCTTTTTTTCGAGGCGAAAAAGTTTGAAGGGCATGATGTCTATGCGAAACTCGGGCCTGCTTACTGGCCCGAGTTGCTTCTTATCTGCCTGATGGTGTTGAGCGCTTGGGTCGCAGTAGATGCCTTTCGAGAAAGGAAGAAAGCGGAGTCGGAAAAGAAAGAAGGGGCGACATTTGATCGTGGGAAGGTGAGGCTACTGACGGCTATTGGCTTCATCGTCCTCTATTTCCTTCTCATAAAAATGATAGGCTTTATTACCCTCACCCCATTCTTTCTGATTGCTTTCATGTATCTCCTGGGTGAGAGGAAGAAAGGCTGGATGATTGGCATTTCCTTTGGGATAACCGCTTTGATTGTTTATGTCTTCACCAAGGCAATGTATGTTCCCCTGCCTCGGGGTACAGGAATTTTTCTCACCTTTAGTCAATTCTTCTACTAAAATGAGGGGAGGACCGCCATGCTGGAGGTCTGGTTAGGAGCCATCCAGAATATATTTAACCCATTTACTCTTCTGATCATCTGGGGCGGGGTATTGCTGGGAGTGACCCTCGGATCGGTCCCGGGCCTCAACTCGACCATGGGAACTGCACTACTTATTCCCTTCACCTTTGCAATGAGTCCGATCAACGGCCTTGCCTTGCTTTCAGCAGTCTATTGTGGGGGCACATATGGAGGATCCATATCGGCTATCCTCTTTAATGTCCCTGGTGCCCCAGAGGCATCCGCAACGGTTTTCGACGGTTATGAGATGGCAAAGAAGGGCCGGGCGGCGCAGGCCCTGGGCTATGCCGTGATTTGTTCCTGTCTCGGCGGTATATTTAGTGTCGTTATCATGACTCTGATCTCACCTTTTCTCGCAAAGATCGCTCTCACGTTTTCCCAGCCTGAATACTTTGCCCTCGCCATTACCGCTCTCACGTTAATTGCTTCCTTAGGAGGAAAGGGTCTAAAAAAGGCCATGATCGCAGGTCTCTTTGGACTTTTGATGGCAACAGTAGGGATCGATCCAATGACCGGAGATCCCAGATTCACCTTTGGTGGAAAAGCCCTGATCGGCGGAATCAATTTTATCCCCGCCATTATCGGGGCTTTCGCTGTCGGTGAGATTCTCGCCAGATCTGAGAGTAGAATAGAACAGAAAGAGGTCTTTCTTTCAAAAATCTCGACCAAACTACCCAAAATCAAAGAGATTATAAAAATGAAGTGGTTGGTTCTTCGTTCTGCCTTGATTGGAACCTGGATAGGAATTCTTCCGGGGGTGGGAGCGACGACCGCTGCCTTTGTCGGTTACGCTGAAGCGGTCCGCTGGTCAAAACACCCTGAAAAATTTGGGACAGGTATTCCAGAAGGCATCGCTGCACCCGAAACAGCGAACAATGCAGCAACTGGAGGAGCCATGGTTCCTCTGCTAACCCTTGGCATTCCTGGAAGTGCAACGACAGCAGTCATCATCGGAGGATTCCTTGTCCATGGCCTTCAACCCGGACCCATGCTTTTTATTAATCAGCCAAAATTAATGTACTCCATCTTTCTCGCCATGCTCTTAGCCAACACCCTCATGCTCTTTGCTGGACTTGGAGTCGCTAAGGTTTTCTCCAATTTCAGGAGAATCCGTTATTCGATTCTTGGTCCTTGCATCTTCATTTTTGCAGCCATCGGCTCTTATGGAATTCGAAACGACCCGACAGATCTCTGGATCATGTTCTTCTTTGGAGTCATCGGCTACTTTATGAAGAAGTACAACTATCCCATTGCCCCGATGATCATCGGCCTGGTCTTGGGAAATCTTACAGAGATCTCCCTGAGGCGTGGGATGAGAATGGTTGATTATGATTTATCTGCGTTTCTGTTTCGTCCAATAGCAGGCATCATCCTGATCATCGCTGTCATTTCAATCCTTTATAGTATCATCCGCAAAAAACCAAAAGTCCTCGAGGAGGATTGATCCTAACATCCCAAGAGGGAAGAACACCATACCATGCGACCACCATCTCCCCCAGCAACAGGGCCTTTGAATCAAACCCTTTCAACGAGGGGAAAAGTCTACGACTACTTGAAAAATGCTATTCTCTCGGGACAGCTCCATCCGGGCGAAAAACTGACCGAGGAATATCTGGCTAAAACGATTGGAGTGAGTCGCACTCCTGTTCGAGAAGCCCTCCACAAATTAGAGTCTGAAGGTCTGATTAAACCTCGTAAAAAAAGAGGATTCTTTGTTTCTGGAGATTCGAGGGAAGAGGTCGAGGAACTTTTTGAAATCCGATCCATCTTGGAAGGATACGCCCTGAGGGTGATCTCGGAACGAATTTCGGATTCGATTCTTAAAAAACTCAATGGATTTATCAAAAAGGCTGAAACCGCCCTGAAAAATAAGAAAATTGATGATGTCTTCAAATGGAATACCCGATTTCATGACACCCTTCATTCCATGGTGGAAGAAAAAAGGCAACTGTATCGGTTGATGGTGGATATCAGAAAATTTGTTCTCCGTTATCGGAAGGACACCCTGCGATATCTTGATGGCGGAAAACGGGCCGTGGAAGGCCATAAAAAGATCATGATGGCTCTCCAGTTAAAAGACCCTGATCTCTGTGAGCGGGTGATGCGAGAGCATATACGTGAAGCAAAAGAGGATGCCCTTCAATCCTTATTTGGAAATCCCTGAGAACCGAGAATTGATCTCAAGAAAGGAACTAAAATGATACAACGGGGAAAACACTTCCTTCAAATTCCAGGACCCACGAATGTACCTGACCGGGTCTTAAGGGCAATGGCTCAACCCACCATCGATCATCGGGGACCTGAGTTTGCTCAACTCACCCATGAGGTGATGGAAGGATTAAAACAGATCTTTAAAACCTCCGGGACCGTGGTGATCTACCCCTCTTCAGGCACAGGGGCCTGGGAAGCTTCTCTGGTCAACACCCTTTCTCCTGGAGATAGAGTGTTGATGTATGAGACAGGCTTCTTTGCCACCCAGTGGAAAAATGTTGCGGTCCGACTGGGTCTGGAGGTTGATTTCATTCCTGGAGACTGGAGAAGCGGCGCGGACCCGGTCAGGGTGGAGCAAAAACTGGCAGAAGATCAAGAGAAGAAAATCAAAGCCGTTGCCATTGTTCATAATGAAACCTCTACAGGAGTAACCAGTCGTGTCGCTGAAATCCGCAAGGCCATGGATCGTGCCGGTCATCCCGCCCTCTTGCTGGTGGATACGATCTCCTCACTGGCTTCCATCGATTATCGCCACGATGAATGGGGAGTGGACGTCACGGTGGGCTGTTCCCAGAAGGGTTTAATGCTTCCGCCCGGTCTTGGGTTCAACGCAATCAGCGAAAAAGCCCTTGCCCAATCAACATCGGCACGACTTCCTAAATCCTACTGGGACTGGGAAGCAATGATCCAAATCAACTCGTCCGGTTTCTTTCCCTTCACCCCAGCGACCAACCTCCTCTTCGGCCTTCGGGAATCGATTCAACTGTTGATGGAAGAAGGACTGGAAAACGTCTTTCTTCGGCACCATCGCCTCGGCGAAGCCACACGCCAGGCGGTCAAAGCATGGGAGCTCGAACTCCTATGCAAGAATCCTGAAGAATACAGTGATTCCCTGACAGCGGTGCTGATGCCTGAAGGACACAACGCTGATGTCTTCCGGAAGCTTGTTCTCGAAAAATTTAACATGTCCCTCGGAAACGGTCTTGGTAAACTGGCAGGCAAAGTCTTCCGAATCGGCCATCTGGGAGATTTCAATGACCTTATGCTGGCAGGTACCTTAAGTGGAATCGAGATGGGATTGACTCTATCAAAAATCCCCTTTTCAAAAGGCGGAGTGATGGCCGCCCTCGACTACCTGACCTACCATTAGCTGGACAGGGGTTATTTGAAGACGATATAGACCGCAATCAGAATAACAAAAAGGGCAAAAAGTTTTCTCAGGCGATGGGGGTTCATTTTGAAAGAGGCTCTTGCTCCTGCCTTTGCCAGAAACATGGTTCCGATCGCCAGTGCCATTCCATGTTGAAGATCAACAAAACCAAGATTCCAATCTGCTAACCCCGAACGTCCTATTCCATTGATCACATATCCAATCACCGAGAAAAAAGCGGTAATAAAAATGGCAGCACTTGATGTACCAATAGCAATTTTTAAGGGCATCCTCAGGAAGTAGTACATCATGGGGATGGTGAAAACTCCCCCACCGATTCCGGCTAAGGCGGATACAACGCCAGCACAAAGCCCCACCCCTATTAAGCCGAACCGGCTTGGCGGAGAGATTGAAGTCATCTTTTTTTCAGCCATCTTCTCTTTTTCGGTTAACATCCGGAGGGCAGCCATCCCAACGATAAGGGCAAAGGCAATTTGAAGATGTTTTCCGCTTAACCCGGCAGCGATTCTGGCCGTTATAAAAGCGGTGAGGGAACTGGAAAACCCGAGGATGAGCACGGCGCGCCAATCTATATTTTTCTGCCGGCTATGTTGATAGGCGCTGGAGAGGGATGCAAAAAGAACCACAAACAGACTGGTTCCGATGGCCATGTGGGTGAGCACGGTGGGAGAAAAACCAAGATGCTCATAGGCAAAGATGAGGACAGGCACCATGATGAACCCTCCCCCAACCCCGAAGAGGCCGGCGAGGAACCCCACTACACACCCGACTCCAATAAAAAGAAAAGTTTCGATCAGTGACATATTACATGGTCATCAGGATAGCAGGGATCAGGGAATCTGGAGAAAATTTCAAATCAAGAAACCTGAGGTCCCTGATACACTGAGGTTCAGATAGCCTTTTTCCTATTCATACCTCAGCGCTTCGATAGGATTGAGCAGTGAAGCTTTTCTTGCGGGGTAGAACCCGAAGAAGACCCCCACAGAACCAGCAAAGAGAAAAGCCAACCCAATCGCTTCAATCGAAAAAAGAACAGGCCATTGGGTAAAGTGAGATAAAATAAAGGTTCCCGCCATTCCTGTTCCGATTCCCACTGTCCCTCCCACGAGGCTTAGCAACAGCGATTCAACAAGGAATTGGAGTAGAATATCTTTGCTTTTGGCTCCGACGGCGATCCGGATACCAATCTCCCTCGTCCGCTCGGTAACCGAAACAAGCATGATATTCATAATACCAATGCCTCCAACAATCAAGGAGATAGAGGCAATTGCCCCAAGGAGCAGGGACATGACTCTGGCTGATTCTTCTGCGCTTGTAGCCACTTCTGTAAAATTTCGAACCGTAAAATCATTCTCCTGCCCGGGTGGTATTCGGTGCCTTTGTCTTAAAAGTTCTGTGATCTGTTCCTCCACGGTCTTCATCCCCTCAAACTCCCTTACCTGAACTGTAATCACCCTCACCATTCCAGGAAATTGCTGTCCGAAGAGCCTTCTCTGGGCTGTCGTCAGGGGAACGAAGATGGTGTCATCCTGGTCTGTCCCAAAGGTGGATTGTCCTTTCGGGTTGAGCACTCCAATGACAGTAAACGGGACTTTCTTAATACGGAGGGTCTGCCCGATGGGGTCGATTCCTCCAAAAAGATTCTCTACAACCGTCTTCCCCAGGAGGCAGACTTTGTTTGCTCCATCTAAATCCTGTTGTGTAAATAAGCGACCTGAATAAAGAGACCACTCCCTGATTTCAAGAAGTTCAGGGGTGGTTCCATAAACAATCGTTGACCAGTTCTGATTTCCATAAATCACCTGGGCAACGCCGGAGATAGAGGGAGCTACCAGCCTGACCCCCGGAATTTCCGATAGGATTGCTTTTGAATCATCAACGGTTAGGGTGGGAACCGTACCTGTTCCATGTCTTAACCCTCCACTGGTCGAACTCCCTGAGAGGACGATGAGAATATTGGATCCCATGCTTGCGATCTGGTCGGCAATCCGCTTCTTGGCTCCTGAACCCACAGCAATCATGGCAATCACAGCACCCACCCCAATAATAATTCCAAGCATGGTGAGCCCTGAGCGCATCTTATTCACCATGAGGGCGCGAAGGGCAATTCGGAAGCTGGCAAAAAAAGTGGTCACGAAAGAGAATCCTCCACAATACGTCCATCCCGGAAGAGAATTTTTCTCTTTCCATAGGCTGCAATATCCCGCTCGTGGGTGATCATGATAATGGTTATTCCCGTCTCACGATTCAACCGTTGAAAGATCATCATAATCTCTTCACTCGTCTTTGAGTCAAGATTTCCAGTGGGTTCATCCGCCAGGAGGATAGAAGGACGATTGACCAGCGCTCTGGCGATGGCAACCCGTTGCTGTTCTCCCCCGGAGAGCTGACCGGGATGATGATGGGCTCTCTCCTGAAGGCCGACAGCAAAGAGGGCTTGTTCTGCCATTTCCTTTCTTTTTTTTGAAGGAACGCCAGCATAAATCAGAGGGAGCTGGACATTCTCAAGGGCCGATGTTCGGCTCAGAAGGTTAAACCCCTGAAAGACAAAACCGATCTTCTGGTTTCGAATCTCGGCTAATTCATCCCTTGAAAGGTTTGCACCACTGCGACCTTCTAAGAGATATTCTCCACGGGTAGGCTGATCGAGAAAGCCGAGGATATTCATAAAGGTCGATTTCCCTGACCCAGAAGCACCCATGATCGCTACAAACTCTCCCTTCTCGATCGAGAGGGAAATCCCTCGAAGGGCCTCAACCTCCACCTCGCCGAGATGATAAACCTTCACTAGGTCCCTGACCTGAATGAGCGGTTCCATTTTAATGTCAACCATTCAAATCGTCTAATCGTTATACTGTCCTAATCTCATCCCCCCTACCTCAACCCTCGAGTGGAGGGAACAGGAGTGCTTGGCCTCGATTTCTTACTGATGAGTTCCTCCACGATCACGTCCATCCCCTCTTGCAGGTTTCCTTGAACCACTTCACTAAAAGTTCCATCCGTGATTCCAACCATTATGTCCATGGCTGTTGGTTTTCCTTCCGGAGTGAGAACCCAAACCCTTCCTGGTCTTGCTTGACTAATCTCTGAGGTACGCCCCATTTCTTTCCATTTTTCTTTCTGGGCTTCAGTCAATATTCCCCACATCTTCTGCCCGATCAGAGCCCGAATACGAGTCTGCGCCTCTTCGGGTTTCGATTTCTCCCTTATTTCCTGGATTTCTCCTTTTGAAGAGCGAAGCATCATTTCCAATGTCGCTCGCTGGTCAGCACTGAGATTCAGTTCTTTTGCGAATCGCTCAACCCATGAATCCCTTTTCTCAGAAGAAGGAACCTCCTGTTTACGACTACTTGTCTTTACCGTCTCCTCTTTTTTGGCAATTTCTGGTTTGAATCTCAGAGCTGAGTTGGGGACCTTCAGAATATCTTCCTTATGCTCAATCTGAATTGAGACATTGGCTGTCATTCCGGGTTTCAGTCTTAACTCTCGGTTATCCACCTGGATGACCACATCATAGGTGACCACATTCTGTATGGTCTGCGGCGCATTTCGAACCTCCGAGACCCTTCCTCGAAAGGTCCGTTCCGGGAAAGCATCCACCGTAAAGATCGCCTCCTGTCCGGTGGCGATGCGTCCGATATCTGCCTCACTGACATTGGTGTTCACCTGCATCTGGGTCAGGTCTTTAGCAATCGTGAACAGGGTCGGTGCCTGCAGGCTGGCAGCAACGGTCTGGCCCACATCCACATTTCTGGAAATCACGATCCCGTTTACCGGGGATCGAATGGTCGTGTATCGTAAATTGGTCTCAGAAACTTTGAGGCTGGCCTTTGCCTGTTCTATCTGAGCCTTGCTCGATTCCACATGTGATTTCGCCGATTCCAGTTGCGCCTTTGCCACTTCCCTCTGAGCGATGGCCGTATCATAATTGGTTTGGGCTGTATCGAGGGTCGCCTGGGGAATAACCTTCTTCTCAAACAGTTCTTTGTTTCTTTCCAGCGTCCTCTTCGTATCCAAAACAGCAATCTCCGCTTTGTTGAGATTGGCCTGGGCATTCTTCAAATTAGCCTTGGCATTTAAAAGATTGGCCTGGGCGTTTTGAAGGTTTGCCTTTCCCTGTTCGACCTGAGCCTCAAAGATGGCTGGATCGATCTGGGCAATCACCTGTCCCTCTCTTACCCGGGAGTTGAAATCTGCATAGAGTTCCTTGATCGTCCCTGAGACCTGGCTTCCCACCAGAACCGTGATGACCGGATTGATTGTTCCGGTAGCCGTGACTACAGAACTGATCTCCCCCCGTTCTACTTTCACTGTCCTGAATTTATGAGTGGCTTCCTGTTGCCCAATGATCGAATAGAGTAAATATCCTCCACCGATGGCAATGACTAAAGAGACGAGGATCGTCAGGATAAATTTCTTTCTCCTTTTGCCCATGGCGTTATCCCTTCCTCTTTTTTCGAAACTGAAGGCGAATCGGAACCCCTTTAAAATCGAACGTTTTTCTTATCTGGTTTGATAGATAGCGCTCGTAAGAAAAATGAATCCCCTCCGGAAAATTGGTATAGATGATAAAAGTAGGTGGGGAAATCGAAACCTGAGTCATATAGTTCAATTTCACCTGTCGGGTCCGAAACGTTGGAGGAGGATAGTTTTCAATCCATTGTTCGAGAGCCCTATTCAAGGTTGAGGTGGGAATTCTCTTCTTCGTTTCTTCGGCGACTTGGTCAATGGTATTGAGCACCTTATCCACTCTCTGTCCCGTAAGGGCAGAGATAAAAAGAAGGGGAGCATAGGCAAGGTATTTTAGGTGGTCATAGACCCTTTTTTCGTACTCTTTCATCGTCTGGGAGTCCTTTTCTACAAGATCCCATTTGTTGACCACCAGAATACACCCTTTCCCTTTCTCGTGGATAAACCCGCCGATTCGGGCATCCTGATCTGTCACCCCCTCTTTGGCATCAAGAAGAAGAACAGCCACATGGCACCGGTCAATGGTTCGGAGAGCCTCCACAATGCTGAATTTTTCTAACCGCAGGCTGATCCGGCTCTTTCTCCGGATCCCTGCCGTATCGATCAGGGTATAACGCTTTCCCTCCCTCTCAAATTGGGTATCAATGGCATCCCTTGTCGTTCCTGGTGCCTCATCCACAAGGACTCTTCGATATCCAAGAATTCGATTGATCAGGGACGATTTTCCGACATTCGGTCGTCCTAATAAGGCCACCCGGATCCTGTCCTCATCCTCTTGAGCCTCATCCATTTCAGGCAGAACCTCTTTCACTTTCGTCATGAGTTCGTAGATGCCGTACCCATGCTCCGCAGAAATAGAGTAGAGGTCCTTGACACCCAGTTCATAAAATTCGAACGTCTTATCTTCTTTCTGAGGCCCATCAATCTTATTGACGACATAAAAGACAGGTTTATTCAGACGTCTCAGAATATCCGCAATGTCTTTATCAGAAGGGGTAAGGCCCTCTTTCCCATCCATGACAAAAAGGATCACATCGGCCTCTTCCATGGCCAATTGGCACTGTTCTCGCATCTGGATGAAGATCCGGTCCTTTGCAACAGGTTCAAAACCGCCTGTATCGATTAAGGTGAAAGGAGTGTCCTCCCATAGGACATCGGCATAATTGCGG
Source organism: uncultured bacterium (assembly GCA_938002255.1). GTDB lineage: Bacteria > Desulfobacterota > BSN033 > BSN033 > UBA1163 > RBG-16-49-23. The sequence continues at coordinate 75,207 of CALLAL010000019.1, forward strand.
TCTCGCGTCACTCCGGGTTCATTAAACACAAGGGCTTTTCTTCCCCCGACGATTCGATTGAAAAGGGTAGATTTACCGACATTGGGTCGTCCAACAATGGCAAGGATGGGCTTCATCGTGACAGATTCCGCAGTCAAACCTCGTTGCCCGCTTCAAGGGCCTTGGGGATCATGGGTCAATTTCTGAGGAGAGGCCTCTCTCCATCCTCCCTCCTGGAATAACAGACAGATTTCTGAGGCATCATTTAAAATAAAAGTTGCTCCTGCCTCCTTAAATTCTTCTTTCGTGATTCTGCCGGTCAAGACACCAACAGTTTTCATCCCCACTCTCTTACCTGCCAGAATATCAATCGTATGGTCTCCAACCATCACGGATTCTTCTCCTGTGACGTTTAATGTTTTTAAGGCTGCTTGAAGGTGGTCAGGATGGGGTTTAACCTTTCGGATGGAATCCCTCGAAATAAACACATCACAATAATGATCCAGGTCAGGGAAGATCTTACGGACAGCCTCTTCACAATTTCTTGTGATGATTCCCACTTTCACTCCCAGGCTCTTCAGCACCTTTAGTGTTTCTTTTGTTCCTGGAATCATTCTTCCTTCCTCAGCCGCTTTCAGTTCAATGTCATGAAGAATGCGATGGGCTTCTTTATAAAAGGTTTCTGCCTGGGTAAAACTCTCCTTCTGGAGGATGGGATAGACCTCGTCAATGATCTCGAGAAGGTATGGCTCTTTGATGGAATCTTCCCTCACTCCAAATTTCCGGATGAGCTCAAAGAGCCGATCTCTCATCAAAGAAAAGTCAATATTCAGGACAGCCAAGGTTCCGTCAAAATCGAAGATGACCGCCTTGATGGAATGACGTAGATGCATAAGATGAACTCTCCATAAGGGATTCTGAACCGAGTTCAGAAGGATGCCCTCTCCATACCGAACCTCATTCGGCAGCTCCTTCATGGTTTTATTGTCTCAAGTCTCTTTCCGTTATCCCCAAACAATAAAGCACTCCTTTCATGTGGTCTCGTGTAATGGCACCGTCTGCGACCTTCTTCAGGATCTCCTTGGCATTAAACGCAATCCCGAGCCCTGCATTCGCTACCATGATCTGATCGTTCGCACCATCGCCGACGGCAACTACTTCGTCACGAGTAATCCCTTCTTTCTGACAGATCTCATCCATGATCTCCGCTTTTCTTCTGGCGTCAATGATGTTCCCCTTCACTTTTCCTGTCAGTTTTCCATTTTTAATCTCCAGCTCATTACCAAAGGCATAATCAAATCCCAGCCTTTTTTTTAAGATATCGGTAAAATAGGTAAACCCTCCACTGATAAGGGCCACTTTGAACCCCATCTCTTTTAGGGCAGCCAATAATTCTTCGCTTCCCTTGGTCAGCCGAAGGGTCTTTGCAATCGCCTCAAGACGCTTTACCCCTAATCCTTTTAGAAGAGCAACCCTTTCTCTCAGGGACTCTAAGAAGTCCATCTCCCCTCGCATCCCCTTTTCGGTAATCGTTGCCACCTCCTTCTCTACCCCTGCCAGGCGAGCCATTTGATCCATGATTTCGCCATCGATAATGGTCGAGTCCATATCAAAGACAATCACCTTCTTCCTCTTCTTATAAAGAGGTTCAGGTTGAACGATGAGATCCATTCCCACGGATTTGGCGACTCGGTTCAGGTCTGCCCGGAGATGGGTAAAATGGGCTTCCCGTAGGTCAACCCACATCTCCATAGCAAGAAACTCTCCCCTGGCAATCATCTTGATCCGTTCGATGTTGCATGCATGTTTCGCCAAGACAGACGAAAAGCCTGCCACAACTCCAGCACGATCTCCTCCCAAAATGGTTAAGACATACGATCTCTTCGTTTCCGCAATCCTCAGTCCTTTAAATTCTCTCAGGGGAGTCATGGTGATCCGCATATTCAAATCGCTGGCTAAACGGTTCAGGCCTGCCTGAACTCGTCTTAGGGGGAAATGATCCCGCAGAGGTTGAATGAGGAGAACCATTGTAAATTGGGAATGGATGACCGATTGTTCAATGTCAACTATATTCAGACCCTCTTGAAAGAGGAATTGCGTGACTCCGGAGACAATTCCAATCTGATCTTTTCCGATCACCGAGAGAACATAGAGTCTCTTTTCTTCCAAAAAGCGATCAGTCAACATTGGTTACATCCCTAAGGGCTTAGAAATCCTAATGGATTCCGAGCTTTTTCATCTAAAATCAAGTCTGATCCTTTTTTTAACAGATAATGGTAGGGCAAGCAAGAAATTCATCCTTATCGTCCTTGATCTTTTTCATCCTCAATAAAGGTCCCCTAATGGAATATTGAAATAAAGGAGATCCAAGGATGGCAAAAAAAATAGGTCCAACACCTTGACAATTCCCCTAAGGATGATTAACTATTGGAAAATTCGGTTTCCTTGGTAGTTTTTTTACCCTATTTAAACCAGCTTTATTAAGATAACCATTTATAATTAAAAGATTTTTTGAGGAGGTGGTGCCTATTCCTGTTCCGAACCAATTTTTTTTGGAAGATCCAATCCATTTTAGAATTTTGAAGAAAGGAGAAGTGGAATATGAAGATTAGGCCATTGCAGGACAGAGTCATTGTTAAAAGACTTGAAGAAGAGGAAAAAACGAAGGGGGGCATTATTATCCCTGATTCAGCCAAAGAGAAACCTCAAGAAGGGAAAGTCATTGCCGTCGGAAAAGGGAAAGTCACCGAAGATGGAAAAGTAATTCCCCTGGATGTGAAGGTGGGTGACCGCATCCTTTTTGGGAAATACGCTGGCACTGAGGTGAAGATTGAAGGAGAAGAACACCTCATCATGAGGGAAGATGATATCTTAGGAATCATCGAAGGAAAATAAGACATTATTCTAAGAAAGAAACGGAGGGTAGTGACAATGGCAAAGGAACTAAAATTTGATCAAGAGGCCCGTAATTCCATATTACGGGGTGTGAACATCTTAGCCGATGCTGTCAAGGTGACCCTCGGACCCAAAGGAAGAAATGTCATTCTCGAGAAGTCCTTTGGATCTCCGACCGTCACAAAGGATGGCGTCACCGTCGCCAAAGAGATCGAACTGGAAGATAAATTTGAAAATATGGGGGCTCAGATGGTGAAAGAGGTTGCCAGCAAGACCTCTGATACCGCTGGAGATGGTACGACCACAGCGACGGTGTTAGCCCAGGCGATTTATCGGGAAGGAATGAAAGTGGTGGTGGCAGGCGCCAACCCGATGGAAGTGAAACGGGGCATTGATATGGCCGTTGAGGAAGTGGTGAAGGAATTAAAGAGGCTGAGCAAACCGACGAAAGATCCCAAAGAGATTTCTCAGGTTGGAACCATTTCCGCCAATAATGACGAAACCATTGGTAATATTATCGCCGAAGCGATGAATAAAGTGGGGAAAGAAGGTGTGATTACGGTTGAAGAAGCCAAGGGAATGGATACCACCCTTGACGTAGTGGAAGGAATGCAGTTTGATCGCGGCTACCTCTCTCCTTATTTTGTAACCGATCCTGAGAAGATGGAGGCCGTTCTCGAAAATGCCTACATCCTTCTGAATGAGAAAAAGATTTCCAACATGAAAGACATGCTTCCCATTCTCGAGCAAATTGCCAAAATGGGAAAGCCGTTGTTGGTCATTGCTGAGGATGTAGAAGGAGAGGCTTTAGCCACTCTCGTGGTGAACAAACTTCGTGGAACCCTAAAGTGCTGCGCCGTTAAAGCTCCAGGATTCGGAGACCGCCGGAAAGCCATGCTGGAAGATATTGCCATCCTCACGGGAGGAAAGGTGATCTCTGAAGATCTGGGAATCAAACTCGAAAATATTAAGTTGAACGATTTAGGACAGGCGAAACGAATTGTTGTGGATAAAGACAATACCACGATTGTGGATGGCGCCGGTGAAAAAGATGATATCGAGGCTCGTGTGAAACAGATTCGGGCACAGATTGAAGAAACAACCTCTGATTACGATCGGGAGAAATTGCAAGAACGGCTCGCCAAAATTATTGGGGGGGTCGCAGTGATCAATGTCGGTGCTGCAACCGAAACAGAAATGAAAGAGAAGAAAGCCCGGGTGGAGGATGCCCTTAACGCAACCCGTGCAGCCGTAGAGGAAGGAATTGTGCCTGGAGGCGGAGTCGCTTACCTGCGTTGCCTCCCCGTACTGGAAAAGATGAAAGTAGAGGGAGACAAGAAGATTGGGGTGGATATCGTTCGAAAAGCCCTTGAGGAACCAATCCGCCAGATCGCTAACAATGCTGGCCTTGAAGGTAGTGTCGTATGCGAACGGGTCAAGAATGAAAAAGGGGCTTTTGGATTTGATGCCTCCAAAGACGAATACACGGATATGATTAAAGCGGGAATCATTGACCCAACCAAAGTGGTCCGTCTCGCCCTTCAGAATGCCTCATCCGTTGCTTCTTTGATGATTACGACAGAAGCGCTTGTGGCTGAAAAACCCGAGAAGAAACCTCCTTATCCTTCTATGCCTCCGGGTGGAGGAATGGGCGGAATGGGAGATATGTACTAATTGGAGTCAGAATCGGGAGGTCCCAAAAACGGCTTGGAAAAATTCCAAGCCGTTTTTGTTTATGGGGCAAATGTTCTCAACCCCGCCTATCTCTTTTTACGAATCAAAGACTTGAACCTTCTTCCGTAACCCCTCAGTTAAAGAAATAAAAAAGGGTTGGGAGGTTGCTTCGGAAAAACCTTGTAGCGAAACCTCTGTTTGTCAAAACGACCCAATCTGATTCAAAAAAAATCCGATTCAAAGGGCATGAGGCCTTCGATGAGGATAACCTTTGATAACCGCTATTCAAGGTTTTGGAGGGGGAACGTTCCAACCCTTTTAAACCGAACACACCCCATCACTGAGGGGTTACCTTCTTCCTCCGTTTTTCCTTGAAATTGCTTGTAAAGGGATTTAAGATTTTGTTTGCAATGAATGAGAGAATGTTACCGATCGATTTCCGACACCTTGAGACGTTCTGTCGTGTGGCCAGTTTAAAGAGTTTCTCAAAGGCTGCAGAAGACCTGTTTCTCACCCAGCCTACAGTCAGTGGTCATATCCTGGCTTTAGAAAAATCCTTATCTCTTCGTCTCTTCGACCGAACAGGAAAAGAGGTTCGCTTAACTCCGGCCGGGAAAATTCTCTACACCTTTGCTTCCAAAATGCTTTTATCTCGTAAGGAATTAATCAATGCGTTGAGTGAGTTTTCTCAGGGACTCCGGGGAGAACTTTTAATAGGCGCTAGCACCATCCCTGGTGAATACCTCCTGCCCAAATTGCTCGGCCATTTTAAAAAAGAATACCTCCATTTTACCATTTCACTCAAAATCGCTGATACTCAGGAAATTGTTCGATATGTATTGGAAGGAACGGTTGAGTTCGGTTTAACCGGTGCCAAACTCCCCCATCCCTCCCTCTATTATGAAAAATATATAGAGGATGAAATCGTTGTGATCAGCCCCATGGACCATCCATTGAGCCAACAGAAAAAAGTAACCTTGGAGGATCTGTTGAAAGAACCTTGGATCATCCGAGAAGAAGGCTCAGGGACTCAGATGGCCGTCGAAAATATGTTGAGGAAGCGGGGAAAGAGTTTAAAACAGTTCCAGGTCATCATGGCGATGGGAAATACCTCGTCTTTAAAGGAAGGAGTGAAGGCCGGATTGGGTCTCGCCTTTATTTCGAAAAAGGCAGTGGAGGAAGAATTGAACCGAAGCCTTTTATCAAAGATTGATCTGGTGGGCGTGGATCCCATGTTAAGACCCATCTACATCGTTCTTTACCGTGGAAGGACCCTCTCACCGATGGGCATGGCTTTTTTGCGTTTTTTGAGGAAGCATAAAGGAGAATAGGATCGATTCAGATGAGCTGGCCAATCACCTTAGGACTCTCGCTTTTTTTCCATATCCTTCTCATCTTTTTACTGAATCTCAATCCGTTGCCCTCTTTCGTATCTGCTCGACCTTCTGTCTATACCGTCACCCTCATGCCTGTTTCTATCCCGGTACCTGAGCCCCTTGCTCCCCCTCCCCCACCCGTCCCCAAGCAGGAAGAGGTAAAACCTGTACCAAAGATCAAACCGTTGGAGAAACCGAAAAAAGATGACATCGTTGAAAAGGTAAAGAAGAAGGAAGCAGACCGAGTTTCCCTTGACCGACTCCAAGAGGCACTCGAAGAGATCCGAAAGAAGGCAGCCCTTGATGAGATTCAAAAGCGAATGGCCAGAAAAGAAACCTCTCAAGAACCGATTCCTCCCACACCCCCTTTACCGGTCCATCCTCCTTCTTCAACTCCCGCCCCCACGACACCTTCCTCTCCTTCTCCAGCGGTTCGGGAATCCACACTGAATGAATATTACAGCTTACTCTGGACAAAGATTAAACAATCATGGACTCTTCCTGAAAATCTTTTAAAAGAAAGGGTTGACTTAGAGACAATCATTGTCATAATAATAGAACGAGATGGCAGAGTAAAACGATCCTGGTTTGAAAAAAAATCGGGACATGCTCTCTACGACCAGATGGCCATGCGAGCCATTATCAAAGCAGAGCCTCTGCCTCCTATCCCAAAAGAACTAAACCAGGAAAGCCTGGAGATTGGGATTCGCTTTTTCCCGGAATAGGAGAAGATGAAAGTCTTTGGCACTCTCCTTGTTCTGTTTTTTTCCCTGACACCCACCGTTGAGGCAAGGGTCTATCTGGATATCAATGCACCCACCTTTGTTCAAATTCCTATCATCCTTCCTAAATGGAAGCCCATGGAGAAAACACCTCCTGCTCTGACAGCCAGAATTTATGAGGTCCTGGTCAATGACCTATACCTGTCAGGATTGTTTAAGGTGATCGACCACTCCCTACTGCCATATTACCTCAAAGATAAGGAAGGAATCCCGAGCATGCTTTCCCTTCATGAATGGAGGGTTTCGGGCGGAGAGCTCCTTCTCGCCGGTGAAGCCTCTCTTGCAGGGGATGGACTCCAACTCAAATTAAAATTTCATCTCATCGATTTGGTAGAGCAGAAACATCTCACAGGGAAACAGTATGAGAGTCCTCTACAGAATTTGCGTCACCTGGTACATCGGATGTCCGATGAAGTCATCTTCCATCTGACAGGAGAAAAAGGGGTTCATACTACAAAGATTGCCTATGTCCTGCGACAGGGAGAGAGTCGTGAAATTTGGGTAGCAGATTTCGATGGGGCCAATGCCAAACCCATCACACAGAATCAATCGATCAACATCTCTCCAGCCTGGACTCCAGACGGTCAACGAATCGCCTTTACCTCTTATATGAAAAGAAATCCTGATCTTTATCTCATCGATTTAAACGGCAAACAGCTCCAAACCCTCTCCTCTTCCCCTGGATTGAATCTTTCTCCCTCCTGGTCGCCTGACGGAAAACAAATTGCCCTGATGATGGGCAAGGAGGGGAAATCCGACATCTACCTTCTCGATGCCACAGGGGGAAATCCACGGAGATTGACCCGGGGCCATGGAAATGAATCCACTCCAAGATGGGCCCCGGATGGCCAACAGATTGTTTTCTCGTCCGACCGCTCGGGCACCCCTCAGATATATACGATGTCCATTGATGGCTCCAATGTTCGTCGCCTCACCTATGAAGGGAATTACAATACCAGTCCCTCCTGGTCCCCGAAGGGGGATCGGATTGCCTTCTGTGGGAGGGTGGGAGGAGAATTCCATATCTTCACGATGGGAATCGATGGGTCGGGGCTTCGAAAATTGACGCCCAACGGCAGTCATCACGAAAGTCCCTGCTGGTCTCCGGATGGCCGTTATATCGCCTTTAGCTCGACCCGTCTGGGAGGAGGGCCAAAAATTTTTATCATGAATGCAAATGGATTCAATCAAAGACCATTAACGTCATCGAAAGGAGGTGAGATGAGCCCTGCCTGGTCCAAACGGTTTGAATGAAATCTTCAAAAGATCCAATGATCCCATAAAAACGGGCCGCAGGTTGAACCTCAAAAAAAATATCTTAACAAGAGGAGGGATAACGATGAACCAAAAACATTACACCCTAACTATCATTTTTATCCTTTGCTTTTGCTTGATCCTGATGGGTTGTCCCAAAAAGACGGTGGTGAAGGATGAACCCTCAGCGAAATCAGAAGCGGCAAAGATAGAGGCTGAACGCTTAGCCAAAGAGAAAGAACGGGAGGCAAGAGAGAGAGAAGCAAGACAAAGGGAAGAAGCCAGATTGAAAGAGAAGGAAAAAGAAGAACAAGCGAAAAGAGAATTGGAACGGAGTTTAGTCGCCAAAAAAACACCTGGCATTGAGGGCGAGGTCTTTGAAAGTAGCCTTCTGAAGCCTATCTTTTTCGATTTTGATAAATATGATATTCGCCCTGGCGATGCAGAAATCTTAAAGGAGAATGCCGCCCTCCTAAAGAAGTTTCCTCATATCAAAATTCAGATTGAAGGCCACTGTGATGAACGAGGCACCAATGAATATAACCTCGCCCTTGGAGAAAGACGGGCTAACAGCACGAAACAATATCTGATCGATCTTGGAATCTCAAAAGACCGAATCTCCACGATCAGTTACGGGGAGGAGAGACCTTTTGACCCTGGTCACAATGAAGAAGCTTGGGCTAAAAACCGAAGGGCTCATTTTGTGATCACAGCCAAATAGGGCGAATCCACCACAGGAGAAGAAAGATGGGGAAAGAAGATTGGAGGAAAGGGCTTATCCTCTTGGGGGTTATGTTGTCCGTATGGGGTTGTGCCACCGCCGGAGATATCCAGCTGTTGGATAAAGATATCCATAGACTTGAGTTACAGATAGGTCAGATCCAGCGAGAGAAGGATTCAATGAAAAAGGAGATAGAGACCCTCCGCACGGAGTTGGCCACCTTCAAAAAGGAGACCGAGGCACATTACACCTCTCTCCAGGCAGAACATCTTAAGACACGGGCGGACCTCAACCTCCGATTGGAGACCCTTCAATCGGAAACAAGGACTCTGTCCACTGGTGTTGAAGAATATAAAGCCTTTTTGAAAACCCCAACCAAAGAAATCTCACGGGTGAAGGAGGATGTGGAAGTTCGATTAAGAATCTTAGAAGAGAAGGGCAAAGCCCATGAGGAACGGAATCGATCCTTTGAAGAAAAGCAATATGCCCTGGAAGAGAAAAATCGTTTTTACGAAGAACGGTTGAGAGGGATGGAAGATCGTCTCAAAGGGCTCGATGCCAAATTCACCTCTAAAGTTTCAGATCTCGAAAAGATGATCCCACCGAAAGAAGTCATGGCAGAACCCAAGGCAACTCTTCTCCCTTCAACGACCGTAGGAAGTCTATACAAGGATGCTTATGAAACCTTTCAAAGAGGAGATCTGGAAGGAGCACGGAGAAAATTCGAGGCGTTCCTCAAGCAATACCCTAACACAGATCTCTCTGATAATGCCCAATTTTGGATCGGGGAAACATACTTTCTTAAAAAAGATTATGAAAAGGCAATTCTCGAATATGAGAAAGTGATCGTCAAATATCCGGAAGGAGATAAGGTCTCCTCCGCCCTCCTCAAACAGGGACTCTCTTTTTTGGAATTAGGTGATAAAACGAATGCAAGAAATCTCTTGAGGCGAGTGGTCGACCGATTTCCCCAAACAGAACAGGCAGAGATTGCCAAGAAAAGATTAGAAACAATTAAGTAATCGGGTCTATTTCTACCTGTGACAAGAAACAGACCCGATACCGTCTATTCTTGAATCCTTTCAGGCAGGAGCTTCGACCGAACTCTCGGTCGTTTCCTTATCGGAATAGCCTTCCACCCAGAGTTCCAAATCTCTGTATTTTGGGAAACCGGTCCCCGCGGGGATTAACCGTCCCATAATGACATTTTCTTTCAACCCTTTTAAATAGTCGATTTTTCCTGCAACCGCTGCCTGGGTAAGGACCTTCGTGGTCTCCTGGAAGGAGGCCGCAGAGATGAAACTGTCCGTGATCAGAGAGGCTTTTGTAATGCCCAGGAAGAGGGGTTCACCTACGGCAGGCTTGCCTCCTTCTCTTATCACCCGTTCATTCTCCTCCTCAAAAACAAACTTTTCAACCTGGTCGTCCACCAGGAAATGCGTATCCCCCACCTCTTTGATCCGCACCCGTTTAAGCATCTGCCGCACAATCACCTCGATATGCTTGTCATTGATCTTCACTCCCTGAAGTTTATAGACCTCTTGGATTTCATCCACCAGGTATCGCGCCAGGGCTTTATCCCCTAACACTCGAAGGATATCATGAGGATTGGCTGGCCCATCCATTAAAGCCTCGCCGGCTCGCACGGTATCGCCTTCATGGACACTCACATGCTTTCCTCTCGGGATGATATATTCCTTGGGGTCACCCACTTCGGGCCGTATGATGACCTTTCGTTTTCCCTTTAAATCTTTTCCGAATTCAACGACTCCATCGATATCACTGATGAGAGCAAATTCCCTGGGCTTTCGCGCCTCAAAAAGCTCTGCCACTCTTGGAAGCCCTCCGGTAATGTCTTTGGTTTTTGTCGTTTCCCTCGGGATTTTCACAATGACATCACCTGCCTCAACCATATCTCCTTCTGAAACAAAGATGTTTGCTCCAACAGGAAGGAGATACCGAGCTTGTGATGTTAGACCCGGAAGGTTCATGGTTTTGCCTTTTTCATCCTTAATCGAAATCCTCGGCCGAAGATCCGGATCTTTGGATTCAATGATCACCTTTCTGGAAAGACCGGTAAATTCATCGACCTGTTCTTGCATCGTTACCCCTTCAATGATATCCCCAAACTTCACCCGGCCTGCCACTTCAGTAAGAACAGGAATAGAATAAGGATCCCACTCTGCTAATAAATCCCCTTCCTTAACCCGTTGACCGTCCTTGACCTTTAATTTTGCCCCATAGATCACAGCATAACGGCGCCGTTCTCTTCCATTGTCATCGAGCACTGCAATCTCTCCATTGCGATTCATCACGATCAGATGCCCCTCACGGTTTTTGACCGTTTTCAGATTGATGAACTTAATCTTCCCCTCAATCCGGCTTTCGAGGGTCGTCTGCTCTGCTCTCCGGCTTGCAGCACCTCCGATGTGGAAGGTCCGCATGGTCAACTGAGTACCAGGTTCTCCAATCGATTGGGCGGCAATGATGCCAATGGCTTCTCCCACATTGACCAGTCGTCCTCGAGCCAGGTCTCTTCCATAACAGAGGGCACATACCCCCCGTCTTGATTTACAGGTAAGAACCGATCGGATCTTAACCCTATCAATGCCCGAATCATCAATCCGTTCGGCTAAGGCTTCATCGATCTCCTGGTTACCATGGACAATGACCTCATCGGAGAAAGGATCCCGAACATCTTCCAAGGCCACACGGCCCAGAATGCGGTCCTTCATCGATTCAATGATCTCCCCGCCTTCGATCAAAGACTCAACTTCAATCCCATCCAATGTACCACAGTCATACTCACTGATGACGACGTCTTGGGCCACGTCCACCAACCGACGGGTCAGGTATCCTGCATTTGCGGTTTTAAGAGCCGTGTCAGCCAGACCCTTTCGAGCGCCATGGGTGGAGATAAAATACTGGAGCACTGTCAGGCCCTCACGGAAATTGGCTGTGATGGGGGTCTCGATGATTTCTCCGGAGGGTTTCGCCATGAGCCCGCGCATCCCTGCCAATTGCCGCACCTGCTGAGCACTTCCTCTGGCTCCAGAATCAGCCATCATATAGATAGGATTGAAACTGTCGATGACCTTCTTTTCTCCATCGGGACCTTCAATCGTTTCACTCCCGAGTTCTTTCAACATCACTTCAGCAATATTCTCGGTCACCTGAGCCCAGATGTCGATGACTTTATTATATCGTTCGCCATCGGTGATTAAGCCATCCGTGTACTGCTCCTGAACTCTTTCAATCTCTTTCTGGGCTCTCTCAAGGAGTTCCTTCTTGTTCGAAGGAATCAACATATCATCGACCGAAATCGAGAGACCTGCGGTAGTCGCATAGAAATATCCAAGCGTTTTCAACCGATCCGAAAGCAATACGGTCTTCTTATCACCGCAAAAACGGTAACAGTAGTCGATGAGGTTAGCAATCTCACTCTTCTTCATCACCTTGTTGACCAGGGCAAAAGGAATTTCTTCGGGAAGAATCTCCCGGAGAAGGATTCGACCGACGGTGGTCTCCACCAACGCTCCATCCATTCGAACCTTGATTGGGGCATGAAGATCCACTTCATTTGCATCGTAGGCGACCCGAACCTCCTCTGGAGACGAGAAGATCTTTCCTTCTCCTTTCACATAGGGACGTTCCCGAGTCATATAATAGATCCCGAGGACAATATCCTGGGTGGGAACGATGATGGGTTTCCCATTGGCAGGAGAAAGGATATTATTCGTGGACATCATCAGAATTCTGGCTTCAGATTGGGCCTCGACGGAAAGGGGAACATGGACCGCCATCTGGTCCCCATCAAAATCGGCATTGAAGGCTGCACAGACGAGGGGATGAAGTTGGATCGCCTTGCCCTCAATCAAAATAGGCTCGAAAGCCTGAATCCCAAGGCGATGAAGGGTGGGAGCACGGTTGAGAAGAACAGGGTGTTCCCGGATCACCTCGTCGAGGACATCCCACACCTCGGGTTTTTCCTTTTCGATCATCTTTTTGGCACTCTTGATGGTGGGGGCCTTCCCTTTGGCTTCAAGGCGATGGTAAATAAAAGGTTTGAAAAGCTCCAACGCCATCTTCTTGGGAAGACCACATTGATGCAATTTGAGTTCAGGGCCCACCACGATCACCGAACGCCCAGAATAATCCACCCTCTTTCCCAGAAGGTTCTGTCGAAACCGACCCTGTTTCCCCCGGAGCATATCACTGAGCGACTTGAGAGGTTTCTTGTTGGCTCCTAAAATCGTCTTGCCCCGTTTCCCATTGTCGAACAGAGCATCTACCGATTCCTGAAGCATACGCTTCTCGTTTCGGATGATGATCTCAGGGGCATTCAGTTCGAGGAGGCGCTTCAGACGGTTATTTCGATTGATCACCCTGCGGTAAAGATCGTTCAAATCCGAAGTTGCAAATCGACCTCCATCCAAAGGAACCAAAGGACGGAGATCCGGGGGAATGACCGGAATGACCTCAAGAATCATCCACTCCGGTTTATTTCCCGATTCGAGAAACGATTCGATGATCTTCAACCGTTTTGCGAGACGCTTCTTTTTCGCTTCTGACGTTGTTTCTTTCATCTCGTTTCGGAGCTTCTTCGAAAGTTCCTTGACATCGGTGTTTTTGAGCAACTCACGAATCGCCTCAGCCCCCTGCGAGACAACCAGACTGTCTCCATATTTTTCTTTCGCTTCCCGATATCTCTCTTCCGAGAGAATCTCCCCTCTTTTGTGGGGGGTTCCCTTTCCATCCAGGACAAGATAAGCCTCGAAATAGAGGATACGTTCCAACTCTCGAAGGGTCATATCGGCAAGAATGCCGATCTTACTCGGAATCGATTTGAGAAACCAGATATGGGCCACCGGAGTCGCCAAGCGGATATGCCCCATCCTTTCCCGTCTCACCTTGGACTGGATGACCTCCACGCCGCATTTTTCGCAGACGATTCCTCGATGTTTCATCCGTTTATATTTTCCGCAATTGCATTCGTAATCCTTGGTGGGACCAAAAATCTTGGCACAGAAGAGGCCTTCTCTCTCTGGTTTAAACGTACGATAATTGATGGTCTCTGGTTTTTTCACCTCTCCATGGGACCACGTTTCAATCTTCTCGGGTGAGGCGATGGAAATACGGATGGCATTGTAATTGATCGGGGTTTTTCCTTTTTCAAAAAAAGATAGATAATCTTCCAAGGGGGTCCTCCTTTTTAGAACGTTGGACGGTAAACCCAGAACGATAATCCCTACACATCGGAGGGGTCATCATTCATCGTCCATCGTTTAGGGTTTTAAAGTTCTTCCCTCTTCTCTTCTAATAATTCCGTATCGAGACAGAGACTCTGTAACTCTTTGACCAAAACGTTGAAAGACTCTGGAAGTCCAGACTCCAGGGTATGTTCTCCCTTGACAATGGCTTCATAAACACGAGTCCGTCCGGCCACATCATCCGATTTGACCGTCAGAAATTCTTGAAGAGAATGAGCCGCCCCATAGGCCTCAAGAGCCCAAACCTCCATCTCGCCCAGACGTTGCCCTCCAAACTGAGCCTTTCCCCCAAGAGGTTGCTGAGTCACCAGGGAGTAAGGGCCAATGGATCGAGCATGAATTTTGTCGTCCACTAGATGGTGGAGTTTGAGGAGATACATATATCCGACGGTCACCTTATGATGAAAAGGCTCGCCCGTTTTTCCATCATAGAGAATGGTCTGCCCACTCACGGGAAGCCCTGCTTTCGAGAGGTGATCTTTGATCTCCTCCTCAGAAGCTCCGTCGAAGACGGGCACAGACATATAGATTCCCTTTCCTAACGTTCTGGCAAGTTCGACAATCTCTTCATCGGTAGCCTGTTCCAGATATTCATTCACCTCTTTGGATGAGTAGATTTCTTTGATTCTCCTCCGAAGAATTTTAGGATTGTAACTCGTCTGTAAATAATCAGCGATCTTCCAACCCAACCCTTTGGCGGCCCATCCAAGGTGAGTTTCGAGGATCTGGCCGACATTCATTCGGGAAGGAACACCCAAGGGATTGAGAACTACATCCACCGGCGTTCCATCCTCGAGAAAAGGCATGTCTTCTTCTGGTAGAACCCGAGAAATAATCCCCTTGTTCCCATGCCGGCCTGACATCTTGTCGCCCACCGATAATTTTCGCTTCATGGCGATGTAAACCTTCACCGCTTTAATGACACCAGGAGCCAATTCATCTCCCTTTTTCAATTTGGCCAGCTTATCGCCGAAGACCCCTTTGACCACATTGATCTGAAGTTCGGCATAATCGAGAAACTTGTGGACTTCGGGGATGACCTTTTTCCCTTCCATCACATCGATCTCCCTCAAACGGTCAAAAGGAATACTCATGAGGTGTTCCTCTTTGATGCGTTCCTTGGCTTCTAAATAAATTCGATTTTTCTTCTCATCGGCAATCCGGCGTGCCGCTTTTTTATCGATTAAATATTTACCGATTTTTCGTCGGGTGCTGTTTTGAATGATTCGAATCTCATCGGCCTGGTTTTTCAGCAATCGGGCCCTCTCCTGTTCTTCAATCGCCTTCATCCTCTCGTCCTTCTCCTGGCCCTTCCTTGAGAAGACCTTTGCGTCAATCACAATCCCTTCAATCCCATGGGGAACGCGAAGAGAGGTGTCTCTCACATCCCCCGCCTTCTCTCCAAAAATCGCCCGAAGAAGCTTCTCTTCTGGGGAGAGCTGAGTCTCTCCTTTTGGGGTCACTTTCCCAACCAGGATATCACCGGGTTTTACCTCTGCACCGATTCGAACAATACCGCTCTCATCTAAATCTTTCAAAGCCTCTTCACCCACATTCGGGATGTCACAGGTGATCTCCTCCTTACCCAATTTGGTGTCCCGGGCCGTACATTCAAATTCTTCAATGTGGATGGAGGTGTAGATATCGTCTTTAAGCAACCTTTCACTGATGAGAATAGAATCCTCAAAATTATATCCACCCCAAGGCATGAAGGCGACCAGAACATTCTGGCCAAGAGCCAGCTCCCCCATATGGGTCGCTGGTCCATCCGCAATGATCTCCCCTTTCTTCACCCGCTCTCCAACCTGGACGATGGGTTTCTGATTGATACAGGTATTCTGGTTTGAACGTTTATATTTAATCAACGTGTAGATATCGACCCCAGAATCATTGACGTTTTGACCATCCTCGTCGGCACGGATGACGATGCGAGAGGCATCCACGTCCTCCACCACCCCATCCCGTTTGGCAACGATCGCCACCCCTGAGTCTCTCGCGACGATGCCTTCCATACCTGTCCCGATCAGCGGGGCATCGGTCCTCAAAAGAGGAACGGCCTGGCGCTGCATATTCGATCCCATCAGGGCCCGGTTGGCATCGTCATTCTCGAGGAAAGGAATCAAAGAAGTGGCAACGCTCACCAATTGTTTTGGTGAAACGTCCATGTAGCGTATCTCCTCTGACTTGACCATCACAAATTCTCCCCCACGTCTTGCAGAAACCAGGGGGGTCAAAAACCTGCCATCACGATCGATGGGAACGTTCGCCTGGGCAATCGCCGGTTTTTGACCATTGATCTCTTCTTCTTCGTCTAAGGCAAAGAGATATCGAATATGGTTGGTCACCTTTCCATTAATGACCTCTCGATAAGGCGTCTCGATGAAACCGTAATCGTTCACTCTAGCGTAGGTGCTGAGTGAAGTGATGAGGCCGATATTGGGTCCTTCTGGCGTCTCGATAGGACAGATTCGGCCATAATGGGTTGGATGTACGTCTCTGACTTCAAACCCGGCTCTTTCTCGTGTGAGTCCTCCCGGCCCCAAAGCGGAAAGCCTCCGTTTGTGAGTAATCTCAGAGAGGGGATTCGTCTGATCCATAAACTGAGAAAGCTGACTGGAACCAAAAAACTCTTTGATCACAGCCGAAAGGGGTTTGGAGTTGATCAAATCGTGAGGCATGAGAGTCTCGATATCCTGAAGGCTCATACGTTCTTTGATCGCCCTTTCGATCCGGACCAATCCAATGTGGTACTGATTCTCAAGGAGCTCTCCCACAGTTCTGACGCGCCGGTTTCCTAAATGGTCGATATCATCCACCGATCCATGCCCATCTTTTAATCGAATCAAATACTTGACCACTTCCAGGATATCCCGTCTTCGGAGCGTCGTTTTATCATCTTCAAGAATCTTTCGGATCTTTCCTCGAACATCCTCTGTGATGGTCCCGTCCTTGAACGAGGGCATCATCCCCATAGGATGGAGAACCTTCGTCACCCGTTGAATCTCATCGGCCATTTCAGGCGTGGCAATGGCTTCGTCAAAATCGAGCCATCCTTCCAGAATGCGGTCGATCAATTCTTTGCCTCCCGCATAGGTAGCTCCAGCCTCCAGGGCTTCTTTTTTCCATTTCTCTGTAAACACTAAAATTTTAGGTGGATTGCCCTTCAACCCAAGTTTATGGTTCATTTTCATCCGGCCTACTTTGGAAAGATCGTATCGCTCTGGATTGAAGAAGAGATTATGAAAGAGGTTGATCGCCGTTTCGATGGTGGGTGGATCTCCCGGGCGTAGCCTTTTATAGATGTCAATCAGAGCCCGTTCAGCCTCTTTTTCCCGAATGGATTTGCCCGGCTCTTCCCGGTATAGCTTTTCTCTTTCCTCCCGGGTTAGCTCGATCTTATCGATGACCAAAGTGTCCCGTAAGGAAGAGCTGACATTAATATTATCGATGAAGAGGACCTCAAATCCATCAATCTTCCTCTCTTTCACCTGTTCGAGAAATTTCTCTGTCACTTCTTCGTTATACTCCGCAATCACCTCACCGGTCTCGGGGTCGACCACATCCCGCGCCAGATATTTGCCCAGAAGATCCTCTGGCTCTACAGGGATGGTGGTAATTTTTGTCATTTCCAGTTTCTTGAAGGACTCTTCAGTGATCCGTCGGTGTTTCTTAAGGATCACCTTATGGGTTTCTGGATCAAGAATGTCAATCGTTGCCTTCTGCCCAACGAGGACGTCCTTAGACACTTCTTTGGCGAATTTCCCTTTTTTGCAGACGATCTTCTCCTTCCGATAAAAATAGTCGAGGAGCTCCTGGCCGGTATATTTTAGGGCCCGGAGGAAGACGGTGACAGGGATTTTCCGTCGCCTATCAATTCGCACATAGAGAAGGTCCTTCTGGTCAAACTCAAAATCGATCCAAGACCCTCGATAGGGAATGATTCGGGCGTAGTAAAGGATCTTTCCACCGGAATGGGGTTTGGCCTGATCTTGGTCAAAAAAGACGCCAGGAGAACGATGGAGCTGGCTCACAATGACCCGTTCTGTGCCATTGATGATAAATGTTCCATTTTCTGTCATCAGAGGAATTTCACCAAAATAGACCTCCTGTTCTTTCACCGCTTTAATGCTTTTTGCCTTCGTCTCTTCATCGATATCCCAGACCACTAAACGAACGGTCACCTTGATGGGAGCCGCATAAGTCATTCCTCTCAGGAGGCATTCTTCGACATCGTACTTGGGTTCGGTAAACCGGTAGTTGACAAATTCGAGAGAGGCGGTTTCATAAAAATCTTTGATGGGGAAGACCGTTTTAAAAACCCCCTGTAGACCGATCGGTTCTCGGTTTTCTGGATCCACATTGGCTTGTAAAAATTTTTCGTAAGATCTCTTCTGAACGTCGATTAAATTGGAAATCTCAAGGACCTCTTTAATCTTTGAAAAGTTCTTACGATAACGGCGATAAATAGGAACGATCATGCCCATAGTCACTCCTTCTTGAAATAAAAAGTCTCCTCCCTAAAGACTTTTCCTGCAACAAGGAATAGGTCCTTCTGGGAAGAGACCACCTGGTGCCTCATTTCGTTTTTTCGTAAGTGCACAGCCTCAATCATATAGCCGCTCCCTCCATCGCCATGGATCGAACGATGTTGGGTTGGGAGAAACTATATGACATGAATGAAGGATTGCCCTTTCAAAAACACCTACTGCACGTTTGGGTTCCGCAACGACCACAACGAGCCCTTACGGGAAATATTCTGCGATGTTTCCCAGTAATGGAGCCCGTCACTTATTTGACTTCTACCGTTCCGCCACTCTCTTCTAATTTCTTCTTCATTGCCATGGCTTCTTCTTTGGTGACGCCTTCTTTGACAGGTTTCGGAACCCCTTCCACCAGATCTTTTGCCTCTTTCAGCCCCAACCCGGTCAGTTCCCTAACCACCTTGATGACCTGAATCTTTTTGTCGCCAAAACCGGTCAGAATCACGTCAAATTCGGTCTTTTCTTCTTTGGGCGCTGCTTCTGCACCCGCTCCTGCTCCTGCTGCTGGAATCGCTGCCACAGCCATCGGAGCCGCTGCCTTAACTCCCAACTTCTCCTCTAAAACTTTGACAAGATCCCTGGCTTCTAATAAGGTGAGCATGCTAATTTCTTCTGCAATTTTCTGGATATCCGCCATCGAAAAAACCTCCTATCTGTTTAATGAGCATACGGGATGTTCTCCCCGTCTTCCTTGACAACGTTGACGTCGATCTTCCCTATTGTTCTTTTTCAGATTCAGCCAATTGATCAACACGGGCCTGGAGCAATCCTACGACCTGTTGAAGTCCACTGAGAATGACTCCTGCTAATGCCTGTGCTGGCGCCTGAATCCCGCCAAGCAGTTGGGCCATCAGGATCTCCCGAGAAGGCATAGTGGCTAAAGCTTTTAATTCATCGGGGGGGGTTACTCTTCCTTGAACCAAGCCTACTTTAATCTCTAATTGTGGCTGTATTTTGACGAATTCGGAAAGTATCTTTGCCAGAGAAACAGGATCACCATGTGAAATGGCGATGGCGGTTGGCCCCTTAAAATAATCGTTCAGTTTTTCTAAATCCGTGCCCTTGGCCGCCAACTTAATCATTGTGTTTTTGACCACGTGATAGGAAATGTTTTCCTCTCTTAAACGTCGTCTCAGTGTGTTCATCTGCTCGACGTTAAGCCCTCGATAATGGGTAAGAACCGCGGCCTGAAATCCCTCAATCTTCTTATTAAAATCTTCTACAATCTGTCTCTTCTCATTTCTATTCACAACGAATGCTCCCTCCTTCATGAGGCCCTCTCTAAAGACGAGGAGGTCTATTACAGAATAGAACCCAATCCTTTTCTTAAACATTCTTGGGTTTTTAAATTACGCTTTTAAAACTCCTCTTATCTGGCTGGGATCGATTTTAATTCCCGGGCCCATGGTGGTAGATAACGCAATGCTTTTGAGGTAGACACCTTTACTGGTCGGGGGTTTTGCTCGAAGGATCACGTCCAGAAGTGTCTTAATATTCTCTAAGAGCCGTTGGAGGCCAAAAGAGACTTTCCCAACCGGAACATGCACCACTCCCGCTTTCTCCACTTTAAATTCGACCTTGCCGGCCTTGATCTCTTTGATCGCCCTTTCCAGATCAAACGTGACGGTGCCGACCTTTGGGTTAGGCATGAGCCCTCGAGGTCCCAAAATCTTTCCTAATTTGCTGACCTGACCCATGAGGTCTGGTGTAGCAATGGCTTTATCAAAGTCTAACCATCCTTTTGAAATCTTCTCGATGAGGTCTTCAGCTCCCACATAATCCGCTCCTGCATCGAGAGCCTCTTTTTCTTTTGGGCCTTTGGCAAACACCAAAACCCTTACCTGTTTCCCTGTCCCATGAGGAAGAACAGCTGTCCCGCGAACCATCTGATCCGGTTTCTTAGGATCAACACCAAGACGGACAGCCAGATCAACTCCTTCGTCAAACTTGGCATAGGCCGTTTCTAAGAGGAGTTTCACTCCTTCCTCCAACTCGTATCTCTTATTGCGATCAACTTTGCTTCTTGCCTCTAAATATTTTTTTCCTCGATGTGCCATCTTCCTTCTCTCAAATAATTTCAAGCCCCATACTCCGGGCGGTCCCCTCAATGGTTCGAATGGCCCCCTCCAAGTCCACGGCGTTGAGATCTTTCATTTTGAGCTGAGCGATCTCTCTCACCTGGTCTTTCGTCACCTTGCCAACCTTGGTTCGATTCGGTTCCCCTGATCCTTTGACGATCTTAGCCGCCTTCTTTAAGAGAACCGCTGCAGGGGGCGTTTTAGTGACGAAATTAAAGGAACGATCCGAGTAGATTGTGATGATGACGGGGATGATCATTCCTTCCTGTCCCTGGGTGCGGGCATTAAACGCCTTGCAAAACTCCATGATGTTTACCCCGTGCTGGCCTAAAGCTGGGCCTACAGGAGGAGATGGATTGGCCTGTCCTGCCTGAATTTGAAGTTTGACCATCCCGACCACTTTCTTTGCCATAACCTACTCCTCTGACCCCCTTAATTTTTTTCCACCTGGATAAAATCCAATTCGACTGGGGTCGATCTTCCAAAAATCGAAACTAAGACTTTCAGTTTCCTTTTCTCTGGTTTGACCTCTTCAATGGTCCCGATAAAATTGACAAAGGGACCATCAATCACTCGAACGCTGTCTCCCACATTGAAAGAGACCTTGGGTTTGGCTTTGGAAACCCCCTCCTTCATCTGGGAAAGAATGTCCTCGACCTCTTTCTCTGAAAGAGGGAGGGGTTTGGTACTGTCCCCTGCAAAACCAGTGATTTTCGGCGTCTCCTTCACAATATGCCAGGTTTCCTCGTTTAACTCCATCTGAACCAATAAATATCCCGGAAAAATTTTTCGCTGGGAAGTCTTCTTTTTCCCTTTCGACATTTCCACCACGGTTTCTGTAGGAACTAAGATGGAGGAAAAATACTTGTCCTTTCCAAGATTCTTAATTCGCTCCTCTAAATTCTGTTTTGCCCTGTTTTCAAAACCTGAATAGGTATGAACCACATACCATTGGTGTGCCATGATCGCGACTTTCTCCGGCTTCTAAAATACGACGGACGAGCAAGGAGTTGACCTAAAGCTAGCTGGCTGCCCTCTTCAATAATTCGCGGACAAGACTGGAAAGTCCTGAATCGACGATTCCTAAAAAAAGAGCAATGATAAAAACCGCGACAAGCACCACAGCCGTTCCGGCAAGCGTATCTCTTCGGGATGGCCAGGTCACCTTTTTCAACTCTGTCTTAACTTCTCTTAAAAACTGCTTTGCCCTCTCAAATTGATCTCTTAAAGGAAACGCCATTCTAACCGCTCTTTCTGAGACAAACCCCTCATATTACGTCACCTCATTTTTTCTCGGCCTTTTGAGATGACTATCGAGAAATCCATCAAGTGTTCCTATTACTCAAATCTAAAAACTGCAACCACCTGCCAAATCAGTGAGATGAGTTTATGGCAGGCCAGGAGGGATTCGAACCCCCAACACCCGGATTTGGAGTCCGGTGCTCTATCCGTTAGAGCTACTGGCCTCTTTTCCCCATCTCGGGATGGAGGGTTGAGGATTGTTTGGCTTGTAATATGAGAGGGCCTAATCCCCTCTGGACGATTCGTCCCAGATTTCCAGTCTCCATCCTCTCCCTGAGATTTATTTGGTCTCTTTATGGACCGTATGTTTACGACAGAAACGGCAATACTTCTTTAACTCCAGTTTATCTGGAGTTGTCTTTTTATTCTTTGTGGTGGAGTAATTCCTTCTTTTACATTCCGTACAGGCCAAATTCAAAATATTTCGCATTCAATCTACTCCATATGAAAGGTTTTCAGGGCAGCTATTCGAGAATGTCACTGATGACACCGGCGCCCACGGTTCGCCCCCCCTCTCGAATCGCAAACCGCAACTCCTTCTCCATCGCAATCGGCGTAATCAACTCCACCATCAACTGAACATTATCCCCAGGCATCACCATCTCCACCCCCTCCGGCAACGTCGCCACCCCCGTCACATCCGTCGTCCGA
>CALLAL010000020.1 GCA_938002255.1 uncultured bacterium
ATGGAAACAAGAAGACTGAAAAACTTTATCAATGGGCAATGGGTGGAATCGAAAACAAACCGATGGCTTGAGGTGAGGAATCCGGCAACAGACGAGGTGATTGCCCTCTGTCCCGAAACGACTCCGGACGAAATTGATCGCACTGTGAGAGTGGCTCAGGAAGCTTTCTGGGCCTGGAGGACGACCCCGCCTCCCCGAAGGGCAAAAATGCTCTTCCAGTTCCACGAGAGGCTGCAAAAACATCTTGATGAAATCGCAGAATATATTGTGAATGAAAATGGAAAAACCCTCGCAGACGCCAGGGGTGAGATGACCCGAGCCATGGAATATGTGGAACACGCCTGTGCAGGACCGGAACTGCTCAAAGGGAGTCATGCGGAGGATGTTGGGACGGGAGTGGATACCATGTACATTCGTGAGCCTCTCGGTGTTTTTGTCTTCCTTCCGCCTTTTAACTTTCCTGCGATGATTGCCCTTTACTTTGTATGGGCCCTTGCGGCAGGGGACACGGTCATCGTCAAATCGAGCCGTCTTTGCCCCATGACGATTACTCGAATTTTTGAGATTGCGGAGGAGTGCGGGTTTCCTAAGGGTGTTCTCAATCTGTTGCATGGCTCGGGTAGTGGTGTGGGAGAGGCTTTAATTACTCATCCTGGAACGGCAGGGGTCTCTTTTGTGGGATCCTCAGAGGTGGGGGAACGGGTTTATAAAACAGCGATCAACCATGGTAAGAGAGCCCAGTGTCAGGGAGGGGCCAAGAACCATGTCCTGATTGCGGAAGACGCCATTCTCGATGAGGTGATGCAGAACGTAGTGGATTCTTGTTTCGGTCATGTTGGAGAGCGATGTTTTGCTGTGTCAAATGTGCTGGCTGTTGAAAAGGTCTATGAAAAAGCCAAGGAAAAATTTATTGAGCTCTCAAAAAAACTTATTCTCGGCTATGGAATGGATACGGGAGTCACGCTCGGACCGGTTGTCTCTAAGGATGCTTTGAACGAACTATTGACTGAAATTGACCAAGGGGTCAAAGATGGAGCAAGGTTGCTTCTCGATGGCAGGAATTCCAAAGTGGAAAAATACCCGAAAGGATACTTTCTTGGCCCAACGGTTTTAGAAGCAGAACCAGAGATGCGTATCTTCCAGATTGAAGTGTTTGGACCGGTCCGTTGCTTAAAGAAGGTTAAGGATTTGGCAGAGGGGGTTCATGTGATCAATCAGAGTCGGTATGGTCATACAGCAAACATTTACACTGAGAACGGAGGTTGGGCCCGTGAATTTGCCCGGTCGGTTCAAGTTGGACAGGTAGGGATTAATATTGGCACTCCCGCTCCCATTGCTTATTTTCCTGTCGGTGGAAGAAAAATCTCAATGTTTGGCGACATTCGAGGACGCGCCAATGAGGCCATAGATTTTTATACGGACAAGAAAGTGATTATCAGCCGGTGGCATTCTTCGCTCCGTGGAACAGCAAAATCTCTCGACGACGGGTTTGCTATGAAGTATTCAAAGAAGTAATGTGAAAGGTCTGAAGAGCGTCCCGTAAAGAAAGAGTTGAGGGATGAAGCTAAAAGATTTTTCTCTCAACCCAAGTGAAACGTTTCTCTAAGCTTTTGGCGAGTTAAATTCGAGATATAAGATGGAAGTCAACCTTAGGTTTACCCTGAACGGGAGAATGATACACGTGATGGTTCCTCCTCATTGGACACTCCTTCGGGTTCTTCGAGAAACATTAGGACTGACAGGCACGAAGGAGGGGTGTGGGATTGGAGAATGCGGAGCGTGTACGGTCTTGATGAATGGGAAACCGGTTAATGCCTGCCTCATCCTGGCTCCGAAGGCAGAGGGGAAAAGTATAGAAACAGTAGAAGCGTTAGCAAGCCAAGATTCTCTTCATCCACTTCAAAAATCTTTCATTCAACATGGTGCGGTTCAATGTGGATTCTGTACTCCTGGCATCTTGATGTCTGCCAAAGCCCTCTTAGAGGATAAACCACACCCGGACAAGGAAGAGGTGAAAGAAGCCATCTCAGGTCATCTCTGCCGGTGTACAGGATACCAGCAGATCATAGAAGCGATTCAACGCGTTGGAGAAAAGGTTAAAAGATGAACAGGGGACCAGGATTTGAGATATCAGGACATCAGAATATCGGGTATTGTTCTTCGTAGTATCCTGATGCTCTCAGGATCTGGTATCCTGATGACCTATTGTGTTGATATGATTCTTCCTTTCGACTATCAAACTCCGAAGACACTTAAAGAGGCCTGCCGACTGTTAGGGGAGGCAAAAGGAAAAGCAAAAGTCATTGCGGGTGGAACCGATCTGGTTATCCGCCTGCGAAATGAAGAAGAGAAACCTGACCTGCTTGTTGATGTCACATGTCTTGAAGAACTTAAAGGAATAGAAGAATCGGATGGAACTCTTTCTATAGGGGCGACCGTGACTCATTCAGAGATTTCAGATTCTTCCATTGTAAAACGATATGGAAGTGTCCTCGCAAAAGCCGCCTCTCAAATTGGTTCGCCACAAATTAGAAATCTCGGGACCATCGGAGGAAATATTATTAATGCTTCTCCGGCTGCGGATACACTCCCGGCTTTAATGGTGCTAAATGCGGTAGGAAGAGTCGTTTCTTCAGAAAGTGAACGGGAGGTTCCCGTTCGGCAGCTTTTAGAAAGCCCTTACAAATCGGCACTGAAACCTGATGAACTTTTAGTCCGAATTCAGTTTAAGAAACTTTCACAAGATACCTGTTGCTCTTTTCATAGATTGGCAAGAAGAGAGGCAATGGCTATAGCAAGAATGAGCTTGGCGCTTCTCTTCCGGATGAGAGACGGAAACATCAGCGATTTTCGATTTTCACCGGGCGCAGTCTTACCCGTGCCAGATCGATTAGAGGAGGTTGAGACATTTCTGGAAGGTCGGTCTCCTGAAGAGGATCTATTGAGGGCAGCCGCATGTAAAGTTTCAGAAGCGATCGTGAAAAGAAGTGGAATACGCCCTTCCACCTCCTATAAAGCTCCTGTCATCGAAGCCCTCTTTTTGAGAGCCATGCGAGAGGCGATGCAACAATGCCAATCAAACAAATAGGTATTGATATCCCCAAAGTAGATGCAAACAACAAGGTTCGAGGTGTGGCACAATTTGGTGCAGATCTTTCTGTGAGTTCTCCTCTTCACCTGAAGGTGGTTCGAAGTACAAAACATCACGCAAAGGTTATTAAGATCAAAACAGAAGAGGCCAGTAGGGTCAAAGGCGTCGAGAGAATTTTTACAGCCCAGGATATCCCGGGGAAGCATTTAGTTGGGACCATTACGAAAGATCAACCCGTCCTTGTTTCAGACCGGGTCAGATATGTGGGTGATCCACTGGCAATCGTTGCCGCTCAAACCATAGAAGCGGCTGAAGAGGCCGTTAAAAAGGTAGAAATTCTCTACGAAGATTTACCCTCTGTCCACACCCCTGAGGAAGCCCTTAAACCCCATGCTCCTCTCATCCATGACCATGGAAACCTTCTGATCGAATTTCAAGTCGTTAAAGGTGATGTTGTTGCAGGGTTTAAAGAGGCGGAGGTAATCGTTGAGGAACTTTACGAGACGACATGGGTTGACCATGCCTATATGGAGCCAGATGCAGGGATTGGGTTTATGGATGAAGAGGGAAGGGTAACGGTAGTCTGTCCCTCTCAAAACGTTCATTACGATCAGAAAGAAGTGGCAGGAGTTCTTTCGTTGCCTCTTGAGAAAGTTCGAATCATTCAGTGTGCCACGGGAGGCGGATTTGGTGGAAGGCTCGACATCACGGTACAATGTCTTCTTGCCCTTGCCACTTACCATCTCAAAAGACCCGTTCGAATCGTTTACTCACGGGAAGAAGTTTTTGATGTTATTTCTAAACGCCATCCGTTAACCATACGATACAAAAGTGGAGCAAAGAAGGATGGGAGACTGACCGCTATTGAGGTGGAGATTTTAGGGGATACCGGAGCTTATGCCTCCTATGGCGCAACCGTAGGGATTCGGTCAGCAGTTCATGCCACTGGCCCCTACCAAGTCCCGAATATAAAGGTGAGAAGCCGTATGGCTTACACCAATAATCCATGGTCAGGCGCCATGAGGGGCTTTGGGGTTCCTCAGATCGCTTTTGCTCATGAATCTCAAATGGACCTTCTCGCCAAGGCGATTCAAATGGACCCGATCGATTTTCGCCTTAAGAATGCCTTGACCATCGGTTCAGAAACCGCAACGGGACAGAGCCTGATGGCAAGTGTTGGAATCGGGGAGTCCCTCCGGAGAGTGAAAACATGGAGAGATCAGTTGATTTCTGTTTCATGCGATTCTCCAAGACCTCATCTCAGAAGAGGCATCGGGATTGGTTCAATGTGGTATGGTATCGGTAATACAGGAATTGCAAATCCCTCGACAGCCCAGATAGAGATTTTACCGAACGGAGAAGTTCGACTTCTAACGGGGGTAGCGGATATCGGACAGGGTTCGGATACCGTGCTTCTTCAGATGGCCTCAGAAGCACTGGGAGTTCCGATACAAGAAATTAAACTCATTCGGGCTGATACGGCCTTCACAACCGATGCTGGAGCCACATCCGCAAGCCGCCAGACTTATATCTCAGGGAATGCTGTCCTCCAGGCTATAAGGCATTTAAAACAGGAAATTCTGAGAGAGGCAGCCTCTTTTCTTCAGGAAGATGAGGCGGACCTTTTTGTTGAAGATGGAGAGGTAAGACATCGCAAGAAACGATGCATTTCCTTACCCATAAGAGAAATTGCCAAGAGAACACAGAAGAGATTTAAGGGGGAAGGGAGCTATGACCCTGAAACAAGAAAACTGGATCCCCAAACAGGTCAGGGAGCTCCCTATGCGACCTATGCGTTTGCAACCCACCTGGCCGAAGTGGAGGTGGATACCGAAACAGGCAAGGTCAAGGTGATTCGAGTGGTGGCGTGCCATGATGTTGGAAAAGCGATACATCCACAAAATATCGTAGGGCAAATCATCGGTGGGGTCGCAATGGGCGTGGGCTTCGCTCTCATGGAAGAATATATCCCGGGAGAGACAACTTCTTTTGTAAATTACCTCATTCCAACTTCGAAAGATGTTCCGGAAGTGATCCCGATTCTTGTGGAAGACAGAGAACCCAGTGGTCCCTTTGGAGCCAAAGGGGTAGGGGAGCCGGCCCTTATTCCTTCAGCACCCGCTATTTTAAATGCCATTGCGGATGCCATAGGGGAGAGGATTTATCATTTACCGGCTAATCTGGAGAGGGTACTCGAAGCGGTTAAAAAAAGTAAAAGAGGAGGAAAAACATGGCAGCCCTGTTGATTAAAAATATTGGAACATTGGTTTCTGGTGATATTTCAAACCCTATTCTGAGCGGGAAGGCCCTTCTTATTGAAGGAGGGTTGATTCGAGGCATAGGGAACGAAAAAGAATTGGAAACCAAGGGAGTAGATCAAATCATTGATATCGGAGGCATGACCCTCACTCCTGGTTTGATTGATTCCCACTGTCATCCAGTATTAGGTGATTTTACTCCCAGACAGAAGATGCTTGATTTCATAGAATCTTCTCTCCATGGAGGGGTAACCACAGCGATTTCGGCCGGAGAGGTCCATCTGCCTGGCAGACCAAAAGATGTGGCCGGGACAAAGGCGCTTGCCATCCTCGCAGCCAAATCGTTTGAAAATGCAAGACCCGCAGGGGTTAAGGTGCTTGGAGGAAGCATTATTCTCGAACCTGGACTTCAAGAGAAAGATTTCGAAGAACTGGCAAAAGAGGGTGTCAAAGTTGTCGCGGAGATAGGGCTTGGGGGAATTAAGAGCCCAAAAGAAGCTGCTCCTATGGTTAAGTGGGCCCAAAAAAACGGAATGATTGTGATGATGCATACTGGAGGGACCTCGATTCCCGGAAGCACGACGGTTCCTGCAGAGGATGTGATTGCTGCCGGCCCAGATATCGTTTCTCATATCAACGGCGGTCCAACTGCGGTCTCCATTTCAGAAGCTGAAAAATTGATCCGGCATACAGACCTCATCCTGGAAATTGTTCATTGTGGAAATCCAAAGATGATCGTGGAGGTGATGAAGATCGTTAAAGAGGTGAAAGCCTATTCACGGGTGATCATCGGAAACGACGCCCCCTCTGGAACGGGGGTCATTCCACTTGGGATACTTCGGGTTATCAATTTTCTTGCTTCCCTTTGCGGGGTGAAAGCTGAGGAAGCCATTGCCATGGCAACAGGCAATACTGCCAGAGTCTATCGGCTCAATCGGGGTATCATTGAAGTTGGAAGAGAGGCCGATTTTGTGATTATGGATGCGCCAATGGGATCCGTGGGAAAGGATGCCCTTTCGGCCATTGAAGCAGGAGATATTCCGGGTATTGCAGGGGTATGGATTGATGGCGTCATGAAGATCGGCATAAGCCGAAATACACCACCGCCCAATCGAAAAATGACTATAACGAAACCCTAAGCCGTGAAACGTCAAACGAGGCGTAAAACCCACTTACGCTTAACACCTCACACCTTACGAAAAAAGGGGTTGACATGATTGTTGATTGGGAAACCTGTATTGGATGTGGTCTCTGTGTGGAGACTTGTCCACTATCTGCCATTACGCTTCTCGGGGAGAAAAAGAAAAAGAAAAAAGCATCCATTTCCGATCTCTGTGCGGATTGTAAAGCCTGTACAAAGGTCTGTCCTGTTGATGCGATCAAAGAAGTGTTAAAGCCCGAACGAACAGGCGTTCAATGTAAATCCTGTCCGATCAACTGTCTGATCCAATTAAACCATACGGGAGCCTGCCAACGATTTATCAACCGGAATGGAGAACTGGTCCGAAATATTCCGCTTCAACGTTATCAAGATGTGAGTGACATTGTAGGGAATGATCATGAAGGAGCGATTCGAAGACCATTGATTACTGGCATAGGCGCAGGAACGACCTATCCTGATACAAAACCTGCCCCTTACATTGTTCAGTCTGAAGTGGATGGCATTGATGTGGTTACAGTGGTCACTGAGGCTCCGTTGAGTTACAGCGGCATCAAAGTGAAGATAGATACGGATAAAAACATCGGTCAAGAGGGTGCTTCTGTACTTATTGGAAAAAAGAGAGTGGGCCATCTCTGCACAGAGGAATATGGGTCGAAGATTCTTTCTCTGGGAGGGGTTAATCTGCTTACAGGAAAAGACGGATTGACCGTTGCTCGGATGATTGTTGATATTGCCAACCGTAAAGAGGTTGTGCTCAAAGTGGAAGGGGGAGCTGAGCTAAAGCTTCAAGTTGGCAAAACTCCTATCATCAACGGAGAAGAAGGAAAAAGGATGCGGGTCGGTTGTGGGAGTGCCTCCATGGGTCTCTTCGGGAGATATTATCTGAAAGCTGCTGATGAGGTGATTGTTCTGGACTCCCATCTCATCGGGCAGTTTACAGAACATGCGGCTGGAAGGGAGTTGGGTGCCCGATACAGTGGCATTCGTTTGAGGGCAAGGCGGTCGACCCCTGGTCGTTATTTTGGAGAGCATGGGAAGGGATGGGGAGGCACGCCTATTGAGCATCCTTTAGAGATCATCGAAGGTTTTGATCCGAACACGACGAAACCAGGGATGACCGTACTCATTACGGAAACAACGGCAGAGAAGGCTTCCATGTTTCGCCTCAACGAAAAGGGGGATTTTATTGAAATCGAGTTAACCCCAGAGGCAAAGGGGGCGATCGAAATGATGGCGGCCACCTGTCAACCTTCGAGGGTTTCAGCCCTCTATGTGGGGGGAGCCGGTGGGAGTGCGAGAGCGGGGGTTACAAAAATTCCTGTAAAGCTAAATCAGGCCATCCATCAGAATCGTGCAAAGCTGACTGTGGGAGGGGCACCCACTTATATTCTGCCAGGCGGGGGAATCACATTTATGGTGGATGTGGAGAAGGTGATGGTCAAGGCATTTACCTATGTGCCAACACCTGCTACGGTTGTCCCTCTCGAATATACGATGAGATTGGAAGACTATCTCGAGATCGGAGGACATCAGGAGGCCATTCGGAAGTTAGAAGACGTGTTGAATGAGATCAAGGGTTCCATATGACCAAGAGCCACAAAGCAAATAGAGAGCAAGATTTCAACGGGATTCAACAACTTCCCTACGGAGCCATCCTCGTGGATTATGGACCCATGCGGATGTCTATTTCGGTCCACGAGTATGAAAAAGTTCTCACCTCTTTAGCGAGAGAGGGAGCGTTTTATGCCATCCATCTGCTCGAAGAGTTATCAAAATTTTTGCCTGTGATGAAGAGGAGGTCCGTGGAGATTGATATCCAGGACACATTTCCAGAAGTTCTTCAAAGGATGGTAAGAGCGACAAAAGAATTTGGAGAAGAGGAATTGACGCCTCTGGCTGCTGTGGCTGGGAGCATCTCGGAGATGATCGCTGACTTTGTTTATGAAAAGGGGGGGACAAAAGTCCTTGTGGACAATGGAGGCGATATCGCTATTCGATTAAGAGAAGGAGAGGTAGCCCGAGTCGGCATCAAGGTGGAGATTGAAGCCCTTCGGCCCACCTATCTCCTGACCATCGATTCGACCATGGGAATGGAAGGGGTTGCTACCAGTGGGTTCGGAGGAAGAAGCTTTACAAAAGGGATCGCTTCGGCAGCCACTGTTCTTGCAAAGAAAGCCTCTTTAGCCGATGCGGCAGCGACGATCATTGGTAATTTTACCACTGTTGATGATCCAAATATCTCAAGGGCGCTTGCTGAAAAAATTTACCCTGATACGGATATCACCGGTCAATGGATAACGACCAGAGTGGGGCCTTTACCCCTCAAGAAGGTTGAGGAAGCATTGGAAAAAGGTCTGTCCAAGGCTTCGATGCTCCATCAAAAAGGATTAATCCACGGAGCTTTTATTGCCTTACAGGGGAGAACTGTCTGGACAGATCCTATAAATCCTTTGATCTCATATTTATAGTTTTTCCCATAGCCCTTTGTGCTATGTTCTATGCATCTTTCAGGAGGTGAGATATGGAGGTCCGAAAATACATCACCATCGTTGAAGAGACCCTCATTGAAGGGGGGAAAGAGGTCAGTCCTCCAACCCGCAAGGCTGCAGCCATCGCGGTCATTAGGAATCCCTTTGCAGGGAAGTATGTTGAAAAATTGGATGAGCTCATCGATATCGGGGAGGCTTTAGGCGGAATCTTGGGGAAAAAAGCGGTTGAAGCCCTAAAGATTGGTCCTGAAAAGGCTGAAAGCTATGGGAAGGCGGCAATTGTTGGCATCAGCGGGGAATTAGAGCATGCAGCGGCTATCCTTCACCCCAAACTTGGAACACCTCTTAGAGAGGCAGTTGGCGGAGGGAAAGCCATCATCCCATCAGCCAAAAAGATGGGGGGCGCGGGCACCGAAATTGACGTGCCCCTTCATTACAAAGATGCCGCCTTTGTCCGGACTCATTTCGATGCCATGACCGTCAGGGTTCCAGATGCGCCCCGGCCAGATGAAATCGTTGTGGTGATTGCCGTAACAGATTCAGGAAGGCCTCACGCAAGAATCGGTGGCTTAAAAAAAGAAGAAGCCAAGAAAGAAGATGGCCTACGGTAGGATCCCTTTAAACTTTTAGAATTAATTCATCGATGTCTGTTGATCGGAGATCCTTAAGGAAGTAAAAGAGAAGATCTGCGGTTTTTTCCACATCGGACCACTTGATCAATTCCGCCGGAGAATGGCTGTATCGCCTTGGAATGTAAACTCCTCCGGAGGGAATCCCTTTACCTGAGGTGTGAATGGTCGAAGCGTCAGTCCAGGTCCGGAAGATATCCTTCTGGTGAGGGATACGATGTTTGACAGCAGTCGTAATCAATCGCTGTCTGATCTTTTTCGAATAGAGGGTTCCCTGTCCAAGCGCGTTGACATCCATAGAGCGAATCACAGGTCCTTTTCCGCACTCATCGGTTGCTAATTGAGGGGGAGTAACTGGATCCGCTGCTGGAACAGTATCAACCACAAGCGCTATATCTGGGCAGAGGGTTTGGGCAGCGACCCGGGCTCCTCGGGAACCAACTTCTTCCTGAACAGCGGCCACGAGAAAGAGCTGATAATCAATTCTTACCGTTTCCATCCTCTTGGCAAGTTCGATAAGGATGGCACATCCTGCTCGATTGTCGATTGATTTACTGATGATGGTGTCCTTTCCAACCTGCTGAAAATGGGGATGATAGACAATCGGATCGCCAATCTCGATTCCCCAGGACCTTACCTCTTCGTCGGTTTCTGCTCCTACATCAATCCAAAGTTCAGAGACGGAGATAGGTCGCCTTAAATCCTCCAAAGTCATAAGATGACGGTTCTTGACTCCGATGACACCCGTGAAGATCCCTTTGTCTGTGCAGATATCAACCTTTGTGCTCAGCAAAACTCTCTCATCAAACATTCCGTTTAGATCGAAGAAGATGTAACCCTTCGGGTCTATGTATTTTACCAGGAGACACAATTCATCTGTATGGGCACAGATCATGACAGATCTCTGGCCTTGCCCAAGTTTTCCCACCACATTTCCCAACGGATCAATCGAAACATCTACGAGGTTCTTTTTCAGCTCATCGGCTACATATTGGATCACTTTTTCTTCGAATCCACTCCCGCCCGGTAGCTTCACTAGTGTTTTAAAGATATCGAGCATCGAATTCTCCTTCAATCAATGCCTTCCGTTTTAGAACCTCCTTCATAAGCGAAGGAGAAGGTAGATTTGATAGGCAATCACCAGAGTGTAAAGACCGCTTAAAAGAATGATCATTTCTTTTACGAGTTTAAACTTACTGTGAAGGCATAGAAGGGCAATACAGAAAGAGACCATAAAGAATTTCCAGACCCAGAATCCTGTTCCGTAAAGCTCAATCACGGACCGTACCACAGGGTTAGCTTCCCATCCTTTTTCGTCAAGAATCAGCATGGTCAAGAAAGCATCTAACACATTGAGCCCAATGATCAGGACCAAAAAGAAGAAGAGAGTAGGGCTATACCGGTCAACATAGCCTCCTCTTTGATGTTCCTCCTTTCTGCGAATCGTCCTTCTCTGGCCAAAGAACGTAAACCAGGTTAAGGCTGGTGTGGGTTTTTTTCTTCGATCTTTTTGAACTCTTCGGTCGAAGGATTCTCCCATACCCTTCATTTTATCTTCTATCCCTTGGGATTTCAATGTCTCCTCCCCCGCTTTTTTAAATACAGCCATCCATTGAATCCGCAGAGCAAGAGGGTCAACCATTGAAGTGTCGATGACGATACTTCTAAATAAATGATTTTTTCTGTGTAATAAATGATAAATGATCCAATGTAAGTTAAATCAGGATGATGCTTTGATCTTAGCCAAACTTCAAGGTGGGTGAGAGGACAGATCCAGTCGAAAGCGTGAAGCAGAAGGGCAAAAACGAGACCCAAGAGATGAAAGACCTTAACCACAAGGTACTTCGTTCCCCAAATTGCTCCGATGAAGAGGAAAAGAATCCAGAAAAAATGGACCAGAACAGTAAGATCTGCGAATATTTTATAGACCATCTTGCTCTTTTTTTCTCATCTCCATAGGGGACGAAGAGGAGATTTTTTCTCGAGCCAATTGCAGGAGGATCACAGCCCCGATGACTCCAACGCCCCCGACCATCTGAAGGGGTTGAAGAACTTCCCCCAGCGTGAGATAAGCGGCAATCCCTGCCACAACAGGTTCCCATGTTGAAACAATACTTGCTCGGGTCGCCCGAATTCTTTCGATTCCCTTGAAGTAGAAGCCAAAGGGGATCAGAGTAGAGAAGATGGCAATATAGAGAAAAGCGATCCAGACCTTAAAAGAATGACCGTCCTTCAGAATCTTTGCAGGAGAAATAAAGACCGAATAACAGAGGGCACTGATCCCAAACCCATAAAGAAGGAGTGTCCAGGGGTCATAGGTTTTGAGTCCCTTCTCTCCGTAAAGGGTGTAGAAGGTAAAAAAGAATGAAGCGATCAGGCCACTGAGAATCCCAACACGATTGAGACGGAGAAGATCGAATTGATATCCTCCCACCACCAGATAACATCCTGCCACAGCCATCAGTAGAGCAATGATTTTTCCCCGAGAGGCAGGCTCTTTTTGAAAGAGGAAAGCGAAAAGGGAAACCCAGATGGGTTGTAAGTACTGCAAGAGGATGGCTGGCCCCACCTGGATCTTGCTAATGGTGTAGTAGTAAAAAAATTGCATTCCTGTGACCCCTATCCCTCCCAGGATGAGAAAGTAAGGGAGATCTTTGAGAACAATGGAGAGTCGCCTGGGATCATAGATCAGGAGGACCACGAACAAGATGAACGTGGCAAGGGACAAACGGACCAGGATCAATTCAGCAGGAGGGAGTCCAACATTAAAAAGGGCTTTAGCGACCACACTCGATATTCCCCAAAGCGTGGAACCAATAAGGAGATAAAGATAGCCGTGGATCTCATGGTTTTTCATCACATACCATCGTTGCATAAAAGAGTGAGAAAAATCAATGGGAAAGCGGTTTCTGGATTCGTTTGATTCTATCCCTCCATTTTGTTAAGATAAGGACTGGAGACTTACGGATGAAGAGAAAAGCTTATCTTGTTTTCATCCTTTTTTTCATAGTCTCTCCCGTCGGTTTAATGGGGGGGTGGGCTACTGAATTAGATGAGGTAAGTTTTAAGTTGGCCCAAGAAAAATTGGTGGCTGAATGGCGGAAAGAACGGGATCAATTTTTTAAGACACATCAACGATCTCCCCTTTCTGCAAAGGACAAAAAGACCTTTAAAGGACTCAAATATTTTCCTTATGATCCCCAATATGTTTTTTGTGGAGGGATTAAACGGTATAACTTCCATATTCAAAACCCACAATACTATGCGACATTTCTCACAAACAAGGGAACCAATAAACGTTACATCCGATATGGAAGCTTCCATTTCCAAATCAATGGGACGGAACATGTCCTTCAGGTTTTCAAATCCATTTTAAGCGATACGCTTTTCATTCCGTTCAAAGATAAGACGAACGGAAAAGAGACGTATGAGGGGGGAAGGTATATCGATGCCACCATCCTTCCCGGTTACAGGATGGTTTTGGATTTCAATATGGCTTATCACCCTTCTTGCGCCTATAACGAAAAATTCATCTGCGCCCTTCCCCCCCGGGAGAACTTCTTAGAGATTGAAATCAGAGCAGGGGAGAAGAATCCTGAATAACGGTTCTTCAGCCTCACTCTCCTGATGGAAACCTTTCCTTCTCCAAAGTCCTATCGATTACTGGTCCTCTCGCTAAGAGGCCTGCTCATTCCCGCTCGTGGCGATGGAAGAGATAATGAGAGTGGAGATGGCGGTGGGTAACGTCCCCATGGCGATGGATATGTTCGTGAATCAGGTTAACCCTGAGCAAGAGGTCTTGATCTCCAAGGACGTTCATCGCACTGCCTACCCTTTCAATCTGGTGGTCTTCTGAAAGAATAGCCGTTGTTGCCTGCAGTTCATCGACCAGAGAGAGATCGTGGGTCGCAATGACCAATGTCTTTCCTGCTTCATTTAAAGCCAGCATCAGTTCCACGAGGGAACATTGAGTTTTTGGATCGAGCCCGTTCGTGGGTTCGTCCAGAAGTAACACTTCTGGATTTATGGTTAAGATCGAGCCTATGGCCACTTTTTTCTTCTCCCCGCCAGAGAGCATATAGGTCGGTCTCGATTTCAACGGTTCAATCTTGAGCATCTCCATGACCTCAAAAGCTCTGTCCAACGCCTCTGCTTCGCCGATCTCAAGCTGGAGGGGACCATAGAGCAGTTCATCAAGAACGGTCGGACAAAAGAGCTGGACATCCGAATCCTGAAACACATACCCAACCTTTGCCCTAAAAAAACTCAAGAATCCTTTATCCTTTAAGGTCTCTTTTGAGATTTCGCTCCCTTTAAAGAAAACCCTCCCTTTTGAAGGAAAAATCAATCCGTTCATAATCTGAAGCAGGGTCGTTTTCCCTGTTCCATTCGCGCCAATGATGGCAAACCGTTCGCCTTTAACAATCTCTAAGCTGATCTCGGATAGAGCGGAGATGTCATTCTGGTAATTGTAACTGACCTTCTCAAGACAGATGATCTTCTCTCTTATTTTCTGTGTTTCATTTATTTCCATAGGAGAAGGCTACCTATGCACAAGAAGGAGAATCCTGCAATCCAATCGTGAGGTTGCAAGGTTTTGACTTGATAGACTTTAATGGTGTCGCTAAATCCTCTGCTGACCATTGCCCGAAACACCTCGTCTGCCCTTAATCGGGTCTTGCGAAAGAGGAAGGCCATCCGACCTGCAAGCCACATTCGTGCCTCTTTCGATTTTGGCTCTTTCAGAAGTCTGCTTCTTTTTGCAAGATGCATTTCCTCAACTGTTTTTGAGAAAAGAAAAAGGTATTGGTAAGAGAGGGTGATGACCATGAGGAAGGTATCCGGGACTCTGAGGAGTTTTAAAGCCCTGATGATTTCTGGAAACGGTGTCGTATAAAGTAACAGAAACGTCAAGGAGAGGGAATTGACCACTCGAAGCGTGATCATTCCCAATCCGTAAACCCCTTCTCGGGTGACCCCTACGGTTTCGGGAAGGGAATAAATCCAGAGTTGATAGGAGCGGGAAAAAGATAAAAAGGGGAGCAGAATTTCTCCCTCTTTGAAAAGGTTTAAGGCGGAAGGAAGGGCGACCAGAAATCCAAAGACCATTCCGAACAACAGAATTCTCTTATAGAGGTGAAGAAGATTTAAACGAGAAAGAGCCATGAGAAGAAGAACCAGCAAACCGATCCAAATTTCAGATTCAATGTCCTTTTTCAAACTGATGATGGTCATAAAAAAGAGGAGAAAAAGGAGTTTTATTCGAGCATCAATTTTCTGGAAAACCCCTTCTTTTGAAGCTGCGTTCCACTGGGCATAAGCGATTTTGACGATCTCACCGAGGTGCTCCATCCCTTTTTCGAGAAAAGGGGTTCTTACCCTTTTCCCTTTCAACTGGAATGAATCGGGGGAATCCTGTTTCAGTAAAAAAGAGGGGATCAGGTCTTCCATAACGTTGCTTTCGCCACAGCCATCTAAAAATAAAACGAGAGTGTCACAATCGCTCTAACCTTTTCAAGGCCTTCGGCCCCTTGCTGTTCACCCTTTTCGTTTAGGTTTTTGAGGGTAGGAAATTTTAACATCAGGCCGAAACTGCCGTTTAAAGGTTTTGGGAATGAGACGCGAAATCCAGGCGAAAGGTAGAGGATCGTTCCACCTGTGGCCCTCTGTTTCTCTCTGCCTTCTTCGTCACGTGCGATATGGAGTAAATTCAATTCAATAATTCCATCAACCTTCGAAATAAGACCTTCAGGTTTTCCATATAGCTCGTATATTCCCGCAAGATTGGCTCTCCATTCGTTCCCAAATTTAAACCGGTCTTTCCTCGTAAAAATATCATAAGAGGTATCCGCCGCGAGGGTCAAGGGACCCGTTAACTGTCGGGTGGCTGAAAACCCCAGGGTGTAGGACGGACTCCCAAAACCGGGTTGCATCCCTGGATCTATCTCTCCACCAAGTTCTTTTCGGTTTTTTCCCGTGGGGAGGGTCGCTCCGGCGAATACGGAGAGATAGGTCTTTTTTACTCCTTCAAGGGTGATGGCCGTGTCCTGGTCTGTGTTCAAACGAATGCCTTTGATCTGGGGATCATAGTTAAATCCAAGATTAAAAAGGAATTTCACATCACCGATCCCTCTGGTCTTCCCCAGATCGTCCTGTCGTTTCACATTATAAGGAAGAAAAAGATTTCCGGTCAGGAAGGGAGTGATCCCATAAGAAAGCCCCATGTTAAAGAAAGTAAAAGAATCCTTGTTGATTGGTTCAGTGAAGGTTCGCTTTTTCCATTCCACATGTTCTATCCTGGAAGAAATAACAAAGGCACCCCGAGGAAGGGTTAGAGGAGAGTTGGTCTCCATGGGACTTCCGGGTCCCATAGCAAGGCTGATTCCACCATGATGGGCCCTAACCGTTAAAGGCATGAATAAAAGCAACACGATCACAAGCATCGCCGATCTTTTCATCTCTTTTCCTCCTTTTGGGCAAGGGTTTTTCTTGATTTCCAGAGTGCGTAAACCCCGAAGAATCCCAAAATGAGACTTATACCGACAATCAGTTTGGTATGGGTGGCTAAAAGAGGTTTGCTGAAGGACTGGACTTGGAAGTTTTGATCCACGTTAACGTCGATGGTCACGCCGTGAAATCCATGGGAAGATTCTCCCCAAGCCTTGATTTTCCAGGGTCCAGCCCGATCCGGTAGAAAGGAGAGGAAACCATTTTTATCCGTCCGCCCGATCTGATGGGGTTCCTGATCCCCGGGACCAAAGAGTTCATATTCAGAATAACTGGCGGGATTGTTCTCAGCATAGAATATTTTTACTGACACGCCTTTCTGCTGGACATCGTAATGAATGGAGTGACTCCAGGCCACCGAAGTGAACGTAAAAAGAATCATCAACCACAGAATTTTAGAAGCCATTTTGGTCTTCTTCATGGGTTCATCTCGAAAGTAAGAGTGGACGTGATCGTGAGATAGTCAGCATCGGGATCATTTTTCAATGGTTCTCTGAGAGTTACAGAAATCAGTTGACTTCCCTTGGTAAGAGGGACTCTTGCCTCTCCTTGCAAATTCGTGGCAGCCGTCTTTTGGTGATCCCCTCCCTCAAGATGGACTCCCGAAACAGGTTTTCCTTGAAAGATCACCCGAATGGGGAGAAGTGTTCCTGCTTTCAAATCGAAGGGATTCTCAAGAGGAATAATCTCCAGCGTTGAATCACTCAAAGGTGTTGGGGCTCGTTCACCCCATGAGAGAAGTAATTTTGAGTAGTAAAGAGAACGACTCGATTCAATCACGCGGCTTGCTTTTCTCTTGGGTAGATTTTTCCATCCATAAATCGTTTTTGACCAGTAACCGTTGTCAACCTCTGCAAAGACGAAAGCAGGGGGGCGGTCTGTTTTTAGCAGCAGACTGGACCCTTTTTTCTCACTGCTTACGGTGACCTCTTTCCCGTTGGAATCAAAAGCTTTCACTTGTTTGACCTTGGACAGGTCGAAGTCTTCTCGTTTGGTCCCATGTCCAAAGACCAACCAGAGTTCTTTCCCTTTTTGCTCTATCCAGAAATCATGGGCGTGAACGGCCGGAGGGAGTGAACATAAAAAAATGGTTAAAAGAAGGAGCCCCAATTTTTTCGACACGTTCCATCGTCCAGGTTGACTTTTGAGAATGAGGGTAAAGACAAGGAAGGTGACCGAGGCTTCCATTAACCCTAAAATCGTTAAATGAGGTATCATCACCGCTGGAATGGCTATTTTTAGAGGAAAAGGAAAGTAGGAAGCAGCGGTATGAAAGATGGATTGCAGGCCCAGTTCAAAAGCCGTGAACATGCCGCTCAAGTTGAGAGAGAGGTATGAAGCAATCCCGGCGGCCACTGCCCGAGGAATACCTCTCGGAAGAGTCAACAATCGATAAAACCCCCATCCACTTACAGAACCCACAAAGGCGATGTTAAAACAGTTGGCTCCAAGGGCGGTGACCCCTCCTTCTCCGAAGACCAAAGCCTGGATGGCCAGAGCGACGGAAATTGCAAGGATTGCAGGCCAGGGGCCAAGAAGAATGGCTACCAGGGCAGAACCATTAAGATGACCAGTCGTCCCACCAGGCAGGGGAATAGCAAAAATCATCGCCCCAAGGCTAAAAACAGAGGCCATGGCTAGAAATGGGATTTGGGCGGTTTCGAGGCTCTTTTTTACTTTTCTGGAGGCATAAACCCAAATGGGCAGCATTGCAGTCCATAGTCCCCCGTAGGTAACAGGTCCCAAATATCCATCCGGGATATGCATAATCGACTATCCTCCTTCGAATCCCCATAGAGAGAAGGATTCTCGAAAAAATAAAAAGGCCACGACATGACTTCCAAATTCCTTTGGAGTTAGACCTTCGTGGCCTTTTATTTAAATCACAGATTTGGTTAGGAAACAGGTCCAGACCGTTCCCTTTCAGTTCATTTAGAATTTAGATTTCTTCCAGCACAATACGATGGTCAAGGAGATTCATCTCTTTGACACGGGCTTTGATTCGCTTCTGCTCTCCGAAAATATTCTGAAGGTAAAGTTCCTCCTTTTCTGGACGAAGGATAGAGAGATCCTCCAAGATCAACTCTTCTTTCCCTTCTTTTAATAAATAGGCGTTGGCTTCACACATAACTCCTCCTCATTCAACTAAAGGGTCTCTTGAATCCGCTTGATCAATTGATCCACCAGATGGGGGAGAGGTTCTTTGGAGGCTCCAACGATTTCAACGTCTTGGGATTTTAACGGAAGTAGGTATTTGATGGCAGAAGAGGTAGCCACTGCCTCTGCCATCTTTGGGGTCAATTCTCCCATCATGGAATTTGCAAGGGCGACGGCTAAAGCCCCCACAATGAAATCGACTCTCTGTACAGTTTGAACAATTGCATTTTCTCCAGAGGCTCCCTTATTCGCCCCTGACTTTAACATAGCACCCGTTGCCATTGCATTTGTACCCAATCCGATGATTTCCACCTCTTCCCCGAAGGCCTCCCGGAGACGTTTGATAATGAGCCCTCCGATGCCTCCTCCCTGGCCGTCAATCACTGCTATCGATTTTCGCTTTTCCATCATTTAATCGATAATAAAAAAAGCCACGTTTGTCTCCTTTCGTAAGGAAGAACACCTTCGTGGCTTAAACATTTTATAAAAGAAACCACCCTATTTGTCAACCCCATTTCGTGAAATCTTTCATTCCATTGAGGGATGGGCTCGAACGCAGATCCCTTATCATTTAAAGAATTGAAGGATCGCTTGGGTGAGGTTGCGAGCCATCTTTTCCTGGAACTCGGTTTGCTTTAGGAGTCGTTCATCTTCTCTATTGGTGATATAAGCCATTTCAATGAGAACCGATGGAATGTCCGGGGCTCTTAATACGATGAAATTGGCTTGCCGGTAAGAAGAAAATTTGAGGGAGTGGACTTCCCTTAACGTCTCGAGGACCAGTTCGGCAAAACGGAAACTTTCCTTCATGGAATTATTCTGCATCAGATCGAGCAAAATCTGGTTTAGATTGGGATCTCTGCTTAAGGCTGCAGGTCTTAAGAAAGCTCCTCCGAGGATGTTGGACATATTCTCTTTATCTGCAAGGAGTTTTGCCGCTTGGTCTGAGGCACCGGAAAGAGAAAGGCAGTAGACCGAGGCTCCCCGAGCTTGAGGGTTAAAACTACCATCGGCGTGCAGGCTTATAAAGAGATCTGCCCCATACTCCCTGGCTATTCTAACTCTTTGTTCAAGCGGAATAAAATAGTCCCCTTTTCGCGTCAAGAAGGCCTTTACCTCTTGCTGTTGATTGAGGAGAGAAATCATCTTCTGCCCTACCCGGAGAACCACATCTTTCTCCATCGTCTTTCCAGGACCCACGGCTCCAGGGTCTTCTCCTCCATGCCCTGGGTCAATGACGACGATCTTCGTACCTCTGGCCCTTGTCTCCTTCTGCCTTTGTCTCTCCTCTTGCTCCCTTCTTTCTTCTCCCAGGTCAATTAAATCGATGACCAGGCGATGGGTCTTGCCGAGGTCGGGCTTCAGCGTAAAAATATTTGCCTGAAGGGGGACCTTCTGATGGAGGACCAGACGAGCCTTATTCTTTCCTAAATCGATCAGGCTGATTCTTTGCAGGTATTTATCCCTAACCTCTAAATCCTTCTTTTTAGGGAAGGAGGTAATTCCTGTGAGGTCAATGATACATTGAGGAGGCGTCTCCTGAGAGGAACTCTCATATTGAATCGATTCGGTAAGATCCAGAACCACTCGGGTATGGTCAGGGGCAGACCAGAACCGAATGTCGGTAATGCCTGCCCCGAAGACATTATAGGGCATGAAAAAAAATAGGATTAAGATGAAGAAGGGTAATTGGCTTAGTTTTAATAATTTCATGAAACACAGGACCCCTCTTACCGGGGATCTTTGGTTTAGCCAATTTTAAAGACCATCGCAGCGCCTGTATCTCCAGCCGCACATCCTGCCCACAGCCCATATCCCCCACCCAAAAGAACGATTTCTTCAATCAATTCGGCAATGATTCTCCCGGCCGTTGGTCCCTGGGGATGGCCATAGATCATGGAATTTCCATAATTATTCATCCAGTTGACATCTATCCCCATCATTTTAGCCATATAGATGTCATTGACCACAAAAGGGCTGTGCGTTTTGACTGCCTTGAGATCTTTAACGGTGATTCCAGCATCTTTTAAAGCCATTTCAGAAGCTGGAACCGGGGCTTCAGCCATATATCCTTTCTTGGCTCTTGCAAACCCATAGGAGACTATTTGGATTTCAATCATTGGATCCTCGCTGTACTCTTTTGCCTTCTCTCTGGTTGTCACAATGAACCCGCAATTACCATCTGCAGGATGGGTCTGAGATCCATAACTGTGTACTCCTCCAGGTTCTACAGGGGCAAGTCTGGCCAAGCCTTCAGCAGTGGTAGGTGTAACCCCTTCATCTTCTTCAACCATTTTTATCTCTTTTTTCCCGACTTTGACCTCAACAGGAAACATATACCGTTTCTGGAAAGCTCGGTCATTGGCGAGCGCATCCAGATACTGCTGATATCTGCGCAGGGTAACGGTATCACATTCCTCTTTGGTTGTTCCGATTTTCTTCGCCACATTTTCCGCTGTTTGAATCATTTTGAAGCCTGCCCAGGGATCAAAATTGAAATTGTCCATCATCCAATTTTCTGAAATCACCTCTCCTCCCGGGCCTAATGGGTTGGGCCAAACCGTATGAGGACCATTCGAACATCGGTCAGACATCAGAGCATACCCC
The DNA here is from genome assembly GCA_938002255.1 of uncultured bacterium. Classification (GTDB taxonomy): domain Bacteria; phylum Desulfobacterota; class BSN033; order BSN033; family UBA1163; genus RBG-16-49-23. Next base: position 20,901 of record CALLAL010000020.1, read on the forward strand.
GTTTGATAAGCGCCAAGTTCTATGCTCTGTGCAGCCAGGTAGATGGCTGTCGTTGAGGTCGTGCAAGCCTGGTTGATCATGAGGGCAGGAACTTCTTTTGCTCCCTCCACCACCATGGCAGCGGTCCATGTGTGGCTGTAAAACATACGATGCTGTGCCACAGTGATTCCATAGTAGAGATAATCAATAAGGGTGGGGTCCAACTTTTTCTTTTTAAACCATCGATTGGCTGTTGCTGCCCCTAACGTAATCGCATTTTCATTGGCTAGGCTTCCCTGCCAACGACAAAAAGGAGAAGAGTAGTAACCCCTAAATGGAATGTAGGCCTTGTTTAATCTGGTCATGATCTTTCCTCCTTCTAGCTTTTGTAAAGTATGGGTGATCGCAAGGGTTGAATTAATATGAGTACCAACCCCCCTTCGTTTTCCTTCCCAATTTCCCAGCACGAATCATGGACCGTAACAGGGGAGGCGTGGACCATTTACTCTCTTTGGGCAATTCCTTGTAAAGGTATTCATTCACATGATGAGCAATATCAATACCCGTGAGATCCATCAATTCGAATGGCCCCATGGGATAGTTGAGTCCAAGTTTGACTGCCTTATCAATGTCTTCAATCGAGGCAACCCCTTCTTCTAACATACGAATGGCTTCCACGAGATGGGGAATCATGAGACGGTTGACAATAAACCCTGGGGTATCCTTTTTCACTTCTACAGGTTCTTTTCCCATCTTTCGGGACATTTCCATGACAAGTCGGACGGTTTCATCATTCGTGTGATACCCTCTGATCACCTCGACCAGTTTCATCAGGGGGGCGGGATTGAAGAAATGCATTCCAGCCACCTTTTCCGGCCTTTTGGTTGCCATGGCGATTTCTGTCACGGACATGGATGAGGTGTTGGTCGTTAAAATCACCTGAGGTTTGGTGAGTTCATCAAGAGTTTTAAATACGGTTTTTTTCAATTCAAGATCCTCGAAAACGGCCTCAATGACAAAATCAACATCTTTTAAGTCCTCCATTTGGGTGGTCCCCTGGATCTTTTGGAGGATTCCTTTTTTCTGATCTTCTGTCATCTTTCCTTTTTCAACACTTTTGGTTAGAAACTTTTCTATTGCCTTCAGACCATTCTCGACAAACCGATCTTCAATATCCCGCATGATGACCTGATATCCTGCCTGGGCTGCTACTTGGGCAATGCCATTTCCCATCGAACCTGCTCCTAACACTCCGATCTTCTTAATGTCCATAGCTTCCTCCTGTAAAGGGTAATATAATTTTTGTAAAAAGGATCCTCTCGATGTTCTTTTTTTCACATAAATTATTATAATCTCCCTTCAATGTCAAATTTTTTTTATGAACATCGTTCCATCAGTCACCAGATAACCACATTTTAAAAGTTTAAAAGTGATTCCACGTCCATTCTGCTGCCTAAAAAAAGCTTTCTTGGGGAGGAGATCCACCTCTTTAATGTCATCGGTTCACGCTGTCTAAAAACCAGAATTCTTTTAGATAAAAGAGGTCTTGACAAGGGGGGGGAAATTAAGGTTAAATTCATTCATTTATGACTTCTCATAATGGGGTTCCATTAGATTCGTGGATTCCGATGGGCCCTCAAAAAAAAGATTCAGATTGAAAAGGAGGGATTTATGGCAACTTCTGTGACAGTACCCATGGTGGGGAAAATCGTGTCGGTTTCGGTGAAGGCAGGGGATTCGGTTAAAGAAGATGACCAGGTGGCTGTGCTTGAGGCGATGAAGATGGAAATGCCTATCGTGGCACCGGTCAGTGGTGTCGTTAAAGAGGTGTGTGTTTCAGCAGGTCAAGAAGTAGAGGCAGAAGCAGTGATTGCCATTATTGAATAAAAAAGGATGACGAGAGGGGGAGGGTGAACCGGTTGATATCACTCCTCCCAAACTCTCACCATCTTTCATTCCGGTACGCCATCCTTTCCCAGAAACCGTTCCATGGATAAGAGATGCCTTCCTTGTATACCATCCAAGGAACCCATCATGATCGAAAGCTTGCTGGATAAATTTGGTCTCTATTTATTTGGATCAAAATACGACCGGATGAATGAGGCAAACCATGAAACGCATCGGGATCATCGCCAAACAGAATAAGCCAGAGGCAGTGACCATTAGTCGACAACTGATTGAATGGCTAAAACCCAAAGGGGTTGAAGTATATCTTGAGGAGGGATTGGGGAAAGCCGTCAACCTCCATAAAACCTTTCCTGTCCAGAACACTGTGAAACGAGAGGAAATTCCAGCCCAGGTTGAATTAATAATTGTTTTAGGGGGGGATGGGACGCTTCTGAGTGTGGCCAGGCTCGTAGGTCATCATCAGGTGCCGATTTTAGGCGTCAATCTGGGGGGACTCGGTTTTTTAACAGAGATCACCCTTGACGAACTCTATCAGGTGCTCGAACGTATCCTTCAAGGAGATTTTACAGCCGATGAGAGAGTAGTATTGAACACGGCGGTAATTCGACGAGGAGAGAGATTAACAGAGTTTATGGTGCTCAACGATGCGGTCATCAATAAAGGAGCCTTAGCCAGGATTATCGATCTTGAAACAACGATCAACGGTGAATACCTGACGACCTTCAAATCTGATGGCCTCATCATTTCAACCCCAACAGGTTCTACGGCTTATAACCTCTCCGCCGGTGGGCCCATCGTCTATCCATCGCTCCATTGTATCATCATCACCCCGATTTGTCCTCACACACTGACCAATCGTCCGATCATGATTCCCGATGATGTGGTTGTTCGGGCTGTCTTAAAATCGAAACAGCAGGAAGTGGTTCTCACTTTAGATGGTCAACAAGGATTCATCTTGGAATTTGAGGATGTGGTGGAGGTAAAGAAGGCCCAGGGGAAGATCCTTTTGATCAAATCTCCCTATCGACACTATTTCGAACTTTTGCGGGAAAAATTGAAATGGGGGGAACGATAAGGATCGTTCGAGGTTAAGGGTCCGGAGTTCGGAGACCCAATCATTTTAACTCCGAACGATGAGCTCCGGACTCCTGATTCATCGGTTATGCTGCAGGAACTTCGAATAAGGAATTTCGCCATCATTGATGAGATCGATCTCTCCTTCTCAAAAGGATTTAATGTTATCACGGGAGAGACGGGGACCGGGAAATCGATCATCCTGAATGCCGTCCATCTTCTCCTGGGAGACAAGGCCGGGGAGGAACTGATTCGTACCTCAGAAGAAGAAGCAAGTGTGGAAGCTCTCTTTGATATTTCTAACCATCCGGAAGTGCAAAAGAAGATTAGAGAGAAATTCCCCCACCTTTCTCTGTCGGACCAAGAAAACACCTGTTTGATCAGAAGAATCCTTTCTCGTTCAGGCAGAGGGAGATCTTTTCTCAATGAACATCTGACGACCCTGGGAACACTTTCAGAAATTGGAGAAAAACTCATCAGCCTTTATGGGCAACATGAACATCAATCCCTTCTCCGGCCGGAAACCCATCTTGATATTTTGGATGAATTGGGTGGTTTAATGAAGCTTCGAGAAGCCTATCAAGAGCACTTTGAGAAATTTCTCTCTCTCACAGGAGAGATCAAAAGGCTACGAGACGAAAAGGAGAGAGGAATCCAAGAAAAGGATTTTTTATTGTTTCAAGTTCATGAAATCGCCTCCACCCACCTTCAGGTAGGAGAAGAGGAAGCGCTTAGAGAGGAACGAAAGATTCTGACTCATGCCAAGAAGTTGATCGATTTTATCAACCGATCGAACGACCTTCTTTACGATGGGAATGGGGCCATTATTGAACAGATTCAAACCCTCCTTCGACAAGGGAAAGAGATGGCAGACATCGATCCCTCTTTTTCGGAGATTCTTAAACCCCTGGCAGCTTCCTCCGTCCAATTAGAAGAGGTGGCTTTTAGCCTCAGAGATTATTTAAAGAAGATCGAAGTCAACCCGACACGGTTGGACGAAGTGGAAAGCAGGCTTGAAGAGATTGATCGATTAAAAAGGAAATACGGATCCTCGATTGAAGAAATTCTCCTTCATAAAGCAAGGGCAGAGGAGCGATTAAATACTTTCTCTTTTGGGGAAGAGAGGCTCACCCATTTGGAGGGAATGCTGGGTTCGGTTCAAGAGGAGATGTTCGCACTGGCCAAGAAACTTTCGTGGGAAAGGAAGAGGGTAGCCCTCGGGTTAAAAAAAGCCGTTGAAAAAGAACTGGCTACTCTGGGAATGAAAAAAACGGTCTTTGACGTTCATCTGGAGAATGCTCCTCTTTCTGCAAAGGGCATAGACCAAGTCGAGTTTCTTATCTCTCCTAATATTGGAGAGGAGGTCAAACCTCTTTCAAAAATTGCCTCTGGTGGAGAACTTTCAAGGATGATGTTAGCCTTAAAGAAAATTCTCGCCAAGATTGGGGGGCAGCAGGTCTTGATCTTTGATGAGGTAGATGCCGGAATAGGAGGAGGCATCGCTGAGGTGGTTGGAAAGGCTTTGAAGGAACTTTCCAAACATCATCAGGTTATCTGTGTCACTCATCTCCCTCAGATCGCCTGTTTCGCCGACACGCATTATAGCGTGAGAAAAGAGATAAAGGGGAAACGGACCGCCACAGTAGTCAATCGTTTAGAGAAGGAGGACATATTAGAGGAGATCTCAAGGATGCTTGCTGGGGTGAAGATCACTGAAAAAACGCGGGCTCACGCCAAAGAGATGCTTGAGCATGCGAAAGGGATATGACGACTTTCTCTGACCCGTTCCCTCAAAGAGAGAGAAAAGGAAATCAGGAGAAGGGAAGGATTGGGTCCCCTATCCGAAAGGAAAAGAGATGATCCGTAAAGCGAGATTAAACGACGTGAAAGAGATTCAGCGATTGATCAAACAATATTCGACCCGTGGGGAGATTCTTCCTCGATCTCTGGTCGAACTCTATGACCACCTCAGAGATTTTTTTGTTTATATCAAAAATCGAAAGGTAGTTGGAATCTGTGCCCTTCATGTTTGCTGGGAAGATTTAGGAGAGATTCGTTCCCTGGCCGTTCAAGAAGATATGCGAAAGATGGGGATAGGGATTGCCTTAGTCAAAGCCTGTTTGAAAGAGGCAAAAGCGCTTGGGATCAAAAGGGTCTTTGCCCTCACCTATCGCCCCGATTTTTTTGAGAGATTGGCTTTTAACGTGGTCGATAAAAGTATTCTCCCCCACAAGATCTGGACGGACTGCCTAAAGTGTGTCAAATTCCCTGACTGTGATGAGGTGGCGATGTTAAAAGAACTATAGCCGTCAAGGAGACGAATCTTAAGTCCCTCTTTTCGGGTCTCGGAGAGGATATGGAACATCTTGGATCGCAGGGAAGGCCAACCGTTGCCGAAGTGGACCTTGGAGCACTTGCCTTCAATTATCGCCAAATCAAAAAAAGAATTCCCAGAGGGACAAAAATCTTAGCCGTAGTCAAAGCAGATGCCTATGGGCATGGTGCTCTTCCAGTTTCGCTCAAACTGGAACGCTTGGGGGTCAGCTATTTAGGGGTGGCGATTACGGAGGAGGGGATTTCGTTAAGAAGAGAAGGGATAAAAACGCCCATTCTTATCTTAGGAGGTATTTTCCAGGAAGAAGAGGAAGAAATCATTCGACAACACCTAACCCCAGTGATATTCGATATGGATTCCCTTGCCCGTCTTTCTAAGATGGCAGTGAAGAAGAGGAAAAAAGTAAACATCCACCTCAAAGTAGATACCGGACTGGGCAGACTCGGAATTCCCTTTGAACAATTCCCAATTTTTATAGCAAAGATGAAGGGCCTTCCAAATATTGAGGTCGAAGGCCTTCTCTCACACTTTTCGATGACGGATCGAGAAGAAGCCTATTCTTTGGCACAGTGGAAACAGTTTCAACAAGCCTTAGACATGATGCAAAAAGAGGGCTTTCATGTCCGATATGTCCACATGGCAAACAGCGCCAACCTGACCCTCTTTCCTCAATACTCAGGAAACATGGTTCGACCGGGCCTCATCCTCTACGGAGCATACCCTTCACCGAAAATGGAAAAGGTAATTCCCCTCAGACCCGTCCTCACCTTCAAAACTCAGATTCATTTTATCAAATCCGTTCCAGAGGGATCGAGAATCAGCTATGGAGGGACCTATATCGCACCGCGAAGAAGTCTGATTGCGACGCTTCCCGTAGGGTATGCCGATGGGTTTCATACCCGTCTCTCAAACCAGGGAGAGGTTTTAATCCGGGGCCAGAGAGCTCCTGTGGTGGGAAGAGTCTGTATGGATCTAACCATGGTGGATGTGACGGAGGTCCCTGGTGTATCCAAGGGGGATGAGGTCATTCTGATCGGTCAACAAGGCAGGGAGAAGATCACAGCAGATGAACTTGCAAACAAGATCGGTTCGATCTCCTATGAAGTCTTATGCCAGATCGGGAAAAGAGTTCCAAGAGTGTACAGGGGAACATAGAGGAAGCACGGAGGAATGGGGATGAAAAGAATCGGAATCGTGGGAACAGGATCATATCTTCCAGAGAGGGTTTTGTCCAACTTCGACCTTGAAAAAATCCTAAACACAAGCGACGAATGGATTTACCAGAGAACAGGCGTTCGAGAACGAAGGATTGCAGATCCCGACGTCAATACATCAGATCTTGCAGGAGAGGCATCCTTGAGAGCCTTAGAGATGGCCACACTTTCTCCAAAAGATCTGGATCTCATCATTTTAGCAACCATAACACCGGATACGTGCTGTCCCTCAGGGGCGAACTGGTTAGAGGCAAAACTGGGGGCCCAGAGAGCTGTCTCCTTTGATATAACCGCTGCCTGTTGCGGATTTATCTTCGGATTATCGGTTGCAACACAATACCTAATGACAGGAACCTTTCGTAACGCTCTGGTCGTTGCTTCTGAAGTGATGAGCCGATGTCAAGACTGGACAGACAGGGAAAATTGTATTCTCTGGGGGGATGGTGCAGGGGCGGTGGTGCTGCAATCTTTTGATTCTTCAAACGACCTCTTGGAACGCCACAAGAACGATCGAATTGGTGAGATTCTTTCTGTTCTTATCCATACCGACGGGGCAAATGGTCAGAATTTATTAATGCCTGGTGGAGGTTCTCGGACAACCCCTATCAGTTACGAGAGCGTTGACAAAAAACTTCATACGCTCAAGATGATTAAAGCCAATGAATCTGTCCGCGTTGCCGTAAAACGTTTTTCAGAAGCCGCGGAGGAAGCCGCTTCGGCTCATGGTATTAGGGTGTCGGATGCCCGGTGGATCATCCCGCATCAAGCCAATATCCGGATTCTTCAACAGATGGCCAAACGACTCAACATCTCCTTGGAAAAAGTTTATCTGACCATCGAGAAATATGGCAATATCTCATCGGCTACCATTCCCATCGCCCTTGACGAGGCTTTTCGCAAGGGATCCATCCAGAAAGGAGATTATGTGATCCTAACGGGTTTTGGTGGGGGTCTGACTTGGGGAAGTAGTCTGCTTAAATGGTGAAAGTCCCCCTGCTTTGATATTTGAGGTTTTCTATCAGAAAGGATCTCGTTAAGATCGTTTATGAAACCTTGGAATCTGGTTAGGACGAAAGAAATATAGGAGGACCTATGATCCCCAAAAAATCTGAGACCGTCATTGATCAGACCTTAGACCTTCTTCGGGGGAAGAACTTGGATGGATATGAAGTGTTTATCGCTGAATCTTCCCACTTTGAAGTGGAAGCCAAAGAGGGCAAGGTGGACACTTTCCAGGTCTCTCAACCTTGGGGAATGTCTTTGCGAATTTTAAGTCAGGGAAGGATAGGTTTTTCCTACGCCACCTCTCCCTCAGGATATTTTCAGATGGAACAAAAGCATGTGTTAGAGCGCTTGGTTGAGGATGCGATCGCAAGCGCAGGGGTGATTTCCTCTGATCCTTGTTTTGATTTCCCTCCTCCTCCAAAAGAGCTCCCCCCCGAACTCGCTATTTTTGATCAAACCCTTTCTGAGGTACCAGAGAAAAATAAGATTGAAACCGCAAGGCTTTTGGAAGAAGCCGCCCGGTCAGTGGATCTTAACAAAATTACAAAAGTGAGAAAAGCGGCCTATCAGGAAGGGATGTCCAGAGTGACTCTTATCAATTCCAATGGACTTCATCACTCTTATGAGACAACGCTGGTGACGATTAGCGTTATGGCCATCGCTGAAGCAGAAGGGGAGTCGGAGGTCGGATGGGATTTCGATTTTAGCCATTTCATGAACAAGATCGATGTAACCCAAACAGGAAGGGGGGCAGGTCGGCGCGCCCTGGATCGACTTGGAGGAAGGAGGATTTCCTCTGGGGTCTATCCAATCCTTTTGGAAAATCATGTGACCTCAGAATTTTTATCCCTTCTTTCCCATGCCTTCTCTGCGGAGCAGGTTCAAAAGGAGAAGTCAAACCTCCGTGGAAAATTAGGCATCCAGTTTTTTTCTCCCTGTCTTTCGATTTTGGATGACGGCCTTCTCCCCGACGGGGCAGGTTCCTCACCACTGGATGGTGAGGGCACTCTGAGTCAACGGACTCCACTGGTGATCCATGGAGAGGTCAGAGGATTTCTTTATGATCGCTTCTGGGCCAATCGACAAAATTTTACTCTATCAACTCAACAGACTCAATCCACGGGAAATAGTATCAAGCACAGTATTAAATCTCCGCCCAGTTTAGGGATCTCAAATTTTTATATTCAACCAGGGACATCTGACTTTTCATCCCTCCTCAGAACTCTTCATCAGGGAGTCTTGATTGAGGAAGTCATGGGGCTTCATACCGTGGACCCCATCTCAGGTGATTTTTCTCTCGGATGCTCAGGTCAGTGGATCGACAAAGGAGAAAGATGTCATCCCGTCAAGTCCATCGCTATTGCCGGGAATCTTTATCAGCTTTTTAAACAAGTGACCGATGTTGGAAACGATCTCAGATTTTTTGGTAGAATTGGAGCCCCCAGTCTTCTTATCGACCGACTTGAAATTAGTGGAAATTAAACAGGAATTTAATTTCCTGCCCTTGCCCTCTTTGGGGCAAGAGAGTAAAAAGACTTGACAGAGATGACTTGAATCTGGTATTAAAATCGAGTTTCAAGGGGAGGGTAAAGAAATCCATACTGGGTGAAACAAGGAGGGACATCGTGGATAAAGAGATTATCAATATCCTTGTCTTTGGTCATAAAACCTCCAAAACCCGCCACTTAAAAATCCGAAGAAAGACGATCAAAATGGGTCTCTATCTATTCGGGTTTGTTTTTTTCTCAATGACGTTTTTTTTCTGCGATTACATTCAGGTGAAGAAGAAGGCTTTCGAAGTGGCCCGATTACGGCAGCAGACAGAGATTCAGAGATCTCAAATCCATTTTTTCTCATCAAAACTCGAAGAATTAGAAAAGCAGCTTTCTAAGTTGAAAGACTTTGACAAGAGGGTTCGAATCCTTGCAAACCTTGATCGCGGCATAGAGACCGTTCCTTTCATGGGGATGGGGGGGCCTTCACCTTCAGATTTAAGGGAAAGATTAAAAGCAAGTCAGGATGAGAAGGGGTTGGTTCAGCAGATGAAGGTTGATGTCGAGCGTCTTCAGTCTGAAGCAACTTCAAGAGAAATTAGCTTATCAGAACTCGAAAAAGTGTTACAGACGAAAAAGGAACTGTTAGCTCACACGCCATCCATCTGGCCATCCCACGGGTGGGTCACTTCTGATTTTGGATTTCGGACCAATCCCTTTACAGGGTTAACCCAAATGCACGAAGGAATCGATATTTCGAACCAAGTGGGAACCCCGGTGGTGGCTCCTGCCAATGGTTTTGTCTCTGATCTGGGGAACGATTGGGTCCATGGGAAATTTGTCATTCTTTCTCATGGATTCGGAATGACCACTCGATACAGTCACCTGAATAAAGTTCTGGTGAAACCCGGGCAAAGGGTCAAGCGAGGAGAAAAAATCGCAGAAATGGGAACGACCGGAAAGACAACAGGGCCCCACCTTCATTACGAAGTGCGTCTCAATGGCATTCCAGTCAATCCCATGAGGTATATTTTGAATTAACTTTGTAGATATCGAAAATGAGGAACGCCCGACAGAGGATAGGTCTGTCGGGCGTTTTTATTGGTTGAAACCCCTTGCCAACCGTTATATAATTTCCAATAAAAGAAAAAATTAAGGTCTTGTTCTATATGTTTGGCCTCCTTTTAAAGAAGATCATCGGTAGCAAAAATGAGAGGGAGTTGAAACGAATACGACCTCTGATCCAGCAGATCAATGAATTAGAACCCAAGGTCATGCCTTTGAGCGATCATCAACTCAGAGCCAAGACGGACGAATTCAAAGAGAGGATCGATCAAGGAGCCTCTCTGGACGATATTCTTCCAGAAGCCTTTGCCGTTGTTCGTGAAGCAGCGAAAAGAACTCTTGGAGAGCGTCATTACGACGTACAACTCATTGGAGGGATTGTTCTTCACGAGGGGAAGATCGCAGAGATGGCAACCGGTGAAGGGAAGACCCTGGTAGCCACGTTGCCTGCTTATCTGAATAGCCTCACTGGAAAGGGCGTTCATATTGTAACCGTGAATGACTACCTTGCCAAAAGGGATAGCGAATGGATGGGAGCGATCTATCGGTTCTTAGGCCTTTCCGTAGGGGTGATCGTCCATGAACTCAACGATCAGGAACGTAAAAAAGCCTATGGGTGTGACATCACCTATGGGACCAATAATGAGTTTGGCTTCGATTATCTTAGAGACAATATGAAGTTTGATCTCCAGGATTATGTTCAGCGAGAACTCCACTACGCGATTGTGGATGAAGTGGACAGCATCTTGATTGACGAAGCCAGAACCCCTCTGATCATCTCCGGACCCACGGAAGAATCAACCGATAAATATTATCAGATCAATCGAATTATTCCGTATTTGAAAAAAGGCACAGATTATCAAATTGAAGAGAAAAGCCATACGGCCTTCTTAACCGAAGAGGGGGTGGCACACGTCGAGCGTTTGCTTCGGATCGAAAACCTCTATGACCCGAGACATATTGAAACCCTCCATCATGTGAACCAAGCCTTGAAGGCCCATACCCTTTTCAAAAGGGATGTGGACTATGTGGTGAAAGAGGGTCAGGTGATCATTGTTGACGAATTTACCGGAAGACTCATGCCAGGAAGGCGGTGGAGCGATGGTCTCCATCAGGCGGTCGAGGCCAAAGAGAATGTGAGGATTGAAAATGAAAATCAGACGTTGGCAACAATCACTTTCCAGAACTATTTTCGGATGTATCAAAAACTTGCAGGGATGACGGGTACCGCTGACACAGAAGCGGCCGAGTTCCGCAAGATTTACAATTTAGATGTAGTTGTCATTCCGACCAATATGCCTTTGATCCGAATCAACCATTCCGATGTTATCTATAAGACCGAAGAGGAGAAATTCAGGGCGGTCGTCAGGGAGATTGAAGAACTGTATCGGATCGGACGTCCCGTGCTCGTAGGAACGATCTCCATTGAAAAGTCCGAACGGTTGAGTTTCCTCTTGAAGAAAAAAGGGATTCCTCATAATGTCCTCAACGCAAAGCATCATGAGCGAGAGGCAGAGATTATTGCTCAGGCAGGAAGACTGGGAGCGGTCACCATCTCTACGAACATGGCTGGTCGAGGAACGGATATCCTCCTCGGGGGGAATCCAAAATTTTTAGCCAGAACCATGGTGGAAGAGAAGGAAAACCCTGAGGAGATGCAAAAAGCTTATGAAAAAGCGTACCAAAAAGCCCTTCTCATCGTTCAACAGGAAAAGGAGAAGGTGGTTCAACTGGGAGGGCTTCATGTGATCGGAACGGAGCGGCACGAAGCCAGAAGAATCGATAATCAGTTGAGAGGACGATCCGGTAGACAAGGGGATCCAGGGTCTTCAAGATTCTACCTCTCTTTGGAAGATGATCTCATGAGGATCTTCGGCTCCCAGAGGATTTCGAACATTATGGATCGTCTTGGGATAGAGGAAGACCAGCCGATTGAACATAAACTTGTCACCCGGGCCATCGAAAACGCCCAAAAAAAAGTGGAAGCTCATAACTTTGAAATCCGCAAACACCTACTCGAGTATGATACGGTGATGAATCAGCAACGGGAGGTCATCTATACTCAGAGAAGGGAGGTTTTGACAGGAGAGAACCTAAAAGAAACCGTGATGGAGATGGTGGAAGATCAGGCAGAAGCGATCATGGATCTCTATACGGATGAGAAGACAGAGCCAGAAGAATGGAATCTGAAAGGGCTCCAGGATGCTCTCTATCAGCAGTTCTCTTTTCGGTGGACACCACCAGCCGTCAGTGGGAATGGAATCCATCGAGAGCAATTAAAGGATAGGATTATTGAACAGGCTAAGGAGATTTATCAAAGAAAAGAAGAGGAATTTGGGGAGGCCACCCTCCGGTACCTGGAAAAGGTGATCATGCTCCAATCGGTGGATCACCACTGGAAAGATCATCTCCTCGCCATTGACCAATTAAAAGAAGGGATCGGGTTAAGAGGATACGGCCAGAAAGATCCCAAAATTGAATATCAGAGAGAAGCCTATCAGATGTTCTTAGAAATGCTTGACCGGATCAAGAAGGATACGGTCGAAAAGCTCTTTGCTATTCAGATTGCCAAGGATCAAGAAATCCCTGAAATGGGGAGAGAGCGAAAGCAAACCTTTGTGATGACCCGAGGGCCCCTGTCTTCCCCCTCCCAGAGGGAAGGCCTCACAGAGGACGGTAAAGGCGTGACGGTACGCCGTCAAGGGAAAAAAGTGGGTCGGAATGATCCCTGTCCTTGTGGAAGCGGGAGGAAATATAAAAAGTGTTGTCTGGCTAAGGAGGAAGGAAGAGCCTAACCTCGTCCTGCCCGTAACATTCAATGTTCTAAAAGTCGTTAAAGAACAGATGATCTCAGGATGGTGTGTCAAATGATTTCGAATCCATTTGAAGTTTCGGGTTTTTTGTTTTCAGGAATTTCTTCGGGGATCAAGAAAGACGGGAAAAAGGATCTGGGATTGATTTACTCTGAAATCCCGGCACAGGTGGCAGGACTTTTTACAACCAATCGGGTGAAGGCCGCTCCAGTGTTGATCGACATGGAACGTATCAAAGAAGGACTCTGTCAAGCCGTATTGATCAACAGTGGAAATGCGAATGCCTGTACCGGAACACAAGGGGTGAAAGAAGCGGAAAGGATCGCCTCGCTCCTGGCTCAACGTATGGGAATCGAAGACAGGTATGTGCTGTTATCATCAACAGGGGTGATCGGCGTTCCCCTGCCCGTGAAGAAAATCGAGCAGGGGCTGCCAGAATTGATTAAAAAACTCTCTCCAGAAGGATGGATGAATGTTGTTGAGTCCATCATGACGACAGACACCCATCCTAAAATGAAGTGGGCAACTTGCCGGATCAAAGGAAAACAGGTAAGACTCTGCGGAATGGTTAAGGGGGCAGGAATGATCCGACCCAATCTGGCAACGATGCTTTCCTTTCTTGTGACAGATGCTCATATTAAAGCCACTCTTCTTCAAGAGATGCTCCGAGAGGCGACCGAGGCTTCCTATAACCGAATCACCATTGACGGTGAAACCAGCACCAATGATACCGTTTTATTACTTGCCAATGGAAAAGCAGGCCATCCCCTTTTGAACCGAATGGATCGAGAAGCGAAGACCTTCCGACAGATGCTGATTGAGGTTTGCCGAGGATTGGCGGAAAGTATCGTCAGGGATGGGGAAGGTGCAACCAAATATATTGAGATTATGATCCGAGGAGCCCGAAGCAGAATGGATGCCCAGAAAGCCGCTTATGCGATCGCTCACTCCCCTCTTGTTAAAACCGCCTTTTTTGGAGAAGATGCAAATTGGGGAAGGATCCTCTGCGCCCTCGGTCACTGCGATATTCCTCTTAATCCAGCTCGAATCGATCTCTTCTTTGATAAGACGCCGATCGTTAAAAATGGAATGGGAGTTGGCCGACGATTAGAGGCCAGAGCAGCACAAGTGATCAAAAAAAGAGCCTTTAGGGTAACGGTTGATCTCCACCAAGGAAAGTCCTCCTTTTCCCTGCTCACAACAGACCTCTCCTTGGACTATGTCAAAATCAATGCCTCTTACAGATCTTAACCCCATGAAAATCTGATGAAATCGATCCTCTTTGGATAGCGAGGGATGTAAAGGGGGGATGGTGTTTCTTTATTTAGGGAGGTTTTCTAACTTTTTAATCCTTTCTTGAGCTTCAATAAAAGAGCTATCTAACTTTAAGACATGCTGGAAGGTTTCAAGAGCTTCAGAGAGCATTCCATTTGCCTCATAGGCAAGCCCTAGATTGAAATGGAGACGGGCTAACTTTTCTCTATTCAACCCTTTAAGTTGAGTGCCTTCTTTAAAATATTGAATGGCGCGGGCACTATCTCCTTTTTCTAAGTAACAGGTTCCGAGCATGATCGCGCAGTCAAATTTAATCGCCGGGCTATTTGAGGCCTGTTCAAATTCCGAAATGGCATAGTCATAAAGTTCCATCTCTTTATATGCAATTCCGAGATGGTAGTGCATCTCTGCCTCTTTGTCGGGTGGGTGAATCTCCACCGGTTCAGGGGAACCTTGGGGTTGGGGATCAACGACAGAAGCAGGAAAGAGATCAGATTTGTCGTCCCTTGGTTTAATCTCTGTGGGGAAGTGAGAATCAGGAAAAGGAGGGGCTGACGTTCCTTTGGGCACCTCTTTGGAGGGGAGGGAAGTATCTAATCGATCAAGGGCTTGTCGAGCTGCTTCATCTGTCGGATTGATCTCGAGGATATTCGAGTAGTAGTTTCTGGCGTTACCCGATAACCCCTCTTTAAGATAAAGACCGGCAATCCGGTGGAGCGTGTCAATGTGCTTAGGGTTGATGGAAAGGACTTTTTTATAAATGGAGATGGCTCTGGAATTGAGGTCTTCTTCTGCATAGAGTTCAGCCAATTTCAAATATTCCGCGATCGCTTTTTCATAATCGCCATTTTTATAATAAAGATCCCCCAATTTTAAATAGAGACGTTTGTCTTTGGGATCTGCTTCAATGAGTTTGATGTATTCGGCAATAGCTTTTTTGGGCTGGTTCTTGAGAATATATTTTTGTGCCAGATCTAAGATTTTTTCTTTGTCGATCACCGGAACAAAGCCTCGCCTAAAAAACCTACTTTTTCATTCTTAATCAATGAGATGAAAAAAGTCAAGTTTTAAAGGAGTTCTTTCTGCTCGGTTAGGGAGATGGGTTTTCTCCACCTCATCATTACCAAAAATTCCATTGTACCTGACGTTGTGGCAGCAAGAATGATTTTTCTTCAATGAACAAAGGGCGTCATGTTTTTGGTCATGGTATTTCTAAAATTCATCAAGGCTCGTCCAAGGCTTTCCTTTAAGAACCCGATGGCCCCCTTTTTTTAGATAAATTGGAATTTAGCCAATCACGTTTCCGCGAAAGTGCCATTGTTCCATCTACCAGCTTAGAACTTAGGGTTTAGATGTCAAATCAATTTATTCTTGTCAACTTAAAGTTAAAGAATTCATTTTCGTAATCCCCATAGGCATTTATTTGCCAGTGGATAAATATTGACCATCTTCGAATAATGAATTATAATCTCCTCCATTGTAACTCATTAAATTTAATATAATTTTTTAATAATACAGCCCATTTGATAATTAAAACTTTTGGCATTTATTTTGCTTTGATATTTTTCAAATTGAGGAATGTTGAAATAGATTTCATAAAGCCCTATGTCTCAATGGGATCAATGAATTATTAAAGAGTGTTTGATATGACAAAAGAATTAAAAAAAGTGCTAATTGTTGATGACGAAGAGACATTGACGTGGAGCATGTCTAAAAGCCTTTCTAAAGACAAAGACAAATATGAAGTGATTGTCGCCAATAACGGAAAAGAGGCTTTGAATCAACTTAAACATAATCAGATCGATTTAGTAATCTCCGATATCAGGATGCCTGATATCAATGGATTGGATTTACTGGTAAGAATAAAAAAGGATTTTCCTAAAACGAAAGTGATCATTATGACTGCTTATGGATCGTCTGATGTCCAGAAAGAGGCAAATCGTAGAGGGTCTGTTTTTTACATTGAAAAACCCTTTGAAATCAATGACATTCGAAAAATCATCCTTGACCTCATAGGTAAGAAGAAAGGGTTTCGTGGAAAAGTGGTTGGTCTTCAGTTAACGGATGTGATTCAGTTGAATTGCTTGAGCCGATTAACGACCGCATTGATGATCACCCGTGACGGAGAAAGAGGAGTCATCTATTTGAATGAAGGAGAGGTGATTCACGCGGAATGTGGTGATCAGAAAGGGACCGAAGCGTTCTACCACATCCTCAGCTGGCAGGAGGGTGAATTTATCTCCAATATTGGTGTGACTCCACCGATGCAGACGATCTATCAGAACTGGGAGCATCTTTTAGTGGAAGCGATGCGGCGAAATGATGAAAACCCATAAAGGGCCCTCCTTTGGGAGAACTGAAAAACAATGAACATCATCATTACCAAAGATGATTTAAAAAAAATTAACTATTTTTTGGACAAAGTGGTGTCCTCATCACTCGCTCACTCGGTGTTGTTGATTGACCGGTCAGGTCAGCTGATTGCCCAGTACGGAGACACCATGGACATCGATATTTTGTCTCTTTCAGCCTTGACGGCGGCAAATTTCGGAGCCACTGCTGAGATCGCTAAAATGTTAGGAGAGGAAGAATTCACTCTTCTTTTCCATAAGGGCAAAAGCGAGAATGTCTATTTCACAGCCATCGGGGAACACGTCATCATGGTAACCCTCTTTGATGATAAAACCTCGTTGGGACTGATTCGGTTGAGGATTAATCAGATTATTGATGAACTTTCGGATGTGCTCCTGTCCATCTTTCAAGAAAAGAAGGAGGTTCCTCTCTTAGATCCTCAACCATTTTCATAAGAAGTGGAGAGCCTGACGTATGCCTTTTATTAACTTTAGCAAAGATGAAATTCAGTGCAAAATCGTTTATTATGGGGCTGGATTTTGTGGCAAAACAACGAATCTCCAATATATCTATGCCAAGATGAATGACGATACGAAGGGCAAAATGGTTTCCATCGATACGCGAGGAGACCGAACTCTCTTTTTCGATTTCTTGTCCTTGAATTTGGGAAAAATCCGGGGGTTTGACGTACGGGTTCAGCTCTATACTGTTCCGGGTCAGGTTCACTACGACGCCACAAGAAAATTGGTCCTCAAGGGAGTGGACGGGGTTGTCTTTGTTGCGGATTCCTTAAAAGTCCAGAGAAAAAAAAACATTGAGAGTTTGATCAACTTGGCCAAAAACCTGGCAGAAAAAGGAATCAGTATTCGCACGATTCCCCTGGTGATTCAATATAACAAGCGAGATTTAGATGGGACTGATTCTGAGATTCTCCCGCTTGAGATACTTGAAAAAGACTTAAACTCGATGTTGAGGGTTCCATCATTTCCTGCAAGCGCGTTAAAAGGCGCAGGGGTTTTTGAGACATTACGAGAAATTAGTAAATTGGTCGTTAAGGATGTGAGTCGGAAGATCATGTTGGTGGATCAACCATTACGATAAGCCCTTGGGTGTCTGGAAGGGCGAACCATTAGGGGAAGACCATGGCAGAAAAGACGTTCATCGAGGATGATTTAAAAGGATTAGAAAAGGAGATCGAGGCTGCAGTGGATCGACTGTTTGTTGAAAAAGGAGCAAAACCCATCCTCAAACAACCAGCCTTTGAACCCACTCGGCCAGAACTCTTTGTGGAAAAAGAAAAAGAGGTTGAAAGAGAACACGTCCCAGCCATTCCTCCTTTGGCTACTCAGCCTACCAAAACCTTGGAAGATTTGGAAACACAGCTGTTTTCTTTGGAATGGGAGATCACCCAGACGAATCTCGAAAAGACGATGGAACAGGTGCTCCACCTCAAAGAGGAGTTCAAAGATTCTCTGGCACTGCCATCCCTCCTCCAACGAATGGCAAGGGTTCTAACCTTCATGACCCAGAACCAGGAAAAGATCAGACCCCATCTCCTTCAATTTCTCTTTGATTCAAAAGAAACGCTAAAACTCTTAATGAGAAAAGATGGAGGCAGTGATCTTGATACCTACAAGAAATTGGCTCTTGCAGGGATTGAAGCGAGGTTCTGTTGTTTGGAAGAATTCCAGGATACCCCATCAGCCGGCCATCCGCTATCGGCTGAAATACCTAAACATACTCAAGAGGTTCCGAAACCATCGGAACTTTATGAGACCCTTCTGCAGAGAATGGAGGTGTTTTCAGAAAAACTTGATCAATTGGTGGACAAAATGGATCGACACCTTTCAACCCATACGACGATCCACGAACGGTCCATTAGCTCTCCCCCTGACCGAAGTTCTTCGAAAACAAAGGTCACCCTTTTCAAGATAGGAGAACGATTATTTGGCGTGGAAAGTGATCAAATAGAAAAGTTATTTAAAGTCCCCAAAATACTCTCTAAAAAAATCGTTCAACAAAAAAGGCTGCGCTTAAAAGAGTTGGACATTCGTATGGTCGATTTAGAAAACATTTTTTCCATCCCTTTAGAGGAAGGAGAAGAGGAGAAACAAGTGCTGGTTCTCAAAGTCAACGGAGAATATAAAGGGATTCTCATGGATGGCATTCTAAATCGGTTGTCGGGGCCCCTGGAAGAAAGCGGTGAATTCAACGAATTTATCCAAGGCATGATGCGTTGGACCTATCAAGATCTTCCCATTAAAATTCCGATTTTGGATTTAAGGAAACTTTAATCAAGAGAACAGGAGAGACTCCCGAGCGAACGATTCGTTATGACACAAGAATTGAAAAGATTGAAAGAACCTTTCACCGTCAACCTGGACACAGAACATGCGCCCAATTTAACGGAGAGTCTTATCGAGAGCATTCGGAGTGGAATCATCATCACCCAAATGGATGACACCATCACCTATATCAATCGAACAGGCGAAACCCTATTGGGTTATTCAAAACATGAGGTGATAGGGAAACCTTTCCACCTTTTTGAATTAAAAGAAAAACAAACAACTTCCCATCCTTTTTTTGATCAATCGGATGACATGGATACTCGTCGGGAAGGCCGAATGAGGAAAAAAGATGGACAAGAAATTCCGGTTGGGTTTACCATCAACTACCACCTCAATCAACATGGAAAAGCCATTGGAAAGATCATCATATTTCGTGACCTGACAAAGGTCTATCGGATCCAGGAAGAGATTCTTAAAATGGACCGACTCGTCTCTTTGGGAAAATTGGCATCGGGAATCGCCCATGAGATCCGCAATCCCCTTGCGGGGATCAAAACAACGGCCCAAGCCTTGGGGGATGAGATGCCCAAAGAAGATCCCAAGAGGGAATATTTAAATCGCATCACCAAAGAAATCGATCGATTAAATGAAATTTTAAAGACATTCTTTTCGTTTGCAAAACCGCAAGCCCTTCTTTTAGTTCCTTGTCATATTAAGGAGATCATCAATGCCATCATTCCTTTTTTGATTCGAGAGATCGCGGACAAGGGAATTCGGTTTACCGAAACCTACCATCCCCAACTCCCCAAAATCAAAGCAGACAAGATTCAGATGCATCAGGCCTTTCTCAACCTTTTCTTAAATGCGATTCAAGCCATGCCCAATGGGGGGGATCTAAGCATAGAAGCCAATCCCATTTCGATCCCTTCATCCGATGGAACTCCGCAAAGATGCGTAAGGGTTCGGGTCTCAGATTCAGGCAAAGGGATTCCCCCTCACATTCTTCCTAAGATCTTCGATCCTTTTTTTACGACCAAACCCAAAGGAATTGGATTAGGACTTTCCATCACCTATCAAATTATTAATAAGCATGGAGGTACCATCGAGGTTGACAGCCGATGGGGAGAAGGGACCTCTTTTATTGTGACGTTGCCGGAGATGATTGAACCCTTATGAAACCGTCAATCCTCATCGTTGATGATGATGAAGTCATGAGAGAAACTCTTTCTGAAGTGTTAGCCAAAGGAAACTATGACGTTTATGTGGTAGGATCCGGTCAAGAGACGCTTTCGTTAATCAAGAAAAATATTATTGATTTAATCCTTTTGGATATGAGACTCCCCGATGCGGATGGGTTAGATATTCTTAAGAAAATCAAGGAACTTGACACCGATATATCAGTCATCATCATGACAGCTTACTCCGACATTGAAACAGCCGTGACAGCCATGAAATCGGGTGCCTACCACTATATCAATAAACCATTTGATTTGGAAGAACTGAAACTTCTTATCGAGAAGGGCTTAGAGACAAAAAGTTTGATTAATGAAGTAAGAAGGTTACGACGTCTTCATAAGGATGGAAATCAAAAGAGCGAAATTTATGGCACCAGTTCACAAATTCAATACGTCAAAGAATTGATTGAAATGGTCAGCAAAACGAATAAAACTTCTGTACTCATACAGGGAGAAAGTGGAACGGGAAAAGAACTTGCTGCCAATGCGATCCACTATAATAGCAAACGGGCTCACAAACCGATGATGAAAATCAACTGTAGCGCGATTCCAGATACGCTTCTGGAATCTGAACTCTTTGGTTATGAAAAAGGCGCATTTACGGATGCGAAAACCACGAAGAAAGGCCTCTTCGAGTTGGCAGATGGCGGAACGGTCTTTTTGGATGAAATCGGGGATATGAAACCTTTTCTTCAATCTAAAATTTTAAGGGTGATTGAAAACCAATCCTTTATGCGGGTGGGAGGAGAAAGGGAAATTAAAGTGGATGTCCGTATTATTGCTGCTACGAACAAGGACTTAGAGTCCTTAGTCAAAGAAGGCCTTTTTAGAAAGGATCTCTATTATCGACTCAAAGTGATGGTTGTGGAAATGCCACCTCTTCGTGAAAGAGGAGAGGATATGTTCCTTCTCTCCAACCTTTTTATAGAAGAGAATAATCGAGAATATGGGAAAAACATTCACGGATTATCAGAAGAAGCCAAAAAGATCATGATCCAATATCCATGGCCTGGGAATGTTAGAGAGTTGAAAAATGTTATCGAAAGAGCAATGATTCTTGCTGATCAACCCTATATCACTCCTAAACAGCTTCCTTTTGAGCTAAGACAGCGGGAAAATTTAAGACCGAAAGAGGTAGGACAGAATCCCTTTGAAGTATCGGAAATGATACCTCTGGAAGAGTTAGAAAAAATATACCTATCCAATGTGTTAAAAAAATTGGATTGGAACAAATCAAAAGCTTCAAAAATTTTAGGAATTTCGAGAGCGACGCTTAGAGCAAAAGTTAAAAAATATCAAATCTTTGATAATTAATTAGTAATATTAAAGAGTTGCAGGTGAATACTCAAATTGAATCTTAAAATTTTATCTCATTCTATTAATATTAAAAGGTTAATTTTTTACTTGACTTTTAATTGAAATTGGTAATAGATTATGTCAACTCTGGTAAAAATTGAACCATTAGAGGAGAAAATATGATTTTGGGAAGAAAAAAAGGAGTCATTGGCTTAGATATTGGGTCCAGCTCGATCAAATTAGTTGAATTGGGGGACAGTAAAAATGGCTATAGATTACAAAATATTGGGTTGTTACCTTTACCCCCAGAAGCTATTGTTGACGGAGCTTTAATGGATTCTGTAACCATTATTGACACAATTCGGGAATTGGTTACTCAGACAAAAACAAGAACGAAAGATGTCATCACCTCTGTCTCGGGTCACTCCGTGATTGTTAAAAAGATATCGCTTCCGGTGATGTCGGAAGCAGAACTCGAAGAATCCATTCAATGGGAGGCCGAACGATATATTCCCTTCGATATCAACGACGTAAATCTCGATTTCCAGATTTTTGGTTCGAGTGCCGAAAATCCAGAGGTGATGGATGTTGTCCTCGTAGCGGCCAAAAAAGATATTATTAACGACTACGTTTCGGTCATTACGGAAGCGGGACTAAACCCGGTGATTATTGATGTGGATGCTTTTGCCATCGAAAATATGCTCGGAATTAATTATGAGATTGAAAAGGATGAGACTGTTGCGATTGCCAATGTCGGGGCGAGTATTACCAACATCAATATTCTGAAAAACAACATGACGGCTTTCACAAGAGATATTTTCAAGGGAGGGAATCAAATCACTGAAGAGATTCAACGACAGCTTCATGTCGATTATGATGAAGCAGAAAGAATTAAAGTAGGAAGCAAGATCGACACCACCTCCCAGCCCATTATTCAAAATGTCCTGAGGGAAGCCTCCGAGTCATTAGCCCTGGAAATTGGAAATTCGATTGAATTTTTCCAATCCACCAGTACCTATGAGAAGATCCATAGACTCTACTTAAGCGGTGGAGGAGCAAAGATAAAGGACTTTGATATCATCCTCCAACAACAGATCGGGATCCCTGTTGAAATTGTTAATCCATTTAAAAAGATTGTATATGATGATAAGAATTTTGATCTCGAATATCTTCGAGAAATCGGACCGATGATGGCGGTGGGCGTTGGATTAGCCACCCGAAAGGTAGGAGATCGATGATTAAAATCAATCTGCTTCTGACGAGAAAAGGGGAGAAAAAGGTTGGCATTCGGAGAGAATTTGTTATTCTCATCCTCGCATTAGGCCTTCTCTTGGTTCTCCTTGCTGGACTCCACTGGAAGATTGAAAAAGATCGAGATGAAGTGAGAGTCCAAATTGCAGAAACAAAAAAAGAAATCGCTCGCTATAAGTCATTAGCGGTGGAGGTGACCAAAGCCAAGGAAGCTCAGAAGATGTTACAGGACAAGCTGAATGTCATCAATTCCTTAAGACAAGGCAAAGAAACACCGGTAAAGATTTTGGATCAGATCAGTATCGATAAGCCTGAAAAACTTCACTTGGAGCTTATGAAGAAGGAAGGAACCAAACTGGGAATAGAAGGGATTGCCTTAGATGATGAAACCATTGTTCAATTTATGACCAATCTCAAAAAATCGAAACTCTTTAAAACAGTCGACCTGGTCGTTAGCGAACAGATCGAACAGAGTAAAATTAAGTTGAAAAAATTTATCTTGTCCTGTGAAATCATTTCGATTTGAACAAGGTTACCAGAGTTCATCGGTGATCTTCTAAAGGGGGAGAGTATGGCCATTACGGTAGATTCCATTTTGAAGCTCCCATCGTCAAAAAAAATTTTAATTTTGATTGGTATCCTTGCCGTGGTTGCTGGGTTCTATTTCTATCTATTTTTCATCCCAGCGCAAGAAGAGCTAAGAGCTTCAAGAGCTGAATTGGATAAGTTGATGAAGGAATTGAACGAAGGAAGGATGATCACCCGGGATTTAGAAAAGTTTAAAGCTCAGCTGGAAAAGCTGAATGCGGAGCTCAATAGTGCATTAACCCAGCTCCCTAATGAAAAGGAAATTCCAGAAATATTAAAAAATATTTCACGATTAGGGAAGGAATCCAATCTCGAATTTATTCTCTTCAAACCCAAAAATGAAGAACCCCAACAGTTTTACGCAAAGGTGCCCATCGATCTGGTGGTCCTGGGGAGTTACCATAATGTTGGGCTCTTTTTTGATAAAATTGGAAAACTTCCAAGGATTATTAATATCGTTGATTTTAATATGACGCGAATGAAAGAGACCAAAGGGAAAGAGATGGATAATTTTATACGGACCTCCTGCCTCATCACCACCTATCGCTTTATTGAGAAGAAGCCTGAAGAAAAGAAAGTTGAGACAAAACCTGCGACAAAGAAGGAGTGAGATCAACAGGAGAAGGAGAGGAGATCGATGTTCCAGATCACGGAAAAGCTTTGTATGGGTTGGGCCTTCGTTAGCTTATGCTTTCTGTTGACCGCCGGTTGCGGAGGAGGAACCGCTCCTGCGCCTCCCCTAAAAACAACCCCTAAAATAGAAGCTAAAAAAGCCGAGCCCGTCCAGGCGATTGAAAGAAAAGAACCTGAGAAAAAGGTAGAGCCTGAGTATCAATATAATCCTACGGGGAAGCCTGATCCTTTTAAACCCTTTATCGAATTAACACCGGTAAAAGAAAGGGTGAGGACCACCCCTCTTACTCCGTTACAAAAATTTGATCTCAGTCAATTGAAATTGGTTGCAATCGTTTCAACGCCTGAAGGGAATATCGCTTTGGTCGAAGATTCCACCGGAAAAGGTTATTTTGTCAAGAAAGGGACTGAAATTGGAAAGAACGAGGGTAAAGTGACAAAGATTTTAAGGGATCGCATTATTGTTGAAGAACTCTACGAGGATGTTTTTGGTAAAATCAAAAAAAGTGAAGTTCCGCTATTTCTTCACAAAATCGAAGAAGGGGGAGAGTCATGAAATCATTTTTTAAATTAAGCGTGGTTTTCATCACCTTCATCTCATGGATGATGAGCAGTTGTGCGACGGGTGGGGACGTGATTAAAGCCCCTGTGGAGTCATCACCCCCCACGCTATCCGCAGACAAATCAGAGACGACTCTTATCCAAAAATTGATCTTCACCGAAGAAGAAAAGTTTACAAGAATTCATATAGAAGGTACCACGTCTCTACCCCCGCCTCTCTATAAACTCGTTCAGGAACCATTACGGATTGTGGTCGATCTCCCCCTGGTCGATCTTCACCAGGTAAAACATTCCTTAAAGGTTGATAATGGAACTATTTCCGAAATTTATCCAACCCAATATGACGACAAAGGCCGAATTGAAATCGGGCTTTTGCAAATGACCCATTACAATATTTTTAGAGAGGATAAGTCGATTTTCATCGACATTGAGAAAGTTAAGAAATCTGAACAAGCCCATCTACCCATCCAAGAAGAAAAAGTGGAAAAGGAAGAAAAAGTCGCTCAGATGGAAAACACCTCCCCCGAATCAAACCAGGAAGAACCCTCTTCTCTATCATCCCCTTCCAACGGGTCTTCTCCTTTAGTCGAAGGTCCTTCTCCTCTGAGAAAAGTTCAAAAGGCAAAGGAAATTCTCGATGTGTCGCTTGAGGAGAAACAGGATTATATTGCCTTTAATATCATAGCAGATGGAACAGTTGAAAATTACAATTTATTTAAGCTGGATGCACCCCCCAGATTGGTTTTAGATATCTGGGAGGTTGGAACTCAGTACCCCAAAAAATCGGTTAGATTACCCAATCCTTTTGTCAAAGAAGTGCGCATCGGTCACCATCAAGGCAGACTGAGGTTAGTTTTTGATTCTTTGAAACCACACCTTCCAACATATCAGATCAATCGTGTCGATGATCGGCTGGTGGTTTTACTTGGAAACGTTCCCCAAACATCAAACCCCCAGATGGTCATTCAGGATAGAGGAATGGAAAAACAATATGTCCCCAAACTCCAGTTCGTTTCCACAACCCCTTCACCTGTAGTCGCCCAAGGAACTCCAGCTCCTTCAGAAACCTCGGCAAAGGCGACTCGGCCAAAAATTGCTCTCAAAGAGATTGATTTTAAGCAGATCGACGAAAAATCACGTATTATGATGACCCTAAGTGGAGAACCACTGTTTGAGACTTACCGGATTGCCGAAAAAGCGATCGCCATCGACATCAAAAACGCCTTTGCCCCAAAGCATCTTCAGCGGGGAAT
This sequence comes from uncultured bacterium, assembly GCA_938002255.1. Taxonomy (GTDB): domain Bacteria; phylum Desulfobacterota; class BSN033; order BSN033; family UBA1163; genus RBG-16-49-23. The sequence continues at coordinate 46,519 of CALLAL010000020.1, forward strand.
GAACACCAGTGAATTTGACAGTGCCATCCAATCGATCGATGTCAAAAACGTGAAGAATGACCTTCGCATATTAGTGAAGCTAAGAGAAGATAAACCTTACGAGACGACGAAGGAAGGGAATTTGCTCTTTTTCGATATTGCAAAACCGGAAAAAATTGTTAAGAAGTTCGAACCAGCACCCCCCCCTCCACCTTCTTCGCCCAAAGAGACTCCAGCTCCCCCCAAAGAGGAAATGAAAACTGAAGTAACAAAGGCGGAGGAGAAGCCTCCTGTAGAACCTCAAAGAGAGGAACCCCAGCCCCCCATAAAACCAACAGAAACATCTGCTCCTCAACCCAAAGTGGCGAAAACCATCGAAGAGGGAGATTTAGAAAGGCTCTATACGGGGAGAAAAATCTCTCTTGACTTTAAGGATGCAGATATAAAGAACATCCTTCGTCTCATCGCGGAAGTAAGTAATTTTAATATCATCACAGCAGACGACGTATCAGGAAAGATTACAATGAGATTGGTCGATGTTCCATGGGACCAGGCCCTGGATGTCATTTTACAATCCCGAAATCTTGGAAAGGTTCAGGTCGGCAATGTTATGCGCATTGCTCCGATCGAGACACTCAGGCGGGAGAGCCAGGCTCGTTTGGAGGAAAAACGGGCAAAAGAAAGACTTGAAGATACAGTGACCGAGCTTATTCCGGTCAATTATGCCACTGCCAAAGATATCATTCCTCAAATCAAAGGAGTTCTCAGTGAACGGGGAGATGTCAAAGTAGACGACCGGACCAATCTTTTAATTATTAAAGATATCCCGCGGAGTATCCCTGCCGTTAAAAATTTAGTGAAATCCCTTGATACCAAAACCCCTCAAGTTGCCATCGAAGCAAGAATTGTGGAGGCGAATTTAACGTTTCAGCGCGAATTAGGTGTCAAATGGGGGTTTGAGATCGGAGGCGGGAAAGCGACGGCAGGTGGGGGAACTTCAGGTACTGTCTTGGGTTCAGGGACACGAGAGGTGGTTGACCTACCAGCCATTGCAAGAGCAGGGATTGCTGGAGCCACAGGAGCTCCAGGGATTATTGAATTTCTCTTCAGCCGTGGTACCATCCAAAGTCTCGACCTTGCCATTTCTGCTCACGAAAATAAAGGAGATGTCAAAATAATCTCAAGCCCAAAGATTGCAACCCTCCACAATAAAGAAGCTTCCATTGAACAGGGGTTGAGAATCCCCTATCGAAAACTGACCACCGAAGGAACCATTTCAACCGACTTCATAGACGCCAACTTAAAGTTAACGGTTACCCCCCTCGTGACCAATGATGGTCATGTGAAATTGACCATCAAGGCTAAAAAAGATGCACCGGATACAAGCATTTCTGTGGATGGCGTACCCAGTATCGACAAAAAAGAAGCCATCACAGAGGTTTTAGTTAAGGATAACGGAGTGGTCGTGATTGCTGGAGTTTATTCGATAGAGAAGAGCGATGGAACAGAAGGGATTCCCCTCTTTAGTAAAATACCCCTTTTGGGTTGGTTATTCAAAAGAGAAGCCAAAGAGGACAAAAGAAAAGATTTGTTGATTTTTATTTCTCCACGGATTATCAAAGATCAGGTTTGAAAGAGAGATGATTAAACCCCTATTTTCCTAAAAGCCCGATGAGATTCTGGAGGTGTGGAAACCTATATTGAAGAAGGTACTTTCGAATTCCTTCAATCACTTCTAAGCCTGTTTTAGGATGGATAAGATTTGCAGTCCCGATTTGAACGGCGGAGGCACCTGCCAGAATAAATTCAATGGCATCCTCCGCCTTCACGATTCCTCCGATCCCAATAACAGGAATTTTTATTACCTGAAAAACTTCCCAGACCATTCTTAAGGCAATCGGTTTAATCGCAGGTCCGGAGAGGCCTCCGGTTACGTTTCCCAATTCAGGTTTCCTTGTATGGATATTAATGGCCATGGCCCTGAAGGTATTGACAAGGGAGACCGCATCTGCCCCTCCTTCTTCCGCACTACGGGCGATAACCTTGATATCGGTTACATTGGGCGTAAGTTTCACAATCAAAGGGAGGCTAGTTAACTTTTTTATTCTTGACACAAGTCGATAGGTCATTTTGGGATCCGAACCAAAAACAATTCCTCCACATTTTACATTTGGGCAGGAGATATTCATTTCAAGTCCTGAAATGCCTTCAAGGGCATTTAACCGTTGGGCTAATTCAGAATATTCTTGTAGAGTATTTCCAAAAAAATTGATAATCAGATTCGTTTTGAGGCTTTTCAGATAGGGGAGTCTTTCTTTGATGAAGACCTCTAACCCTGGGTTTTGAAGACCAATGGAATTGAGAATCCCTCCATTCGTTTCGAAAATCCTTGGAGGCCGATTCCCTGGCATGGGAGCCAACGAAATCCCTTTAGGGATGACAGCTCCAAGTTGGTGTAAATCCATAAAATGTTCGAACTCCTGTCCATAGCCAAAAGTCCCGGAAGCCGTCATCACCGGATTTTTTAACCTCATTTTTCCGATGGAAATGGACAAATCAGGTTCGATGACAGGCTTAATCTTCATTCCCATAAAATCTCTCTAAGAGAAAAAACAGGCCCATCTTTACAAACTCGGTGATAGGCCATTTGAGGGTCTTTGGTTTTGACCACACATCCCCAACAGGCGCCAAATCCGCAACCCATTCGTGCCTCAAGGGAAACATGAACGGTCCATTTCTGAGGGAAGTTCATGCGGGATAGCCTTTTAATCATCCCTTCTGGTCCACAAACGTAAATGTGATGCGGAAGGTTTCTATCGAACCTTCTCAGCCTGGAGCAAAAAAGTTCAACCACCGTTCCTCTATGCCCCTGACTTCCATCCTCCGTAGCAATAAAAACATTTCTCTTTGGAAAATCGTGCTCACACAAAATGTCGTTTTTTGTTTTCCCTCCTATGAACACATAGATCTGTTCGTGGCGGAAGATCTTCCCTAATGAAGAAAGAGAGGCAATTCCTACGCCTCCTCCGATGAGAATGATGGGGGAAGGGGAGGGGAGGGGAGGAATGAAGAAACCGTTTCCTAAGGGACCAATCAAATTTACCTTTTGTCTCTTTTGGAAGGTGATCATCTTCTGAGTTCCCTTCCCAACCTTTTTATAAAGTATAGTCAGATGTCCTCGTTTATCTTTCATAGGATAGGATGTGGAATAATTTCGATAAATTGAAAACGGCCTTCTCAACAAGGGATCATAATCTTCTGAAGTCCTGACCATGACAAACTGTCCTGGTTTGACTTGATCCGCTATGGATGGGCAATAGAGGTCCAAGAGATAGTATATGGATTTGATTCTTCTGTTACTAAAGACTATGCCGTCCGTTTGAACAGTCATGGTTAACCAGCCCTTTCCATCAACCACGCCTCATATCTTCCCTGATAGAAATTCTTTCTTGTACCTATCTGGTGGAAATCGAATGATTGATAGAGAAGAAGGGCAGGTCTATTCCGAGGGTCCACTTCAAGATAATATTTTTTTACTCCCTGCCGGTGACCCCATGCGATCAAAAAGTTCATCAATCCCCTTCCCAGACCTTTTTGACGGTATTGGGGATGAATACAGATATTGAGCAGCTCCGATTCATCTCCGATAGTACGAAAGCAGATAAAACCGATTGGAGTTTTTGTGTTGTTTTCTTTCAGTTTGCATAAAAGAAAGCAATAGGAATAGGGATGAGTGATTTCCCCAAGAAACATCTCCCGTGACCATGGGGTTAGCATAGAGGTTGAAGCGAGGGGTAGAATGCTTTCTGTATCTTCGACTTCCATTTTCCGGATGGTATAGGTTTCATTGCCGATCACGATTTCTTTCATAGAAGAAGGGTTATTTGGGCTCAATTAAACGAAGCAAATCGGTAGCCGCCCGCTTAAGGTCTTCATCTTTCGCCTGCTGGAGAATAGTCAGATAGGATCGTCTGGCTTCTTCATATCTTCCATCCTTCCTCTGGAGGTTTCCGATTTCCAGATGGGTTAAAAAGAACCACGGGGAATTCTCCTGGAGATATCGAAGAGCCATCTCGAAATGATTAATGGCCTTATCATATTTCCCTTGTTGATAGAATATCTCTCCTAAACTGAAATAGGTTCCTCCTAACCATTCGAGACGCCCCCCCCTCAGGATCAATGAGTAATAGTGAATCGATTCTAAAAAATTATTCTGTTTAAAGTAGATTTTTCCTAACTGGAATGCTGCATGAGTTGCAAGAGGATGATCTGGAAAGAAGTCAAGGACCTCTTTAAAAGCCCTTTCAGCTCCCATGAAGTCCTTCAAGGACAAGTGAATATTTCCGCTTTGGGTAACGGCAAAGAGTCTCCAGAGGGGTTGTTTTCCTTTCTGAATCAAAAGACCATAGGTATCCAGAGCCTGTATCCAGGCTCCGACCTGGGCGAGACATTCGCCTTTTATAAAAAGGCTTTCCTCAAGGTGTTCTGAATTTGGAAATTCGAGGAGGAGAATATCAAGATTCGTGAGGGCTTCTCTAAATTGCTCCTCAAAAAAGTACCCCTTCCCAATTTTAAACAGAGCCTTCTCCCTGTAGGCGGTATTCAAAATGTTAAAATAATAAGGCAGGGAGTCTCTGATTTTACCGACAAAAAACGTCATTTCCGCATTGACCCATTGGAGGATTGCTTTTTCCTCCTCAAAGTAATTCAACTTCTGCAATCGTTGAAATACCTTTTGGGCTCCGGGGAAATCATTCTGCTGTAAATGATTGCAGAATAAAGAAATCAACGTGATTCCCAAAATTGGATTTTCTTTGGATCTGCTTAGAATCCAATTCAATTCTTTTATTGAAGAGACATGATCGTTCTGGCGGAGATAGATTCCTCCAAGGAGATAATAGACATATAAAAGAAGAGGGGAGTCTTTGTATAGGGTCTTAAATGATTGGAATAATTCTATAGCTTCTTTATCATGACCCATTCGATATTCACAGAGCCCCAGTTTCCAACGTACTTCCTGAGTAAAAACGTTCTCCTGGTATTGTTCGAGAAAAGTAAGATAGGCTCGTTTGGCTTCAATAAATTTTCCTTGGCGTAACTGGAGTTCACCCAACCAGACCAGAGTATATTGGGAGAGAGGTTCAAGAAGTCTTTTGGGGTCCTGTTGGGCTAACTGGATAAAATGGGTAGCTTCATCCATACGGTCCAGTTGATAGTATAAAATTCCTAACCAAAAGAAAGAGGAAAGGGTCAGTTCCCGATTTTTTGTGATCGAAGAAACTTTTTTCAAATAAGACTCAGCCGGAAGGAGCCGTTTTGATTCAAATTCGATCAGAGCTAAAGAATAGTAAACCTGATCAAGGAACTCAAACTTTGGATATCGATTGAGAATGGTTACAAAATAACGTCGAGCAACTTCAGTGTTCCCAAGTTTGATTTCGATGAAGGCCAACCAAAAATAGACATAGTCTGTATACTCAAACGTCTTACTCTCAGTTAAAATTTTAAGAAATTGGGTTTTGGATTCCCTCAGTTTTTCTCTGTAATAAAGTGATTTTGCTAAGAGATAGGTAATCTCAAGCTTGCGGCTATGGTCTGTAAATTCTTGAAGAAATTGGAAAAACTGTTTTTCAGCGATGTCGTAAAAACCATCGTTGTAAGCGCCTATGCCGACCCGAATGAGTTTTTCATCATCACCGAATTCTTTTCCATAAATCGTGCTACCGAGGGAAAAACCCAAGGAGATCAAAACAACTAAGCTATAAAAAAAAATCCGATGGGTCATTTCAGGCTGACTTTTTCCTCTGCTGGAGATGATCAAGCTCTCCTGGCGTATTGACATTGATAAAGGATTCTCTATTTTTGTCTAAAGCAATAAATTCGTTTTCTTCGATAATCTTTATCTTGATCAATGGGTAGAAGTCAATGATTTTATATCCCCCCTGATCGATCAATTTTTTAATGGGTCCTATACAATTTTTTGAATAGATGGCATGTAAGGGCTGCAATCCGTCTGCCGTTTTCGGTATAATTGCGTCAAATCCATCCACCTGTTGAAGTAGAAACCGAATGATGGATTCTTTCAAAAATGGCATATCGCAGGCGACACAAAAAGAATATGGAAAAGAAGAATAAAAAAGTCCAGTGTAAAGACCTCCCAAGGCTCCGCGATCTGTAATTAAATCATTAACAATTTTGGCCTGAAATGTTGAGTATAATTCTTTATGATTTGTAACAATAATGATTTCTTGGAAGAGTTTCGAGAACATATCATAGGTTCTCTGAATGATCGGGATTCCATCAACTTTAATAAAGGCTTTGTCCATACCCATCCTGACACTCTTGCCACCTGATAGAATAATACCTGTCAAAGCCGATTTATAATTCAAAAATCCTCCCTATAATGTCTGATAAGATATATTATGTAAACTTACCTTTATTAATTCTTAAAAAATTTTCTCCAGCCACTTGTTTCTTCTTTTTCTTTTTTGAGACTGATTTCTTCAAACTCCCGGAGAATTTCTTCTTGCCTTTTTGTAAGATTTTTTGGTGTTTTAATGTATATTTGCGCGATAAGATCTCCTCTCCCTGGTCCTCTTAATTTAGGAAAGCCTTCACCTTTGATCTTTAATACTTCACCATTCTCAATTCCGCGTGGAATGGTAAGGCTTCTTTTGCCGTTTAAGGTGGGAATTTCAATCTCGGTTCCTAAGGCCGCTTGAGTAAAACTAATAGGGATTTGACAAACAATGTCATCCCCGTCCCGTACAAAGAATTCGTGGGGTTCTACGAATAGAAAAACAAAGAGATCTCCTGGAGGGCCTCCGCGTTCTCCTTCTTCACCTTCTCCTCGAATCCTTAACTTTGAACCCGTATCGACTCCTGGTGGTATTTTGATTTTGATCTTCTTACTTTTTTTAACCCAGCCTGAACCACGGCACTCTTTACAAGGATAGGGAATGTATTTACCTTCTCCCTGGCAATGACTACAGGTGGTGCTGATCGTGAAGAATCCCTGGGAACGGACTGTTTGACCGGTTCCTCTGCAACTTGGACATGTAGCTGGAGAAGTCCCTGGCTTTGCCCCTGTACCACTGCAAACTTCGCAAACCACCCTCTTAGGAATCTCGATTTCATCCTCCTTTCCGAAGGCAGCGTCATAAAAAGAAATTTTTAAATCATATCTTAAATCAGCGCCTTGACGGGGTCTCGCTCGGCGCCGAGATGACGTTCCAAAGCCAAAAAAATCTTCAAAGATATCGCTAAAACTGGTAAAGATATCGTCAAAACCCCTGAAGCCTGTGAATCCTGTACCTTTTAGGCCTTCAATTCCGTAACGATCGTAAATCTCCCTCTTTTGAGGATCCCTTAAAACCTCATAGGCTTCTGAAGCGACTTTAAATTTTTCCTCAGCTTCCTTATCCCCCGGATTGCGATCAGGATGGTATTGCATCGCTATTTTTCTATAAGCTTTTTTAATTTCTTCCTCATTAGCGCTTCTCGAAACGCCGAGAATTTTATAATAATCTTTGTCTTCCATAGGGTATAAGAAGGATAGGGTTTAGGATCAAGGTGTTGAGTTTTATGCCTTCACCTCAATCGATCGGTCTTAAAAAGTTTTTATTTTTCATAATCTTCTAAAATTTTCCCTGTTCTTCCTCTCTCAACAATTTCATCTAATTTAGGACCCAAATCAACCCCCATCTCCTTCATCCTCTTTTTAGCCCATAATCCAATATTTCTTGAGTCCCGATAGAAATCATCCCCTCTTGGTTTGGATGTATCGAAATTTGCCAAACGGGATGCCTCAGTCTGATGGACAGAAAAAGATGAGATCAGTTTCCTAAGGGTCTTGCTTCCACAATATTTACATTTAATATTTCTTTCTTCACGAAGATTAAGCAATAAATGACTGAATTCCTTTTGGCAACGATGACAACGGTATTCATAAATAGGCATATTTACTTTCCCTTAACAGTTTTCTTCTTTCCATCTTTCAGGGAAGAAGAACTTTCTTTTTTGGAAGAGGTTTCCTGTTCATCAGAAGTTAACTCATCTTCATCAGGGTTAAAAATCTTCTCACTGACATCAGGGAGCTTAGCAAGATAGGCTTGATAATCTTTCAAGGTGATAACCCCATTTTTGATGTTTCGTTCAATATTTCGTTTATCAAATTTTTTGCCCTCATCAATGTGCATATCGAACTCCTTTAATCTCATTACCTATTTAATGGTTCAACAAATAAAATAGCATAATTCATTACCCCCTTCAAGATGTTTTGTAACGCTCTGTTATTTAATGTGAATTTAAATTAGACGTTGAACATAGGTAACTCGCTTAATATAAATTTGTACAAAATTGTTGACAAATGACAAAAATGTTTATAATAATAATTTTTAAAAATTTTCATGAGTTAGGAAAAAGGAGAACTATGGAAAAGAGAAGAGTTGTTGTGACTGGAATAGGAGTTGTGGCACCCAATGGTATCGGAATTGATCCTTTCTGGGATTCCTTAGTTCATGGAAGGTCAGGTATCAAAACTATTGAATTTTTTGATACATCTTCATACGCATGCAAAGTGGCCGGACATGTAGATGAATTTAATCCCGCCGATTATGTAAGCCCTAAAAATGTAAGGAGAATGGATCGCTTTTCACAATTTGGGGTTGCCTGTTCAAAATTGGCTTTAACAGATTCAAACATTGACTTGGATGAAATAGAACATGATCGCATAGGTATTTCCGTCGGTTCCTCGGTTGGAGGCAATCCTCAGGCAGAAGATCAATATGCCATATTCTTAGAAAAAGGTTTAAACAGAGTTAATCCTCTTTTAAGTACTAGATTTTTTATTGGATCCTGTATGAATAATATTTGTATGGAACTTGGTATTCATGGTCCGTGTTTTTCCATATCCACAGGATGTGCTACTGGTGCTGACAATATAGGTATTGCCTTCGATATGATTAGAGGGGGGAAATTAGATTTAATGCTAACTGGTGCTGTTGAGACACCATTGTCTCCACTCACGTTCGGTTCCTTCTCCATCATCGGTATTTTGACAACCCAAAATGAACCGCCTCATGGCACTCCTAAACCTTTTGACAGATATAGGGATGGAATTGTATTAAGCGAAGGTGGAGCTGTATTAGTTTTGGAAGAACTTCAGCATGCCATGAAAAGGCAAGCAAAAATATATGCTGAGATCGTAGGCTTTGCAACCACACATGATGGCTACCATTTAACTCAACCTGCTCCAGATGGAGCGCAAGCTGAAAGAGCCATAGAAATGGCTTTGCAGGATGGTGGTGTTCAAATAGAAGAGGTCGATTATATTTGCGCACATGGATCAGGAACAATCCTCAATGATAGAATTGAAAGTATGATTATCAAGAGAATGTTTTATCATGATTCAAAGGAAATTCTTGTAAGTTCTATTGAATCTATGATAGGGCATCCTTTAGGAGCTGCCGGGGCCTTAAAAATTGCTTCTGCTGCTTGTGCTATTCATTATGGAATCATCCCTCCAACAATTAATTACGAGCATCCTGATCCCGAATGTGATCTCAATTATGTGCCCAATAAGTCCATAAAAAAAGAATTAAGTGTTGTCGTTTCTAATTCCTTTAGCTTTGGCGGTAAAAATTCCGTCATCGTCTTAAGGAAAGTTTAACTTTTAATGCCATGAATCCACTTTCCCTTTCTGCCTTTTTTACAGCAGCAACAAGTTTGGTTCTTGGAGGATTAGTTTTTGTAAAAAAAGGAAGAGATAAAATTTCCGTTACCTATGCTTTATTAAATTTAAGTTTCTTTATGTGGGTTTTTGGAATCGGAATGGAAATTATTGCGCCCAATAAATATTGGGGGTTTTTCTGGAACCGATGGTTATACTCTGGTGCAATTTTTATCCCTACATTTTATCTTCAGTTTATACATTTTTATCTTCGTCGGATAAAAAAAGAAATCCTAATTTTTTGCTATATTGTATCCATCATCTTCTTCTTTTTTAACTTTACACCTTTCTTTGTAAAAGATTTAATCCCCAAAGGCTCCTTCAATTATGCCTCTGTCCCAGGCATTCTATTTCCCTTTTTTGTTCTTTTTTTCTTCCTAACTATTGCATATTCCTTTTATATTATTATTCAAGTTTACAAGAATTCAATAGGGGTTCAAAGAAATCAGGCGAAATTTCTGCTCCTGTCTTCGATTATTGGTTTCTCGGGGGGATCGACCAATTTTTTATTGGTGTTCGAGTTTCTATATATCCCACCCATCGGAAACTACTTCATAGCATTAGGGCTTTTCATTTTATTCTATCATATTATCAGGCATCGAGATATCAACATTGTGCTGACGAAAGGGACAACCTATTTTATTATAGGATTACTGCTTCTCTTACCCTCAATAGCTCTCATCACAATTGGACAGAAATATTTTTTTGGGCGAATGGATTATCTTTTTTCTATCATTGTTTTTTCTATTATTCTATTGGTTACTACTTGCTTTCCTAAAATAAAGCCTTTTACAGAGAAGATCATAGAACAATTTCTTTTTAAAGATCGTTACAATTATCGGGATACATTAGGCCAGTTCAGTAAAGCCATGGTGAACATCCTTGACCTTGGATCTCTTTCAAAGAGAATCATTGAGACCATGACTCAGACCTTAGGGGCGGATAAAGCCTCCCTCTTCTTGTTGAATGACGAAAGGGGAGGATTCGAGCTATTCGAATCAAAGAATATCACTTTCTCCTCCCCATCCCCTCTTCTTCCCAAAGAAGCACCTCTTCCTGCTTACTTACAAAAGATGAAAGAGATTATCGTCAAGGAAATGCTGGCTAAAGGCATCAAAATTCCTGATTTAAAAAAAGTCACTGAACAAATGGATGAGCTTGCAGCAGAGGTCAGTATCCCATTGATTTCGAAAAGACAGCTCGTTGGAATTATCAATCTCAGTCATAAATTTAACAAAGATATGTATTACCAAGAGGATATTGATCTCCTGACGACCCTGGCCAATCAAACGGCGATTGCCATTGAAAATGCAAGGCTTTACGAAGATTTAAAAAAATCAAAATCCTATGTCCGGAGAGCGGATCGTCTTGCTTCTCTCGGAACCCTGACCGCAGGCCTTGCCCATGAGATCCGAAATCCACTGGTCGCTATTAAGACCCTCACCCAATTGCTCCCAGAGCGCCTGGAAGATGAAGAATTCCGAAGCCACTTTCTGAGTATCGCCTCTGGAGAAGTAGAGAGAATCTCTCATTTAGTGAATGAACTCCTTGATTTTGCAAGACCATCAAACCCAAAATTGGAATTTGAGGACATCAATAGTATCCTGGATGGAATGATTCTTCTGGTTTCCACGGAGAGCAAAAAAAAGCATATCCAAATCCAAAAACAGTATCTCCCTGATTTACCCCCCGTCAAAGTAGATCGAGAGCAGATCAAACAAGTTTTCCTAAATATTCTGTTAAATGCCATTGATGCGACTCCAGAAAATGGAACCCTTACGGTGAAGACTCGTTCCTTTACTAAGCCAGGTGGAGAGCTATTTCTCCAGGTGGAATTTAAAGATACAGGTTGTGGGATTCCACAGGAACATTTAGAGGAGATCTTCAATCCCTTCTTCACGACAAAAACATCGGGAAGCGGTTTGGGTTTGTCCATCTCGAATCAGATTGTTCAGGACCATAAGGGATACATCAGTGTCGAGAGTCAAGTAAATCAGGGAACTTCTTTCTTCGTCAATTTACCGGTAGATCAGGATCATCCCAAAAGGAGACGAAGCGATTTCGAAAGTCAGCAAACTTTTTCTGAACCAAGATGAACTATCAAGATCTCATTCACTCTCCAATCTTGTCACCCGGTGTAGCCAAGCTGGTTCAACGATGTGCCCGGAGTAACGTCCCTGTCTTCATCCAAGGGGAACCCGGAACAGGAAAGGAACTGGTTGCCAAATTGATCCATCAGATGGGGGATTGGAACTCTTCTCTTTTTTATCGAGTGGATTGCCAGCTTCTTCCAGAAGATGGCCTATTCCCCTATCTCTCTTCTCTCCTTGACAAGATCCATTTTATCGAGAAACCCGTTACCATCTTTTTAGACGAAGTGGGGCATCTCAGTCCCACCGACCAGCTGAAACTTCTCGAACTGTTGGAAGACCATCTGTTACAGAATGGTCTCGATAAAAAACCCATTCAAAATATCAGACTGATTTCATCCTCTTCAGAAAACTTAGAAGGAAAAGTCACCCGAAGGGATTTTTCGAGGAATCTTTACCTCCGTTTGAAAATCGTGTCTATTCATGTCCCTCCCTTGCGAGATCGCCCCCAAGAAATACCTGCCATCGCTCGTTATCTCCTCATGGAAAAGATTCGAGAACTTAAGCTTCCACAAAAGGAAATTTCTGAAAAAGTCCTTGGGTTGTTGACCGAATATTGGTGGCCAGGGAACCTAAAAGAACTGGAGCAGGTGATTATTCGGGCTGCAATTTTGTCAGAGGGAGATCACATTATGGAGAAGGACCTGGCGATGGAAAACTCGATGGATAAAAATTCCTTTATCGAATTTATTGAAAAGGCTGAGATGAAAGCCAAGGCTTCTTCACAGAAAGGATCCTCCCCTCCATCTTCGCCCAATGGATATCCATTACCAGATGCTTCCCTTTTCTTTATCGAACTTGTCCATCGGATTAAAAATCCCCTGGTTTCAATCAAGACCTTTACCCAACTTCTGAGGGATAAGTTTAATGACGAAGAATTTAGAAACTATTTCTACCGTATCGTCACCGAGGATATTGAAAAGATAGACCAAGTCCTCAATGGTCTCCTCAACTATATTAAGATCAGTCATCCCATTGAGAAACGAGATACCATCCATTCCATCCTCGAAGAGGTTTTGAAACGGTTCAGTCCAGACCTCGAAGCTAAAAAGATCAGAATATTCAAAAGATTTGAGAAAGACCTTCCTGAAACCATTCTCCATGAAGAGCAATTAAGATATGTTCTCACTTCTTTAATTCAATATGCCCTGCCCTCTATTCCTGTGAATGGCAGTATCGGAATTCTTACTAAATCGATCGAGCATAACGGATTTCATCCAGAAGATAAGGATCAGTCCCCCTCCTTACCAAAGGGGAAAAAGTATATTGAAATATTGATGGTTTTCACTGGCTACAGAAAGCCTCTCGAATCTTTTGAACCCCTTTTAGGGATCACCCCTGTCCCCCAGAAGGAGATGGCTGACCTTGAAATTAGACTTCTCAAAGAGATGATTGAAAGGAACCGAGGGATGATGACTTATGAAGTCAATGAGAGGAAAATGAGAACCATTATCTCATTGAAGTTACCCCCGGAGAGAAGAAAAGTGATCACCTATCCTTCTACCCCCGGATAGAAACATTCAATCTAAATGGAAGGGGGGAAAACGTTTAAGATGAGGGAGTAGCAATGGTGGATAAGGAGTTTATGAAAAGTATTTTAGTTGTTGATGATGAAGTAGGGGCAAGGGAATCCTTGAAAATGATCCTTAAGAAAGACTACCAGGTCTTTCTTGCCAAGAATGCAGAGGAAGCATTTCGTCAGATGGAAACCTGTCATCCGGATGTCATCCTGTTGGACCTCATTCTTCCGGATATGGATGGCCTAAGGGTCTTAGAAAAATTGAAACAAACGTTTCCAGATCAGATCGTCATCATGATCACGGCCACCAAGACCATCAAAACTGCTGTCGAAGCGATGAAACTCGGCGCCTATGATTATATCACAAAACCTTTTGATGTGGATGAACTCCGCCTGATCATCCATCGTGCCCTTTCCACCCGAGCCCTTAAAGAAGAGAATCAACGGCTCTGGATGGAAGTGGACCGGAGCTTCGGTTTCGATAATATTATTGGGAAAAGCAAAGAGATGAAAGAAATCTTTAAAGTAGTCAAACAGGTTGCTGATACCCGATCCACCGTCCTGATTATGGGGGAAAGCGGAACGGGGAAAGAACTCATTTCCCGTGCCATTCACTACCATAGCCCGCGTAAAAATCATCCTTTCGTCACGATCAACTGCGCAGCGATCCCTGAAACCTTAATCGAAAGCGAACTCTTTGGTCACGAAAAAGGGGCTTTTACCAATGCGATCGAGAAAAAGTTAGGACGTTTTGAAATGGCTCATCTGGGAACGCTCTTTCTTGATGAAATCGGTGAATTGAGTTTAATGACACAAGCAAAGATCCTGAGATTTCTTGAAGAAAAGGAATTTAATCGTGTCGGAGGTTCAAGAACCATCAAGGTTGATGTCCGACTGATTACAGCGACCAATAAGGATTTGCCACAGCTGGTTAAGCAAGGTCAATTTCGAGAAGATCTCTACTACCGAATCAATGTCGTCCCGATCATTCTACCTCCCTTAAGAGAACGGAGAGAGGACATTCCTCTCCTCATTAACCATTTTATCCGAAAGTTTAATGAGGAAAATAAGAAAGAGGTCAAAGGAGTGAGCCAGGAGGCTTTGGAGTTGTTGTTGAAATACGAGTGGCCAGGGAACGTTCGCGAATTAGAAAATTTAATTGAACGTATCATCGCCCTCACCCAAAACGAAATCATTGAGGCGAATGAACTGCCGCTCCCTGTCGTCAACCAATCCAAGACAAATGGTTTAAAAGAGTCCGTTTTAAGTGGGCAGATCTCCTTTTCCAAGGCAGAGGAGGAATTTGAGAAAGAGATCATTTTGGACGCCCTGAGAAGGGCCAATTTTATCCAGTCCCATGCCGCTGAGATTCTAGGGATTAGCAGACGGATTCTTAAATATAAGATGGATAAGTTAGGTATCCAGCAGCCAGAACGAACCAAATCTTTTTCTTAAACTGATTTGATTTACTAAATTTTTTACCCTCTTCCTTATCATCACAAAATGTCAATTTTTGTCCATTTTTGAACAATAACTTGTCTCTTCCCCTAAACCTTTCTTCAAACCCATAACTTTCTTTTGAAATCTTTTGAAGATACAAGAAGTTACATATTAAAAAGAATTCGATATGGAAAAATTAGGATGGCAACATTTTTGCTTTAATAATTATCTAATTATTCCGATATGGTCGATTGAGAGGTTTAAAGAATGGAGCTTAAAAACAATTCAGCCAATATTTTAATCGTTGATGATGAAATAGGGCCAAGGGAATCTTTAAGAATGATCTTAAAACCTCAATACAACATCTACACAGCAGAAAGTGGATATTCCGCCATTCAGATGCTCCGACAGGTCGAAATCGATGTGGTCACCTTGGACCTCAAGATGCCTGGAATGTCAGGCATCGAGACTTTGAAAGAGATCCGTTTGATTGACCCCGACGTGATGGTCATCATTATTACGGGTTTTGGAACACTCAAAAGTGCCATTGAGGCGATTCGATATGGCGTGTTCGACTATATCCCGAAACCCTTCAATGTCCCAGAGATTA
Organism: uncultured bacterium; assembly: GCA_938002255.1. GTDB lineage: Bacteria > Desulfobacterota > BSN033 > BSN033 > UBA1163 > RBG-16-49-23. Next base: position 61,947 of record CALLAL010000020.1, read on the forward strand.
TGTGCATCATTGAGAAGTCCATCCAGAGGCGGAAATTAAATCTAAAAATCAAAGAACTCTTCAGCCAACCTCCCGATCCTTCTAAGTTACAAGATTCTCTATTTCCTCCCCACCCGATTCCTATCGAAATGAAAAGGGTCACGAGCTTTGGAAACGAAAAGGCCCCTGCTTTAGAAAGTCAAAATTGTTTAGAATTTTCAAAGGTTCTTGCTTTTACTCTTGAGGAAAAAGATCCATATACTTCTGGTCATTCCGAGCGGGTTTGTTATTATGCGGATTTTATTTCGAAAAGACTCGGACTTAACCCAACAGACAGGAATGAAATTCGAATCGCTTCTTACCTCCATGACATTGGGAAGATAGGTATCAGTAATCGTTTTATCAATAAAAAGGGATCCCTTTCCTCAACCGAATGGGCTATTATCAAACAGCATACCAAAAAGTCTTTGGAGCTCCTCATTCCTCTCAATCTTTCTCCCGATATCCTCTCATATATTCACCATCACCATGAACGTTATGATGGGACAGGGTACCCGGACGGATTAGCGGGAGATCACATTCCCTTGGGAGCGAGAATCATTGCCATAGCTGACGCCTATGATAGCATGACTTCCGATCGTCCCTACCGGAAACCCCTCTCCAATGGAGAAGCTAAAAACGAACTCTTGACCAATTCGGGGAAACAATTCGATCCCCAATTGGTTTCGATCTTCCTCGATCTTTTAAAGGAAATGGAAGAGATTTTTATGGTCAAGGAACCGGTTAGGCTTCCTTCTCTATCTTACTAAAGAATTCACAAGGAGCTTTCTATGTATCGTCTCGTTCGATGCCTGACTTGCAATGAAATTTTTTTCAAAACCCCCTATGATCAATGGCCAGAGTATGAGTATCCCTCCCCTCTCTCTACAGACGTTTTTCAAATCGTTGAAAAAGATGACTATCAGGATTTTTTAAAACAGCATCAAGACCATCCGATGGAGAATCTCGAAATTCTCAAAGACTCCTTGGTTAGCGAAAAACCGTATTCAGAGCCCATAAAGATTTCTTACTTCAAAGCCACAAATGGGAAAGAAACATTTGTAATCAAGAAATTTAGAACGAGAATTGATGAACCCCTTGCCTACCAGTTGATTCCTGGAGATTATTCATTAAACCTTTTACGATTGGAAATACAATCGGAAGCAATCTCTAAACAACTGGAGAAGGAAATTGATCCTTCTCTGATTTCAAATCATCAAATTGAGAGCTTTTTAAAATTATTTCAGAAAATCCTTAAAACCATCGATCTCAAAAACCTTGACCGAATCCCTGAAGAATCCCCTCATCCCCTTGAGATCTATTATAAATTGGATGACATCAGTCTTGTCTATCTCTTGAGAAATTGCCGAAATATGTTTAAGGGACAAGCTTATCGAGCCATAGAAGCATTTATAGATCGCCACAAAGAGGATGGGGTCTTATTGTTGAAGGCAACTTATCAGATAAAAATCCACGAATCCGCCCAGAAGAGAAAGGTGCCTATTCCAATCCAGAATGCCTACAAAGAAAAACAATATATAGAGAAAAAGTAATTCACTTCTGGTCTCAATTTCTTCTCATCCTATTTGACAAGATGCCCTCCGTCTGTTAATTTTAATTTGTTTATTAACATTTTCGGAGCGTTGCTCATGCCTATTTCGAGTCACAGCCTATTTAATGCTTCAATGGGAATCTATTTTTTTAGTTTCCTTGGTTATCTCCTCTGGGCAGCCTCTCGAAAGAAGAACATGGGAATTTTCTCTACCTCGCTGCTTGTCCTGGGATGGTTGATTCATACCATAGGGCTGGTTATTCGTTGGTTGGAGACCCACGAGACAGGATACGGTTATGTTCCCCTTTCTAACATGTATGAATCTTTGGTCTTTTTCTCATGGACGATTGTGCTGATTTATCTCATCCTCGAATTCAAATATCAGCAGAAGATCATTGCTGTTTTTGTTACTCCCCTGGCTTTTCTCGCGATTGCTATCATTTCGATTATTCCAAGTATTAACCCAACGATTACCCCTCTAATGCCAGCCCTTCAAAGTAATTGGTTGACCATTCATGTGACCACCTGTTTTTTTGGATATGCCGCCTTCGCAGTCTCCTTCGGAATCAGTATTCTTTTCTTAATTCAAGATCAAAAGGGTGGATCAACAAAAGGGAGGATAAATTGGCTCCCCTCACTTTCCATTCTTGATGAGATCAATTACAAATCTATCGTGATAGGATTTCCAATGTTGAGTTTGGGGATCATTACCGGAGCAGCATGGGCTAACTATGCCTGGGGAAGTTATTGGAGCTGGGACCCAAAGGAGACTTGGTCCCTAATCACCTGGTTTATTTATGCAGCTTTTTTACACGCCCGTATTACAAGAGATTGGAGAGGAAGAAAAGCGGCTATTCTGTCAATCATCGGGTTTGTTGCAGTGCTCTTTACCTACTTTGGTGTCAACTACCTCCTCTCTGGCTTGCATAGCTACGCCTAACCGTTTAATTTACAGCTTTCATAATTTATACAGTTCCTCATCATACATGTGGACCCAGTTCTTCTTCAAGACCTGAATCGCCTCCTCCATCTTATCTACCCCTACAATAAGAACGGTGTTTTCCCCTCTCCCCAAGCAAGTGTAAAGGTAGTTCACATTAATTGAAACTTCTTTAAGAGGTTTCAGAACCGCATTCAATCCTCCAGGGTGATTGGGAGCCTCCACAGCAAGAACCTCGGTAATCTTAACTGGATAACCATGCGACTTTAAAACGTTTGTGGCTTTTTCAGGGTCACTCGCAACAAACCGAATTGCGCTGATATCCGCTGTATCGGCCACACTGATGGCAATGATATTAATTCCATTTTCACCTAAATAATCACTCATTTCCGAAAGTTTGCCAGGAACATTCTCAAGGCTTACAGAGATCTGTTTGACAGGCATAGGTGCCCTCCTTCACTCTAAATATTCATATCCTAATACGAGAGCCGATTTGTTTAGCTTGAAAACGGCAGGGTTCTTTCCCCCAAAGGTATCTTTTAATACCCGGATCATCGTATCCAGGGTCACCAGTGCGGATTTTTTGATAAAGGCTCCTAACATCACAACATTGGCCCCTTTATGATCGGGAAGTTGTTGGACGAGATCATTCAAAGGAATTTCGTAAATAGTCAGGTCTCCTCGAATCGGTCGGTCTTCAATCAAGCTTGAGTTTAGAAAGATGGTCCCTCCGGATTGAACCTGATTCTGGTATCGGATCAAAGAGGGGTTGTTCATCAACACGGCGTATTCCGGTTCTGAAGCCACTGGAGAGGCAATTTCCTCGGTTGATATGACAACCGTGCAATTAGCTGTCCCTCCCCTCACTTCGGCTCCGTAAGAAGGTAAACACGTGACATTTTTCCCTTCTACCATTCCCGCAGTGGCAAGAAGTTGCCCCATCATAATCACTCCCTGCCCTCCAAAACCTGAAAAAACAGTTTTAATGAGCATCTCTCTTTTCTCCGCTGATGTCCTTTAACACGCCAAGTGGAAAATGGACAGACATAACTTCATCAATCCATTTACAAGCATCTATCGGGGCCATCTTCCAGTTTGTTGGGCAGGCAGAAAGGATTTCAACTAAAGTGAATCCAAATCCCTGCAACTGGAGGCGAAAAGCCTTTGCAATGGCTTTTTTTGTTTTCAGAATGTTTGCCGGATTATTGACTGCCGTTCTTTCGATATAAGCACTGCCAGGAGCAATGGCAATCATCTCGCTTAAATTGATCGGAAATCCATCTCTGCTCTCTTTTCTACCTCTTGGGGAGGTGGTCGTATTCTGTCCCAGGATGGTGGTGGGAGCCATTTGTCCTCCGGTCATTCCGTAGACACCATTATTGACAAAGATCGTTGTGATATTTTCTCCCCTGGCAGCGGCATGAATTGATTCTGCTGTTCCAATAGCCGCAATATCACCATCTCCCTGGTAAGTAAAAACAACCCGATCTGGAAGGGCCCGCTTCAGTCCTGTAGCAAGAGCAGCTGCCCTTCCATGAGAGGCCTCCCCCATGTCAATATCGAAATAGTTATAAGCGAGCACGGCACACCCTGCCGGTGGAACACCGATAATCTTCTCCTGAAGATTCATTTCATCAATGACCTCTCCGATTAGTCGGTGAATGATGCTATGGCCACACCCCGGGCAATAGTGAAATGGGGTTGGTTTTAAGGATTTCGGTCTGGAAAAAACTTTTTTCATCGTAATTTCTTGAACCCCTAATCTCTCCTCAAGTATGGTTATCCCAATCTTTTTTGGTAGTATTGGCTGGAGATGACTCTTGCAATCTCCAAAGGAGTCAGAATCACACCTCCAGGCCTGCCATAAAAATGAACCTCCCCGTTTCCCTCAAGTGCCAGCTTGACATCTTCAACCATCTGCCCCATATTCATCTCAAATACGAAGAAATGTTTAACCTTTTTGGCAAGATCACGAATTGCCTTTGAAGGAAAAGGCCAGAGCGTGATGGGTCTGAGTAGGCCAACCTTAATACCTTCTTCTCTCAGGCGTTTAATAGCTCCTTTTGCAATTCTGGCTGCAATTCCAAAGGCAATAACCATCATTTTAGCATCATCAGCATAAGCAGTTTCCCAGCGGACCTCTTCCCTGACGATCTTTTCATATTTCCTCATCAACTTCCAGTTATGTTCCTCTTCTTTGATGGGGTCTAAAATAAGAGATCGTAGGAATCGACTTGGTCTCCCTTTGGCTCCAGTCAAGGTCCAGTCTTTAGGAGGTAGTTTTTTCAGAGGTATCTCAGGAGGCAATTCTACCGGCTCCATCATTTGACCCAACATCCCATCACCAAGAATGACAACGGGAATACGGTATTTATCTGCAAGATTAAAACCTTCATAAGTCAAATTGGCCAATTCTTGACAGGAATTTGGACCAAAAACAAGGGTTCGGTAATCCCCATGACCTCCTCCGCGAGTAGCTTGGAAGTAATCCGACTGCGCGGGCGCTATATTCCCAAGACCAGGCCCCCCCCTTGTCATGTTGATAATGACCGCAGGCAATTCAAGGGCACAGAGAAAAGAGATTCCTTCCTGCTTAAGACTGATCCCTGGTCCGGAGGAAGAGGTCATCACTCTTCCGCCCGCCATGCTTGCTCCAATGACCATATGAATGGAGGCAATTTCGCTTTCTGCCTGGATAAAGACTCCTCCTTCTATTTCTGAAAGTCTTGCAGACATGTACTCCGGAATTTCATTTTGTGGCGTAATGGGGTAGCCAAAATAATAACGACAGCCGGCTCGGACAGCTGCCTCCGCCGCCACATGATTTCCACGCATTAAAACTTTAGACACGATGCACCTCTATGGCAATCTCAGGACAGGTGATGGCACAAAGAGCACATCCCGTGCATTTCCTACCATCCTTTTTTGGGTGGGTTTCTGTAAAGGTAACTGAAAAATAACCTTTTTGATTGACCCGATTGGAAGGTTCAATGAGATGGTGGGGACAGACTGAGACACATAATCGACAATCTTTGCATAATTCATGATCAATTTCAATCATTCCAGATGGCATGTCAATCCCCTTTGACTTTCGGCCAAGAACTCCTCCTCCTTTAAAAACCACTATCAACTTGAAAATAATGAGGTGTTGAGAAAAACCCTTGACCTTGATATTAATTAGTTATTATAATGTTAAATATTTTTAAAATCAAATGGGTCTGGAGTCCAGAACAATGAGCTCATTAAAATCCTTGGATCAAGCACCCAAACGATTGATTATGATTGGAGGAAAAGGAGGAGTTGGAAAATCGACTTGTGCCTCCTCAATCGCACTCCATTTTGCTCAGCAACGGAAGAAGACTCTTATTATTTCAAGCGATCCGACCCCTTCCCTCTCAGATATCTTCGAGCTTGAAATTGGAGATCAGGAGACTCCCATCAAAGGCGTTGAAAACCTTTATGGCATAGAGATCAGCTCGGACGTCGTTTTAAAAAAGTGGAAAGATCGCTTTGGCCCTGAAATCTATGAAGTGGTTTCCTCCTTTGCCTCAGTGGATTACGATTTTGTTGAGTATATCGGTGGAGCTCCAGGAATCGAAGAAGAATACATGCTGAATTACATTCTCGAGCTCGTTGAAAGCGGACAGTACGATTTAGTCGTATGGGATACCGCACCAGCAGGCCATACTTTACGATTGCTACATCTGCCACAGATTTTTTTAAAACATCTTGAAGCTGCAACAAAATTCTATATGAATTTATATAGTTACTTCGAAAAATTAAAGGAAAGTGTTAAGTTAAAAAAGGGGAAGCGAACCCTTCTTGAAATTATCAGCGGGTGGGAAAATCTGGCTGAAAAGGTTGTCAATTTTATCCGTGATACTCAGAAAACGGATTTCATCATCGTCACGATTCCTGAGGCGCTGGGAGTGAGGCAAACAGAAAGGATTATTCGAGATTTTGATGAATACCAACTCAAGGTGAATCATCTCATTATCAATTATGTCATTCAAAAAGCGGACTGTGATTTTCACAGAACACGAAAAGAGATGCAAGAGCACTATATACGAATTCTTAACACTCAATATGCCTCACGAATTCAACTGATTGAGCTCCCTCTTCTCCCCCATGAGATTAGAGGAGTGGAACGAATCAATCGAATCTCTGAAATCCTTTTCCGTCCCTAAATCTAAACTGAGGAGGTTAGACCATGTCTCAGTTATCGAACCGAGCAAAAAATTTAAAACCCTCCCCAACACTTGCGATTAACGCAAAAGCTAAATCCATGCAGGCTCAAGGAATTCATATCATCAACTTTGGTGCTGGAGAACCGGATTTTGATACTCCCGACCATATTAAAGCGGCTGCTATTAAAGCAATCGAAGAGGGTTTTACAAAATATACTCCTGTGAGCGGGACGGATGAGCTAAAGGACGCCATCATTAAAAAATTTCAAAGAGACAATGGTCTTACCTATAAGCGTTCGGAAATCATAGTCTCATGCGGAGGCAAACATTCTTTCTATAATCTTGCCCAGTCCATCTTTGACGAAGGAGATGAAGTCATTGTTCCAGCCCCCTATTGGGTTTCCTATCCTCCAATGGTCACCTTGGCTGGTGCCACGCCAGTCATCGTAGAAACCAAAGAAGAAAACGGATTCAAATTGATTCAAGAGGATCTAAAAAAAGTGATCACCCCAAAAACGAAGGCTTTAATTATCAATAGCCCTTCTAACCCTACAGGAGGGGCTTACACAAAAAAAGACCTGGAATGGATCGGAGAGCTGGCTCTAACTCATCACTTTTTCATCATTTCTGACGAGATCTATGAGAAAATCATCTATGATCATTTTAAATTTGTCAGCATCGCTTCGTTGAGTGATGAGATCAAAAAGAAAACAATTATCGTCCATGGCGTGGCTAAGACTTATGCCATGACGGGCTGGAGAATTGGCTACGCTGCGGGCCCTGAGGAGATTATTGCTGCTATGAACAATATCCAGAGCCAGAGCACCTCCAATCCAACGTCTATTTCACAAAAAGCCTCCGTCGAAGCGCTCACCGGCTCCCAAGATGAAGTCCAGAGAATGGTGAGCGCCTTTGAAGAACGACGAAATTATATTGTGGATCGCCTTAATAAAATCCCGGGGGTAAACTGTTTTAAGCCGATTGGTGCATTCTATGTTTTTCCTAACTTCTCTTCCTATTACGGAAAAGCCTATCAAGGGAAAAAAATTTCTAACTCGACGGACTTGGCTGATTACTTTCTTGAAGTGGCAAGGGTTGCGGTTGTTCCAGGTGTTGAATTTGGTGCCGATTCCTTTATAAGGTTATCCTATGCCACCTCTCTGGAAGACATCAAAGAAGGATTGAACCGAATTGAAGGAACTCTAAGGCTATTGGATTAGTCAGACGTTATGCCACTATCTTTGATTCTGTAATTTCAACGAATTGACTATGATCATCGTTGGTGATAAATTGATTTAAAATTGAGGGGTTAAAGATGAAAATTTACAAAGTTTACTATAAAGATTTTGAACTTAAACGCGGTGAGCTGGTAGGATTGCTTGTCGAACGTAGAAAGGATCTCAGAGGAATGACCCCAATAGAGTCGGGGCTTAAATGGGCAAAGCTCACCTTTAATTATTTGATTAAAGAAGGAAAATCCGTTTTTGTTGTTCCAGCAGAATTGAATGTAAAGGTGGATGATCGATGGTTTTCGAATAAAGGGGTACTAACCAAAGAGGATCTTTTTGGTCTTAAGAGAATTGCCGAGCAAATTGTAAAATAATAGAATTCCTTCCGTTTTTTTTCACTCCTAGTAACAACTTTTTGTCAATATTTATCGTTTAGTTCTTTTTCTCTTCAGCGATAATCAGAACGGTCTAATTAAAATACATTTATATTATCAATAAGTTAAAACCAAATACCCCTGTTTTTTAAAAATTGGCAAAAATTTTGCTAATTTCTTTTCAAAAGAGCACATCATAAAATTATGAATCGAGATCAAATCAATCACATTAGTTTTGAACAGTGGAAAGAATTGACAGCCAAAGATATCTTCTTTTTTTACGAGGATGACAACCCCAAATCCTTAAGCAAACTCTATGATCTTTTTGGAGATGAGTTTGACGAAGAAGAGCACCCTCATTCTAAGCCCCAGAAAGAAATGTTTATTTAATTTAGATGGTTAAGCATTTTCCTTCCTAAAACTAATCCTCCGATGATCTCTCCTTCAAGCCCAAGATATGGAAAATTTTCTTTTCCAACAAAGAAAAGGTTTTTAGTTAGCTCTATAGGAACCACCCCTTTCCTCCAATCAAAGGGCGAATTGACTTCATATGCAAAAAAGGGATAAGACCAACAATCCAAATGGTTTTCTGCCCACGTTCGATCAATAAATTCCAAATGGTTTTCGAGAAAAGGAAAGAGCTGCTTTAAATGGTTCATCACTTCGTTTTGAAGAGACCTGAAAGTTGTCCTTTCAGAGGGCTTAAAAGGCATGAAAGCTTGGACTGTGAGTGCCCTCCTCCCCAAGGGAGCTTCGCTCTCATCCTTTAAGTCACTCAAGCTTAAAAGGAGAAGATTTCCATCTTCGTAGCTTCCATCAAGATGTTGCAGAGAAATTAAGAGGTTCTTCATCCCCACGGGTATTCCGGTTTCACGAATCCCTAAAAAGTACGGGATGACCGCATAGAGGGGTCTAATTTTTTCTGCCCATTTTGAAATAATTTTTCCTTTATTTTCAAATAGATTTAAACATTGATGCATTGGAACATTCAAAGCAAGGAGGCGAGAGTGAACCATCGGTCCTTGGCCTTTTAAAGAAATAGAGATTCCTTTTCTACGTTTGACATTGATCTTATCTATCCCATCAATTGCCTCAACCCTTCCACCTGATTGGACGAAACGGCCGAGCATTTGTTGGGTGATTTTTTCAAAATCGAAACGTTCTATTGTTTCCTCTGGATCATCGCTTTTCAAGAGATAGGATGCCAATGAGAGAGGAAAATGACTTTTGTAGAGATTCCCTTTAAATAACATCTGAAGTTGAACGGACGTCTTAAACTCAGGGCTAAACGGGGATAGCCAATGTTCCAACCTCTTTATTGAAAATGAATTAAAAAAAAGCCATTCTTTGATGGACCTTGACGATCGTATCGGAAAAGAGACGGGAGAGGATTCTCTCTGTTTCAATTGGGTTAGCAGGTCATAGATCCGGTCTGTCTCTTGATAAAAAACCTCTACCTTCTTCCATTCTAAAGGAAATTCTCTTTTCCATTCCCTCCTTAATAGAGAGCGGTCTCGATAGAGATCAATCCTCGCCTGGGGTAAAATGATCTGAAAAGAGACTTCTTGCTTTGGCCTCTCTCCCCCTCCCCTCTTTCCTGAACGGTCTAATTGAAAAGGAATCTTCTGAAGGAAGTGTGTGGGGATCCATTTTTCAAAAGCATTTGAAAACGGTGTGAACCGATATCCTTCTCTTGTATAGGAAGGATGAAATCTTTTTTCTTTGATTAAAAGTACATTTCGCCTTTCTTGGATCAGCTGATTTGCTGCAATCAGACCACCCAATCCTGATCCTAAGATTATTACATCATAGAAGTTTTCTTGACGTCTCATCCGAAGGAATTTTCTTGAAAGACGTGGGAATCAAAGGGGGTAATAAAAAAACATTTAAATTTCTTTTCGGTCGATGGTCAGCCCACAGCGTGATTCATACGTATTCGATTGGATTTTCTCCCTTTTCTGCTTTTTCAATTTCACCGATGAGAAAAGCTTTTTCCCCCATGGAATGAAGTCGATCCATTATCTCACTGGCTTCTCTATTTTTTACAATGAGGATCATACCGATCCCGTTATTGAAGGTCTTTAGCATTTCATCGTTGGGTATATTTCCTTTTTTTTGTAGAAATGGAAAAATAGGTGGTATTTCCCAGGCTCCTTTGTGAACAATTGCCTTACACCCCTTGGGGATCGTTCTGGGTAAATTTCCAGTGATCCCCCCCCCAGTGATGTGAGCCATTCCACCAATTCTAAACTCTTTCAGCAAGGAAAGAATCGGTTTGACGTAAATTCGGGTTGGTCGAAGAAGCTCATCTCCTAAAACTTGGCCAATTTCCTCGACCCGGCTATTGAGATCCATCCGAAGGTGTTCAAGGAGAAGTTTCCTAACCAGAGAATATCCATTGCTGTGCAGACCACTTGAGGCAATCCCAATGAGTCGATCTCCTACTGAGATGTTAGATCCATCAATCATTTGAGCAGATTCCACAATCCCTACAGCAAATCCTGCGAGATCATATTCTCCCTCTCCATAAAAACCCGGCATTTCAGCAGTTTCTCCTCCAATCAACGAACACTCTGCTTCCAGGCACCCTTTTACAATACCATCAATCACTTGAGCGGCTTTTTCTGGATCCAATTTTGAAGTCGCAAAATAATCGAGGAGAAAAAGCGGTTTCGCCCCATTCACTACAATATCGTTCACACACATCGCAACGAGATCAATGCCTACTGTATTATGACGATCCATTAGGAATGCAATCTTTAATTTTGTTCCCACACCATCCGTTGAGGAGACCAGTATTGGCTTTTTGTATTTCTCGAGATTCAATGAAAAACACCCTGCAAACCCTCCCAGATTTGTGATGACTTCAGGCCGAAAAGTGGTTTCAACCATTGCTTTGATCTTTTGGACAAAAGAATCTCCTTTTTCAATATCCACTCCCGAATCTTTATAAGAAAACCTTTCCATTCAAGAAACTCCTATCGATTGAAAGGGATTAAGTTCCTAAGGTTATCTTAGACTATCTCTCCTCATGAACTGGTCGACTTGGCTGACTAAAAGGCAGAGGGGTAAGAACAAGAAAAGCATTTGGAAACAGCCGATCCCATCCAGTCATCTTATAACTGTTAATAATCGAAGAGGGGTGAAATGTCAAACCCTTGCTTGCAGATTTTGATAGAACCTGTTAATTTAATTTAGTTTTAACTACTTTAAAAAGGAAAACGATGCGACTCGAAGAATTTGATTATGATCTTCCCAAATCTCTTATTGCCCAATATCCAACTCCTCAAAGGGGTGAATCAAGGCTGATGGTTCTGGATCGCCATCAAGGTACCATCACGCACCATTCCTTCAAAAATCTCATAGAATTTCTTACTCCCGGTGATCTTCTGGTGATGAATAATAGCCGGGTCCTTCCTGTCCGAGTGATTGGTAAGAAAGAGACCGGGGGAAGAATTGAACTCCTACTCATCCCTTCTTGGAACGGAACTAAAGGCTATTGGGAAGCTTTAGTAAAAAACCTTGGTAAAACAAAAGGGAAGGTTTGTATCCATTTCGACTCAAACCTCATGGGGGAATTGACGGAGATAAAAAATGGAAGAGGAAAAATCACGTTTTCTGACGGAACATTGGTAGAAAGCTTTCTCAAAAAGGCAGGCCATATCCCCCTCCCTCCCTATATTAAGAGAGATGACGAACCCCTTGATCGGGAGAGATATCAAACCGTTTTTGCAGAAAAAGATGGTTCGATTGCAGCTCCTACAGCAGGCCTTCATTTCACACACCTCCTGCTTCAAGGGTTAAGAGAAAAAGGGATTAAGAGCACTTTTCTCACCCTTCACATTGGTCCGAGTACATTTACTCCTATTAAAACCGAAGAGATCGATAAACATCAAATAGAACCAGAATGGGTTGAAATTTCAGAGGAAACTGCGACCAAGATCACAAAGGCAAAACAATTAGGGAAAAGAGTTATTGCTGTTGGGACCACCGCTACTCGAGCCCTTGAAGCTTTTTCGAACGAAGAGGGTCAAATTCAGCCTGGACAGAAACAAGTTTCACTGTTTATTTATCCACCTTACCGGTTTAAAGTGGTCGACGGGTTGATCACAAATTTTCATCTCCCCAAATCAACCTTGATTCTTTTGGTGTCGGCATTTGCAGGAAGGGACTTTATTCTCAAGGCCTACCGGGAAGCTGTCCGAGAGAAATATAGATTTTATAGCTATGGAGATGCGATGTTCATCATGTAGGAAGGCGTCAAAGGCTTAACTCTTTTGTTCATATCAAAAATGTAATGATATTTAAATTCGAGATCCTTAAAAAAGAGGCATCGTCACATGCAAGAAAGGGCAAACTTATCACCGCTCATGGTGAGATTGCTACCCCTACATTTTTTCCAGTGGGGACCCAAGGAACTGTAAAGTCCTTAACGCCCGAGGAGCTCATCGAAGCGGGGGTTGAAGGAATTCTGGGAAACACCTATCATCTCTATCTTAAACCTGGCCATGAAACGATCCGTCGGTTGGGGGGACTTCATCGTTTCATTCATTGGGAGAGACCCATTTTAACAGATAGTGGAGGCTATCAGATCTTTAGCTTAGCCAAACTTCGTAAAATTTCCGAATCAGGCGTTACCTTTCAGTCCCATCTGGATGGCTCAGAGCATTTTTTAACACCTGAAAAAGTCATTGAAATTCAGCGATTTCTTGGATCAGATATTGCCATGGTCTTGGATGAATGTATTCCCTATCCATCTTCTTACGAATATGTAAAAACCTCTATCAAGCTCACTACACAATGGGCAGAACGATCGTTAATGGCAAGGCAGGAAGGCGACCCTCCCCTCTTTGCAATTGTCCAGGGGGGAATGTATCGAGATCTTCGAGAAGAAAGCGCCTTGGATCTGACCCGGCTTGAATTCCAGGGGTATGCGATTGGTGGACTCAGTGTCGGAGAACCAAAATCAATGATGCAAGACGTCCTGTCATGGACAGCCCCCCTTCTTCCCGATAAGGCGCCAAGATATTTGATGGGGGTTGGTACGCCCGAGGACATTCTGATGGCCATCCATCATGGAATTGATCTCTTTGATTGTGTTCTCCCCACAAGGAATGCGAGGAACGGGATGCTCTTTACTTCCAAAGGAAAGATTTCCATCAAGCAAGCCAAGTATGCAGAGGATCCCCGCCCCATTGATGCCTCCTGCCATTGCTATACCTGTCTACACTATTCAAGGGCTTATCTCCGTCATCTCTATCTGGCTAATGAGATTTTGTCATCGAGGTTGAATACAGTCCACAATATCTATTATTATATGAATTGGATGAAACAAATTCGAACAGCAATAGAAGAAGATCGCCTCATGGAATTGGAGCGGACCTATAAAGTTCAAGAGACGCTGAATTCGGAGGAAGAGGTTAACATTTTTGAGTCTGCAGAGGCTTAGAATTCTTTCTCAAAGGAGGGGTTTATGTTCAATGAACTCGCTTATGCAATGGGAGCACCAGGCGGAAGTGGAGGACAAGGAGGAAACCCGTTTTTAAGTTTTCTCCCTATTATTTTAATTTTTGTTATCTTTTATTTTCTCCTCATCCGACCTCAACAGAAAAGGGCTAAAGAACACCGTAACCTTTTAGCAAACCTTAAAGAAGGAGATGAAATTTTAACCAGCGGCGGAATTTACGGAAAGATCACTGGCATCAAGGACGATAAGATTACTGTAGAGATTTCGGACAAAGTAAGAGTGAGAGTCAATCGTGGCCATATTGCAGCCGTCATTAATAAATAGAAGATAGAGATCATCCCGATCGGTTGCGACTTGCAGGAGTCTATCTTTTTAGTGGCTCTGCAATCCCCAACCCTTCGGAACCATTCTTTGAAAAGCCCCTTGCTCTAAACTTTGTTTTAGGGCTATAATCCAAGAGGAGGTAAACCATGAGGAACTATGAAACCATTTTTATTCTTGACCCCGATCTCGAAGAAACGGTGGCCCAATCGGCTATCGAGAAAATCAAAGGGATCATCACTCAGAGCAATGGAGAAATTCTAAAACTGGAGGATTGGGGAAAAAGAAAGCTCGCCTACGAGGTCAGAAAGAAGTCTAAAGGTCATTACATTCTTCTCCATTTTTCAGGGCCTCCTACCCTTCTCTCAGAGTTGGAGAGAAATTTCCGAGTCATGGATGCGGTCATCAAATTTCAGTCCGTTCGCCTGGACGATAAAAGTCCGGTTACATCAACGGAACCGATTCCGGATGATCAGCCAGAGGAAACGAGTGAGGAAAGTGAATGACCCCTGCCCCTTCAAGTCAAATGGCAATCAATCAGGTGGTTCTCACCGGGAGAGTGGCAAAAAACCTCAAATTTCATCATCAACCCAATGGGACACCTGTCCTCCAATTTTCTCTCGAATTAAATAGCTCAGAGAACGTCCCTGAAATTCCACCCGTCAAGGGACCTCAAGATTCGTGGCGCCTTAAAAAGGACGGCCACCGAACTTTGGTTCCTATTGTTGCCTACGGAACGTTAGCACAGTCCCGGTCAACAATTCAGACTGGAGACCACCTCCTGGTGGAAGGACAACTCAACCAGAGGCAATGGAAGACGCCGGAGGGAGCAATACGTGATCGAATAGAGGTGATTGCTTCAGATCTTCGTCCAGTAAACAATTTAGAAATGATGAAAAACGATATAGGAAATGATCGATGCGAGAAAGAGAGGTAAAAGGATGAAAAAACAGACAGAAAAAGCAACTCCAGAGAGAAAGAAAAAACCCTTTTTACGGCGAAAGGTCTGCCGCTTTTGTACAGATAAGAAGCTCGATATTGATTACAAAAACCCAAGAGTTCTCCGTTATTTTATCACGGAGCGAGGGAAGATTATCCCTCGCAGAATTTCTGGGAATTGTGCGAAACACCAACGACAAATCACAGTGGCTGTTAAAAGGGCTCGAAACATCGCAATTCTTCCCTTCACGACAGCGGTACATTAAAGCAATAGTAAAGCAATAGATTGTTGGTCTGCTCAAGATGATGATTTTAGGTTCGTCAAAGGGTAACGTTAATCGTTTCAATGTTTCTTTCCCCTTCAACGCTTTACGATCCGGGTTTCCTAACCCTAACCTTCTCACCATGATAAAGAGATCAAGGAGGTCATCATGCAGGTCATTCTATTAGAAGACATCCCCTCGTTGGGAAAGATGGGAGATTTGGTAAAGGTATCCGATGGGTATGGAAGGAATTATCTCATTCCCAAAAAGAAAGCGATTTTTGCAACCGAAAAAAACGTCAAAGCCCTACAACATGAAAAGGCCTTGGTTCAGCAACGCCTGAATAAAATGAAAAAAGATGCAATGAAAATAGCTCAAGAGATTGAGGCTCTTTCCTGCACCATTGCAAGAAAAGTTGGAGAGAGTGGAAAGCTCTTTGGTTCTGTTACCTCCATGGATATCGAAGCCTATTTGAAAGACAAAGGATTTGAGATCGACCGAAAGAAGATCCATCTTGAAGAACCAATCAAAAACATAGGCATGTTTAATGTTGCCATTAAACTTCAACCTGATATCACCGCCAATCTAAAAGTCTGGGTCGTGGAGGAATAAGGATGGAAGAGAAAGCACTCTCTTCCCATAAAATCCCCCCGCAACATCTTGAAGCAGAACAATCTGTCCTGGGTGGGATCCTTATTGAGAACGACGCCATTAATAAAGTGATGGAAATTCTCACTCCAGACGACTTTTATCGAGAGGCCCACCGAAAAATCTTTGATGCCCTGATCTCCCTTTTCGAACGAGATGAACCTGCCGATTTGATCACCATGACCAATGAATTGCGGAAAAGAGGTCATCTGGAAAGCATCGGTGGAGCTTCCTATTTAGCGTCATTGATTGACTCTGTTCCAACGGCAGCAAATATCGAATATTATGCCAGAATCGTTAGGGAAAAGGCCGTCCTTCGTAAATTGATTGAAACCTCAACAGAGATTATCACTCAGAGCTATCAGGATCGAAGCGATGTGGAAAGTTTTCTCGATGAAGCGGAGAGGTCTATTTTTGAAATCTCCGAAAGAAGGGTCCGACCATCTTTTTATTCCATTCGACAAATCGTCAAAGATAGCCTTGATACCATCTCAAAACTTTATGAAAAGAAGGAATTGATCACAGGTGTTCCTTCGGGTTTTAAAGATCTTGATAAAATGACGGCAGGGTTTCAACCATCGGATCTCATCATCGTGGCAGGAAGGCCCAGTATGGGAAAAACCGCTTTCTGCCTGAACATCGTCCAATATGCTGCTATTGAGCGCCGGATTCCCATTGCCATCTTTTCCCTTGAGATGTCGAAAGAACAACTTGTCATCCGGATGCTCTGTTCCCAGTCCCAGGTTGATGGAAACCGCCTCCGAACGGGATTCCTTCAGGAAAGCGATTGGACCAAACTCACTTTGGCAGCAGGGACCCTCTATGACGCCCCCATCTTTATCGACGATACGGCTGCCCTCTCTGTTCTTGAATTGAGGGCTAAAGCTCGACGGCTCAAGGCCGAACACCATCTGGGCATGATCGTCATCGACTATCTCCAATTGATGAAAGGAAGAGCAAAGGCGGAAAGCCGTCAGCAGGAGATCTCCGAAATCTCTCGTTCCTTGAAAGCATTGGCCAAAGAATTGAACATCCCTGTCATTGCCGTCTCCCAACTTAGTCGGAAAACCGAAGAGAGGCATGGAAATCGACCTCAACTCTCAGACCTTCGGGAATCCGGTGCCATTGAACAGGACGCTGATGTCATTCTCTTTCTGTTTCGGGAAGAAGTTTATAACCGGCAAGAAGATAATCAAGGAAAAGCAGAGGTAATCATCGGCAAGCAACGAAATGGTCCGATTGGGAAGGTGGATCTGGCTTTCTTAGATCGATTTACTTCTTTCAAAGACCTTTACAAAGGAGAAGGCGGGGAGTTTTATGAATGACTTATAGTCGGTGCTCTAAGTTCTCCATTCGAAGTTTACAGAAATGCCTCGGCTCTGAACTTTTTAAAATAGACGATGAACCTGCCCAACACCTTAACCATTCTAAGAGTTCTTCTGATTCCGGCTTTTGTCATCTTCATTATCAATCATAATCATATTTATGCCCTCCTCACCTTTGCCATTGCTGGGATTACAGATGGACTCGATGGCCTTTTAGCACGTCTCACCCACCAGAAGACCGAGCTTGGAGCCTATCTCGATCCTATTGCCGACAAACTCCTTCTTGTCTCTGCGTATCTTTCGCTCGCCATTGTCGAAATCCTTCCGGGTTGGCTCTCTGTCATCGTCATCACACGTGACGTCATTATCCTTTTAGGAACGCTGGTCATCATTTTAATTAGTCGTCCTCCCAAAATCCATCCAAGTTTTATCAGTAAGATGACCACCACATTTCAAATTACAACCGTTCTTTTCGCCTTGTTAGGACAGTTTCATGCTCCATTTAAACTTTTGACTCCGGTGGCCATCTATGGAACAACTTTTTTGACGATTCTCTCAGGTATTCATTATATCTATGTGGGCACTCGAATCTTCAACCAAAAGAATCATCAGGAACCATAGGAGGATGGTTTATGTCAACCATTAAAAAAATCATTGGGAGAGAGATCATCGATTCCAGGGGGAATCCAACCATCGAAGTGGATGTTTTTCTACACAACGGTTGCATGGGACGGGCTGCCGTTCCGTCAGGGGCATCTACCGGAACTCACGAAGCTCTCGAATTGAGAGATGACGATCCCAAACGGTTTCTTGGAAAGGGGGTCCAGAAGGCTATCGATCATATCCACCATCTTATCGCTCCAGAACTACTCGGGATGAACGTACTTCATCAGAAGAGAATTGATACGACGCTGATTGCTTTAGATGGGACTCCCAATAAATCCAGAATAGGAGCGAATGCAATCCTGGGAGTTTCTCTGGCTTGTGCCAAAGCCGCTGCCAATGCCAAAGAAACTCCATTGTATCGTTATCTTGGAGCCCGTTCAGCAAACCGATTACCTGTTCCTCATATGAACATTCTCAATGGGGGGGCTCATGCGGACAACAACCTGGACATTCAGGAATTTATGATTCTTCCTGTTGGTGCAACGTGTTTTAAAGAAGCGCTCCGGATGGGAGTCGAGGTGTTTCATCATCTTAAATCAACGCTGAAAGCAAAAGGATACAAGACATCGGTGGGCGATGAGGGAGGTTTTGCTCCAGATCTTCGATCCAATGAAGAAGCCTTCACGCTATTGCTACAGGCGATTCAAGAGGCTGGGTACCAACCTGGAAAGGAGGTTGGACTTGGGATTGATTCAGCGGCGAGTGAATTTTACCGGGATGGATTTTACTATCTTAAAGCAGAAAAAAAACCGAAACGCACTTCAACACAGATGATCGACTATTATGAAAATTTGATTCAAACATTTCCCATTCTCACGATTGAGGATGGGCTTTCAGAAGATGATTGGGAAGGTTGGAAGGAGATGACTCAGCGTTTGGGTAAAAAGGTGCAATTAGTGGGGGATGATATTTTTGTGACCCATCCGAAAAGACTCTCACAGGGGATTCAGGAGGGGGTAGGGAACGCGATTCTGATTAAACTAAATCAGATCGGCACCCTCACTGAAACACTTCGGGTGATTAAAATGGCTCAAAAAGCCGGGTATCGAACGGTCATCTCCCATCGTTCTGGAGAGACGGAGGACACCACCATTGCCGATCTCGCCGTGGCTACAGGAGCCGGACAGATCAAAACAGGTGCCCCTTCCAGGTCTGAGAGGGTAGCGAAATATAATCAACTTCTAAGGATTGAGGAAGAACTTGGAAAGAAAGC
>CALLAL010000021.1 GCA_938002255.1 uncultured bacterium
GAGGACGTGCATCATAGTGGTGGAGACGAGAGGAGAGGCTGGGTCGGCATTGGTAGGAATTATCGTGGATTCAGTTTCAGAGGTATTGAATATCAAGGGTGAGGATATTGAGGAAACCCCGACGTTTGGGGCGAGGCTTGAGACGGACTATATCCTGGGGATGGCCAAGATGAACGGGGGAGTGAAGATCCTACTTGACATCGACAGGGTGCTTAGCGGGAAAGACATCACCCTATTGGACAGGGCGGCATAGACCGATTCTTTCGCCTATTTCGAGGAAGGTCAGGGTTGAAAAAAATTAAACAAAGAAAAAAGGAGGGTTAGGAAATGAGGAACATATCGGTTGGAAAGAAGATTACGTTGGGTTTTGGGGTCGTGTTGGGCTTATTGGCTGTGATTGGTGTCATGAGTTTTACGGGCGTCAGCAGTATCGTCAAAAACGCGCATGAGGTGATTATAGGAAATACGCTGGACAGGGATCTGATACAGAGAGAAGTGGATCACCTCAACTGGGCCCAGAAGGTGAGTGCATTTCTAAATAATGAGGGCATCTCCAAACTGGAAGTGGAGTTCGATCACCAGAAATGCGCCTTTGGAAAGTGGCTCTATAGTGAGGAGCGTAAAGAGACGGAGAAGCTTTTTCCTGATCTTGCACCTTTGCTTAAGGACATCGAGGAGCCCCATTATCAACTTCACCAGTCGGCCGTTGACATAGACAAGGCGAAGTCCAGGGCTTTAGGTCGTTCGATCTACGGGAGCAAAACGGCTCCAAGCCTTGAGAGGGTTCAGGGTCTGTTAAAGCAAATTCGGGAGTCAGCCAAGAAGCACGTTATAACGGAGGAGGCGATGCTTCATTCGGCCCAAAATACCAAACGCAACGTCAGTGTCATTGGGATTGCTGCAATCGTCCTTGGAATATTTATTGCGTTGATGATCGTGCGCGGGATTACGAAGGTCCTAAAGGGGGTTTCCAATCAATTGGGTGATGCTGCAGGTCAGGTAACCTCAGCTTCGGCACAGGTTTCATCAGCAAGTCAGTCGTTAGCGGAAGGAGCCTCTGAGCAGGCGGCAGGGATTGAGGAGACCTCTTCCTCGATCGAAGAGATGGCATCAATGACAAGAAAGAATGCGGAGAATGCCAATCAGGCCAATCATTTGATGGTGGAGGCAGCGAAAGTGGTGGAGGAAGCCAATCATTCGATGGCGGAGGTTACGGAGTCGATGAAGGAGATTACTGCGGCTTCGGAGGAGACGTCAAAGATTATTAAGACGATAGATGAGATTGCCTTTCAGACGAACCTTCTTGCTTTGAATGCGGCGGTGGAGGCTGCACGGGCTGGAGAGGCAGGAGCTGGGTTTGCAGTGGTAGCAGATGAGGTGAGGAATTTGGCAATCCGTGCGGCGGATGCGGCCAAAAACACGGCCAATTTGATTGAGGGAACAGTTAAGAAGGTCAAAAATGGTGCAGATATTGTTTCGAAGACGAATGAGGCGTTTCAAAAAGTGGCTCTAAGTGCTCGTAAGGTGGGGGAGTTAGTTGGAGAAATCGCTGCGGCCTCTTCGGAGCAGGCACAGGGAATTGAACAGATAAACAAGGCAATTTCCGAGATGGATAGGGTAGTCCAGAAGAATGCGGCCTCTGCCGAAGAGTCAGCTTCGGCGGCGGAGGAGATGAGTGCGCAGGCTGAGACGATGGAGGGGGTTGTAGCAGAGTTAATGGCCTTAATAGGAGGAAGGAATGGAAATGGAGTTCAAAGTCCGGAGTCCAGGGTGCGGAATTTGGAGATAAGGAAGTCTGGTAATGGCAATGGAAAGAAGCATGTCAGCCTGCCTGCCGAAGATTCAGGAAAGGCAGGGCAGTTAATGCACAAAGTGACCTCTGGGATAAAGAGGAAGGCACTGCAGATTCCTAAGACTGCGCTCAAAGAACCCAGCCCAGAACAGGTCATCCCCATGGAAGAAGGGAACTTCAAGGAATTTTAAGTCATGATAGCGCCTCAATAGCGCCTCATAGGTAAACCAGAAGTCAGGGAACAAGGAAGATCTAAACTCAATTCTGACCTTAGGGCCACTATATTTTTTGAAATTCTATTATTGATATTAATAATCAAGATAATATAATTATAATCTTGATAGATGCAATCAATAATGATATATGTAAGATATTCATTCAGTCTATTTAGAGGTTCTAAATTTGTAAGTTTCTGTAAAGTGATCAACTTATCAACTTAATGTAATTTATCCACAATGATGAATCGTTTTTCCAAGAGACTTCATAGATTTATTGGAGGGCCGACATGAGAAGTTATTTCAGTTGAAACAGGAAGCTCCATTTATGAGCCTTCGAAGAAAAACAGCCTTATTGATAACTCTCCTTGTAGTCCTTTTTTTTACCCTTGCAGGGTTTTTATCCCTCCAACTTATCCAGAGTTCCCTTACAAAATCGATCCATGAAGAGTTTAAAACCATATCAGTGGTTCAATCCCAGGCCATTTCAACTTTCCTACAAGATACTCTCAGGGATGCCCAGGCCATGGCTTCCTTTTTACCCCCAGAGGCCCTGGAGGAAAAGAATTTCTCTCTCATTCAGGATCGTTTAAAAACCCTATATGACATTTATCCCAAATTTGAAAATGGGATGTTCCTCCTTGATGAGAAGGGTAATCTCTGGGTAGACTATCCTGTTCACTCCGACTTCAGAGGAAAAAACTTCTCTCACCGGGAATATTTCAAAACCACCATGGAAAAAAAGAAAGGGGCCATTGGAGCTCCTTACCGATCTACTCGTACCGGAATGCCCGTCATCACCTTTACCGCTCCTCTAAAGGGAACGAAAGACCAGATCGTTGGTCTTCTGGGATGCTCTGTCCAACTCTCTCATCCCAACACGTTAGGAGGTATTGGAAAGATAAGAATCGGAGAAACAGGGTACCTCTACCTTTTAGATGCTTCAGGGTCAATCATCTTTCACCCAGATGAGGGAAAAGTTTTTCAATCAACAGGTCTTCCTGTTTCTGATTTGGGTGAAGGGATAAGGGAAACAATCGACTCAAAGGGCAATGCCATCCTCCTCTCCCTGAAGTCCATCCCCGAGACTTCCTGGATATTAGTCGTGCAACAGAATAAGAGCGAAGCCTTTGCTTCGATCCATACGACTCGAAAGAGGATTCTATGGATCACTTTGTTTATTGGGGTCATTTCTGTATTAATCGGGAACTTCGCTGTCCGGAGATTAACCATCCCCCTCCAAACCCTCCAAAAGATCATTAATGATTATGGAGAATATATTTGCTCTTCTGTTAAGGGGGAGTATCAAGAAAGGCTGGCTTCATTAGCTTCTCATGATGAAATCGGTAGCCTTGCAAAAGCCTTTTCAGAAATGGCAACAAAACTTGACCAGACCTACCTCCAATTGAAAACAGCTAATCAGGACTGGGAGAGAACATTTAGCGCGGTCCACGATCCCATTTTTCTCCTTGACCGAGAAAACAGGGTGCTTCGGATCAATCGCGCCGCTTCAGAGCTAATGGGTATCTCCCAAGAGAAAGCCATAGGCAAGCCCTGCTATCAGTTGGTTCATGGAACCGATCGTCCCCTTCCACATTGCCCCCATCAACAAACCCTTGCCACGGGCAAGATTACACTTCTTGAAGTTGAGGAACCCTTTCTGAATCGAATTTTTGAAGTCACGACCGCTCCTTTGTTCGATGAGAGGGAGAATATTATCGGCACTGTCCATATCATGAGGGACATTACTAAACGGAAGCAGGATGAAATGAGGCTGGAAGAGAGTGAAAAGAGGTATCGAACCCTCGTGGAAAGTGCTAGGGATGTGATCATCACGCTCTCGCCGGATGGGAAGATAACTTCTTTAAATTCAGCTTTTGAGGCCGTAAGCGGTTGGAAGTGTGAAGAGTGGCTTGGTAAGTCCTTTCTGCCAATCATACATCCCCAAGACCGGGAAAGATCCATTAATCTTTTTAACCGGGCCCTTCAAGGGGAAAAATTACCTCCTTTTGAACTCCGGTTCCAGCACCCATCAGGCACTTACGGTGTTGGGGAATTTACAGCCGTTTCCTTATCTCTTGAAGACCACCCCCAGAGCGTTCTGGCAATTGCCAGAGACATCACCCAACGCAAAAGAGACGAAGAAATTCTTAGGCTCTCAGAAGAGAAATTCAGCAAGACCTTTCATGCAAGTCCGATCTGGTTAACCATTGCCTCCCTCCAGGAAGGTCGATACATCGAAGCTAATGAGGCTTTTCTTAAAGGTACAGGATACAGACTGGAAGAAGTCATTGGCAAAACCTCCCTTGAACTCAAAATCTGGAATGATCCCGAAGATCGAGTAGCTTTTGTTTCTGAATTGCAAACAAAAGGTTCCGTGAAAAATAGAGAAGTGAAATTCCGAGACAAATCAGGAAGGCTCAGGGATATTCTCATCTCT
This sequence comes from uncultured bacterium, assembly GCA_938002255.1. GTDB lineage: Bacteria > Desulfobacterota > BSN033 > BSN033 > UBA1163 > RBG-16-49-23. Next base: position 4,448 of record CALLAL010000021.1, read on the forward strand.
GCTGAGCTCATTGAGATCGGAATAGAAAAATATATACTTGGGGCCGCCCTGGACATTACAGACCGAAAAAGAATGGAAGCATCCCTTAGAGCCTCTGAAGAGAAATATCGATCTCTCGTTGAGAATACATCAGATGCCATCATCTTACTCGATTTGGAAAGGCGAATCCTATCCTGCAATCAAGCCTTCTCGAACCTCTTTGGCTATACCCCCGATGAAATCGAAGGGGAGTCCATTCAAAAAATTCATCCCTCGGAAGACAGTTTCCATACTATAGGGAAGATCGCTTATCCTGTTGTTCATCAAAAGGGAACTTTCAAAGGAGAGTGGAATCTTGTTCGAAAAAACGGTGAAGTGATTCCGGTGGAGGTGGTGATCTCATCGATTCGAACCCTGGAGGGCTCTGTTTCCGGATATGTGAGTTCTCTTCGTGACATAACCGATCGTAGAAAGATGGAATATGAAAAATCACTTCTTGAGGAACAGCTACGACAATCTCAGAAGATGGAAGCCATTGGAATCTTAGCAGGAGGGATTGCCCATGATTTTAATAATCTCCTCACGATCATTCAAGGAAATTCTGAGATCCTTTTATTCGAACTTTCTGAAAACCATCCTCTGAAAAAAGGAATTGAAGAAATCAGTGGTGCGGCCCGAAGAGCAGCAGATCTTACCCGTCAACTGTTAGCTTTTAGTCGTCGTCAGATTCTTGAACCAAAAATCATCGATCTGAATGAGATTGTAGGAAATCTTAATAAGATGCTCAAACGAATCATTGGGGAAGACATTAAACTGGTAACCACTTTAGCCAGGGACCTTGGAAGTGTAAAAGCAGACCCTTCTCAGATCGAGCAGGTCATCCTCAATATAGCGGTCAATGCGAGGGATGCGATGCCTAAAGGGGGAACCCTGACAATCGAGACAGCGAATGTGGAAATTGATGAGCATTATGCCAGGACCCATATCTCTGTGATTCCGGGTTATTATGTGATGCTTTCCATTGGAGACACTGGGGTGGGTATGAGTCCGGAGGTGGCCAAAAAGGTTTTTGAACCGTTTTTTACAACAAAAGAGATTGGGAAAGGGACGGGGTTGGGTCTTTCTACTGTTTACGGCATAGTAAAACAAAGCGGAGGGAATATCTGGGTATATAGTGAACTGAACAAAGGGACCACGTTTAAAATTTATCTTCCAAGGGTTGACGAGATGCCGAAAGACATTCAAAAACCAAAAGAATTGTCTGCCATTCCAAGAGGGACGGAGACCGTATTATTGGTTGAGGATGATGAAAATGTGAGGATGATGACAGCCAGAATCCTCACCCAGTTCGGTTACCGGGTCCTATCGGCTTCGGATGCTCCTCAGGCGATTCGTCTCTTTAAACAGGAAAAGGATTCTATCGATATTATTCTGACCGATGTGGTGATGCCCACCATGAGCGGAAGGGATATGATAAAACAAATGCATATTCATTGCTCTGATATGAAAGTCCTTTATATGTCCGGATATACAAATGATGCTATTGCCCACCACGGAGTCCTTGAAGAAGGCGTTGATTATATCCAAAAACCTTTTACTCTGGAGAACTTGCTACATAAAATCAGAGAGGTACTTGATAGGTCCTACTAATTGATACCCCCCCGACCTGTAGTGTTACCGTGGAGCCCAATTGGATCAAACCGCCTATGCTCTGGATTTCACCGCCATCGATCTCTGTCTTTCATTTTTCCATGGGCCAAGGTCCATAACCACAAGGTGCATTGCTCCTAAGTAGTTTGCTTGGTTCTACTCTGGTATTTTTTACAAGTTTTTTACTTTTTTCTTCGATACGAATTCCCTTCAAAAGTGTTTTTTAAAACTCCATGATCTTGTTGTGGGGGATGTTGGGGTTGAAGGTCCAGTCGAAGCCGCAAATGAGTTTCACTCTTTTTATTCCGGAGTTTCGCATGATTGGATTCTCTTTTTTCTCTTAGCTGATGTTGATCGGTCAGGAATTGTTCTAAGAAAGCTATCCCTTCTTTGGAGAGCTGGTCAGGGGCTCCCAGCGGTTTAAAATACTTTCAGAGATTAGAGAAGCTCGTCATAGTCTTTGAGGTTCCTTCTGTCGTAGTCAATGTTTAAGAGTCTGCTTGTTTCAGGAAAGTCGGGGTTTGGGGATTGAGGTTGTGGGAGTTGAAGGAAGCTCTGACCATATCGAAGGTTGAAGGTTCTGATGTGATTGGCTTCCCGGATGGCAAAAAGGAGCATGGCTTTGGAGATATGCTTGAGCAATTTTAAAAACTCATAGGCGATATCTCAGTATCCTCCTTCCCAGAACTTAAAAGGAAAGGTAATGCTATCCCCTAAAGATTTAGATTAGTAATAGAACCAGGAAGGAAGATCAGATAGGAACCATTTTGTTATCTTTTTAGGCTGTTGCGAACCATTTGATTTATTCAACCCATTTTGATAAATTCAGAGGTATTGAAATGGGATAACCATGAAGTTGACGCGAAAGGAATTCGAAAGAGTTGTGATTTCCGCCCTGAAGGATTTGCCACACTCGATCAAAACGAGGATGGAGAATGTGGACTTGGTGATTGAAGATCAAGCCTCTTCAGATCTGCTTGAGGAGATGGAAATCGAATCCCCCTTACAGTTGTTAGGACTTTATCAGGGAATTCCAATCCATCAGAGAGGGTTTTACTATGGGAATGTGCTTCCAGATAAGATCACTCTTTTTCAACACCCCATCGAATCCGTTTGCAAGACGAAAGCGGAAATTGAAGAAAAGGTGAGAGAAGTGGTCATCCATGAGGTTGGCCACTACTTTGGTCTGGATGAGGAACGATTGGCAGAGCTTGAAAGCCAAGAGGAAGAATAGTATTCGTGAAACAGTTGCCATAAGATCAATAAAAATGTTAAGGTTTACCCGATCTTTTTGACATCAGGAAGTTCATCAAAGCTGAGGAGGTTTAAGGATGGAAAAGTGGATGGGGGGGGACATGCACCCGAGTTATCGAATTCTGATGGGGCCTGGGCCAAGCAATGTTCACTACCGGGTTTATCAAGCGATGTCCAACCCGGTCATCGGTTATCTGGACCCTCAGATTCTGTCCTGCATGGATGAGATCAGCGAGATGTTAAGAGGGGTTTTTCAGACCAAAAACCAGGTCACACTGGCCCTCTCTGCCACAGGAAGTGCTGGAATGGAGACAGCCTATGTCAATTTCGTTGAACCCGGGGATGAAGTGGTCATCGGCGTCAATGGATTTTTTGCCGATCGGATGACTCAAGTGGCTTCCCGGTGCGGAGCGAAAGTGATCCGCGTTGAAGAAGAATGGGGGAAGAGGATCGAGCCGGAGAAGGTGATTAACGTCTTAAAAGAGCATCCTAAAGCCAAGATCTGCGGTATGGTCCATGGAGAAACTTCCACGGGTGTCAGGCAGCCTCTCGAAGAGATCGGGGCTTACTGTAAAGGGAGAGATATCCTGTTTGTCGTCGATGCGGTGACCACCTTGGGAGGATATCCGGTTAGGGTGGATGAATGGGGGATTGATGTCTGCTATGCGAGTTCTCAAAAATGCCTTGGTGTTCCCCCAGGACTTTCCCCAATTACCGTCAGTTCCAAAGCCATGGATGCTCTCCGGTCTCGGAAGACTCCTGTGCAGAGTTTCTATCTCGATCTCACCTTGCTTGAAAAGTATTGGGGAAAAGAGCGGGTCTATCATCATACCGCTCCTGCCTCGTTGTTCTATGCCATGAGGGAAGGACTGAAGATCATTTTTGAAGAGGGTTTGGAAGAACGATTTAAACGACATCAGACCCTTGGCGATCGTCTGAAAATGGAGATGGAAGGACTTGGGTTTAAACTCTTCGCCCAGGAAGGATACCGTCTTCCGATGTTGACCTCCGTCCTTCTCCCTGAAGGGATGGACGATGCCAAGATGCGGTCCCGTCTTTTAAATGAATATAATATCGAGGTGGGAGGAGGATTAGGCTATTTGAAGGGCAAAATATGGAGGATTGGTTTGATGGGTGAGACCTGCAAACTCCGTTACATTCACTGTCTGATCGGAGCCTTGAGGGAGATGTTAGGATGAATTCCGAATGCACGCCTGCCCTCAATAAGTGCCAGGCGGGCTGGGATTGTGGTTTTCAGAATTCTACAATCGGAAATTAGAAACCCGATCGGATCAGGCGACTGCCTTGGAGGAGGAGACCTCTTTCTTCTCTTGATAGAGTTTGGCGAGGAATTCAGTGAGGTTGTAGATCTCGATCTGCTGCTTCTGGCGTTTGGCATTTCTGAAGTTGTGAACACAGGAGGGGCATTCAGTCAGCAGAACCTCCGCCCCTGTATCCTCAATGATCTGATTAAGACGATTTCGCGCAATTTTGACTGACTCTTTTGCAAAAGCCCCCCGGAAACCCCCTCCTGCACCGCAGCACATGGCATTTTCCCGGGTTCGTCTTGGTTCCACAAAATTGGGGGCAATCTTCCGGATGATCTCCCGAGGTTCATCATAGATGCCTGCATGTCGTCCCAAGTCGCAAGGGTCATGGTAGGTGACCCTCTTGTCCGTTTGGACGCTGAAATCGAATTCTTTCAGAAACTGGGTAATGTGTTTAATCCTCATCCCTAACTCTTTATAAGCAGGGTGGTCTTTAAACACACGGTAACAGTAAGGGCAAGTAGCCATCAGGGTCTGAGCACCGGTCTTCTGAAGGGCTTCGATATTTCGTTTAACCAAATCTTCCTTGATCTGATATCCCACATCTTCCAGCACACCACTGCAACAGACTTCATCAATCAGAGTATAATCAACCTTTAGAACATCGAGAAGCTCAAGGGTCTCTCGAATATTTTCCTCTTCTCGATAGGCCCCCACGCAACCTAAGAAAAGAACGATAGGGGCTTTTCCTTTTTTATGTCCCCAATCGTGATGTTCTGTTTCCCCATAAATGTTTCCGTACTTTTCTACGGTCTCGCCCATCGCTTTAAAAAGATTGTCAAAACCCGCTCCGACCATCTGCTTTCGCATCTCTTTGACCATCTCCTGAGGATCGACTCCTGAAGGGCAGTTGGTTGTACAGTTCATACAGGTTGTACAGCGTAGAAAGGCCTTTGCCACCTCCTCAGAAAGAGGAAGTTTCCCTTCCATCACCTCTTTGAGGAGGATCATTTTACCCCGGGCATTGGTGATGGGCCGTTTGGTCAGGTCGAAGATTGGACAGACTGCCCGACAGAAGCCACATCGAGAACACTGGGTGATGGCTTTTCGATGTTTTTCATCAAATTGGAGTTGTGTGGGCATGGTTTCACCATTGGGAAATAAAGTCCATAGGACCGAGGAGTTAAGAATACAAAGGGAACCGATAAGAAGAACTATTCATTTCGCGTGCCCCCTTGGATCCCTACATCCTTGTGTCCTTTTAATCCAGGGCTCTTTTGCCCGGGTTCATAATATTATTGGGATCCAAGGTCTTTTTAATCCGCCTCATCAGTTCCATTTCAACCGCGTCGTGTTCCAGACTCATATAGTTGGCTTTGGAGAGACCGATGCCATGTTCTCCGCTGAGTGTGCCATTGAGGGCTATGGCAAGTCGGAAGATCTCTTCTTCGACCTGATGGGTTCTTTTGACCTGGTCAGGATCATACTCATCGAAAAGAATTTGAGGATGAAGGTTTCCATCGCCTGCATGGCCGAAAGTAGCCACGACAATGCCGTGCCGTTGAGAAATTTCCTGGATCCCCACCAGTAAGTCCGGGATTTTGGAAATGGGGACGGTCACATCATCCAAGACAAAACTGTTGCTGACTCGCGCCAGAGTTGCATAAGCCGACTTCCTTGTTTTCCACAGGTTAAGCCGGTCTTTTTCATCCCGGGCCGTTTTGATCTCAATCGGATGGTTATTTTTCAGTATCCTGAGAACCACTTCCATCTGTGCTTCGACTTCTTCCCAGGTGAACCCGTCAGTTTCTGTCAAGATCATTGCCTCCGCATCGGGCAGGGGGATATCCGTATTCTCTTTAATTGATCGGAGGGTGACTTTGTCCATGATTTCCATGACACTGGGGATCACCCCACTGGTCATGGTCTGGAAGATGGCTTTTCCTGCATCCTCTAACTTGGTGTAGGTTGCGACAGCAGTCATCGCGTGTCGTGGAAGGGGATTGATCTTTAGAGTCACCTCTGTGATAATCCCCAGAGTTCCTTCTGCCCCAACAAAAAGTTTTGCCAAGTCGTAACCTGAGACGCTCTTCATGGTATAAGCGCCGGTCCGCATCAACTCTCCGGTCGGCAGGACCACCTGAAGGCCCAGGACATAGTCACGGGTCGTTCCATATTTGGCCCCCTTAATACCGCCGGCATTCGTGGCGACATTTCCCCCAATGGTTGAAACCGTGCTGCTGGCAGGGTCTGGGGGGAAAACAAAACCGTGCTTTGCCAATTGGCGATTTAAATCATCACAGACCACACCTGCCTCGACCCGGGCGTAACGGTTTTCAATACTGATCTCAAGGATTTTGTTCATTTTGGAAAGATCGATGATGATTCCACCCTTGATCGGGACCACGCCTCCGCTCAAACTCGTTCCTGCACCCCGGGGGATGACCGGTATCTTATATTCATTGGCAAACTGAACAATGGCCTGGACCTGTTCAGTGGTTTCGGGCCAGACCGCTGCATCGGGTCGATGAACATTCATCGAAGCATCGTAGCTATAAGGAACCAGTTCTTCCAACTGTTCAGTAAAGTTGTCCCGGCCTACAATGTCGATTATCTTTTTTATCATCTGGAAGCACTCCCTTGTCGTTCAATCGATTTTTTAACGACAGACTCCACATAATTGAGGTGTTCAAGCGTCCTCTTCCTTGCTTTCTCAGGAGATCGGCTTTGAATGGCATCGAAAATTTGTTGATGATGGTTCATCAACTGTTTTGCTTTATCCCGATCGGCAAAGATTTTTACCATCGAGGCTCTTAAAAGATCATAAATGGCTGACATGATATGCATTTGAATGGTATTATGAGTTGCCTTAGCAATAGCCAAATGGAAGTCCGCATCTTCTTTAGTCCAGGACAGGCCTTCTTCGAAGGCAATTTTCATCTTTTGAAGGATCGTGTCGAGCTCTGAAAGGTCTTCCATAGAAGCCCTTTCTGCAGCATGGTAAGCCGCCCAGGTTTCAACGGCTTTTCTTACCTCGATGAGGTCAAAGATCTTCTGAGTGTCTGCCTTGATGAGAAGAGAAAGGGGATCTTCAATCAATTTAGACGTGACGGATTTAACGTAGGTTCGTTTGGCTTGTTTTACCTCAAGAAGCCCCATGGCGACCAGGGCATTCAAGGCTTCTCTCAAAGAGGGTCGACTGACGCCAAGTTGTTTGATCAACTCCCGTTCAGGAGGTAGCTTATCTCCTGGCTTTAACTTTCCATCAGCAATCAGACGCTTGAACTGATCGACAATCTGCTCTGAAATCTTTGTATGCTTGATGGAGTTAAACATCATTCATGCTCCATTGGTCTTACCTTTACCATTATAACTTCTTAACCTCCAGAGAAGCAATGGTGAGTTATTAATTTGGGATAATGGTCATACTTCGTTGCCAAATTGAGATGTTCCTCTATCCTCTACACGCATCAAAAAGGATTGAGCCAGTTAGGAGGGTTACCCCTGGTCAGAGCTGCCATAAGATTTTCAGCAGCCAGTCTCGCCATCTTATATCTTGTAGCTCTGGAGGAACTTGCGATATGGGGAGCAAGCACCACGTTTTTTAAATCGAGAAATTTCGGATTGAATTTCGGTTCATTTTCAAAGACATCGAGCCCTGCGCCTGCAATCGTTTTTGTGTGAAGTGCTTCGATCAGCGCTGCATCCTCCACCACTCCGCCTCGGGAAGCATTGATGAGGATGGCCGTGGGCTTCATCTGTTGCAATTCCTTCTTGCTGATCAGATGATGAGTGGCAGGAGAATAGGGGACATGAAGGGTGACGATATCTGCCTGAGAGAGCAACTCCTCTTTGCTGACGAAATGGGCATGGCAGATTTGTTCAATTTCAGGGGGGGGCTGCCGGACATCATGATAGAGCACTTTCATCTCAAAGCCGACTGCCCTTTTGGCGACGGCCTGCCCAATCCGGCCCAGACCAAAAATCCCAAGGGTGGCGTGGTGAACGTCCAGACCGAGAAATTGTTTCAACTTCCATCCATCCCATAGGCCTGCCCGCAGGTAGGCTTCAGCTTCTGTAAGTCTCCGCGCCGTGGCGAGAATGAGGGCCCAGGTAAAGTCCGCTGTTGTGTCGTCCAGAACGCCTGGAGTGTTGGTGACCATGACTCTGGCTCGAGTGCAGGCTTCGAGGTCAATATTATTATAGCCTACAGCAATATTACAGACGACTTTCAGGTTTGGGCATCGGGTGAGAAGTGCAGCATCGATTCGGTCAGAGAGGGTAATGATGGCTCCCTCCTTATCAGAGAGTTTCTGAGCGAATGTCTCTGAATCCATCGGAACATCTGACTGATTTGATGTCACTTCGAAGGATTGAGAGAGGTATTCGAGGATGTCGTCGAATACCTCTCTTGTTACAAGGACCTTTGGTTTTGAGCTCATACGTTTTTATCCAAAAACAATCCGAGGAAGCCAGAGAGCAACTTCTGGGAACAAAAAGACGATGACCAGGGCCACGACCTGAAGCACCATAAAATAAGCCATCCCCCAGTAGATGTCGATAAGCGTGACATTGGGAGGTGAGACTCCCTTCAGATAGAAGGCGGCCATTGCCACAGGTGGTGACAGAAAAGCGGTCTGGAGGTTGACCGCAACCATAATTCCAAACCAGAGAGGATCGATCTTGAAATGGGGCAGAAGGGGGAGAAAGAGCGGCAGGAAGATGATAATGATTTCAGTCCATTCCAAAGGCCAACCGAGAAGGAAGATAACCAGCATGGTCAACCAGATGAAGCCTGCTGGCGGAAGGTTAAGCCCCAGGACAAAGGTTTCAATCACCTTTGCTCCGCCCAGTAGAGCAAAGACTGAGGCGAATAGGCTTGATCCGCACATGAGAAAGAGGACCATGCTCGATGTCCGAATGGCCTCGTAGATGGTTTCCCTTAACATCTTCAGATTCAATTTTCGATAAATGGCTGCAAGAACCAAAGCCCCTGCTCCTCCACAGGCGGAAGCCTCAGTGGGAGCGGCCCAGCCTGTAACGATCGACCCAAGGACAAAGAGGATGAGCGCAGCAATTGGAAAAACAGAGGTGACCAGCATTTTAATGATTTCTTTTACAGGAAAATCGCGCTCCTCTTTGGGAAGAGGGGGGCCGAGAGAAGGTTTGAGGTTGGTTCGGACGATCACGTAACCGAAGTAGAGTGCTGAGAGGATGAGTCCCGGGAAAATGGCTCCGGCATAAAGCTGAACCGTTGAAACGCCTGCAGTCGCTCCATAGAGAATCAGGAGTACGCTCGGCGGAATCAGGATCCCAAGGCATCCTCCTCCCGTGATTACACCCGCTGACATCCTTACATCATATTTAGCCTTCATCATGGCAGGCATTGCCAGAAGGCCCATGATGGTGACCGAGGCTCCGATGATTCCTGTTGCTGCAGCAAAGATCGTGCAGGTGAGAAGCACGGTGAGGTAAAGGGAACCCCGGATGGGTCCTGTAGCAATCTGGATGGATCTAAAGAGGCGGTCCAGAATTCCCGACCTTTCCACGACATATCCCATGAAGATGAAGATGGCTACAGGAATAAGCACATCATTTGACATGACAAAGAAGTAACGGGAGACCATCAGGTTCGAGACCCTTTCCCAGCCAAAACCTGCCCAACCGAAGAAAAAGCCGAGAGCCAGGAGGGTAATCGCCGTCGGGAAGCCCACAAAGATAGCCACGCAGAGAAGACCCAGCATAATCATTCCAAGCATTTCAAGACTCATTCTTCCCACCTCCCCCGCTTGAGGCATCGTATGCACTTCGCCACCTGAGAGATTCCCTGAAGAAGCATCAGGAAGGCCGTGGCAGGGATGACCATCTTTAGAGGCCAGATGATTGGCCCGAACGGGCTCTGAAGCGATTTTTCATTAATGGAAAAGGAGTACCAGGCATAGGACCAACCAGCAATTAAAAGCGCAATCATCGCTGGGAAGAAAATGAGGATATAAAGGGTTAGGTCAATGGTTGCCTGAGTTCGTGGTTTCCAAAGGCGGTAGATAATATCTCCACGCACGTGACCATCGATGGCCAGCGTGTAAGCTGCCCCCATCATGAAAATCGTCCCATAAAGCATATAGCTGGCATCAAATGCCCAATCGGTCGGTTTGGCAAAGACTTTTGTGGCAATAATCTCGTGGACCAACACATAGACCAGGGGGAGAAAGAGCCACGCAAAAATTCTTCCAACCCGTAGGTTAATACTGTCAATGACTTTGATAAGCCTTTCCATAAACTTCTCTCCGTCCCTTCAAAATGGTTTTCAATAAAATGGGACGTCCCATCAAGAAGGACGAGACGTCCCATCCTGTAATGAACTCAACCATAGTTTCATTTCTTTGCTGGGGCTGCTGGTGCTGGCTTCTTGAACCAGAATTCATAAGCGATATCCATAGGCACCATAATTTTTCTTCGCCAATCTGCCGCATGAACTGCAAATTCTTTCTGGGACTTAATGACTTTGGCAAAGAAAGGATTCTCTTTGCTCTCCTTTTCGACAATCTTTTCCCAAGCCTTCATCTGTGCCTGAAGTACGGATTTGGGTGTGGGGATAAATTTTACACCCCGTTTCTGCTCCATTTCAATCATGTCCTCGGTATTTCGTTTATAAAGTTTCCAGGTAAAATCTGCAGATTGGGCCATACAGGCATACTTGATGATGTTCTGTATGTCTTTGGGAAGCCCCTCAAACTTGGTCTTGTTGAACATAATTTCGAAATGCTCTCCAGCCTGGTGGTAACTCTGAACCATACAGATCTTCCGAACATCGGGAAAGCCAAGGAGTTTGTCTGATGAGGTATTGTTAAATTCTGCGGCATCGAGAACGCCCCGTTCCATAGCCGGGATGATTTCGCCTCCGGGCAGAATCTTTACGGCTGCCCCCATTTCCATAAAGAGGCTTGCAGAAAGTCCTACGGTTCGATATCTCAAGTCTTTCAGATCTTCAGGTTTCTTAATCTCGGTCTTGAACCATCCAAGTGGCTGAGTGGGCATGGGTCCATGGAAGAATGAAATGACATTCATTTTAAGGACCTGCTGGATGAGTTCATTGTAAAGCTCCTGACCTCCGCCGTAATGAATCCAGGCAAGCATTCCATCTGCATCAAGGCCAAAGCACGGGCCCGTACCAAAAAGGCTAACGGCACGGTTTCGTCCAAACCAGTATGCCGCTACACCGTGTCCTCCATCGAGTGTCCCTCGGCTGACCGCTTCGATCAACTCAAAGGCAGGGACGACTGCTCCAGCCACGAGCAAATCAATTTTGAGTCTACCACCGGACATCTCCTCCACCTTCTTAGCCCAATCGATAAAGTCTTCATGGAAGATATCCTTGGCAGGCCAGGTACTCTGCATCTTAAGCACAATGGGAGTTTGGGCTGACGATCGCTTTACAAAGGGAAACCCTAAGGCGGCTGCTGCTCCTGCCGCAACCTTTAAAAAACCTCGTCTTGACACTTTTTTCTTTGGAGTATTTTTTTCCATTTTATATCCTCCTCTTTTTAAGATCTTAATCATTCACCCTTCCTCATTCACCGTAGAAAACAGGGTAGGCAACCCCTCACCTCCTTTCCTTTTTGTATGAAGTAAAAATTTGAAGATATGAGCCACCCCAACGATATGATCCTTGACAGCTTGTTTTCAATTGTGTTGTTAGAAAATAACACAACACTCAACCGAAAGATTCTCTGTTTGGGCAAAATCATAAAGAGAGGAAGATTTTAATTTGGCCAGACTCTATGAACATTCCTTAACATGTCAATAAAATTGAAAAACCATTATCATTAGTGACCATCTTTGTCAAGAGAAAAATGAAACCAGAATTTGATTAGTTTTTTTAGGATCCATCTTTAATCGCACGTTTATGAAATCATCGAATTCCATCTCTCTTAAATTCTTTTCCAAATAAATCTATTCTTTTTGGCACGTAAAAACTGCTTTCTGAATTCAATAGGGAAAAAGATTCTTCCTGTTTTCGACGATAAAAGAGGAGATGAAAAAAGGTCATGGAAGAAATACTTCAATTTTAAAATTATGGTTATTTGGTCTGACCATTAGATTTTTGTTGACAAGTATTTTGATATCTGTTATAAGGGGGATAAAATTTTTATACAGAAGTGATCAAAAGGAGATCAGGAGGTCATTATGGCTCGATTATATGAATATCAGGGAAAACAGTTGCTCAAGACAAACAAAGTTTCAGTTCCTCACGGTGAAGTTGCGACCACCCCCGATGAAGCAGAAAAGATCGCAGCCAAAATTGGAAAACCTGTTGCTGTCAAAGCCCAGATTTGGGCAGGTGGCAGAGGTAAAGCAGGAGGAATTAAGTTCGCTTCGACCCCTGAGGAAGCGAAAAAAATCGCGGGTGAATTATTAGGATCCACCCTTAAGAACCTCGTGGTAGAAAAAGTTCTGGTTGAGGAGAAGCTCAATATCGATCAGGAGTATTACGTCGGGATCATTATTGATGCCTCAAGAGAGGTTCGAGCTCCAGTCGTGATGTTTAGCACAGAAGGGGGAGTGGATATCGAATCTGTTCCATCAGAAAAGATTGCTCAGATGACAGTCGATGTTCTCCGGGGCTTCAGATTCTATGATGCCCTCAATCTCGCTGTTCGACTTAAAGTTCCAAACCAATACCTTCAAAGCATTGCTCAGGCCATCGTAGGTCTCTTCCAGACCTTTAAAGGATATAACTGTCGGACAGCCGAGATTAATCCCCTTGTCCTCACGAAAGAAGGAAAGATCCTGGCAGGGGATTGCCGCATGGCCATTGATGATTCCTCGGTCTTCCGACACCCCGAACTGGGGATCGAGGTTGCCAGGGAATCTGCCACCCCTCCTACAGAGTTAGATAAAATTGCCTGGCAGATCGAAGAGGGGGACCTTCGAGGAACGTGTTACATCGCCCAGATGGCTTCCGATATCAAAGAACTCAACTACGTGGGATATCACGGGATCGGTGGGGGAGGAGCCATCCTCGGAGTCGATGCCCTGAACCGCCAGGGATTAAAGATTGCCAACTATGCTGATACCAGCGGAAATCCAACAGCCGCAAAAGTTTACAGAGCAGCTAAATTGATCATCAACCAGCCGGGAATCGAAGGCTATATGCTCGGAGGTTTCATTGTTGCCAATCAGGAGCAGTGGCATCATGCCCATGGGGTGGTGAAGGCCCTACGAGAGGAAATCCCCAAGAGACCAGGTTTTCCCTGCGTGATCCTTCTTTGCGGGAATAAAGAGAAAGAATCTATGGAAATTTTGAAGGAAGGAACGAAGGACCTACCGGGTCGTTTCGAGTTCTATGGAAGTGATAAGGTGTATGAGACGGAATTTTTAGCGAAAAGAATGAAAGCACTGATCCTTGAGTATCGGAAGGATAGGGGGATAAAGGAGGAATAGGCGATGATCGAGTTTAAAGAGAGGACAATTAAGGTGATGATTGATGACAGTAAATGTGCGGACTGCAAGACCCACGCTTGTGCGACTGGATGTAAACTTTTTGATCGCGGGATCTTGGTGATCAAGGACGGAAAACCTGCTCTGGGTGGGGATGCGGCTTATGCAGAAAGAGTGGGAACCGAGTGCCTGGCCTGTGAATACGAATGCTGGTTCAGGGGGAATAAGGCTATCAAGATTGAGGCACCCATCCCAGGGCTGAAAGAGTATCTGGAGAAAAGGGGATTTACACTTTCATAAGAAGGAGTGACCTATGGCTATTCTGCTTGAAAAGAATACAACCGTTTTAGTTCAAGGCATTACGGGGAGAGAAGGATCGGCACGCGCTGCTTTCATGAAAAATTATGGCACCAAAGTGGTGGCTGGTGTCACCCCTGGGCGTGGGGGGGAAGAGATTTCAGGAATCCCTGTCTATAATACCATAGAAGAAGCGGTCAGAGCCCAGGGAAAGATTGATGCGAGCGTTACCTTTGTACCAGGGCCAGGACTGAAAGATGCGGTCTTTGAGGCGATTGATGGTGGCATCAAGTTCATTGTGATGCCCGTTGAACGAGTGCCGCTTTATGACATCCTTGAAATGATGGCTTATGCTAAGAAATATAATGTTCGTCTCCTCGGACCGGGTTCTATTGGTATCATGAGTCCGGGCATCGCAGTGATGGGATGGCTTGGAGGGTCTCCTGATTTTGCCAAAAAAGTCTTTGTTCCTGGTCCTGTTGGGGTCATTTCAAGAAGTGGTGGCCAATCTGGAACGGTTCCCTGGGCAATCAAAGAGGCTGGAATGGGTGTCAGCACTGTAATACATATTGGGACGGAACCGGTTCTGGGTACCTCCTGCGGGGATATCTTACCCCTCTTTGAGAAAGATCCAGATACGAAAGCGGTTGCGATGTTCGGTGAGATTGGTGGCCCTTACGAAGAAGAAGCTGCCGAAGCCGTTCGAAATAAGACCTTTACCAAACCTCTGGTCGTCTATGTAGCAGGGGCATGGGCACCGGAGGGGATGCGATTCTCTCATGCAAGCAGTATTATCGAGAGAGGGAAAGGATCGGCAAAAGATAAGATCAAATCCCTCAAGGAAGCCGGGGTTCATGTCGTGGATCGGCCTGATGAGATTGCCCCTACACTCAAAAGGTTAATCGGGGTTTAAAGATTACGGTGACGAAGCCCGTATCGTTAAAAGAAGGTTAGGTTAAACGTTTTTAACTTTGTTACGTAGCCGTTGCCCTAACCCAAACGGGACTCATTAGCTAAACCGGTAGAAGACGTTTAAGTCTCCGGCATTCCTATCCGGGCCTTGATACGAGTTTTGACAATCAATAGAGACGTTAAAAAAATAGGAGGTGTGCCATGACCGTAATGCGTTCTGTGTTTTACATTCCAGGAAATAATGAGAAGATGGTTTCGAAAGCCCCTGAAACACCAGCCGATATCATCACCTTAGACCTTGAGGATTCTGTGCCTCCGGCTGAAAAACCAAAGGCCCGTGAAATGGTCCGTGAAAACTTGAAATTTGCAGGTTCAGGAGGATCAACGGTTTACGTTCGGATCAATAACTGGGAGACGTTGATGACCAATGATGACCTTGAAGCCATTGTCCATGAAGGACTTTCAGGCGTCTGCCTTGCTAAATGCGGAGGACCTGACCACGTTCAGCGCTTGGACTGGAAATTGGAAGAATTGGAAAGGAGACGAGGACTTCCCGTAGGAAGTATAGCCATCCAGTTGCTCATTGAAACGGCAAAGGGAGTCATCAATGCCTATCCATCAGCCATCGCGAGCAAACGAGTCAACTCTCTGATCTTCGGAGCCGTCGATTATACAAAAGATATGAGAGTGAAACTGACCATCGAAGGCGATGAGCAGCTTTATGCAAGGGCTCATACAGCTGTAGCGGCTCGGGCGGCGGGTTGTATTGCTATTGATTGTCCCTTTGTTGCCTTTAAAGATACGGAAGCCTTTGAGAAGAACAGTCGCTTTGGCCGCCAATTAGGCTATGAGGGTCGAATGCTGATTCACCCAAGCCAGATCGAACCTGCCCATCGTATCTACACCCCTGCCCCAGAAGATGTAGAATGGGCAAAAGGGGTGGTCAAGGTTTTTGAGGAAGAAGGGGTTGCCAAAGGAGCAGCGGCCGTTTCCTATATGGGAAAGATGGTTGATACGCCTGTTTACGAGAATGCAAAGACCATCCTTGCCATTATGGACGAAATCTCTGCTTTTGATGCGAAGCGGAAGAAATAAGGGTTTCAAAGATTCGGAAGGGCAACGCTCAACCCCACCACATCACCCAACCCCATTCTCATGAGCCTTGCCCTTCTTAAGTTCAACAAGGTTTGAACCATGCGGATCGTCGTCGTTGGGCAGGGGCCTTTTGGAGAAAAGGTCCTCGAGGCTCTCATCCAGAAGAACGAAAAGGTGGTAGGTGTCTTTTCGCCACCGGATAAAAGGGGAGAGCCCTTAAAAGCCCTGGCCGAAAAAAAAGGCATCCCAGTTTTTCAGCCTCCCTTGATGAAAGATCCGAGGGTTGAAGAAACCTATCTCGCCTTAAAACCAGATCTTGCCATTCTTGCCTTTGTGACGGATATCGTTCCGGAGAAAATCTTAAATATCCCATCGATTGGAACGATCTGTTACCACCCCTCTTTACTTCCAAAACATCGTGGAGCGAGTGCTATCAATTGGGCAATTATCCAGGGCGATACGCGAACGGGTCTCACCATATTCTGGACGGACAGAGGGATTGATACGGGTCCGATCCTTCTCCAAAAGGAGGTTGAGATTGACCCAGATGAGACCACAGGGGGGCTCTACTTTAATAAACTCTTCCCGATGGGAATTGAAGCGATCGTTGAGGCGGTCGAGTTGATTCATCAGGGAAAAGCAGCTAAAATCCCTCAAGACCATTCCAAAGCCACCTACGAACCTCCCTGTGATGATCGCGTTGCCTTGATCGATTTTACAAAATCGGTCCACGAGATTTACAATTTGATTAGGGGGTGCGATCCTCAACCAGGTGCTTATGGGATGTTTAAGGAAAAGAAAATCAGATTTTATGAGGCGAAAAAAGAGGTTTCTTTGAATGAAGGACGATCGGGAGAGATCCTCTCGATTGAAAAGCAAGGACTTAGAGTGGCTGTTCCAGGAGGATTTCTTACGGTAGGGAAGTTTAGGGTCGATAAGGGAGAAAAAATCGGGCCGGTTGAATTGGCCCAAATGGTCGACTTGAAGGTCGGAGACCGTTTTGGAAAAGGGAGGAAGGATTCATGAATCGCGAAAAGATGATTGAGGAGCTTTCGAAGATCGTTGGGAAAGAGAATGTCCTTTATTCTGACACCGATCTGTTACTTTATGGCTATGACGCCTCTCTCTTTAAAGGGAAGCCAGATTGCATCGTCTTTCCTGGATCCACAGAGGAAGTTTCAAAAGTTGTTAAATTCTGTCATCAAGAGAAAATCCCGGTCATTCCAAGAGGATCAGGAACGAATCTAAGTGGTGGCACCATTCCGACCAAAGGGGGGGTCATTGTCCACTTTTCAAGGATGAATAAAATTCTCGAGATCGACCTTGAGAACCAAAGAGCGGTCGTTGAACCCGGTCTTTTTACTCTTACCTTAAAAAATCAGTTGGTTCGTTATGGGTACGTCTATCAACCAGATCCTGCCAGTGAAAAGGTTTCTACCTTCGGAGGTAATTTTGCTGAGAACTCTGGCGGACCGCACTGCCTTAAATATGGGGTAACGACCAATCATGTTTTAGGTGCTGAGGTTGTGCTCCCAGATGGTGAGGTGATTCAGGTGGGCGGAAAGGCTTTGGATCAACCTGGGTATGATCTGACCGGGCTATTGGTGGGCTCGGAGGGAACGCTGGGGATTGCCACAAAATTGATTCTCAGGATCATGCCTAAACCTGAAGCGGTCAAGACCCTTTTAGCCATTTTCAATTCGCTGGAGGATGCCGGTCGAACCGTCTCAGCCATCATCGCTGATGGAATTGTACCAGCAACCTTGGAGATTCTTGACAAACTGACCATTAAAGCCGTTGAAGAATCTGTTCATGCCGGTTTCCCTCTTGACGCTGAAGCCGTTTTGCTCATCGAGATTGACGGGTTGAAAGATGGCATGGAGAGATTGGCTGAGCGAATTATGGATATTTGTCGTAAGAATCAGGCCCGTGAAGTGAGGTCAGCAAAGACAGAATCTGAAAGGATGCAACTTTGGGCGGGTCGTAAAGGTGCCTTCGGTGCCATTGCAAGATTACGCCCGAACTATCTTGTGTGCGATGGGACCGTTCCAAGAACCAAGCTGCCAGAAGTTTTAACCCGGGTCATGGAGGTCAGCAAGAAATATAACCTTCCCATCGCGAATGTGTTCCACGCCGGTGACGGAAACCTCCACCCCCTCATTCTCTTTGACGAAAGGGATGAGGACGAACTGAAAAGGGTTCATCTTGCAGGATCAGAAATTATGAAATTATGTGCCGATGCAGGTGGGACGATCAGTGGAGAGCATGGCATTGGGACAGAGAAGATGAGGGAGATGCTCTTCGTTTTCTCTCCACAAGATATTGCGGCGATGAAGAAGGTCAAGATGGCTTTTGACCCTGAAGAGATCTTAAACCCTGGAAAGGTCTTGCCTGAAGTTTCCGCTTAACCCTCCTGTTCTGCCTAAGGGGTTACATTGAAGGAGATCGATATGCCCGGAATGGATAACCTATTTTCTCGATTGAAGGAAGTCATCGGTGAAGCCCATATCCTTCGAGAACCGAATCAACTTAAAAATTTTTCTGTGGATGGAACACGACCCAAAGCCATCCTTTCTCCAGGAACGATAGAAGAGGTTTCGAAAGTTGTGTCTTTAGCCAATGAGCAACGTCTTTCTATCATTCCGATGGGAAACGGGACGAAAATGGAAATGGGAGGCATCCCCAAAAAAGGAGATTGGATCCTCTCTACCCTTCGTTTAAACCACATCACAGACAGCGATTGTGATAACCTGACCCTCTCCGCTGAGAGCGGAATGACACTCAGTGAAATTCAGAGTCAGTTGGGCAAAATCGGAAGGGGGTACTTTCTTCCCTTGGATCCCCCCTTTGTGGAAAAAGCCACGCTGGGGGGGATTGTCGCGACCAATTCAAGTGGTCCGAGAAGGCTGCTTTATGGCACGGTTAGAGATTTAATGATTGGAGCCAGAGCTGTTCTGCCCAACGGAGATGTTGTAACGTCAGGTGGAAAAACGGTCAAGAATGTTTCAGGTTACGACCTGTGCAAGCTTTTGATCGGGTC
Source organism: uncultured bacterium (assembly GCA_938002255.1). GTDB lineage: Bacteria > Desulfobacterota > BSN033 > BSN033 > UBA1163 > RBG-16-49-23. The sequence continues at coordinate 23,384 of CALLAL010000021.1, forward strand.
TTATGGTACCCTTGGGATTTTGTGCGAGATGACCTTCAAACTCCTTCCGCTTCCGGAAAAAGAAGCAACCCTAGTGGCGCCATTTCCCAAACTGGAGGAGGCAGTCCAATTCGGACGTCATCTTCTTCGATCCCAGTATCTTCCTGCGTCAATGGAAATTCTCAACGGGACAGCCGTGAAAAAGATTTATCCTCCCTTTGCCCATCAGGAACTTTATCTGGTGGCTATTGGATTGGACGGTGTCTCGGAAGCCATTGACCGACAGGTTTCAGAGATGTCGGAGATTGCAAAAGAGAAAGGTAGCCTTCCCCCATCGGTTCTTCAATCCGAATCCCACGCCTCATTCTGGAAGGCGATCAGGGATTTCCCAGCTCAACTCAAGCAGGAAGGGAAGTCATTCATCTCTCTGAAGTCAAATTTTCTCATCTCCAGGTATGGAGAAGTGATCGCCCGGTACGAGCAGATGGCCAAAGCATCTGGAGTTGAATGTGCCTTGATTTGCCATGCCGGTAATGGCGTGCTTTATACTTACCTTTTCATTGATCCAAAGCGGGAAGAGAAATCTGGTTCTATTCCCTCATTGATTGAGGAATTCTCGTCGGTCGTCCGGAAATATGAAGGTCAATTGATGGTGGAATTCTCCCCTCCTGACATTAAGAAGAAGATCGATGTTTGGGGAGGATGGAGACCAGATTATGAGATTATGCGGAGAATCAAGGAAAAGATTGATCCCCAAGGCATTCTCAATCCAGGACGGTTTGTCGGAGGGATTTAAAAATCATACGTTCATTGATCAGAGGAAACGAATTATGGATAAAGAACAATTGAAAACTCTATTTTATGATGAGGTGGCCAAGTGTAACCATTGCGGTTTCTGTTTGGCCCATTGCCCAGTCTATACCGTTACCGGGAGGGAATGGGCGACCCCTCGCGGGAAAAATGCGCTGGTTCGCGCCATTATCGAAGGAAAAATTGACTGGACCCCTGAAATCGAGGAAACCCTCTTCCGTTGCACCGGTTGTCGTCTCTGCACTCAAACCTGCTTTCCAGCGGTGGAGACCAATCAGGGTGTGCTGGCAGCGCGGGAATGCCTGGTGGATCGAAAACTCTACCCCAAGATTATCGATCGAGTGGTAGAGGCCTTAGACACTCATTCCAATATTCTAAATGAGCCCAATGTGAATCGCACCCTCTGGCTGGAAAAATTGGACAATCTTCCCGATCATCGCTTCCAGAAGGAGAAAGCAAAGGTCATCTATTTTGTCGGATGTGTTTCAGCTTTCTACCCGATGGCTCAAAAAATTCCTCAAACCTTTGTTCAGATCTTAAATAAGGCAGGGGTGGACTTTACCCTATTGGGTGGGGAAGAATGGTGCTGTGGATTTCCCCTTATCCAGGCAGGGATGAAGGACAAGATGGAAAGGCTCATTGAACATAATCAGGAAAAGGTGAAACAGATAGGGGCAGAAACCGTTGTTTTTGCCTGTCCTTCCTGCTTCCATACCTGGAAAGAGAAATACCAGACCCATGCGGAACTACTCCATTCGACTCAATTTATGGAACGGTTGATCGGTGAAGGGAAAATCCAATTTCAGAATGGAGCCGAACGAGTTGTTACCTATCATGATCCCTGCGATTTGGGTAGAAATAGCAAAGTCTTCGACCCGCCGAGAAATATTTTGAAAAAGATTCCAGGCATCCAATTCGTAGAGTTGGAAGGAAATCGTCAGTTGAGCATCTGCTGTGGTGGTGGGGGGGATCTGGAGATGATTGATCCTGCCCTCTCCGCAGCCATTGCCCAAAGAAAGGTTGAAGAGATCCAGAGAACAGGCGCCGAGGAAGTCGTGACCTCCTGCCAACAATGTATCCGGACGATTGCAAGCCATGCTCGGAAGAATAAGATCAAATTGAAGGTGCGAGATATCACAGAGGTCGTTTGGGAAGCGATGGGTCCTAAGGGGGGAAGTTCATAAGATGAGAGACAGTCCATTCTTTCAGAAAGGCAAGCAATGCATCTTGACAATGTTTCTTTCCTTATATTAAGGGATAGGGGTTCATGGATTCAGCTTCACGCGATAGAGAAACACTGTCTGGCAGGAGATTCGATTTCATTGACCAGGAAAGGAGGTGAAGTCATTCCGACTCAAAGAGAGCGGCAGTCATTCTTTCTTAACCCATTTACAGAAGGAGATTCATTATGGAAAGAAAAGAGAAAACAGATCATCCAAAAGAAGAAAAAGTATCCCGTCGTCGATTTCTAAAAACGGCGGCAGCCACTGCTGGGGTGACCGCCGCAACCCTCGGGGTTCCCGCATTTTTAAAACATGCCTCAGCCGCGCCCATCAAGTGGAAAATTCAGACAGCCTGGGATGCCGGGACCTTAGGGTTTGTGAAATTTCAGGAATTCTGCAAAAGAATGGGTGAAGTTTCAGAAGGAAAACTTGTCTTTGAAGGATTCCCTGCAGGTGCGATTGTTGGGACGTTTGAAATGTTTGATGCCGTGAAGGCAGGGGTCTTTGATGCCTTTCATTCCTTTGATGTTTACTGGCCAGGGAAAGTTCCAGCTTGTACGTTCCTATCTTCTTATCCCTTTGGATTAGACCGCCCAGACCAGTGGGAGACATGGTATGAATATTTAGGGGGAAAAGAGATTGCACGGGAAGCCTATGGTGCACACAACCTGATGTACGTTGGCCCCATTCAACATGATGACAACCTCATTCATTCCAAAGTTCCCATTCGATCCTTTGAAGAGTTCAAAGGGAAAAGAATCCGGTATCCAGGCGGGATCATCGCAGATATTTATCGTGCCGCAGGGGTTTCCACCGTTCTTCTTCCCGGCGGTGAGGTCTATCCGGCACTCGAAAAAGGAGTGATCGATGCTGCAGACTTTGTGGGAGCAGCCGTCAACTACAACCTCGGTTATGGTGAAATCGCAAAATATATCATCATGGGACCTCCTTCGACTCCCTGCCTCCATCAACCCGTTGACTTGATGAGTCTCTGCATCAATATGAGCCGATGGAATGCCCTTTCCAAACCCCTTCAGCAGTTGGTTGAGGCTGTGGTGAAGTGGCATTCCTGGGATCACTACGCAGCGATTCAGAAAGCTGACATCCAGGCCTTCGAAGATTTCCAGAAGAAGCAGGGCGTGACGATCATTCGATTAAAGGAATCGGATATAGAAAAATTTAGGAAGTTTGCGCCAGAACTGTGGGTGACTTGGGCCAAAAAACATCCTTTGGCGATGAAAGCCTTTAAATCTCAATGGGAGTTTATGAAATCCATTAAAGTCGGCTATTATACCGACGCGGATTTGGTAGATTTAAAAGGTAAAAAGATTACTCTGTAAAATTCACGGGGGAGAGGCATCTGATGTGAATAGGAAGGTCCTCTCCCCATTGATTGCGTCAAGAAGACGAGGAATACTCTTCTGAGGAGAAGGATATGGGTTTTTTACATAAATTCATGACGGCCGTTAACAAAACCAATATCTTTGTTGGGAAATTGATGGTGGGGGTGACCCTTTTAGCCGTTGCGGTCATTTCGTTTGAAGTGATCATGCGCTACATCTTTAACAAACCCACCAATTGGGGTCATGAAAGCATGACCTTGCTCTTTGCCATTTTCTACTGTGCGGCGGCTGGCTATGCCCATTATTACCGGGCCCATGTCCGGGTGGATGTGTTTTATTCAACCCGTTCCGAGCGGACACGAGCCTATCTCGATCTCATCACCTCTGTTTTTTTCTTTCTCTTTACCGGCGTTTTCATCTATACCAGCTGGAAATTTTACTGGAGTTCTCAGACCATGCTGGGAGGGGGAAAGATTTTCGGAATTGATGTTCCAGGGGAACTTTCTTTTACTGATTGGCAACCCCCCTACTACCCTGTAAAATTCATGATGCCCTTCGGAGGGTTTTTATTGTTGCTTCAGGGGATTGTCTGGTTGATTCGCGATATCCACATGGCTGTAAAAGGGAGACCGATGATATGAGCATTGAACTGATTACGATTATGATGTTTGGTTCTTTATTTATTCTGTTAGGCTTAGGACTTCCTGTGGCTTTTTCTTGCGGGACGGTGGGAATCATTTTTACGGCCCTCCTTCAGAGTCCAGAAGCCGTCAATATCGTTCCAACCCGAATTTTTGGTTTGATGGTCAATTATCTTTTAGCAGCCATTCCTCTCTTCATCTTTATGGCCTGTATCCTGGAACGGAGCGGTCTCATCGGGGAGATTTACGAAATGGTCTATCAATGGTTGGCTTGGCTCAAAGGAGGGGTGGCGACGGCAACGGTTGCTGCTTGCACCATGATGGCCGCCATGGTGGGCGTGATCGGTGCGAGCGAAGTAACGATGGGAGTTATTGCCCTGCCTCAGATGCTCCGGAGGAAATATGATAAATATATTGCCTGCGGATCCATCTTAGCGGGGGGAACTCTTGGAATCCTCATTCCTCCGAGTGTCATGCTGATCGTTTATGGGATGGTGGATAACTCCTCCATTGGCCAACTGTATGCCGGGGCGATTTTACCTGGGTTTTTACTCGCCACATTGTTTGCCATCTATATCACAATACGATCTTACATCAATCCCAAATTGGGGCCACCCATCCCAAAGGAGGAGCGGCTACCGACCGCCCAAAAAATCAGACTTCTCTTGCCCATTATCCCTGCCGGCATTTTAGTCTTCCTCGTTCTTGGGACCATTTATCTCGGGATTGCTGCACCTACGGAAGCCGCTGGAGTGGGAGCGGCTGGAGCCATTCTGATTACATTAGCTCAGAGAAAATTGACCTGGAAGGGGATCGTTCAGGCTTGTGAAAATACATTAAAATCCTCTGCCATGGTCTTATGGACGATGTTTGGAGCCAATATTTTCGTCGCTCTCTATGTCATGGTGGGAGGATCTCAATTCGTAACCGAAGTTTTGGTCGGATCAGGGTTTAACCGATGGGTTATCCTCTGGATTATGCAGTTGATTTTGATTTTCCTGGGTTGTTTTATCGACTGGGTAGGCATCATTATGCTGACCATTCCTATCTTTGGACCTATCATCCGCCAATTGGGGTTTGATCCGGTCTGGTTCGGTGTTCTGTTTGCAGTCAATCTTCAGATGTCCTTTTTGACCCCACCTTTTGGGTATGCCCTTTTCTATTTAAAAGGAGTTGCACCACCCGAAGTTTCAACCACAGATATCTGGAAATCAGCCGCTCCTTTCATTGGACTTCAGTTCTTGGGATTGGTCCTTTGCATGATTTTCCCGGACATTATTCTTGTGCTTCCCAAGTTGTTGTTCAGAAGCTAAAGGAGTTAACCTTCACTGTCTTTCTTTCTGAGGCGCCCTGTTTCATTCAAGGGCGTCTCATCAATTGTCAGCCATTTGAGTTGTTGAAGATGAAACCCGTTCCGGTAACGACAGATCTTTTAACCTATCGGGCTCCCAGAATTTTTGTGGTCCTTTTTTATATTCTCTTAGTGATATGGACAATCTTTTCGATCGTATTTCTTGGGATGAAAGGTTGGATGAACTGGATTCAAATCTTGATAGTTGGATTTATCTTTGTGATCACCTGGTATTTTTCGGTCAATATCTCTTACCGGATTGATTTGGGAGGGGATGGGAACATCCAGTTGACCAGTTTTAGAACGATTTTACAAACCCATCCACGGAAGATAGAGATGATCGAAGGGCCTCATCTTCCTATTGGATTTGTTCGATTTAAATTAGAGCGGGAAAAGGTTTATTTATTCTGCATTAGCGGAAGTCGTGCCTTGAAACGTATCCTCTCTGAAATTCGTTCCTGGAATCCAGACATCCGGGTAAGGAATATCTGATCCATGTTCATCTATGATCACTGCGGCACAGAGGGGATAAGTAAAATAGGCCTAGAAGATAAACAACGATCAAGTTCATGGACGATCAAAAGAAACTTAAAACAGAGGGGGAACATCTATGATTAATATGCCTCCGAATGTGATCTTATGGGTCTGTGTAGCGCTTGTTGGGTCAATCGTTGGATTTGTGATTTACGGCCTCATTAAAGGGTTTGACCACCTTTTCAAAGAAGAGTAGTTCTGTTCAAAGACTCTTCAAAGAGACAGGTCGAACTGTTTTACCCCTTGAGGCGAACCAGTAATCTTTTCAACTCCTCTTCCCCTTCTTTTTCGGGCCTTCTCAAAGGGAGTCTCGGGCTTCCGCCAAAGTAATTATTCAGATCCATCGCCATCTTGAGTCCACCTATTCCATATTTGACCGTTACCGCCTTGGCGAGGGGGGTTAATCGGTTTTGTAATGACCTCGCTTCCTCCAGTTTTCCTCTGTCAAAAAGGGTTTGAATCTGAACACAGAGGTCAGGGACGACATTCGCGACGGCGAGGATTCCCCCAACAGCCCCCACGCATAAGGCAGGATAGAAGACTGGTGCAGAACCCACAAACACTGCGAACCCTTTCTTAGAAAGGTGAATGATTTCACTAAGCTGGCCAATATTACCGGAACTGTCTTTAATGCCGATGATGTTTGGATGGTAAGATAGTTTTGCCACCACTTCAGCATCCAGATTAACTCCTGTGAATTGGGGAACATTATAGAGCAGAATCCCAATCTTCGAAGAATCTGCCACAGCGATGAAGTGTTCATAAAGAACCTGGAGTTTCATCGAGCCTTTGAAATAAGAGGGTGTAACCACGAGTCCAGCCTCCGCTCCCATCTTGGCTGCCTGATTTGTAAAACGAATCGTTTCCTGGGTGGATTCAGCACCTGTCCCAACGATCATGACCTTTGTCGAAGGGATGAGCTGACGGGAAGTTTCAATCACCTTTCTCTTCTCTTTCTCGTTTAAATGAATGGCTTCTCCATTTGATCCAAGGACAAGATAACCGGACAGGCCTGTCTTATTCCATTGATTTAAATTTTCTTTTAACTTATCTAAAGCGAGATTTCCTTTTTGAAAGGGGGTGATGATAGGGGGGATAACGCCACTCAGTTTCATCGTTTGACTCCTTTAAGCAAAAGTGATCTTTAACGATCTTTGCCCTCCATTATAATTGATCTTGACAAGTTAAACAAATCAAGTTGTAATAAAATCGCAAGAAAGGAGAAAGGCTTTGGTTGAAGAACGAGTGAAAGATGCCACTAAAATACTCAACCTCTTAAGGTCGATGTCTGATTACAAACCCCATTTTGAGATTCTCGGGAATTATCGGCTGATAGATGATGGGATCTGCCCTGAAGCCACGATTATGCTCCGGGCAAATGGGAAGGAGATGCATGAGGCAGATACCGGTGTGGGGCCTGTGGATGCCCTTGCAAAGGTGTTGAAAAAATCGCTCAAATCGATCTTCCCTGAAATCGATGCTGTCAAATTGATCGATTTTTCATCGAGAATCTTCGATCCCGGAGCTGGGACAGCCGCGGGTGTGGAAGTAGAGATTCTTTTCAGCAACGGGCAGGAAGCTTGGAGGGTAAAGGCATTTTCTGAGAACATCTGCAAAGCCGCTTTTCTGGCATTGGTGGATGGGTTTGAATATGGGATCTACATATCCAAGGAGAAAGATAAGAAGAGATAATGTGACATTTTTTGTTATAAATCTGAAATATCATTAAGGAAGACAGATTTGTTTCTCAATGCGCAGTAGAGCTAACTTATCGATCATTTTGAATAAATTGAGATTTGGATGGTTGGTATAGATATTGCTTTGTTTTTTAATAGTCTCTGACCTACAGTCTTTGTAAGTTATTGAGAACATGCATGTTAGCTCTATTGCAACTTTTCCTTGCCATTGTTGCCATCTATAGTGCTCTTACTATTGAAGAGGAAATGAGGCTTATTATTCCGCTGGTCTGCCTTGTTTTTATGTTTTCAGTGGGGCGCCTGGAGAAAAGGAGAAGTGAAAAAAACAAGGCACGCAAAGATTACTTAAAATCAGAGATGGATAAAATTTCCCAAAAAGAATCGAAAACGATCAAAGAACAAGACTTTTTCACTGTTGAAACACTCTTCTGGCCAAAGAATGAGATGCTCCTACTGGATACAGTTCATTCCATATTTAAAGATCTTGGCTTTTTGATCAGTCCCGGGATTCAATATCAATCGGTCGATCGAATATTGAAAATCCCAGAAACCCAGAGGTCCTTCGGATTACAGGTCATGATGTATGAAGGGGAAGCAGACCGGAATCATCCAAAGATCCATCGGGTTTTCCAGTTTGAAAAAGAGAAGAGGGATAATGAAAAATCCTTGATCATCGCCAGTACCCATATCCACCTTCCCATTGCCCAACGGGAAGGGAAGAGTCATATTTCTAAAGAGTTGATTGACCTTTTGGTCAGATACGATATTCGTTTTATTACTGCCCACCATCTCTATGAGCTCTGGCAGAAGGCAAAACGAGGAGAGATCAATATTTTCAATTTTTTTGATAAGATCTATTCCCGACAAGGAATCGCAGTTTCACCCCTTCCATTCCCGGAGCCACCCATTCATTAACTCAGCCCATGTAGAAGCCTCCCTTTTCCTATCTTTACGTTGAATGAATCCCTTCTTGCCTCTTGAATCCTTAATCGTTTAAATCCATAATTATTTTGTGATTGTGAAAGAAGTTTTCGCCAAGACGGTTCTCACTAAAACCCGAATTTCCGGTTTTGATTATTGTTTAAATCCTTATGTTGGCTGCGCGCATGGGTGTCGGTACTGTTATGCCAGTTTTATAAAGCGCTTCACAGGCCATTTTGAACCGTGGGGAGAGTTTGTGGATGTTAAAGTGAATGCTCCTGCCCGGTTAAAACACCAATTAATGACAGCTAAGCCGGGCCTGGTTGCGATTGGCACGGTGACCGATCCCTATCAACCTCTCGAAAAAAGGTATCAAATTACCCGAAGATGTTTAGAAGGCCTTCTTGAAAAGGGGTTTCCTGTGAACCTGTTGACACGATCACCTCTCTGTTTAAGAGATCTGGATCTGTTTAAACAGTTCAAAGAGATCGAGGTGGGTTTGACCATCACGACCCATGACGAAGCCATGCGGAAGCTTTTTGAACCCCATTGCCCTTCCATTTCTTCCCGGGTGGATGCATTGAGAGTCCTTTCCCAAGAAAGGATCAGGACTTATGCTTTTATCGGGCCCATGCTTCCTTTAAACCCGGAAATCCTTACCCAGATGCTGGAGGGGCTGGTTCATGAGGTCTTGATCGATCGGATGAATTACTCCAATAAAGTGAAAAGACTCTACTATCAGAATGGACTGGACACCTATCTCACCTATGATTATTTTAAGGTTGTCGGGGAGAACTTAAAGGAAGGTTTTGAAAAAAAGGGGATATCGGTAACAATGGTTTTTTGAGATCATTCCCAAAATGGCCTGGCGAGCAATCTTGTGGGTTGTTTTTACTTCCTGTTTTTAACTGGAGTCTCTTTAGGGGATGGATTATTTTGAATGAGGTGAAGGATGACGATCGGGAGATTTGGATTGAGAAGAAGACAATATGATTTTCCACCTTTTCGGCCTCCGAGCGAAGCGAATAGCCTCCTCCTCAGGGTGACAAGAGGGTGTCCCTGGAATCGGTGTACTTTCTGTTCCATGTACAAAGGGATAAAATTTGAAAGAAGGCCGATTGACGAGATCCTTGAGGACATTTCGATGGCGAAAGAACTTTATCGTGACCAAGTCCGGACGGTTTTTATCGGCGATTCCAATAGCCTCGTTCTCAAGGCGGAAGAATGGGCCATCATCTTAAAAGCCTTATACGATTCCTTTCCTCATATTGAGCGAGTGACCAGTTATGCGAGAGCTAAAACGATTGCTAAGAAACCGAAGGAGGATTTGCAAAAGATCTTTGAAGCGGGATTGAATCGACTGCATGTAGGCCTTGAGACAGGAGATCGGGACCTTCTTAAAGAGATCGATAAAGGGGCAACTCCTGAGGAGATGATTGAAGCGGGAAAGAAGGCAAAAGAGGCGGGGTTTGAGTATTCTTTGTATGTGTTACTGGGAATCGGAGGTGAAGACCGTTGGGAGCAACACGCCAGAGGGACGGCAGACGTCCTGAACCAGATCGATCCTCACTTCATACGCGTCCGGACATTCATCCCTCAGCCTCACTCTGAACTCTATGACGCCATGGAAGAAGGTCGTTTCATTCCGGCGTCACCAGAAACCATCCTTAAAGAGACCAGACTCCTCTTAGAAAAACTTCAGGTCACCTCATATTTTTTAAGCGACCACATTTCAAATCTTGTTCCACTTCATGGGAAACTACCGGAAACAAAAGAAGAGATGATCCGTTTGATCGATGAGGTTTTAAAGGAGCTGCAACGCGATGACCACTTGAGAGAGGAACTGGAGGCAAGACGCCACCTGACCAACCTCTGAGCCCCTCGCTTTTGATTTCATTGGCGACAATCAGGATCCACAAGAGGAACAATTACTGGAGGAACAACCGCTACAGGAAGAACTGGCTGTACTTTTGAATTTGCCTCCGCTCGAAAAGGCGAAGGCCGACATCATGCGGCTGACCTTTTTGCTCTTGCATTGAGGACAGAGAATTTTCTCTGAGGTGTTAAACACCAGCTTCTCAAAATCGTGTTGGCATTGATTGCAATGATATTCATAAATGGGCATCTTAAGATCTCCTTGACTATTTTTAACATTTTTTTAATTACCTTATCAAGTCAAAAACAGAAGAGGAGGTAACCCCTCAGTGACGGAGTGTTTTCGGTTTAAAAGGGTTGGAACGTTCCTCCTCCAAAACCTTGAAGAGCGGTTATAAAAGGTTACCCTCATCGGGGCCCTCATGCCCTTTGAATCGGATTTTTTTGAATCAGATGTGGTCGTTTTGACGAACAGAGGTTTCGCTTCAAGGTTTTTCCGAAGCAACCTCCCAACCTTTTTTTTCTTTAACTGAGGGGTTACAAAAGGGGGTTAAAATATATTGACGCCGATAACCGAAAAAGGTATATAGTAATTAATACAACCCTATTGAATGGGTTACTCAAAAGAGTTCACCATGAGAAAATGCTTTTCCACCAGAACTGTTGGAATTTTGAATTGAGTTCTGGCCAACACACAGTGGTTTTTGCAAATGTTGTACTTCAATGATAAGGAGGTGTCTTATGGCAATCAGAGTTGGAATTAACGGATTTGGTCGGATTGGCCGAAATGTTCTTCGGGCGGGTTTAAACAGAAAGGATTTAGAATTTGTGGCGGTCAATGATCTGACCGATGCAAAAACATTGGCTCATCTCCTGAAGTACGATTCCGTCCACGGGAAATTTGGAGTTAGCGTTGAGGGAAAAAAGGATTCTATCCTCGTTGATGGAAAAGAGATAAAGGTCTTTGCCACCAAGGATCCCGCACAACTCCCCTGGAAGGACCTTGGGATCGATGTCGTTCTGGAAAGCACAGGCAAGTTTACCGATCGGGAGGGAGGCTCCAAACATATGGAAGCCGGCGCGAAAAAGGTTATCATCTCCGCTCCAGCCAAGAATCCAGATGTGTCCCTTGTCCTTGGAGTGAATGAGAAAGATTACGATGCTTCCAAACATCATATCATTTCCATGGGCTCTTGCACAACCAATTGTCTGGCTCCGATTGCCAAGATTCTGGTGGATGAGTTTGGCGTGGAATACGGTTTAATGACCACTATTCACGCTTACACCAATGATCAGGTCATCCTTGATTTCCCGCATAAGGACCTTCGCAGGGCAAGGGCTGCCGGGATGTCCATGATCCCTACGACGACAGGGGCGGCCACAGCCCTTTCACTTGTCATCCCTGAATTGAAAGGGAAAATGGATGGGATGGCGATTCGTGTGCCAACTCCCAATGTCTCAGTGGTCGATCTGGTAGTGGGATTAAAAAAAGAGACCACCACGGAAGCCTTAAACACTATTTTTAAATCTTATGCAGAGAGTAAACTGAAAGGGATCCTGAGCTACTGTGAAGAACCCCTGGTTTCCATCGATTTTAATGGGAATCCGCATTCCTCAATTGTCGATGGCCCATCGACCAAAGTCATTGGTGGGAAATTGGCGAAAATCCTTTCGTGGTATGACAATGAGTGGGGATTTTCGAATCGGATGGTCGAGCTCATGCTTTTCCTTTTCGGTAAGAAATAGGGGGGAAAGGGATGCCTATTCAACGGGTGGATCAGATTGGTCTGAAGGGGGAACGGGTCTTCGTCAGAGTGGACTACAATGTTCCACTCAATGAAAAGAGAGAGATTACGGACGATACCCGGATTGTGGCTTCCCTTCAGACAGTACACTACATTTGCAGCGCAGGGGGAAAAGTCATCCTCGCCTCTCACCTGGGCCGACCTAAAGGGAAAAAAGATCCCAAGTATAGTCTGGCACCTGTGGCAGAGAGGCTTTCCCTTTTATTAAACAAAAAGGTGTTGATGGCAACGGACTGTATTGGGGAAGAGGTCAAAGCGCAGATAGAAAGCATGAAAGAAGGAGAGATTCTTCTCCTTGAAAACCTCCGGTTCTATCCCGAGGAGGAGAAGAACGAAGCCTCTTTCTCAAAAGCATTGGCTTCCCTCTGTGATGTCTATATTAATGATGCCTTTGGAGCGGCCCATCGAGCCCATGCCTCGACAGAAGGAATGACGCATTATGTCCGGAAAGTGGGGGCGGGGTTTTTAATGATGAAAGAGATCGAAAGCCTTGAGAAGGCTCTGGTCCATCCCAAGAGGCCCTATCTTGCCATTCTGGGAGGAGCGAAGGTCTCTGATAAGATCGGGGTGATTCGCAATCTGATCAACAAGGTGGATACTCTTCTGATTGGAGGAGGAATGGCTTATACTTTTTTGAAGGCAAACGGGATAGAAGTCGGTAAGTCGTTGGTCGAAATGGATCAGATTGAATTTTCCCGAAGCCTTCTCAATGAAGCCAGGTCGAAGATAAAATTGATTCTTCCTTCTGATCATGTTGCTGCGGAGAAGATGGATCTTGAGGCTCAAAGGAAGATTGTCAAAAACAATGATATCCCGGCAGATTGGATCTGTCTGGATATCGGACCTGAGACGATCCAAACCTTTTGCAAAGAGATTTCTTCAGCTCTAACCCTCTTTTGGAATGGGCCAATGGGCGTGTTTGAGATGGAACCCTTCAGTCACGGGACTTTTGCCATTGCACGGGCTGTGGCAGAATCGCCTGCTTTCACTATTGTGGGGGGAGGAGATTCGGTGGCTGCAGTCAATCAGGCAGGAGTTGCCGAGAAAATCAACCACATCTCGACCGGCGGAGGCGCTTCTCTTGAATTTATTGAAGGAAAGACATTACCCGGGATAGAGGCACTGAGAAAATAAGTCAGGAGATGAAGGGAGAAGAACATAGGGAGAAAGGGGATCATGGAAAGACGGCCCTTTATTGCTGGAAATTGGAAGATGAACAAAACCGTTGGAGAAGCCCTCGATCTGGTAAGGAGCTTGAAAGCCACCCTGCAAGGAGTTGAGGATGTAGAGGTTGCTGTGGCTCCTCCTTTTACTGCCCTTTATCCCGTTGCCCAGGAATTGAAGGGATCGTCTATCTTTTTGGCTGGTCAAAACCTTTTCTGGGAGGAAAAAGGGGCTTTCACAGGTGAGATCTCTCCTGTAATGCTAAAAGAAGTGGGTTGTCAATATGTAATCATAGGCCATTCCGAGCGGAGACAATATTTTGGTGAAACAGATGAGAGTGTCAATCGGCGAGTCCATGCCGCCCTTCACTATGGGCTTAAAGTCATTTTTTGTATTGGAGAAACCCTCCAAGAGAGGGAAGGAGGGGTCACTTTCTCAGTCGTTGAACGACAGTTAGAAAAGGGTTTAGCCGGGTTAGACGCCCCTAAAGTGGAGACGATGATTGTCGTCGCCTATGAACCCGTCTGGGCTATCGGAACTGGAAAAACAGCGACACCTGAACAGGCCGAGGAAGTCCACCAATTTATCCGGAGGAAATTAGAAAAGCTATATTCTAAAGGCGTAGCAAATAGCCTTCGCATTCAATATGGGGGGAGTGTCACCCCTGAAAATATCTATGGGTTGATGGCTCAACCTGATATTGATGGAGCTCTGGTAGGCGGAGCCAGCCTTAAGGTTGAAAGTTTTTCAAGGATTGTCAGATTCAGAGAAATATGATATATAAAAATGCATTGAGCCAAATATTTGGGGTTTGACCCGTAGGTCAGGGTAACAGGAAAAAGGATCCAATCCATGACCCTTATTATCATTTTACACATTCTGGTCTGTTTTGCTCTCATTCTGATCGTCCTGCTTCAGGCAGGAAAGGGAGCGGAGATGGGAGCAGCGTTTGGCGGGGCGAGTCAGACGATATTTGGAAGTGCTGGGGCAATGGGATTTCTCAGCAAACTCACGACGGTGGCAGCGGTTATTTTTATGATTACCTCGCTGGTGTTGACTTACTCCTCAACCAAACGGGCTTCAACGGTGGTAAAAGAGAAGCCGGCGCAAACGGCGCCGACCGTGCCAGAGAAAACTCCGGCACAGCCTCTTATGCCTTTGCCTGAGCCAAAGAAGTAGAAAAGGAATTTAATGGTGAGATCGGGATTGGATGCCGAAGTGGTGGAATTGGTAGACACGCCATCTTGAGGGGGTGGTGGGCGATCCCCGTGGGGGTTCAAATCCCCCCTTCGGCACCATTTGAAAAAAAAGGGGAGAGGTCGTAGGCTTCTCCTCTTTTTTAATCATTCAGTTTCGATTGCCCATCAACACATAACGGGATGGTACCTCAAAGTCTAATGGTAAGGATAACCAGGCCCTCTGTCTTTGGCGGTCCCTATGGATGAATCTTCCCTGGAAGTGTTGACTGCTCTTCAGGCTATCCGATTGGCTTCACAACTCTGCCAGAGCGTTAGAGGACATCTGACGCGAAATCAATCCATTCAAAAGAGTGACCGCAGTCCCGTTACGATTGCTGATTATGGCTCCCAGGCCATCATCTGTAAATTGATTCGAGATGCCTTTCCAGAAGATATCATCATTGCAGAGGAAGATTCATCCGAGTTGAGAAAGGGGGACCATGCGGAGATCCTCGAGCACGTGAGAGATTATGTCTCTGAAATTTTTCCAGGGACTTCCTCCGATGAGGTTTGCTCCTGGATTGATCTCAGCACTCATACGATCAAGAGTCGGTTCTGGGCGCTTGATCCCATTGATGGAACGAAAGGTTTTCTTCGAGGGGACCAGTATGCCATTGCCCTCGCCCTAATTGAAAATGGACGCATTGAACTCGGACTGATGGGCTGTCCCAATCTTTATCTAACTCCCGGGCAAAGACATGAAAAGAGAGGGTGTCTCTTTTTCGCATTGAGGGGAAAGGGTTCTTTTCAGTTCAACCTGGAAGGGAAAGAGAGACGAACGCTCTCTGTTTCAACAATTAGCCGACCAGAGGATGCTTCGTTTACTGAGAGCGTGGAACCGGACCACGCAGACCATGAGACCCATGTGAGGGTTGCAAAGAGGTTAGGCATGGTTTTACCTCCAATAAAGATGGACAGTCAAGCCAAATACGGTATCGTTGCAAGGGGAGAAGCGACGTTCTACCTCAGAGTCCCTGCCTCGACCGAACCGGAATACAAGGAGAAGGTCTGGGATCATGCAGCTGGAGTGATCATTGCGGAGGAGGCAGGGGGAAAGGTCACGGACCTCCATGGTCAACCGTTGGATTTTTCTTGCGGCATCACCCTCGAAAGGAATGAAGGCATTTTGGTCAGTAATGGGATCTTACATGAGGTGGTCCTCAAGGCTTTGGAGATATGATACAATCAATCATCCATAACCCATACTCAAACCATTTTTTTAAATGTTTCGACATTGCCATTGGGTGAACCTTTGGCTATCGGAATTTGATGATTGACGATTGAGTGAGGAGGAAATTGGGATGGAAAAAGCCTTTGCAGAAGTGATTGAATCGGAGGTTCCAAAGAATTCGGTCTTGATTTCCGTTGGGTTACCGGGTAGCTGGAAGAGTCCGGTGACCGAGGAGATTGCAAGGATGAAAGGGTTTCAGATTCTCCGTTCGGATATGATCCGGCTGGAGGTCTTGAAAGGGGAGGATGTTTTCGACAATCAGGTTGCCTCTGATCCGAAACGGAGAAGAAGGGTCTATGAGGAGATGTTTCGGAGGGCGAAGGAATGCTTACAATCATCAGATAAAGGACTCATCCTCGATGCCACATTCGTCACGCAGGATCTGAGAGCAGAGGCTGCTGCCATTGCGAATGAAGCCCGCCGCCCTTTTGTCATTGCGGAATGTGTTTGTTCCGAGGAGAAATCCATCGAGAGGATTTTAAAACGGACGAAGGAGAATTATGAATCGAACGCTCTCACTCGGGAGGCCTATCTTAATAATAAAGCCATCTTTCAACCCATTGACATAGATGATTTAAAAAAGAGAGTGACCGGATTGTCCGTCCTTCACCTTACCATTGATACCGAATCGAATGACGCCCCTGACTGGAGGATCAAAAAGATTGAAAAAAAGGATTAGTCCTATCGTCCTATCGCCAAGTACGTCTTGTCGTTTTTTATCATAGATCACTTGACGTGGCGACCCTATGACGATCGGACTCAATGATATGGACCTTTCCTCTCTCAAAAAAGCACTTCTTACTCCGGATCTCTACCCGGACCGTCCTTCAGCGATTCAATTGATGGAGACCCACATCTCACTCGTTTTCCTGACAGGTAACTATGTCTATAAAGTAAAAAAACCCGTCAATTTCGGATTCCTCGACTTCACCACACTTGAAAAGCGGAGTTATTTTTGCGAACAAGAGGTGAGACTGAACCGCCGGCTTGCTCCCAATCTCTATCTTGGGGTTGTCAGTATTACTGAAGAAAACCATCAGGTCTCCCTGGAGGGAAAAGGGAGAATCGTCGAGTATGCAGTCAAGATGAAGCAGATTCCAGAAGACCTTTTACTTAATCGGTTACTGGAAAAAAAGGAAGTGACTCCTGAAATGATCGAAGCTGTCTCCAGAACATTGGTCCGATTCTATCTCACCGCCGAGACAAGCGAACGCATCAAAACCTTTGCCAGGCCGGAGCGGGTGAAGCAGGACACGGATGAAAACTTCGAACAAACAGAAAAATATATCGACGTAACCCTTCCCCGAGAGGTTTATGAGGAAGTCAAGGAGAAGACGGACCAATTTTATCGTACCCAGGGGAAGGTTTTTCATCGAAGGATTCAAGAGGACCGCATCCGGGATTGTCATGGGGACTTGCGGCTGGAACATATCTTCTGGGGAGAGGAGCTCTCCATCTTTGATTGTATCGAATTCAATGAGAGATTCCGGTATACAGACGTGGCGGCGGACATCGCCTTTTTAGCCATGGATCTTGATTATCACGGCAGGGAGGATTTGAGCGAACAATTGATCCGCTCCTATATCAACGAATCCAGAGACCAGAGAATCACGGAAATGCTGAATTTCTATAAATGCTACCGGGCCTATGTCCGTGGAAAGGTGGAAAGTTTCAGACTGGATGATCCAGGTATTTCTGTAGAAAAAAAAAAGGATGCCCTCAACCGAGCTAAAAGATATTTTGATCTTGCCTATCGGTATTCGACACAATTTTAAACTTCGTGAGTCTGGAGTAAGCTCCCATGAGGATTGAAAAAGCTTTCGTTGACGATGCTCAGGCAATTCTCTCTTTGCAGAAATTGGCCTACCAGAGTGAAGGGGAGATTTACCATGATTATACCCTTCCACCCCTCACGCAAACTCTCGATGAGATTCAAAAGGATTTTGAAAACCAGTTGTTTCTAAAAGCGATCAAGGAAGAAAGGATCATTGGATCGGTCCGGGCTTTTTTAAAAGAAGGAACCTGTTATATCGGCAGACTCATTGTCCATCCCGATTTTCAGAATCAGGGGATTGGAACCCAATTGATGAAACGCATGGAGGAGATTTTCAACGCGGCTCAACGATTTGAGATTTTTACAGGCCATCGGAGCGAGCGAAATCTCTATCTTTATGGGAGGCTTGGATATCAGCGCTTCAAGACTCACAAGGCAAGTGAAAATCTGACCCTCGTCTATTTGGAAAAATTTCAACGTTAGGAGATGGTGGATGGCTGAGAACGAGTTGAACCCCAAGTATAAAGAGGCCGTCATCAATGTCGTCAACCATTCCCCCTACTTCTCTCTTCTCTCCATGAGGATTCAAGATCTGAAATGGGGGGAGTCTTTTCTTGAAGTTCACCTCGAAGAAAAACATCTCCAGCCTTTTGGATATGTTCACGGAGGGGTGATAGCCTCCGTGGTCGACGCCGCCACTTTCTGGGCGGCCTTTCCTCAGGTGGAAAGGGGCCTGGGGCTGACTACTGTAGAAATCAAAGTCAATTATCTGGCTCCAGTGCAGAAAGGCAAGCTCATGGCTCAAGGCCGATGTATTAAAATTGGGAAAACCCTTGCCTTTGGAGATGCCTTTGTTCGGGGGGATAGAGACAAGTTAATTGCCCATGGGACTTCTACAATGATGGTGCTTCCTGGCCTGACCGTTCCGGGTTATCAAGACCTTCCACCTCCCCGGTTCTAACCCATTTTGATTTAGAGAGGAAGAAAGAAATGGACATCACAGATCTGGAAAGATTGATCAAGAGCAGGCGTTCGATCCGGAGGTGGAAACCGGTGGAGGTGCCGGAGGAGATGTTAAAAAAGGCAGTGGAGTTGGCCACCTGGGCACCCAATGGAGGCAATTACCAGGGGTGGTACTTCGTTATTGTAAAAAATAGAGAGACCATCGTCCGCATCGCGGATGCGGTTCAATCCGTTGCAGATAGGATTGCCACCTGGCCCGAAGCAAAAACCTGGGAAGAGGATGTGAAACGGTATCAGAAAAACACCTCCTTTTTTAGAAAGGCGCCAGCGGTCATTGGAGTTTTTATCAGTGACTATCGAAGCGTGATGGATAAGGTTTTGCTCGCTCGAGAGTCTATGGACCCCATAGCCAGCCGGATCATGGGGTTTCGAAGAACAGCGCCCACGGCCATTCAAAGCGCCTCTGCTGCTGCTACCACGATGCTCTTAGTCTTTCACCAGATGGGACTGGGGGCAATCTGGCTTGCTTCTCCCCTCATGGCAAAGCCAGAGATCGAGACCCTTCTGGATGTTCCCTCTGAGATGAGTCTCGTTTGCCTCATTGCTGTAGGCTATCCGGACGAATCCCCGCAGAAAGATAGACGATCTGTGGATGAAGTCATGAAGGTTATTTGAGAAAGAGGGCGTTCATCCTTTTGTGCCTTTATGACAAATGATCTCGAGGAACATCAAGATCTGCTTTTCGACCTGATGGGTGGCATAGCTTCGAGAATCGGTGTGGTCGGCTTCAATGATCAACCCCGGTTTTCCGGTTAGCCTTGTCACCTCCCGCCTCATATCATATTGTCCGAGAGAGTAAGGCTTACAGCTTCGATTGGAATGTATGATAAAGCCATGGGCACCATATTTTTCAATCAACTTTGCCATCTTCTGAATTTTATATTGGAGGCTTCGGTTGAGGTGGATGGTGGCATAAGCCCTTGCCATGCCATCAAGAGAATAAGTCAGATGAGGCTCTTCCATAGCCCAGGCTGAGGTGTAGGTATCCGCCACGAGCACGGCTCCATGGGAAGAAAGCAACTTCGAAAGATGACGAATATCGTACCAGATGGGAATGTTGTCCCAGATCAACCGGATCTCCTCCCGGGCAAAGGCACCTGTTTTCGTCTTAACCCTCTCCTCCAGTTCCTTTTTCAGTTTTTTATAATAACGGGTAGCCCATCGAGTCCCCCTGAGTGTGACAATGGGAGCCATGTGGATGAAAGCATCGAAGGCGGCAAAAGGGGCAGGATGATTCGTTGACAAATCGAGGATCTGCCTCCAAAGTGAAATGGTTTCATAAGAATGGGCAACGACTTTTTGAAATTTCTTTTCTGGAAAAGGGCGTTTCATCTGTTCTTCAAGAAATAAAACATAATCCTCCATCTGTTTCACAACGTATCGGAGGTTGTGATCATGGAGATCGTCATGGATGAAAGGGGTGTCAAGAAAGAAGAGGGGAACATTCAAGGCGCGAGCCTGGATTTCATACCATTTGATTACCGTCCCGCAGATGTTATTGCCACAGATCAGAAAGTCGGGTCTGGGAAGCTTTCCAATAGGGCCCTTTCCCGTGAAAGAAGATCCGATATCGGTGAGGGCATAAGAGCAGAGGTCCCGGGAGTAGCCTTGCTGCTCTGCCGCTTCGCAAAGGGAGACGGACATCCTCGATGCACCGCACATGGCACCATAGTTTTCAGGATAGAAGGGGAGAATACCCATGGCGTAGAGGGGTTCGACCGGCCCACCGCTGGTAATCCATGCCACCTTCTTACTAAACCAGACTGGGTGCTTTACCATAAAGTAGTAAGCCATCATCAAACGACGGTACGCTGTGGTCGATTTGATTGGACGATAAGAGTTGAGATGAGATGGATCCTTTCGCATATATTTTTCTTAAAGCACCAACCCTCAGCTATCCAATCCCAAATCAATTTGAATGATCAAAAATTCAAATGAGATTGTTTCGATCATTTTAACGTTAAAAAATCCCCATGCTCTATGCGCCTTTGCGGTTTGTTTACAATGGAGAAAGCATCTCCACAAACGCCTGTATCCTGATCTTCAATTGGGCTTGAGAGGTGGCAGGGTCATCCACTTCAAGAAGGAGAGAGGGGATTCCTTTTGCCTCCAGGGCTTTTTTAAGATCCGGATGATCAAAATAGTGAGGCTCACAGTATTTGTAAAAGAGAAAGATGACGCCTCTGGCTTCTGCTTGTTCCACCTCTTGGATGAGCGTTTCAAGACGGACGTTTGCCCCTCCATGTTTGGTCGGGCAAAGACAAGAGGAGAAATATCGTTCGGTGAGGGCATCCATCGGATCAAGATCCTCCCGCGTCTTGAGACGGAGAAATCTGGCACCACTGCAGAGATCATCCGAGACGACCCATGCCCCTGTTTCTTCAATCATTGAAAAGTATGAAGGGGAGTGAGTAAGATTCCCGGACAGAAAAATCGGAACCCGAGTTCGAAGTTGCTCCTCTCGTTCCGGGACCTCCTCTAAGAGCTGAGTTAACAGGTCGAGGTATCGGGTACACTCCATCAGGTGTCCTGCACGGATGATGGAAGCGAAGTGATAGCCGGACATCCAGCCTGGGTGTTTTCGTCTCATCTGATAAAGGGTTCGAATTTTCTCTCTCCGTTGATTAAAGAAATGGATAGATTCCCTCAGGTTTTGGGTTGTGATTGATCTGAACTGTTGACTCAGGAAGGCTTTTAATCGTTCGATCTCAGCCTTCAGATAGGGACGAGCGTGATCCGAAGAAAGATGGGTGGGCATCATGAAATTGAACTGAAGGAGATGATGATTTTGAAAAGCCCAGATATCCGAAAGTCCTTGCATGGTATCACAGGTATGAGAAAAGATCATCCCCTTTAAAAAATCAAGCTCTCCTCGAAGAAGGCTTTCCAATGAAGATTTCGCAAGATGGCAACAGTTGGAAGGAAGATGGGCCTGGACGTGGGCCATCTGGATAGGGATATCCATGAGACGAAGGGGCAACGCCCCCGCCGCATCAAGCATCTCTTCCGGGACATAAGGGCAGAAAAAACCAATCGGAATGCGATTCTTTGGAATCTGATCCCCCAATTCTTTGTAATCAAGGGAAGCCACTCTTTCAAACTCTTTAAGAAGATCGATTTTTTTCTCCATGAGTTGACCCCATCTTAAAGTATAACAAAACTGTTTTCAACACGAAATTGCAAAAGCGTGTCGAATCTGTTATGAAAACGAAAAACATTTCCGGAGGAACGGATGAAGCGCCAATTCAAGAAACACCTTTCAATCTTTTCTCTCATACTCTTGCTTACCACTCTGGTTGTTGTTCCGGAAACATTAAGCAAAACGGTCAAAAAGAAACCGACAACCCAGCCCACCCAAACGCAATCGTTTAAGAAACAGGTTGAACCGCTTCAAACTCCCCAAGGTCAACCCGCCCCATCGAGTGTTCTTCAATGTGATGCGCAGTCGGCTGTACTCATGGATGGGTTGACAGGAGAGATTCTTTATGAACAGAATTCCAATTTGCAGATCCCCCCTGCCAGTTTTGTCAAGCTACTCACGCTCTATCTCGCTTTGGATGCTATTCGCGCGGGGCAGTTAAAGATGGAAGATAGGGTGACGGTGAGTGAAAAGGCATGGAGGACGCAGGGATCAAAGATGTTCATTAAGGTAGGCGATAGGGTAAAAGTGGAAGACCTGATCAAAGGGATCGCCATTGCTTCTGGAAACGATGCCTGTATTGCCCTTGCGGAACATCTCGCAGGCTCGGAAGAAGTCTTTGTCTCCAAGATGAATGAAAAGGCGAAGGCGATTGGGATGAAGAACTCCCAATTTAAAAATTCCCACGGGATGCCTGCAGAGGGGCAACTCACAACAGCTCTGGATATGGCCATTCTGTCAAAGCGTTATATCGAAGATCATCCAGAGGCTTTGGCGATTCATTCAACGACCGAATTCGAATTTAACGGAATCCGGCAGGGAAATCGGAATGTCCTTTTGCAAAAGAATATTGGTGTGGATGGCCTGAAGACAGGTCATATTGAAGAATCCGGTTACCATCTTGTCGCGACGGCAAAACGAAACGGTCAGAGGATGATCGCTGTCGTGATGGGATGTGATAAGGTAAAGAAAAGAGCCCCGGAAGCCCAGAAATTGCTTGAATATGGGTTTAAAAATTTTTCAACGGTTGAGGCGGTCAAAAAGGGAGCTTCTTTTGGGCCTGTCAAAGTTAAACGAGGGAAGTTAAACCAGGTCGGGTTGATCGCCTCGGAGAACTGTTTTGTCACTACTCCCAGAGGAAAAGAGCATCTGGCCACAGCCGTTCCTCAACTCCCCGAGGTTGTGACCGCTCCTATCCAGAAGGGACAGGTTCTGGCAAAGGTTCTCGTTCAGAAAGAAGGAAAAACAATCCAAGAAGTGAATCTCCATGCCTCCTCTGATGTTGAGAAGAGTTTGATTCCTCCCTGGCCCTATCTTCTGGGAGGGATTTTAGGGTTGACTTTGCTGTGTGCCATCGGGCTCTTCTTTTTTCGTAAGCCACCGCGAAAGAAACTTTAAAACATAGACCCAAATTACATTTTCAAAAAACTGATTCCAAGCTAAAAGCGTCAATTCCTAAATAATGATCCCTTAGCCACAGGGCCTCGTAATTTTTTAATATTTCTTGACATGTTCCAGTCGAATCGTCATGGGAACGTTTGAGGAATAAGAAGGCGTTTCTTATCTCCATAAGCTTTTGAAATATTCAGCAAGATGGGGTTTAAAATCAAGGACTCTTTTTTTAAAATTTATATCTCGAACGTTTACCGACCATCGATTCCAGTCCTCCTGATTGGGGTCCATCCCAAGGAGCTCCATTTCCCAGAGCGTATGGAGGGTGTATGAAATGGGATCTTCCAGGCTCTCTCCGATATCCCCCACACAACACATCCGAGTTCCCTGATAACGCTGGTAGGCTTTTTCAAAAAATCTTTTTGTTGTGATGGATCTTGGATTGGTGACTGGGAGATCGGTCAGGGGAAGATTAGGAAGATTTCCCTCTTTTGAGACTTCAAAGATGCATTGGGAGAAGACAGGGATCAACTCCACCTTCTTGCTCAAACATTCCTGATAGATCCGCTGAATGCCTTCCAGGCTTCCGCAGGCTGTAAAGAGATAGACCTGTTTGGGGAGATGATGTAAAAAAGCATTCCTCAAGAAGAACGCAATCGTTGAACCCGATGCAATGGCTGTGTCAGGGATGAGCCAGGTCTCTCCCTGGTATTCTCCAATGAAGTTTTGTGCTTTGATGTCCCAGTCCACTCCTTTCGCGTTTAGGATTCGCTGGAGTTTGATAAATCCGGTGGGCAATAAAACTCGATCATAAGGAGGAGCACTTCCAAAGGCCTGCTGGAGGTCAAAAGGATAGGCTCCCCTTAGGATAAGATATTGGGCGCACTGTTTCGTTTTAAGTTGTTCAAAAAAGAGTTCAACAAACAAGGCCGCAAGGTAACGAATCATATTAAATTTGGGTCTTCCGCAGATTTCTCTTCCCAAGAGAAAGGATTCTCCTATCCGGCTTTCAACCACATAGATGAGCGGTGGAAAACTTGGGTTGTCATGGAGGTTTCTTATTTCCCATGCGCGACCACTTCCGATGGGCGTGATGGCATAAGGGGTTCCTATATCTTCCAGAAAGATTCGTTTGGACATATCGATCTCCTGCAATCATCCTTCTTTATTTCGGCATAACACCACTTGGAAACTTCTCCGTGTAAACCCTCTTCACATCAGGCATCTTCTCCAGGAGTCCTGCTTTAAACATGTCTTTCGCCACATTCTCCCATTTCTTGGGGTTGATATATCCCAAGCCATATTTCTTTGTATCGGCTGTGATCATGAGCGCTTTCATCGGGGCGACAGCATCCATCTCATGGGCGAAGTCGAGGCCCTCGTTAATCTTCTTTAAAATTTCAAAGGTTTCTTTAGGATTTTCAAAAGCCCAGAGGAATCCTTTATACCTTCCGGTTACGATGGCTTGGACGACTTCTGGATATTTTTTAATGATCTCTTCGGTGGTAAAGAGAACATTGTCCATCCAATCGATTCCCAGATCTTTATAATCGGTTGTGTAGAAGGTTTTTCCCATCTTTTTTGTCTCGCGCTGAGCGGTGATCAGTTCATTGTAAGTCATGGCAGAAGCGAGAGACCAGGTCCCCATCAACCAGGGCTTGATGTCTCCACCCTGATTCTGGATGGTAAACTGTTTCTCCCAGCCTTTTCCCACAGCACACTTTGCTTTTGCATCATAACCCATCCAAATTCCGAAATCTCCCTTGATGTCCTTCGCAGATTTGATGGGGGTCCAGCTGATGATTCTCATGGCACTGGTTTGAAAATCGACACTCACCGCCACGAGATCAATTCCCTCCTTCTCTCGAGCACGGATGATATTTTCAGGGTAGTCATTTCCAAAGGCAATGTAGCCTGCCCTGACTGCGGCACCTACCTTTTGGATCGGTGAAATTCCCGGACCTCCTTGAACTTCCTTGACCTTTACCTTCCCGTAAAATCCCTTGTCCACAGCCACCCAACCGCCTGCAGACTCCATATGAATTAACCATGCCTCTTGGACTATTGCCTCCTGTGCTGCTGCCAACCATGGGAGAAGAATAATGATCAGGACCATAGGGAATCCAAACCGTTTCATTTTTTCCTCCTTTTCTCAATTTTGGGAATGAGGCGATCAGGCTAACCATCTGTGACGCCTTCAGATGATCTAAAGAAAGGTTTCGGATTAAGCCATCCTATTCTCATCTATGAAATCCCTAAGATGTTCTGGTGATATTCCTGGAGCGATTGAACGGACATCCCTTTTTTGAGAAGGGATTCAATTCCATTGACCACTGCTTCAGCACCAGAGAGGGTGGTGATAATGGGGATGTTGTGGGCCACGGCCTGACTTCGGATTGCCACCTCATCCTTTTTGGGTTTTTTACCACTCGGAGTGTTGATGACGAGCTGGATTTCACCGTTTTTCATTCGGTCCACAATATCTGGTCTTCCTTCTCCTACTTTAAATATGGTCTGCACTGCAATCCCGTTGTTTGATAATACTTTGGCTGTCCCCCTTGTGGCTACCAGTTCAAAACCAAGGTCAACCAACTTTTTGGCAACAAAAACAATAGATCGTTTATCTTTGTTCATCACGCTGATGAAGACTCTGCCGGTTAAGGGGATCAAGGTACCTGCCGAGATTTGAGACTTGGCAAAAGCCACCCCAAAGTCTGTGTCAATCCCCATGACCTCTCCAGTTGATTTCATCTCAGGACCTAAAACCGTATCCACTCCATAAAAGCGTTTGAAAGGGAAGACCGACTCTTTCACAGCGATGTGATGAATCTCAATTTCTCTTTCGATGCCGAGTTCTTGGAGTGTTTTACCCACCATCACCTTCGCTGCCACCTTAGCCCAGGGTATTCCAGTGGCTTTGCTGATGAAGGGGATAGTCCTTGAAGCCCTGGGATTGACCTCAAGAATATAAATGATATCATTTTTAATTGCATACTGAATGTTCATCAAACCCACGACCTGAAGTTCTTTGGCGAGAGCATAGGTCTTCTGCTTTAATTGTTCAATCAATTCGTCACTCAGGGAGTATGGAGGGGTAACGCAGGCACTGTCGCCAGAGTGGATTCCGGCGGCTTCAATATGTTCCATGATCCCGGCGATGACGCAGATCGATCCATCTGAAACAGCATCCACATCAATCTCGATGGCGTCCTCAAGGAATTTATCGATCAGAATCGGGTGTGTGGAAGACGCTTCTACAGCTCGCTGGACAAATTGCTCGAGAGAGGCTTCATCATAGACGATCTCCATGGCTCTCCCACCCAGAACATAAGAAGGTCTCACGATCACCGGATAACCGATCTCTTCGGCGACCCTTCTCGCTTCTCCGAAGGACGTTGCTGTGCCATTTGGAGGTTGGATCAGACGGAGTTTATGAAGGAGAACCTGGAAACGTTTCCGGTCTTCAGCCCGGTCAATATTGTCAGGACTTGTCCCAATAATCTTAGCGCCAGCCTTCTCAAGAGGGACAGCCAGGTTAAGGGGGGTCTGTCCTCCGAATTGGACGATGATTCCATCGGGTTTCTCTGTTTCTACAATGTGCAAGACGTCCTCAAGGGTAAGGGGTTCGAAGTAGAGTTTATCTGAGATGTCATAGTCAGTGGAGACGGTCTCCGGGTTGGAGTTGACCATGATCGTTTCATAGCCAAGTTCCTTCAGTGCAAAAGAAGCATGGACACAGCAGTAATCAAACTCTACCCCCTGTCCAATCCGGTTGGGTCCTCCGCCGAGGATCATGATCTTCTTTTTTAATGAGACCTTTGCTTCGTTTTCTGTTTCATAAGTAGAATAATAGTAGGGGGTATAGGCTTCAAACTCAGCGCCACAGGTATCCACTAATTTATAAACAGGAGAAATGGATTTCTCTTTGCGTAGGGTTCGAATGGTATGCTCATCGACTCCAAGGAGATAGCCCAGCTGGACATCGGAAAATCCAAATTCCTTAGCCCTTCGAAGGAGTTGATCGGGGATACTGAGTTGATTCGCGGTACGGGTTCTCTGCCGGAGCTCGAGGTCTCTCATGGCTGATCCATAGGAACGAATTTCTGTTTCGAGGGTGACGATTTCCTGAATATTGGAGAGAAACCAAGGATCAATCCGTGTCAATCCATAAATCTCCTCCATCTTCATCCCGAGGAGAAAAGCATAGCGGAGATAGAAAAGCCTCTCAGCATTGGGGACCATCAATCGTTTTTTCACCTGTTCTATCATTTTTGAATGATCGAAATCGGGATAGATTTCATCCCAGACAAGTTTATCCTTTCCATCTGCGCCCAACCCAAACCTTCCGATTTCAAGGGACCGGAGGGCTTTTTGAAGGGCCTCTTTAAAGGTTCTCCCAATCGCCATGGTTTCCCCAACCGATTTCATCATAACTGTAAGCGTTGGGTCTGCATCTGGGAACTTTTCGAAGGTAAACCGAGGGATTTTAACAACACAATAGTCGATGGTGGGTTCAAAAGAGGCAGGTGTCTTTTTCGTAATATCATTGGGGATCTCATCGAGGGTATATCCCACAGCAAGTTTGGCTGCAATTTTGGCGATGGGAAATCCCGTCGCCTTTGAAGCCAAGGCAGAGGATCGGGATACCCTTGGGTTCATTTCAATGATTACCATTCGGCCATCTTCGGGTCGGACCGCAAACTGGATATTGGATCCCCCTGTTTCAACACCGATTTCGCGGATGACACGGATGGCGGCATTTCTCATCCGTTGGTACTCTTTGTCCGTCAGAGTCTGGGCAGGAGCTACAGTGATACTGTCTCCGGTGTGAATCCCCATGGGGTCGACATTCTCAATGGAGCAGATGATGACCACATTATCATTGAGATCTCTCATCACCTCAAGCTCATACTCCTTCCAACCCAGTACAGATTCCTCAATCAGAATCTCACCGATCATGCTCCATTCGAGCCCACGTGCTGCCATCTCTTCGAATTCCTGGATGTTATAAGCAATCCCACCTCCAGTTCCCCCCAATGTGAAACTGGGGCGAATGATCAGGGGAAAACCGATTTCCTTCGCCACCTCCAGGGCTTCAGACATCGAATAGGCTAATCCGCTTTTCGGAAGGTCGAGGCCGATTTTCTTCATGGACTCTTTAAAAAGGTTTCGATCTTCTCCTTTTTTGATTGCTTCGTATTTCGCCCCAATCATCTGAACGCCATATTTTTCGAGGACCCCTGATTCATAAAGGGCAACAGAAACATTGAGTCCAGTTTGACCCCCCAGGGTGGGGAGCAGGGCATCTGGCCTCTCTCGATCGATGATCTTCTCGACGATCTCTGGCGTAATGGGTTCCATATAGATTCGATCAGCCATCTCAGGATCGGTCATAATGGTTGCTGGATTGGAGTTGACCAATACGACTTCAAAACCTTCCTCTTTTAAGGCTTTGCAGGCCTGGGTGCCTGAATAGTCAAACTCACAAGCCTGTCCGATCACAATGGGACCTGATCCGATGATGAGAATTTTTTTGATATCGGTTCGCTTGGGCATAACGGCTATTCTTTAAAGCGCTCCATCATCTTCACAAATTCACCGAACAAATCCTGGGTATCCTGGGGACCGGGTGAGGCCTCCGGATGGTACTGCACGGAAAAGAGAGGTAGTTTTCGATGCCTCATTCCCTCAAGAGTCCGGTCATTGAGGTTGATCTGCGTCAGCTCGACCTCATCCAGATTCAGTGTGCCGGGATCTACAGCAAATCCATGATTCTGAGAAGTGATGAAGACCTTTCCTGTCCTCCTATCTTTGACGGGCTGGTTTGCTCCTCGATGACCGAATTTCAGTTTAAAGGTCTTTCCCCCCAGCGCAAGGCCCAGAAGCTGATGGCCAAGGCAGATGCCAAAGATTGGTTTCTTTCCAATTAATTTACGGGCGGTTTCAATGGCATAGGGAACGCCCTCTGGATCTCCAGGGCCATTGGACAGAAGGATACCGTCTGGATTAAAGGCAAGGACTGATTCGGCTGAGGTTGAGGCAGGAAAAACCGTTACCTCGCAGCCCCAATCCCTGAGCGAACGAAGGATATTGTATTTGACTCCGAAATCGACGACGACCACTCTGGGTTTAGAGGAAGAAACGGACCTTGGGAAATGCTGGGTTAAAAATTGGGTATCATTCGCTTCGGACCATCGATAGGGTTTTTCACAAGTGACTTCCTTGACGAGGTCCCTTCCGATCAGGCCAGGGGAGGACCTGGCTTTTTCAACGAGGCGATCCCGATTAAAGTCTTCTGTTGAAAGAATGGCTTTCATGGCCCCTTTTTCACGGATATGTTTTGTAAGGGCCCTGGTGTCCATTCCTTCGACTCCCATAATGCGATGCTCGATCAGGTAGTCAGAGAGGGACCCATCCGCACGCCAGTTGCTGAATCGAGAACAATTCTCTTTCATGACAAAGCCCTCCACCTTCGGATTTTGAGATTCAATGTCCACTGCATTGATCCCATAATTTCCGATGAGAGGGTAAGTCATGATGACGATTTGCCCCTTATAGGAAGGGTCCGTCAGGATTTCTTGATAGCCTGTCATACTCGTATTGAAAACGAGTTCACCTGTTTTCTCTCCAGGAAACCCGAAGGAGGTTCCTTCGTAAATGGTCCCGTCCTCAAGAGCAAGGATGGCTTTGTGAATGGTCTTCATAGAAATCTTGCTCCCTCATAAAAAAAGACCCCCGATCCCTATCTGAAGAAAGGGATCGAGGGTCTTTTTCTTCATTCATACCCGTTTAATCATCATTCCATCTAAAAAATTATTTTCTGATTAACACGTCCGATAGGAGTTGTCAAATGTGTATCAACCCCTATTAAGCATGAACATAAACCTTTGTTCGGGTAGGACGTGCCATCAGTTTTTCGATCTTTGCCTGAATCTTCTTCCGCTCAGGGTTTTTCTCCCAAGCCTTCCAGTCATCTACCGTCTGCCAAGTGGTGATGACAATATAATTATAATGATCGTCCAATGAGCGGAGGGTTTCCCCTGAGATATACCCCTTTGAGGGGACTGCCTTGAGCCTCAACTCTCTGAGCAATTTTGCAAACTCCGCTTCCTTTCCTTTCTTGACTTTCCGATCGATAATAATCCTGACTGCCATAACCGCTCACCTCCTTTTTTCTTTCATCCTACCAATTCTTTCATCTTATTTCAAGTGGAAAGTGAACGGAATGTATCTTACCGGTCCATCTCAAGATTGGCTTTTGAAAATTATATGACCATAAGACCTAAGAACCATGTCATCCTATGTCCTCATCAAAAGGGCAGGGGATAGGGCATCCATGCCCTCGGGAAACATTCTCTTCTTCGAGATGTCCTCGATTCTTTTCCCCGGGGATGTGTCCGCCGATGCCAAATCTATATCCCCCGCCCATATTTTTTGTTTATTAATGGTATCCCTCCAGTTCTCCTTTTGGAAGAATCCATTTAAAATCCTCTGTCTTCATGGCCTTTAATTCTCCATGGATGGGAAGGGTGAGATGTCCGTTTTCCCGGGAGATACCAAGACCAAAAACCTTCTCCAGGGCCATCAAACGATTCATCACCTCCTCCCATTTGGAGGCGTCCATAGGTTTGGTTATACATCCCTTATACTGTACCTCGCTTAACATCCCTCGAGGATCATAGAAGATGACCTCACCAGAAGAAGCACCTGCAAGGAGCTTGGCACCCCGATAAGGTGTTTCCATCAGACGGAGGTTTCCGTTATAATCCCGACAGAGACCGAGCATGAGGATGGAACCTCCCATCAAAGCTTGACAGAGGTGTTCATGGGCGGTACCGACAATATTGACCTCTAACCCCGGTCCCCGTGGGTCACTGACCGCACAGACCCAACCCCGGTCAACGACATTTCCAAGGATATTGAATTTCCCTCCCTTTGCAGAATATCCCGTCACTTTTCCCGCATCGCCATGGATGTCAAGTGTTCCAGAGTGCATCACCATTCCAGTGAAATTCTGGGCGTGTCCATGGACGCGGACATGGGTGCCCATATTGAAGGCTCCACAATACTCTCCCGGACTTCCAAAGATGTCTAAAAGTGTACCTGAGGTGTCCCCGATTCCCATCCCCATCCCAATGCCTCGCTGTCCCTCCGTACGATAAACGATGAACCTGCGCCATCCCATATGATGAGCGTGGTCGAGAAATGGACTGAGGACCCGAGACGAATCAGTTCCCTCAGGACGGAACCCTCTTGCATCAACCACCAGCACCTGATCAAACGTTTCGGGTCGTTTCAGATTTTCAGCTTCAGGTTGAGTAACTCGAATCATCCCGTCCGGGTGATTCAACTGATCAAGGAAAGAATCAATCTGCTGAGAAACAAGATGGATCAGAGTCCCCCTGTCCTTTTTGCCTGTGTTCCAACCGGGTAGATGATCATGGATTTGCGTTAACTCCTCGAAAGCCTGTAAAGGTGGGAGGGCATTGGCGATCTCCTCCAAAACTTTTTTGAATTGATAAAAACTCCAGTGGGGAAGATGCTTAGAAACGTAATCTGAAGGAGGGGACTCTAAATCCAGCCGTGCATTGTCCCCAGAGGGGGAAGGTTCTACAGAAGGGAATTCACCACGGGGAATCTCGATTCGTTTCCAAAACTTATCCCGAACCTCATAGCCAGTGATCTCTCCCTGCTCGTTGTAAAAAACCCTGCTCACCATACCCGGGTTTACAGTAAAGGTGAGGGGAGCTACCGTGTTTTTGATGAACCCCAGTCGATAAAGTTCTTGAAGACCAGCATCACATCCCTGTTTCTCAGAACAGATAATACTAACAAAATTTTCTCCATCATCATAGAGCATCGCCACATTCGGTCTGAGCAGAGAGGGATCGATGATGTCCAGACGTTCAATGACTCTCTGATAGGGATCGATTCTCCCACAGAGGTATTGATAGGGACCATCTGGGGCACTTTCCAGTTCGATTTCCTGAATCCTCTCAAAACGCTCTCGGACTTCCTCAGGCAACTGACTCAGTGTCCAACCGGTTGTCGGAGAGAATGATTCCACCAGTCCATCAAAAGGATAACGGAGGTATTGACTTAACAGGTGGAGTTTGAGTGAGGCAACTGCGGTGTCCGTTTGAGCGAGAGGAGTCAGGTTAAACTGGGAAACCCGATTGAGCATGGTACGGTAGTTGGTGGTCTCTCCGTTATGGGTGAGGGCCGTGTGAAGTTCCGCAAAAGGGTGGGAGTTAAGCTGATCCACGACCGAACCCGTAGCCAGCCTCCGGTGAATGATGTTCACGGGGGCGTCTGGAAGCTTCCAGGGGATGTGGGCCCCATCACTTTTCCAACAACCCGAATTTTTTCCACACGAGAGCACAGCGGCCTGCTTTTTCTTCCCTTCGACATAATTCTCTTGTGTGATCTTTCGGCTCAGTCGGTAGATATATTCGTCTTCGGCTTCCCGAAGAAAATCTAAATCATGTTGATAATTCTCTGTGTTTAAATGGGAATAACGAATCAACCTGGGTGGCCAGATTGAATCGTTCAGGAGTTCTTCTTTGATAAAATGATGGAGTTCATCCTGACGGACCCGCACAAAGAAAAGGAAGAGATCTCCAGGGTCGTTTTCTCCAAATGAACGGAAGTCCTTTTCTTCACCCTCCCCATTGTTTAGGTAAGGGATTCGACATTTTTCGAGATTCCCATCAAACCCATCCACTTCGAGGCCGTGAAAATATCGTTCCATCACCCCTGCAAGAAGTTGAAGACGTATGGTCAACGTCGTCTGCCTTGCCCTTCTGCGGATCTCTTCTGGGTCCATATCCGGTTCCCGGTGTGTGTAATCCTCTTCAATCTGGGTCTGTGAAATTCCTTTCATCAAAAGATGGAGGGCATAATGGTTCATTCGGTGGGGATAACATCCGCCCTTCCATATTCCGACGCCGTCCATTCCACGGTTGGCCATTCGATCAAGCATGAGATCCATCACATGGCTCGGAACGGGATGGTTCGAGACAATAGCCGCCACCCCGCAGTCTGAAGGAGGAGGAGAATCCATGAGGGGAGAAGTTAAGCAAGACCGGTCTTCACTCGTCCAATCTGGAAGGGAAGGAGGAAAGGCTGTTTTCTCCATCCGTCGTCGTCTTCTCTGTTGGACTCTTTCTTCTAAGAGGGGCCATTGGATGAGATCATAGCGGCCCCGAAGTTCCCGAATGTCGTTCATCTCGAGGGCGGCGATCGCCCGGATGGTTTGGGCCTGGAGGATGACGCGAAAGTTGATAATCTGCTGGGCATTAAGCTCAACATGCCTGAGCAACTGCATCTTGGGTTCAATCGTTGAGATACCGCTTCGACATCCTGATTCACAATTTCGGTCCCGCACACAACCAATGGCGACAAGATCTGCCGTTCCTAAAATTATTCCATCGAGCCCCAGTGCGATCCCTTTAATGACATCTCCCCAGGTGCGGAAACCACCACTACCCATGAAAATAACATACTCTCTCAACCCATCATCCATCAATTTTTCGTGGCAGAGAGGAATTGCATACTCCATATGCATTCCCATCTGGCCTTTTATGATATCGGGAGCTGCGCCTGTGCCTCCCCGGGGTCCGTCCAACCAAACCTCAATCACCATGGCATTGTCTTTTGCAATACGAGCCAATCCTGAGACAATGAATTCGATGTCCGGAGAAGGGGAGACCTTAATGCAAATCGCCGCACGCCGATTGATCATCCGAATGGCATCAATGAAAGCCTTTACGTCTTCAATGGAATAACAATTATGGAAAGGGAAGGGAGAGATCAGACTGATTCCTTCTGAAACCCCGCGAAGCCTGGACACCAGCCCAAAAACTTTTCTTCCCAAGAGATGCCCTCCCACGCCCTGTTTGGCCCCCTGGCTATAGGCAATGACCACCCTTCGGGCACGCCGAATCGTTTCCTTGGTCACACCGAAAAGCCCTGTCTTGAGTTGGGTCGAGACATAAGGTTCGTCGTCGGGTTTCACAATAGGGACATACTGGACCTTCAACGAAAGAGGATACTTTAG
Source organism: uncultured bacterium (assembly GCA_938002255.1). GTDB lineage: Bacteria > Desulfobacterota > BSN033 > BSN033 > UBA1163 > RBG-16-49-23. The sequence continues at coordinate 57,583 of CALLAL010000021.1, forward strand.
CAGTGATTTGGATAACGACTCGAAGTGGGGATGTTCCATCTCCCGTAATCGCTGAATCAGATCCCCAATCGAAATGAGCGTTCTTTCTTCCAGGACCTCTGCAAGTCTGGCCACCTGTTGATCGGTGAGATCGAGGGGAGTCCATTTTGAGTCGAGAATAAAAATCGTTGGATATCCTCCCTCACCGGTGTCCAGCTGAGTTTCAAGTGCGCGAGTGGCAAGAACACGTGCGCGCCAAGTCCCCGGACCAATGGATCCAATAGACATTCCTGCTCCCAAAAAGGCCGTTTGGAGTTTTAAATTCTGGGAGAGGTAAAGCCCACTTGAAATATGATTTAATTTGTCCTCCGGGATAGTATCGGGGTTCTGGAGGAAGAGGAGGTTGATGGAATCAAAACCGTCTCCGAGATTTCCTCGTTCTTCCGCATGAGAGAGATAAAGGGTTCTCAAATCCCCACCTGCCATCCTTCCCACTGAGGCAATCAGTTTGGCGGGCCAGACATGATCGCGGTCAAAGATGCGAAAGCAGGAAGGGTTAAGATGACAGTGATAAAACTGATGGGGATGGGGGGAAGGCCTGATCTTTTCTGTTAACTGATGATATCGCCAACCCAGAGGATCTCCCTCCCGAAGCATCCGTGTTTTGTTTGTCCGTTGATTCCGTTTTAATCGCTCCTCATCATGGAAAATGTCATAAATTCTTTCCTCGAGGTCATCGAAGATGAGGAGTCGGTTCTCTTCCCCGACGGTCTTTTTGATGTCCTTGAATCCAGAGGCTCCCAAAACCTCAATAATCTGGACGTTCCAAACCCGAATCAGATGGGTGAGTCGCTTCGCGAGAGCGGTTCGGTCATAGGGGATGTGGAGTGGTTCCCTAGACCGGGATTTCTCGCGTGCCAGCGGATCGATAGCTAGAAGGATGGGCCAGTCAATCTTAATTCCATTGGCTCCCCGCTGGATGGTTTTCTGAGCGTCCGCGGCGGATCGGATACCCCCTGCGGCAACGATTGAGAACCTGTGTCTGATCTTCTTTTCTACCAGATAGCGGTGGACGGCTGGAATGGCATCGGTTGTTGGATAGTATCCCTTCTCTGGGTCGTAATCTGAGTCAATACAGAGGATATCAAAAGGGGATTGGGCCAGAAACTCAAGTTTCTTCTGGAGATCGGAATTCAGACGAAGGGTCTCATCCACATCCTCTCTCTCGATCTTCAAAACCGCACACAGAACCGTTGATTCAGGAAAGATAGTTCTCAAATTGGACGATGTCTTGAGGAGATGATCCTCTGCCTCGATTTCGACAAGGTCGAATGGAAGATCTTTGATCGATTCTAACTCGTTTTTTAATTCTTCAGGTTTGAGCCTGAGGATGAGGCAGTGGGTCCTGCCATCCAGAATTGCTCGAAAGCGTTTGACCTCTGCCAGCCGGAGCGTCACCCGAGTTCCACCTAATCGAGAAGCCTCCACCATGGCATCGAGGAGTTCCTCTTCTAATGTCATGGGCAAGAGGTCCAGGAGAATGGGAGTTTTCAGATGGATCAAGCAAGGTCTGGGGGTTTCAATTTTTTCTCCATCAAACTTCAGATATTTTGGCCGCCTGCCAAGTTGAACCGAAACGGCATCTTCTGTGCTTTCATAAAGAAGGTTTTGGGCAGGTCCCACAATATGAAAGTGGCCAAAACGGATCGAATCATTTCCTGACCCCCGATGAGGATCTCCCTGTCCGGTGCCGGAGACAGGGATCTTGCCTGTCGTGGCCTCGAGGTCAATCCGAGTAACCACTTCCCCGGTCCAATAAGGATCATCCATGCTCAAGTATTCAGGGTGAAACTCAACGATCGTGGCTTGAATTCCTTTGGCAATTTGGGGACATCGCTCTATGCAAGCCCCGCAACCGCGGCAGAGCCCTTCATCGGCGATGACCACGCGGCGCGGATCTTTCTCATCGCGCCGACGCACACTGTACATACAGGCGTCAACACAGGTGGCACAATTGAGACACCTTTCTTCCTCTATGGCTACATGGTATTTGGGAAACGTCTGTCGCTGTTCCCAGATCTTCTGATCAAAACCGGTTCGGATGACGTCAAGAAACCGATAAAAGTCAGGGCTCTTTTCAATTTCCTCAACAAAGTGAGTAATCTCTTGGATCGGAAAGTCGATGTATTGAGAGAAATAGGATTCAAGGTCTTTATAAAGCCGGCGATGATTTAGATGGACCTGACACTCCTCGTCACAGCGGCCACAGCTGAGGCAGAAATAAAGGGGAAGGATGTTCGACCGTTCGATCTTTTTCGCCTCGATGGCTCTTTTCATGGCGAGAAGTTTTCCTCTCGCGGTAAAGGTTTCGTCCCGGGTTGCCTGATAGACCGGGCATTTTGAAACACAGTTTCCGCACTGGGCACATGAGAATATTTCCTTCGAAATTGTTTCAAGCCCCTGGGGAATCAGGGACGTTTTCCCACGAAGGGCGCTCTCGGGAAGCAAGGAGAAGAGCCTGAAGAGAAGCCACTGCATCGTAGAGAGTTCGAGGTTGAAGAGATCCGATTGAAAGATCATCTTCGTCAAAAGCCCCCCTCTCCCTGAGAGGGTAAAGAACTTGCCTGGATTGAGGATTCCACTTGGGTCGACTCGCTTTTTATATCGCAGCAGTTTTTTTATCGTCTCTTTGGAGTAGAGGTCTCGCAAAAAAGGGGCATTCCAGATGCCGAGGCCATAGGGTTTGCCCTGATAAAATTGAATGGCTAATCTAAGCATCATTGGAATGAGAATAAGGTCAATGTAGAAGAGAGAGTTCCTACGATCTGTGGGGATCAGGGTCAAAAAAAGGACTTGGTCTTGGCTGATGAAATGAGAAGAGGGGTAGAAGGTAAGACCTAGCCGTTTTCCCCATTCGCCGATTCTTTCTTCATACTCAGTCACCTTCTGGCCCGGGAGGATGACCTCTACGGCAAGAAGGGTAGGACCGAGGGGTTTGATCGACATGGGAAGAAATCGCTCGTCCCATAAAAAACGGGCTGAGGCTTCGTCAACCCTTCGAATCTTTTCTTTTTGGAGATAATCCTTAAAGAGATGGACCTGATCTGCTTCCGAAAAGGAAATGAGGAGGAGATGTTTATCAGGAACGGTGAGTTTGCCGTCTGACTGTGCCTGAACGACTTCAGCCCATTCTCTGTGATAGATGATAAGGTCATGAGGTTTAATGGAGGGGTGATGGCTCAATCGTTGGGCAAAGGCATAGGCGTTTGATGTTTTTTCAAAAGGGATTAGAAAAGGAAACCATTGGAAGGGTTTTTTTCCGACCCTCAATACCGCCTTAACGATGATGCCCATCTGTCCTTCTGTCCCAAGAAAAAGGTCAATCTCAGGATCTTCCGGTCTTAAATCTTTTACTTTTCCATCCGGGGTGATGACCCTCAAGGAAATCAACTGGTTCTTCACTGGTCCGTAATGGTAGGTTCCAAATCCCATGCCCCCGGTGGCAATCCATCCAGCAAGTGTTCCTCCTTTCCCAGAAGTCATGGTAAGAAGGGTGAGGCCATGGGAAGCGAGTTTTGTGTGAATATCCGCAAAGCGGGCTCCAGGCCCCACGGTTAAACTCATGGTTTGAGGATCAATCTCTATCGTATCCATCCGACTGAGATCGATCACGATTCCTCCATGGGTTGGCACGGCACCTCCATACCCCCATGTTCCAGCCCCCCTGACCGTTAGGGGGATTTTATGCTGGGTTGCGAAGTGGAAGATTTTTAGAAGATCTTCTTCTGTGGATGGCTGGAGAACCAGGTCCGGGAGGCTCCTGAGGAACAGATCCCGAATGAGAGGGGGAAGATCGACATTGAGGTCATTGCGATAGTATTCGAATTTGTCAGGCGATTCGATCGCCTTCAGGCCTGGATTGCGCTGTAAGAAATCACTAAGATATTTTTTCCAGGCCAATTTTTCTTTTTTCTGATTCATGTGTTTCAACCTCGTTTGAACACCCTAAGAGCGAGGGCGATCAAGCCCGTTTCATTACCGGTTACGGCAACGGTCAATGAATTAAAATACGATCAATGCAACCTTCTATTTTTATGAACGATACAGGCCTCATTCCCCATCCCATAGGAGTTTTATAGGATCGGCAGATACTTCTCCAATTCAAACTGCGACACATGGGTCCGATATTGATCCCATTCTATCTTTTTATTCTCAATAAATTTTTGGAAGATGTGATCTCCCAGAGTGTCTCTCACCAATTCGCTCTGCTCTGTCAGTTGAACCGCTTCATAGAGGTTACCCGGTAGCGATTCAATCCCGTGCCTTACCCGCGCTTCCTCAGACATCTCGAAGATGTCTTCCTCAACAGGAGGAGGAAGTTCATAGCCTTTCTCAATCCCTTTAAGCCCAGCGGCAAGCATCACGGCAAAAGCTAAGTAAGGATTGCAGGCCGGGTCAGGGGATCGAAGTTCGATCCGCGTCGCTTTCTCCTTACCCGGTTTATACATGGGGACCCGAACTAATGCAGACCGATTTCTTCTTGCCCAGGCAATATAGACAGGGGCTTCATATCCGGGAACCAGTCTCTTGTAGGAGTTGACCCACTGAGAAGTGATGGAGGTGATCTCTTTGGAATGTTTCAGAATACCAGCGATGTAGGACTTGGCAAGTTTTGAGAGATGAAATTCATCTTTCGGATCAAAAAAGGCATTTTTGTCGCCCCTAAAAAGGGATTGATGGGTATGCATCCCGCTTCCATTCTGCTTGAAAATCGGCTTGGGCATAAAGGTGGCATAGACACCATGCTTGAGTGCGACCTCTTTAACTACGAGGCGATAAGTCATGGCATGGTCAGCCATGGTTAAGGCATCGGTATAACGGAGGTCGATCTCATGCTGGCTGGGAGCGACTTCATGGTGACTGTACTCAACACGAATCCCCATAGCTTCCAGGGTGAGAATGGTCTCCCGACGAAGTTCCGTCGCGACATCAAGAGGGGTAAGATCGAAATATCCTCCTTTGTCCAGAATCTGCGGAATTCCTTCACTGCTTTTAAAATAGAAATATTCCAGCTCAGGTCCTACATAAAAAGTGTAGCCAAGATCCTGTGCCTTTTTGAGAGTTTTTTTCAAAACCCACCGTGGATCGCCTTTATAAGGTGTTCCGTCTGGTTCATAAATATCGGCAAACATTCTGGCGACGGCATTTTCTTTGGGCCGCCAGGGAATGATCTGAAAGGTTTTTGGGTCTGGTTTAGCAATCATGTCACTTTCATCGATGCGCGCATAGCCCTGAATCGAAGAGCCATCAAATCCCATTCCTTCTTCAAGGGCGCCTTCCAGCTCATCGATGGTAATTGCAAACCCCTTGAGAAAACCGAGAATGTCTGTAAACCAGAGTCGAATGAATTTAACATCATTTTCCTTCGCCATCTTCAATACGGTCTCTTTGTCCATCTTCTCCTCCTTTTGGTTTACGAATTACACGAACGGTAATGAACGAAGCGAATAAAATCGTTTTGACTCACTCGTTTGGATCCATGATATTCTATCTTCTCATCACTCATGTGATTCGTGCTCATTAAAATGAAAGGCGCCCTTCTTTTGAGAAAGACGCCTTTGTCATTCTTTCAATACTTCATCGTATTTGATGAACTATAAAGCAAATTACATGCCGTAAACAATCATTAGGCCCAAGAGGGTTTAATGTATAACCTGTTATCATAATTGAGTAATTTTTCATGAAAAAGACGGGATACAGTCTGGAGGTCATAGCAGGGTCAATGAAAGTGATGAATTTTCATCATCCTGTTTAAAAAAAGAGCAATTGATTGCATCAGCCAGGGTTGTTTGGAGAGAGGGATTGACAAACCCCCATCATTTTCATAAAGTTAATTGGGTCGAACATAGACCGTAAAACGAGGTAAATTTGTTCGAAACTCTTGGAGGAGAACATCATGGACACAGAAAAATTTTTGGCAGTGACGAAAAAACTTCATTCAAAGAAAAAGGGGAAAACAGAAGAGCTTGAAAAGTTCAAAAAGTTATTTGAAAGGTTCCATCTCATTAACCGGGCTTACCTCGACAAGGAGATATTTAAAAAGGCACAGGAGTCGATCTTATCCATGGCGGAGGTCATGGTGAATACGATTCAGTCTATCGATGAAGAGATTGTCAGGCTCAGAAACAAAGGCAGAAAACAACCCTTTGAAGTTGTGGAACTGGCTGAACTGCAGAAGGTCCAAAAGCGAAATGAGATGCTCCTCAGAGAGTTTGAGGGAAGACATTTATCTATCCTTTAAAGGAGGTCCCCTATGAAAAGGAATGTTATTGTTTGGAGTCTCTTTCTTTTCACCTTCGTCACGTTGATCTCCTGGGCGCAAGCCCAGACCAAAGAAGTGGTCATCGTGACCTCTTTTCCGAAAGAGCTTTTTGAAACTTATAAGAAGGCATTTGAGGCGAAGTACCCTGGAGTGACGGTGGTGGTCCAGCAGAAACCAACCACCCAGGGAGTGACCTATATTCGAGAAACAGCATCTAAACCAGAGGCGGATCTCATATGGGCCAGTGCGGTTGACGCTTTTCAAGTTTTAAAAACGGATCAATTGCTGGTCAAATATGAGTTGCCCAGAGAGATTTCTTTAAAAATTCCTGCCAGAGTTGGAACCTTCCCTGTTCATGATCCAGACGGGTATTTTTTCGGTTTTGCCCTTTCTGGCTACGGGATGATGTGGAATAAACCCTATCTTCAGGCTCATAAATTAAAACCCCCAAAGGAATGGACCGATCTTACGGATCCCAGTTATTACGGGCACCTTGCCATATCAGCTCCTTCGAGAAGTGGAACCACTCACTTAACTGTGGAATCTATCCTCCAGGCTTATGGATGGGAAAAGGGCTGGGCCCTCTTACTCAATATGGGTGGCCATATGGCGGTGGTCACTGAAAGAAGCTTTGGTGTTCCAGAGGGAGTGAATAATGGACAATATGGGATTGGAATCGTCATCGATTTCTTTGGACTGTCTGCCATTGCTAGTGGTTTTCCCGTAGATTTCGCCTATCCCTCTTTGACACCAATTGTTCCTGCCAATGTGGGTTTGGTGAAGGGGGGACCGAATCCCGAGAATGCAAAACGGTTTATTCATTATCTCCTCAGCGAAGAAGGACAGGGGCTTCTCTTCAAGGCTGAAATTGGAAGATTACCGGTCATTCCTGAGCTCTATTCGAAGGCGCCAGCAGGATATCCCAATCCCTTTAAGATGAAGTTAGGTGGACTGGAATTCAATTCAGAACTCTCTTCATTGCGTTATGGCGTGGTCAATACCCTCTTTGACCAGATCATTACCTTCCGGTTAAGCGAATTAAAGGAGGCATGGGGGGCGATCTACAAGGCTGAGAAGGCCATTGAGGAAGGAAAGAAGAAAGGAATAGATGTGGCGAAAGCCAGGGAAATGGTGGCGGAAGCCAGATCACTGGTAACACGGGTTCCTGTCTCTGAGGCAAAGGCAAAGGATAAAGAGTTTAATAAGGCTTTTAAGGGAAAAGAGAAGACGGAGATCCGAGCAAAGCTTGAGACCGAATGGGATACAACCGCCAAAGCCAACTATGCGAAGGCAAGGGAGCTGGCCAACAGAGCCATCAGTATGCTTTGAAGGAGGTCAATGTTCATTGAAAATATGTCTTCACCTCTTTTATGATCATGGGGATGTGAAGGGAATAAGGATAGAGAAATATCTGGTTCTTATTCGTTCTTACACTTCGGGATGGTTGAACCTTATTGAAGCTGTTTAAAGATCAATTTAAAGCCTTCGATTTTTCTCAATCTCTCATCTTTCTTCTGTTGTTGGGGGTCCTTTTTCTTTTTATCCTCTATCCTCTTATAAGCATCCTCCATGTTGCCTTCACAGAAGGGGGGCAACTCTCCCTCAGCCACTTTATTAACTTCTTTGAAAGAGAACTCTTCAGGGAATCCCTTTTCAACAGCCTGATCGCCGGTTTTACGGCTGTGTTTTTTGGAAGTTTGATCAGTCTGCCCCTGGCTTTCTTCACCATCAAATATGATTTTAAAGGGAGAACTCTCATTCAAACCCTTGGGGTTCTCCCCCTGGTGCTTCCGCCTTATGTGGGGGCAGTTGCCCTTCAATTGATTCTTGGCCGGAGTGGAATACTTAACCTCCTCTTTCTGAAGTGGTTCGATCTCTCCATCCCTTTTATGGAAGGACTGCGGGGAGTGATCCTTGTCCAGACGCTCCACTACTTTCCGTTTATTTTCCTTAATGCCTCTGCCTCACTGGCCAATGTTGATCCTTCACTGGAAGAGATGGCCCAGAATATGGGCGCCCATGGACTTCGGCTCTTTCGAAGGGTGACCCTTCCTCTCATGATGCCCGGTTATGTAGCTGGAGCGCTCCTGGTTTTTATTAAAGTGATTGATGACCTTGCTACCCCCCTGATCCTCAACTATACGAAAATGCTTGCTCCCCAGGCTTATCTTCGTGTGACTACGATTGGGATCGAGGACAAGGCAGGCTATGTAATCTGTGTGATGATGGTCATCCTTTCCTTCATCTCGCTTTGGGCAGCGATGAAGTTTTTGAGCCTTTCAGAATATGCTATGGTTCAGAGGGGAGGAACGGGAACTCCCATTTCAAAGAAGATCAGCGGGTTAAGATTGGGAATGGTCTGGGCCTTTTCCATCATTGTTCTGGGGATCAGCCTCGTCCCCCACCTGGGAATTTTCCTTCTTTCCTTTGCAAAAGTCTGGAGCTTCTCCATTTTTCCAAAGGCATACACCCTTAATCATTATGTGGAGATTTTTTATCGGACGCCTCATTTTGTGAAGAATACGCTGATCTATTGCCTTCTCTCTGCAGGAATCGGTGTGCTCTTTGGATCGTTGATCGCTTTTCTCCTCATCCGGGGAAAAATCATTGGAAAAAGTCTGCTGGATGCCATCGCCATGATGCCTCTTGCCATTCCAGGAGTTGTATTAGCCACAGGTTACCTGAGAATCTTTCATGGAACACCTCTTCCTTTCATTCACCAACCTTTGACTTCCCTGTGGATCATCCTGGTCATTGCTTACTCGGCCAGAAGGCTTCCCTACACCTTACGTTCCTGTTATGCCGCTATCCAGCAGATTCATGTCTCCCTCGAGGAAGCTGCTTTAAATCTGGGCGCCAACCGGAGGAGAACATTCTTCAAGATCACCTTTCCGATGATGGCAGGAGGATTGGTGGCTGGCGGGCTTTTAGCATTTATTACCTCCTCAGTGGAACTCTCTTCCACGATCATGCTCGTTCCCAGGATGGAACATGGGCCACTTTCTTACGGAATCTACATCTATATGCAGAGTGCCGTGGGAAGGGGGCCTGGTGCGGCTTTGGGAGTTGTTGCCATCTTACTGGTGGCCATTGGAACTTATATAGTGAATAGGGTCTTTTCCGGGGGAAGCGGAACGGCTTTTAAATTATGAGAGAGGTCAAGGGATCGTTGGTGGTGAATGGAGCTTGATCGTGAAGGCGGCGGAAGTTCGACTGATCAATGTAAAAAAGAGTTTTGGAACAGTGGAAGCCGTGAAGGAGGTTAACCTCACCATTTCGAGAGGCCAATTTTTTACCCTTCTCGGTCCGAGCGGGTGTGGCAAAACAACGGTCCTGCGTATGATTGCAGGATTCACTTCCCCAGACCAAGGAAAGATTTTCTTCGATGAAAAAGAAGTCAACGATATTCCACCCTGGAAGAGAGAGGTGGGAATGGTCTTCCAGAATTACGCCCTCTGGCCCCATATGACCGTTTTTGAGAATGTGGCTTTCGGGTTAAAGGAGAGAAATCTTCCAAAATCAGTTGTTCAGGAGAAGACATACAAAGTCCTTGAATTGGTCAACCTCGCAGAACTTGAAAAAAGAAGGCCTTCCGAACTTTCAGGCGGTCAACAACAGCGCGTCGCCTTAGCAAGGACATTAGTCATCGAACCGAAACTTCTTCTTCTCGATGAACCCCTGAGTAATCTTGATGCAAAACTTAGGGTTCAGATGAGGCACGAACTGGTCAGGCTTCAAAAGGAATTAGGCCTTACGACCCTCTATGTGACCCACGACCAGGAAGAGGCCCTGATCCTCTCGACTCAGATCGCTGTCATGGCAAAAGGTAGGGTGATTCAACTCGGTACGCCCAAAGAAATTTATGAAACTCCTGAGAGCCGAGAGGTAGCGGATTTCGTGGGGACATCCAATTTCTTTTCCGGCGAAGTGTTAATCGTCGCAGGACAACAGATGCAAATCAAAACGGACGAGGGATTTTTATTTACCGTTGAACGATGCAAGGGAGTTCCGCTTCAAGTGGGGTCAAAGGTCCTCCTTAATCTCCGGCCGGAATCCATCCAAATCTCTTATCCAAGGGAAACTCTCCCAGCCGTGAACCGAATGGACGGAATCGTAAGAACCTCGGCCTATCTCGGCTCCCTTGTCCAGTATGAGGTTGAAGTCACGGGGGGTAAGAGGATGAAGGTCAATGTGACCAACCCCCGTAAGAGGGCAATTTTTGCAGAAGGAGAGAGCGTTTGTCTTTCCTTCCAGAGCGAAGATATGGTTCCAATCCCATTAAAGGAGTGACCTTTTGAAGCACCAGACTCTTATGATGATGATAACCGTCACTTATATCTTGAGTATTTTTCTTCTTCCTTGGCTGATTCCTAAACAGATGATGAATCACCTCTGGAACCCTTATAGCCTTCTCCATATTCCCCTGTATGGAATCCTGATGTTTTTGCTTTCCGTCGCCTTTCTTACTCAAAGGCATGGGTCGGGAGGAATACCTTTTCGCTCCACTTCTCTTCTTTGGCCTGGTGGCATTGCCTTGCTGGTAGGGATTTTGGACGAAGTCAATCAGATGTTTATTCCAGGCCGGGATGCCTCATTAGCAGATGTTTTTCTCAATGGTGTCGGGATAGGATTAGCTTCTTTCGGCATCTATTATTTGAAAAAGCGTTTGACAAAGCACCCGAATTAGATACAATTCGATTTTATTGGAGGGGAAGGATGGGCGGTTCGTCTTCAAACAAGATTCAAAACAGAACCTCACACGATTCAAAATCACTTTATGCTGTCATTCTTGCAGGGGGGGCAGGAACACGATTCTGGCCTTTAAGCCGGGAGGCCTATCCAAAACAGTTACTTCCGCTTATGGGAGAAGGATCCTTGCTCCATCAGACGATCCGGAGGGTCCAAGGGTTTGTTCCCCCTGGGAACATATGGATTGTGGTGACAGAAGACAAAGCTCAGGACATTCAGTTTCATCTTGCTCCCTTGGGGTCGATGGCCAACCACATTCGACTGATTAAAGAACCGATGGGAAGAAATACAGCGGCAGCCATTGGTCTTGCCGCCCTCTACCTTCACCGCCTTTCTCCTGAATCTGTGATGATTGTGATGCCCTCTGACCATGCTATTCCTGAAACAGAGAAGTTTTTGGAAGCCCTCCGATTGGCGCTTCATGGCGCGGAAGACGATTATTTGATTACCTTTGGGATCCAACCGACTCGGCCTGAAACCGGCTATGGCTATATTCAAGCGAATCCTTCTGAAGTGATCAATGGACTCCTTAAAGTGGAATGTTTTGTTGAAAAACCCAACCTTCAGACCGCTCAGGCTTACCTTGCAGATGGACGGTATTTCTGGAACTCGGGTATTTTTGTCTGGAAAGCGTCCAAAATCCTCTCGGAAATGAAAATTCACCTTCCTCATCTTTATGCGGCGCTTAAAGAAATGGAGAACCTGCTCTTTTTACCATCAAGCCAAAATGAAAACGATAAATCGGAACGGCGCATTTCTCTTTGCGCAGCCCTCTATGCAAAATTAGAATCGATCTCCATCGATTATGGGGTCTTGGAAAGAAGTCAGAATATTCTTATGGTGCCTGCCTATTTTCAGTGGTCAGATTTAGGAAGCTGGTCTGCCTTGGATGACATCATGGAGAAGGATGAAGATGGCAATATTCTCAAGGGGAATGTGATCAATATTGAAAGCCGAAATTCAACCATTTTTGCAGGGGAAAGGCTGATTGCAACCATCGGGCTTAGGGATATGGTCGTTGTGGATACTCCTGATGCCACTTTGGTTAGTCCAAAAGAGCGGGCGCAGGAGGTCAGGAAGGTTGTTGAAAAACTGAAACAGAGTGGTCGAGAGGAACATCTTATTCATAAAACAGTTGAGAGACCCTGGGGGCGTTATACAGTTCTTGAAAAGGGAAAGGGGTATAAGATTAAAAGGATCGAGGTCAACCCAAACGCTAAATTGAGTCTCCAGCTCCATCGAAGGCGTAGTGAACACTGGGTGGTGGTCTCCGGGGTGGCTAAGGTGACCCGGGACCGAGAGACTTATCTTGTCCATTCAAATGAGAGTACTTATATTCCCATTCAAACCCAACACCGACTTGAAAACCCTGGGGAAGAGCCTCTTCAGATCATCGAAGTTCAGAATGGGGACTATGTGGAAGAAGATGACATTGAGCGTTTTGACGATGACTATGGGCGTTGAAAGGGTGAAGGTCGAAAATGATTCTGATCGTTGGCGGTGCTGGCTATATCGGTTCCCATGTGAACAAACTCCTGGCTCAGAGGGGTTACCGGACAGTCGTCTTCGACAATTTAAGCCGTGGGCACAGGCAATTTGTTCGTTGGGGGGAATTCTTCGAAGGTGACCTTCTTGATCTCGCTCAGGTTCGATCCTGTTTTCAACGATATCCGATTGAAGCGGTTATGCACTTCAGTGCACTTTCCCTGGTGGAAGAATCCGTTGCTCATCCCGAACGATATTATCAGAATAATGTGGTCGGCACCCTTCATCTTCTCCAGGTGATGCGAGAAGTTAGCGTCCGTTCGTTCATCTTTTCCTCCACCTGTGCCACTTATGGCGTTCCGGAAACTATTCCAATTCCTGAAGATCATCCCCAGAATCCGGTCAATCCTTATGGTCAGACCAAACTGATTATTGAAAAGGCACTCAAGGATTATGCCAATGCCTATGGCATGAGGCACGTCAACCTACGTTACTTTAATGCCGCAGGGGCTGACCCAGAGGGGGACATTGGGGAGCTTCATCAACCAGAGACTCACCTCATCCCTCTGACGCTTTTTGCAGCGATGGGTCTTAAAGAGGAAGTAAAAATTTTCGGAACAGATTATCCGACAAAGGACGGCACCTGCGTCAGGGATTATATCCACGTCATGGACTTAGCCGAGGCGCATCTTCAAGCCTTGGACTACCTTCTTAACGAAGGGAGCAGTGATTCTTTCAACCTCGGCAACGGAAACGGTTACTCGGTTCGGGAGGTAATCGAGACGGTCAAAAAAGTGAGTCAGAAAAGGTTTCGAATCATAGAGGCTGAACGAAGAGCAGGAGATCCTCCCGTATTGATCGGAAGCAGTGAAAAAGCGATGAAGGTCCTCAAATGGAAACCCCGATATGACGCCTTAGAAACGATCATCGAAACCGCCTGGAACTGGCACCAGAAACTCTCCCGTTGAACAATCCCCTACTATGTATTCCTGTCCCTCAGGTGGCGCGTAAGGATTCGACGATGTTCATTCGGGCTGCGCGGACGGCTGGCCATACACCTCCCACAAACCCCATCATCAGAGAAAAGGCCAATGCCTTCCAGACAATATCGAAAGATAGCCTGAAGTCGAAGGCTAATTCTGAAAAGGTCTGAAAGTTCATGGTTGAAACGCTGAGGAAACGAAGAAATGAAGCGAAAAAGAGCCCTGTGCATCCCCCCATCCCTCCGAGGAGAAGGGCTTCGAGGAGAAAGGCAGTGAGAATGCTTAACCTCTTAAAACCAAGAGCACGCAGGGTTCCAATCTCAGCGGTACGGGTAGAGACGGCTGCATACATTGTGATCATGGCTCCAATGATGGCTCCGATGGAGAAGATGATGGTCAGCGAGGTTCCGAGGATACGAAGAAAGGTCGCCATCATTTCAGACTGTTCTGCATAGTATCGGTTTTCTCGCTTTGCCTCAAGGGTCAGGCGGGGATCGTTTTCTATCAGTCTTTTTACGGCATCAAATTGATTCGGATCTCGTAGTTTAAAGATCACGGAGGAATATGCGTTTCTTCGGAAGGTCTGCATCAGTTGTTCGGCATCGCCCCAAACTTCTGAATTGAATCCTGTGTTTCCTGCATCGAATACCCCTACCACTTTCCATTCCCGCAAGCCAAAACGGAGTGTTTCCCCAAGTCCACTTCCCTCGAAGCGTTCTGCGACGCTCCTTGCCGTAATCAGTTCCGAGGTCCCTAACCGGGGGGGCCTCCCTTCAACCAACTTTATCTGAGGCCGAAGAGCGAGGGAACTCTTTCCGATTCCGCGAATGGTGATATAATTTTCCTGTTTTGTGACTCGCCTCTGAAGGCTAATGATGACTACTGACTCCTTTGCAAGAAGAGGGTTACCGTCTTTACCGATTGCAATCTCAGGAAGGGTTTCGACAACAGAAGCCTGATAACGATCGACTCCACTCTGGACCTCGGTGGCTGATCCTTTTCGGATGATCACCACATTGTCACTCGAACCGGTTTCGACAAGAGTCTTCTGAAGCCCCTCAGCTAACATCAGCATTGCGGAAAAGACAAACACCACCAGGGCCATTCCCAGTGCTGTGAGGATCGTTGTGAGCCTGCGTGTCCAGAGGTTCCGAAAACTGTAGGAGAGAGGTACACCCATTTAACCAATCCTCCTGAGCCCATCTGCAATTCGGATCTGAATTGCACGGTAGGTCGGGACGATTGCCGCCAGAAACCCGATGACGATGGAAGCGGCAAATGACATAGAGATAGCCTCATCAGCCACATTGAAGACAGGAAAATAGTTGCTCAACATCTTTCCGACTATTTTAGCCACGGGAAAGGTCAGAAGGATTCCGATGAGGCTTCCGATGATCGTGATGACCAAGGATTCTCCGAAAATCATCCCGGCGATTCGCCAGTTTCGATACCCAAGTGTTTTGAAGATAGCATATTCCCCGATTCGTTCGCGATAAGTCATGGACATGGTATTGGCAACCACTGCAATAATAATCAAGATGACCACAAAAGAGACAATCTCAATCGCCATGAGAATGGTTTCCGACATCGCAATGAAGGAGAGTTGAAAGGCCTTTTCAGTTTCGGTCAAGGTTTCTGCGAGGGAGTTTTTAAAAGTCTTATCAATGGCCAGAGCCACCTCGATAGCTCGTTCAGGTCGGGTGATACCCACCATATACCAGCCCACGGTATCGGCGAATGTGGAATTCCTCTTTTTAAGCATCTCGTTGAGGTAGTCCCAGTGGAAGAAAAATTGGGTTTCATCAATGGTCTCATCTCTTCCCTGGTAAATTCCTCGAAGGACAAAGTCCCAGTTGCCCGGATAGATAGTTCCTCGGAGAGTGACAAGATCTCCGATCTTCCATCCGAATCGTCTGGCTAATTTTTGACCTGCCACAAACCCTTTTCGATCCCGAAGAAAATCCTTCTCTTCTTCAGGAGAAAGAATATATTCAGGATAGAGTTCGAGATAGGTCTTGGCATCCACGGCAAAATTGGCAAAGAAGTTTTTTTCATCGATGTAAACCCCTCCGAACCAGTTTCCCCAGGAGACCGTTTTGACCCCGTCAATCTGCCGGATTTTGTCTTTATATGAAAGGGGAAGGTGAAAGATGAGGGAAATGGAACTCCTGGTGACGAGACGCGTTGCGGATGAAGCTTCCACCCCGCCGTACCAGGCATTAATGAATGTCCGAAGGAGGCCAAAGGCGAGAATGGCAACAGTGATGCCAAGAATGGTCAAAGATGTCCGAAGCTTGTGACGGAAGGCATTCCTAATGAGGATTTTGAGAATAAACATTGTTCAGAAATCCCTTATCCAGATGGCGAATGATTCTTGCCCGTTCAGCAGCCTTGGGATCGTGTGTAACCATGATAATCGTCTTGTGCGACTCTCGATTGAGACGGTCCATCAGATCGAGAATTTCCCTGGCCGCTATCCGGTCAAGGTCTCCCGTTGGTTCGTCCGCGACGAGAATCGCGGGATCCGTTACAATGGCACGAGCGATGGCAACTCGTTGCTGTTCCCCTCCAGAGAGTTGAGCTGGATAGTGGTCCATCCGTTCCTCGAGATTGACGATTCGAAGTGCCATCGCCACATGTTCTTCCCGTTCCTTTCGAGAAAGTCCGGTGAGGAGGAGAGGGAGTTCCACATTTTCAAAGGCGGTCAGTACCGGAATCAAATTATAAAATTGGAAGATAAATCCGACATTGACCGCTCTCCACTGGGCTAGTTCATTTTCGGAGAGTGCCGTTATATCCACGCCACCAACCCGTATGGTTCCACTATCGACGTGATCAAGAGCGGCGATCAGATTGAGGAGGGTACTTTTCCCGGATCCCGAAGGTCCCATTAATGCCAAAAACTCCCCCTCCTCAATATCGAGGTTAATATCGATAAGGACCGGAATCATTTGATTGCCCCTTCGATAAGACTTACTGACATTAATGATTTCAACAATTGGAGGCATATGTTAACAAGCAAGAGACAGGGGATCAGATAAAGAAGAATAAGCTTCTGGTTTAATCTGGTGACCAGATATCCTGCTGTCCGATTCCTGGTTTCCTGAGGTCCTGCGACACTCCATTACTTCTCTGCTACTTTTATCTTCAGCCCATTTTTCAGGCGTTCGGGAGGGTTAAGAAGGATCTGGTCTCCCACATGGACTCCATTGAGAACCTCGACCATGTCACCGATCTTGGTTCCCAGACGGACAGGAGTCTCAAAGGCTCTGCCCTCTCTTATTAAAAAGACTTTCTCTTCGCCTTTTCTGTTGACAACCGAGGACTGGTTGATAGCGATCCGCGGTTTCTGCTCTTCTGAAGAAGGAGGCCGTGACAGAAAGGATACCTTTGCGCTCATCTCCGGAAGGACACGGGCATCTTTATCGATAAAACGGACCTTAACCATCACGGTTGCCTTGGTGCGATCGGCCGTTGGAACAATGGTATGAATAACACCGCGAAAACGTTCACCGGGCAGGGCATCGAGTTGGATTTCGCAGGGCTGGCCGATCTTAATTTTATTGAGATTCGATTCGGAAACATCGGCTTCGACTTGAAGGGAGTGCATATCGGCAATGGTAATGACCGCCGATTTAGCGTTTGCCGCAGCGCCGATAGGCGTGACAATGTCTCCTACATCAGCATTTTTGGTCAGAACGACTCCATCGAAAGGAGCCCGGATCAGGGTATATTCAAGGTTGATGTTGGCAACTTCAAGAGCAGCGAGGCTGGCTTTGAGATTTGCTTCCGCCGCTTCTACAGAAGCAATGGCCTTCTCATATCGAGACAGTGCGGAATCATAAACTGCCCTGGCAACGACCCCTCTTGCGAGAAGCGCTTTGTTCCGATCTAAATGGAGGGTAGCGTCTCGAAGTTCTGCCTTAGCGAGTTCAATGTTATAACGGGCCGCCATCACATTGGCCTCCGCCTGTTCTTTTGCTGCCATCACATCCTGACTTTCGAGGCGGGCAATCACCTGATCCTGTTTAACCCGATTGCCCTCCTCAACCCCGAGCCAGATGAGACGGCCCGTCACCTTTGAGGCGAGGGCAGATTTTCGTTGGGGAACAACATAACCGCTCGCATTAAGAACGATTAGGGTTTGAGAAGGATAGACTTGAGAGACCGTTGCGATCTGGACTTGGATGGGTGGTGTAAAAATTCCTTGAATATAGAGTAGGAAAGAAAGGAGAGCGGCAAGAATGATAACTCCCCAAAAGATCATTCTTTTTCTTTTTCGGGGTCGAGTAATGGCTTTGGTTTTTTCAATCCTGAGTTTTGAAAGGTCCTCATGAGTCATACAAAAATCCTAACATAATCCGCGAGTCAGGACAATGAAATACATTGCAGAAAAGTAACCCGTCAGTGATAGGGTGTTTTCAGTTTAAAAGGGTTGGAACGTTCCTCCTCCAAAACCTTGAATAGCGGTTATAAAAGGTTACCCTCATCGAAGCCCTTAGGCCCCTTGAATCGGATTTTTTTGAATAAGATCTGGTTGTTTTGACGAACAGCGGTTTCGCTTCAAGGGTTTTCCGAAGCAACCTCCCAACCCTTTTTTATTTCTTTAACTGAGGGGTTACGCAGAAAATGTGAAAAAAAAGTAACTCGGTTGGATTATGATCGGGTGAGGCGGTTGAGGAGAAGCTGTTTAAGATGTTCTGTCTTTTCCCGTTCAACAATCTTCTCTCCCCATCCGTTCTGGACATAGAAAACATCCATGATCCGATTTCCAAGGGTAGAAACACGGGCAAAGTGGATATCGCATCCAAAGTCAGTCAAGGCCTGTGTGATTTCGTAGAGAATCCCTAATCGATCCTCGCCGGTAATTTCCACAATCGTATAAAAGTCTGAATCCTGATTATTCACCCTGACCTCTCCTGAGACTTTGGGGACCACTTTCTTTTGTTCCCAAGCTGATTCTCTTTTCTGAGAGAGAAGACTCTGCCAAGTCGTCTCTCCCCTTAAGATTTCATTCAACTCCTTTTGAAATTGCTCCAGTCTCCGTTCGATTTCTCCTGTCGGGTCTTCCACATAAAATGTATCAAGAGCAATACCATTCCCCCAGGTGTGAATCTGTGCTTCAAGGATATTTAGACGATTTAAGAACATCGTGCCGGCGATCTTGGCAAAGAGACCATAACGATCTTTTGTGCAGATCGTGACCCTCACCCTTCGCTCTGCCCCGGAGTTCCATCCTACAACGGCCGACTCGTCCTTGAGATGCTCTGCCATCCGGATATGAGAGGAGACCTCCTCCGGCGAATGAGTGGCCAGGTAGCGGTCCGGAAGAGACTCAGCATAACAGGAGAGAATCTCTGGGGGAACCCATTGCTCAAGACGAAGCAGTCTCTCTGACCGTTTAAAGTTAACCTGAGGTTCTTTTGCTTTCTCAAGGAGGTGGGAAGTCCTGATAAAGAGTTCCATGAGGAGGGAATTTTTCCAGGAAGTCCATGCTTCAGGTCCAACGGCTTTGATATCGGCAAAGGTCAAAAGGTAGAGCATCTTCAACTGAAGAGGCTTCTGAACCTTACTGGTGAAAATGGAGATCGCCTGTTCGTCATGGAGATCCCGGCGAAAGGCGGTTTCACACATCAGAAGATGATGACGGATTAAGAACACCAACAGGTCGATGTCGTCCAAAGGGAGTCCCATGCGCTTGCCGATCTGTTTTGCCATTTCCGCGCCTGTCAAAGCATGATGCCCCTCTCGTCCCTTACCGATATCATGAAGAAGAACGGAGAGAAAGAGAATTTCTGGTCTTTCCAATTTTTTCATGAGAGAGGTGAGAAGAGGGTATTCTCTTTGAAAAGTTCCTTCCTTCAACCTCATTAATTCCCCTAATGCCAGAAGGGTATGGTGATCGATGGGATGGACATGATAAAGATCATAGTGCACCTTTCCTTCAACTCCGGTGAATTCAGGAATATACCTGGACAGGAGCCCCATTTCATGCATTCTCATTAAAAGGTTATCCACTCCTTTCCCTTGTTTGAGAATAGAGAGAAAGGTGTCATTGACCTTACGGGAGGTCTGGAATCTTTCATCAATAAAGGGTAGGGCCTCTGTGATGGCTTCTTTAGTCCTGAGATCCGGTTTGGCGTTGTAAGTCTGGCAGTGTTGAAAAAGAACCATCAGTTGAGAGGGGTCTTGCTTAAAGATCAATGGGTCAAGGAGATGAATCTCTCCATGGGCGATTCCAAAATATGGATCTATTTTCTTTCGACGAAGAAAAAAGATTATTTTTTTGATTGGAGAGGGTTCAGAGAGGACCTGATCAAGTATCTCCTTTGAGAAAGTGGATATCTCTCGTGCTGCAAGGTGATATTGTTGCAACATCTCTTCAATTCCTTTGGTGCCTTTTGAAAAACCAAAGAGGGGAGCGATTTTCTCCTGCCATTCGAAGGTGAAGATGTCCTGTCTTCGTTCCGTTAACAGATGGAGATGGTTCCTGATTCTCCAAAGAAATCGAACGCTCTTCTCTAACCTGCGGGAGTGATCCAGGAAGAGAATTGCGTCGAGGCGATCCGTCCTGTATTTTCCACGAAAGATCCATCGTCCCACCTGAAAATCTCTTAGCCCTCCTTCTCCTTCCTTAAGGTCGGGTTCCAAGACATAGATGGGATCCTGATACTTTTGTTTCCGAAAGTACATTTCGCGAGCTAACCCTTCAGCAAAGCTCTTTACGTTTCGATGTAGGACTTTTTCCGTAAAAAGCGTATAGAGGGTTCGAAAAAATTCATACTCCCCATCAAGATAGCGGCTATCGATTAAACTGGTCTTGATCTTGATATCCGTCTGAGCCGCCTTCAAGCACTCATCGACTGATCGTGCACTGCAGGTGACTTCCAATCCTAAATCCCAGAGCGGGTAGAGCACCTGTTCAGCAAGAGGAGGAAGTTCGGAGAGCTTGGAGGGAGGATAGAGAATGAGTAGGTCGATATCAGAATAAGGCGCCAGTTCCGCCCGTCCATACCCTCCCACTGCAATCAGACAAACGGATGGGTGAGGGACTTTGGTTTGAGCGAGTTGGAATGCTTTTCTTACAAGACTGTCAATCAGGCCTGAATACTGCCGGAGAAATTCTTCCGGAGAAGAATAGGGAGGAAGGCTCTGGGCAATTCGATGTCTTAGTTCCTTGAGCTCTTTTTTCGTAAGCCTCAAGTCAGATGGCATCTTTCCCACGTTCTCCGGTTCGGATCCGGATGACCTCTTCGACCGGTGAAAGAAAAATCTTGCCATCTCCGATTTTACCCGTTTTCGCTGCCCTTTGAAGTGCCTCAACGACCTGAGGTACCATTTCATCGCTGACGATTAGGTCTATTTTAATTTTAGGGATAAAGTCAATCTGATATTCGGCACCCCGATAAACTTCGGTATGGCCTTTTTGCCTCCCGAATCCTTTTACCTCAGTAATGGTCATTCCCTGTAGCCCAATTTTGGTAAGGGCATTTTTTACATCGTCAAGTTTAAAAGGTTTCACAATTGCTTCAATCTTTTTCATATTTCCTCCCCCCCTCGCCCTTCACCGCTGATGGATGGGGTGAGGGCAGTATTTAAAAACTATATCCCACTTCTCCATGCTGGCTTAAATCCAGTCCATTCACTTCATGCTCTTCACTTACCCTCAATCCCATCGTCCAGTCAAGGACCTTTAAGATGATAAGGGTCACCACAAAAGTATATATCCAGGCGGCTAAAACGGTCAATGCCTGTATTCCAAGGAGGGATGGATTCCCAAAGAAGAGACCATTATTTCCAGCCGGGTTGATTCCCTTTGAGGCGAAAAGTCCCGTGGCTAATGCTCCCCAGGTTCCGCCCACCCCGTGAACACCGACGACATCAAGAGAATCATCATATCCAAGTTTGGTTTTAAGATGGATTGCTGAATAACATAAGACACCCGCAGCCAAACCGGTGAGGATGGCAGATAGAGGGCCCACGAAGCCCGAAGCGGGAGTGATAGCGACCAATCCAGCCACGGCGCCGGATGCAGCTCCTAAAACGGTTGGATTGCCCCTGTGGAGCCATTCGGCGATCATCCAGGAAAGTGCGGCAGAGGCGGTTGAAATGTGGGTGACAACGAATGCGGAGGTGGCAACAGACCCTGAGGCAATTGCACTTCCACCGTTGAATCCAAACCAACCGAACCATAGAAGCGCAGCCCCGAGGAGGGTCATGGTCAGATTATGGGGGGGCATGGGCTCTTCGCCATAGCCCTTTCTCTTTCCCACGGCAAAGGTTGCAGCCAGAGCGGCAATTCCTGAACTGATGTGAACCACCAATCCTCCAGCAAAATCGAGGGCCCCGAGTTCTTTGATCCAGCCTCCAATCCCCCAGACCCAGTGAGCCAGAGGATCATAGACAAAGGTTGCCCAGAGGATCAAAAAGACCAGGTAGGTTTTAAATTTAAACCTCTCTGCAAAAGCGCCTGTGATTAAAGCAGGTGTAATCACGGCAAACATCATCTGAAAGATCATGAATGCCTGATGAGGGACAGTGGGAGAGTAGTCTGGATGGGGATCGAGTCCAACTCCTCTTAAGCCGATCCAGTCGAGGCTTCCAATGATCCCTCCGATATCCGGGCCGAAGGCAAGGCTGTATCCGTAAAGAACCCACTGGACCGTGATGACACTAAGAGCGATAAAACTCTGCATGATCGTGCCCAGTACATTTTTCCTTCTGACCATCCCCCCATAAAAAAGAGCAAGCCCAGGCGTCATCAACATTACCAGGGCCGAAGAGATCAGTAACCATGTCGTATCCCCTGTGTCCACTTTCATTTTGTTCCTCCTTGCTGAGAAAATTTAAAGATTCAAGGGGTTCAGGGTTCAAAGGTGTTTTATGAGATTCCGAAATCCTAACCCTTTTCATCTTTAAAAAAATTCATTAAGAATATTCTCCCTCTTCTCATTGAAGGTTTAATCTTTGTCTTTGTCTCAGCCAAAATCGCTGCTCTCGAAAAGTGGAAAGAAGGATGAAAATCCCGAGATTCATCCTGAACACACTTCATCCATTCCTGGATCATTTCCTCGGTGACTTCAAGATGAAACTGTAGGCCATACACATTTTCCCCATATCGGAAAGCCTGATGAGAAACAGGGCTCGACGTAACCATCAGCTGTGCTGACATGGGAATGTCGAACGTATCTTCATGCCATTGAAAAACAGGAAAGGTTTGTGGCAGGTTAAAAAAAAGGGGATCCTGCATCCCCCAGGCTGTTAGAGAAACCTCATACCATCCAATCTCTTTTGCGGATGCTTTGAACACCTTTGCTCCCAGGGCTTTTGCAATCAATTGTGCTCCCAAACATATTCCCAGAATAAATTTTCCTCTCTGAATTGCTTCTTTAATGAACAGATCTTCGTCTTTAAGAAAAGGATACTGATCTTCCTCGTAAACATTCATGGGTCCTCCGAGGAGGACAATGTGAGTGAAATGATCGGCTTTAGGGAAAACCGGATTCAGAGAGAGATTGATGATCTGGTAAGGAGTCTTCTTCTGAATGAGATGGTTTTCAATCAACCCGGGTCCTTCATTTTCGACATGCTTCAAAATCAAGACGTTCATATAAAGGGGGATGAGCAATCCTGATGCCAATCGTTGAACCGAGAGGAAAAATTTTAATTTGGTTATAATGATTGAAGATTTGGTCAGGCTAAAGGAAGATCATCAGAAGGTAAGAAGTCAAACAGGAATGTTATAGTGATTGATTTTGAGCAACCTGACAAAAAATAAGCAGACAATGGTTAAGATCATTGAGATTTCGAAGACCATTTAAAAATTCCGATATTTGTTGGTGACGGGGAGGCGGCGGTCTTTCCCAAGAGCCCGGTGGGTGATCTTGACCCCTGGCGGGCTCTGTCTCCGTTTATATTCATTCCGGTCAACCATGTTGATCACTTCTCTCACCATAGACTCCTTGAATCCCATCTTGGCGATCTCTTTAACACCTTTGTCCTCTTCGACATAGGCCTGAAGAATAGGGTCGAGGATAGGATAGGGCGGGAGAGAGTCTTCGTCCTTCTGGTTCGGCCTCAATTCTGCAGAGGGAGCTTTAATAAAGACATTCCCGGGGATAATCTCTTTTCCCTCTTTTTGATTCTTGTGTTCGGCCAGTTGATACACCAGCGTCTTTGGAACATCTTTTAATACCGCATATCCTCCCGCCATGTCTCCATAGAGGGTACAGTAGCCCACACTCATCTCGCTCTTATTCCCTGTCGTTAGAACGAGCCATCCAAACTTATTAGAGAGGGCCATTAAAATATTGCCTCGGATGCGCGCCTGAATGTTTTCTTCCGTGGCATCCGGTTTTGTTCCCTTAAAAGGAGCTGATAACGTCTTAAGATAGGCCTGGAATATTTCAGTGATGGGAATGGTGATAAAACGAATTCCAATGTTTTGAGCAAGACGTTTTGCATCCTCCAGAGATTCTTTTGAGGAGTAGGGGGAGGGCATGGCAACCCCGACCACCCCATTTTTCCCAAGGGCATCGACAGCGATCGATGCTGTTAAAGCGGAATCGATGCCCCCACTTAATCCAACCAGAACCGTATGGAAACCATTTTTCCGCACATAGTCACCGGTTCCAAGGGCAAGGGCGGAATAAATTTCCGAGAGGCGATCCAAGGGTTTTGAGTCTCTCTCGGGAAGAGCAGGAATCCGTTGGGAGGGGTGGGCTGATCCAGGTAGCTCAATCTTTCTTAATCCCTTTACCTCCTCAATCTGTTTTTCCCTTCGAATTCTGGTGTCATGAAGTCTCATTCGGAAGACCGCTTCAAGGTCAAGATCAGCAAGGATCAGGTCTTCCTCAAATTGCTTTCCGCGAACAATCAACTCTCCCCGTTGATCGAAGATCATACTCCCGCCATCAAAGACCAATTCGTCCTGCCCCCCCACCAGATTGCAATATGCGACGATCGCCAGGTTGTCAGAGGCGCGCGTGGAGATCAATTTTTCACGAGCGGAGGTCTTTCCGGCATGGTAAGGGGAAGAGGAAATATTAATCATCAGTTCTGCCCCCCCATAAAGCGCCTGTGTGCGAATAGGGTCTCCTGGATACCAGAGATCTTCGCAGATGCTGATGCCAATGGGGATCGATCGGAGGGTAAAGATGAAATTCTCTTTTCCTGGGCGGAAGTATCGAAACTCATCGAAGACGCCGTAGTTAGGAAGATACATCTTTGAATACACATCGATCATCTTCCCATGGTGAAGGAGAGCTGCTGAGTTAAAGATGTCTCCATCTTTATGAACAAATCCAACGATTGCGGTGACCTGAGAGGTCGCTCTGGCAATGGCTTTGATGGCTTTGAGGTTGGCCTCAATGAACCTCGGCATGAGGAGAAGGTCCTCGGGAGGGTAACCTGTGATGGCCATCTCCGGGAAAACAAGAAGGTCGGCTCCCATCCTTTTTCCCTTTCTCATGTAGTCAAGAATCTTTTTTGTGTTCCCCTCGATATCCCCGACTGTGGTATTGATCTGACAGAGCCCAATTCTCAACGTCCGCATGGTTTACCTCTTAACAGCTCAAAGCACATAGAGTCTAACGCAACGTGTCAATGAAAAGAAAATTTTTATTGATTGCTCCTCATTCGTGACTTATCCCTTTAAACTCATTGCTCTTTGCTCTCTTCTTCCGAAACCAAAATTTCTTTTTTGATGTGATATCTTTCCATCTTGCTGCGAAGGGTGCTTCGATTGATTCCAAGAAGCGAGGCCGCCTGCACCTGGTTCCCGTTTGTTTTCCGGAGAGCCCTGAGGATCATTCCTTTCTCAATGGCTGAAATAGGATCGAGGTTTTCTCGGGCTGATGGAGAATGGGTCAGTTCGTCAAAGAGCCCATCGAGAAGATCTTCGTAGGTTCTTTTCGATCGTTCTTCTCCATGCTCACGTTTTTCTTCACCCTCGAGCAAAACTTGGTCATCAGGGATCCATTCTCCCTGGCAAAAAAGCATAGCTCTCTTTAATACATTTTCCAGTTGTCTCACATTCCCAGGCCACCCGTAGGAGACGATCTTTTTCATCGCTTCCGGAGTCACACCAACGATCTTTTTCTTTAGCTCACGGTTGAATTTTTTTAGAAAATAGAGGACAAGATCGGGGAGGTCCTCTTTTCTTTCTCTTAAAGGAGGGATCTTGATGGAGACGACATTGAGCCGATAGTAAAGATCTTCGCGAAATTCTCCCTTTTCAATCGCCTCTTCGAGGTCCTTATGCGTGGCGACAATCAATCGGATATCCACCCGGATCGTCTCTCTCCCTCCTAACCGTTCGAAGCATTTCTCCTGAAGCACTCGGAGTAGCTTGGCCTGAGTGGGAAGGGACATGTCGCCGATTTCATCAAGAAAGATTGTTCCTCCATGGCCCTGTTCTAATTTCCCGATGCGCCTCGAGATCGCGCCAGTGAAGGCTCCCTTTTCGTGTCCAAAAAGTTCACTTTCTAACAGGGTATCAGGGATAGCCGCACAATTCACTGGAAGAAAAAGTTGATGGGAACGCAGGGAGTGTTGATAGATTGCCCGGGCAATGAGTTCTTTTCCTGTTCCGCTTTCACCCCTGAGGAGAACGGTGACGTCACTGGGAGCCACCTGTCCGATGATCTTATAAATCTCTTGCATTTTCGGAGAGGAGCCTACGATCTGTTCTTCTTTTTGTTGGTCTAATTCCGGAGCATAGGAGACCTCTTCCTTCATCATCTTCCGAAGAGCCATAGCCTTTTGAACCAATTCTCTCATCTGGGGGATGGGAAAAGGTTTCAGGATGTAATCGAAGGCCCCGTATTTCATAGCCTCAATAGCAGTTTCCGTTGTGCCATAGGCCGTCATTAAAATAACCAGAGACTTGGGATCGATCTTTTTGATCTCCTTCAGGATGTCAATGCCACTTCGGCCCGGCATCTTGATATCCATGATAATGAGATCGGGCGAGGACGCTGTCATTTGCTGGAGGACCTCTTCCCCGTTTCCGGCAGTGAGGACCGAAAAATTTTCTTCAAGCATCCTCTTCAAAGAGTACCGAATCGATTTGTCGTCATCGACTACCAGTACGGTCTGCATGTGACCTCTTTCGTCATACGAGAAACGATGAACGATGAACCGTTCAAGGTCCATGGTTCATCATTCATCTTAGATAGGGAGGCAAACCTTAAACAGGGTTCCTTCACCCGGGGAGCTTTCCACTTCGATTTTACCCTGGTGCTGATCGATAATGCGATGCGTGATGGAAAGGCCAAGACCCACCCCTCCCTCTTTGGTTGAGAAGAACGGATCGTACAGTTTTTGGATATTCTCTTCTGAGATTCCCACTCCCGTGTCCTTCACCGAAAGTTCGATCCATTGACCATCTTTTGAGTTATGGCCTGCCAGGATGAGCTGTCCCCCCGTCGGCATGGCCTGGATTGCATTCAGAAGAAGATTGAGGAATGCCTGCTTGATCTGTTCTCGGTCGATCAAGACGAAGGGCAAAGCCTGAAACTTTTTCGAAACAACAATCCTCTGTTTTTCAATTTGAGGCCTGAGCAACTGAAGGATTTCATCCATCATAGAAAGCACGTCTACTTTTTCGAATAAGGGGGGGGCAGGTTTCGCAAACCGGAGAAATTGATCCACAATTTCATTGATGCGATGGATTTCCTCTTCGATAACCTGCAAGTCCTGTCGTTGTGAATTCTGAGGAGGTAATTTTTCTTTGAGAGAGTGGATGAGAATATTGATGCTGGTCAAGGGGTTTCGAATTTCATGGGCAATGCCTGCAGCCAGTTGGCCAAGGGCAGCGAGTTTCTCAGATCGGATTAATTGGGCCTCTGCTTTTCGGAGGTCCGTCATCGTCTTTTGAATCCTTTCCTCCATCTTCTGGCTGAAATTCTTGAGCTCTTGATACATGAAGGCATTCTGAATGGCTAAGCCAGCCTGCTGAGCAAAAGTCATGACGGATTCGAGCTTCTCCTGCGTCAGCCTTTTTCCGGGCTCGGTGTGATCTCCAGCAATGGCCCCCAAAGCCTTCTCCTTGGCAAGAAGGGGAATCACTACGAGAGAGTGGAGATTAAATTTCTTTTTTAAAACAGGATTGACCCTTGGATCGCTCATAGCCTCAGGGATGACATAAGGCACCTTTTCGATAACGGATCTCGACACCACACTGCTTTCTTGATTGAGAGGGAGTTCTATCCCTTTGATCTTCTCCACATCAACGCCCACAGCCATTTTGCATTCAAGAACATTTCTTTTTTCATTGATGAGATAGAGTCTTGCACGATCGAAGCCAATGTTCTTGATCACTCCTTCTAAGACCAGCCTGAGAATTTCGTCAATGTCAAGAGTCTCCATCAAACCCGAGTTCTCGATGCAGATCGCCGCTTGGTTCGCAACGGTTAAGAGCATCTCCTCTTCTGACTTAGAAAATTTCCGAGGAGAGGAGGTGTAGCAATTGATCACTCCTATCACTTTTTCTCTAATACACATTGGTACACTGAGCATGGAGACCAAACCTTCTCTCTGAGCCAGCTCCTTCTCCTTATAAAGAGGTTCCTGGAGGACATTTGTAATGGCCATGGGCTTATTGTGTAAGGCGACTTGGCCCACCACACCCTCACCCATGGCGAGACTTCTCTCCTTGAGATAGGCCTCACTCATGCTCTGGGTGGCTTTCAATTTCAATCTCTGATCCCTCTCATCGAGAATCCAGAGAGAACAGATCTTTGAGTCCATCACGTTGGCGGTCACTGTGACGATGAGACGGAGGACATCTTCAAGATACAGACCAGAGGCAATTGCCTTGCTGATCTCGAGAAGGGCGTTGACTTCCCGTTTTTCAGGATATGCTTGTGGGTCTATCAAAAGCCACCTCCATCTTTTTTCATATCATAAAAGAATCAAATAAAAAAGGGGATAACGGTTTTCAGTCATCCCCATGATCTTTTCTTCTCCTAAAAAGAGGAAAGGAAAATTATGATCCTAAGATCTTATCCACCTCCTCCCGATCACTGTCCATGACATAAGGAATGCCAGAGACATCAGACGCTTCACGGGTTAGAGCGGTGAGATCATCTCTGGTGATATATTTCAATGCAAATTTTCTTGCTCCTGCCATTAATTGTTGAAGTCCTGCATTTAGCCTATCGAAGTATGTGAGCATTCCAATGGTTCCTGTAGGAATGCGATCGAAATCCTTCCCGTATTGGTCTTTCAATTTCGCAGCGAGGATGAAAATGTGTTCGACATCGGTTCCATATTTAGCAATATCCGCCGGCACCTTCCCTTTCTTGATCATTTCACCGATGGTGTTACCGACCATAGCTGCCGTCATCGAGGCCCGGCCCAGGCAGATGGCTTTAATATAGGGCGCCGCCAAAGCAATGGCCTTAAAAATATGGTCTTCAAGAGCAAGACCCCCTGCCATGGCACAATCGGGAATAAAGGCACCTTTCTGGTCTAACCGTTTCAGGAACTGATAGAGAAGTCCTTCGAGGTAAACGGTAGGGATGCCCCATTCATTCATCATTCTCCAGGGGCTCATGCCAGTTCCACCGCCAGCGCCATCCACGGTTAGAAGGTCGATCCTGGCATCGGAGGCATATTTGACCGCCCGTGCAAGATCGGCAGGCCGATAAGCACCGGTCTTCAGGGAGACATATTTCGCTCCGATCTTTTTCAGTCGTTCCACCTCTTTATGAAATCCTGCCTCATCGACCATTCCCAGCCTGGAATGGCGTTCAAATTCTTTAAAGTCTCCCTGTTTAAAGGCCGCCTGGATTACCTTGTCTTCTGGATCAGGAAGAACAATATAGCCGCGACTCTTCAGTTGGAGGGCTCTTTCAAGAGAGGGGAGTTTTACCTCCCCACCGATGTCCTTTGCCCCCTGTCCCCATTTAGGTTCGATGATCTCGACCCCCAATTTTTCAACGGCATATTCGGGAACTCCGAGTCGGCCATCCTCCACATTATATTGGACGATGATTCCACCGTAACCATCATACCACTGCTGGAATGTCTTGACACGGCGCTCCAGCTCTGGCGAACGAACCACATGACCATTTTTAAACTCCGCATTGGGATCCATCCCGCAGACATTCTCTCCCACAACGACCAGGGTCCCTGAAATGGCCGCTGCAATGGCCATGGATTCCCAGTGTATTCGGGCGATATCGGTTGATCCCAGGGCACCGGTGAAGTAAGGAATCTTCATCTTGATCTTTTCTTTTGCTCCCACCTGAGTGGAAACATCGACTGCCGGAAAGGTAGCGGTGTCGGGATCGGCTTCGACTCCAATTGCGCCCACGCAGGTCCCCTGAATATTGAAATGCGAAAAGTCAACGGGATAGTCTTTCTCCGATCCGGCTGTTACCTTGGAGTAGGGCTGAGGGTAAAGAACCTCTCTTCCTCTCAAAGATGAGCGGCCAACCTCACATGGACCAGGGCAACCGTCGAGACAGGTAACACAGATTCCCGAGATGGGTGCGGGTTCAACGCGGTTCTTTGTAAATGTGGCTGGACTTCGGTTCGGTTTGGTGAAAGTCATCTTTTCATTCCTCCTCGTTATTG
Source organism: uncultured bacterium (assembly GCA_938002255.1). Classification (GTDB taxonomy): domain Bacteria; phylum Desulfobacterota; class BSN033; order BSN033; family UBA1163; genus RBG-16-49-23. Next base: position 87,685 of record CALLAL010000021.1, read on the forward strand.
AATATTTAAACAAACCCAAATAGAGCCATTCATCCCATTTCACAAGGAAGGCCGAAATGCCTCCACCTTTTTAGAATGCAATAGGTTAATCGTTTGGCAATAGACCTTAAGAATTACCCAAACGGGTGAGGATTGAACAGGCCCCATGATTGCGTCCACGAACCCAAGATAATCACTCTAAAAGACTATTCTGCCTTCTCCCCTTGCGCCGGGTGAAAAAATCGCCCTATTTAAGACAAATAAAAAAAGGCGCCGGATTATTCCAACGCCTTTGTCAATTCTACTTCGTTGTAATAAACAAAAAAAAGGGCTATCGTTAGTTTAGACGCCCCTGTCCCAATACCTCATCGTATTGTTGGAGAATTCATAAAATAAAAACAAGACATTGTCAAGAAAAATATGAGACCCTTAGTAACCCCTCAGTTATGGGGTGTTTTAGGTTTAAAAGGGTTGGAACGTTCCTCCTCTAAAATCTTGAATTGCGGTTATAAAAGGTTATCCTCATCGGGGCTCTCATGCCCTTTGAATCGGATTTTTTTGAATAAGATTTGGGAGTTTTACGAACAGAGGTTTCGCTTCAAGGTTTTTCCAAAGGGACCTCCCAGCCTTTTTATTTATTTAACAGGGTTACGAACCCTACCTCTTTGGTTTTCCAGGGCTTTTTAAGAACTCTCTATCAGGGTAAAATAATTTCTCAGCCGAATATGCTTTCTTTGGAAAGCTCTCGATCTATAGGAACTTATACAGGATTTTGTTGTCTCTACCCACAAAAGACACGAGTCCGATAAAAAAATGTTGACATTTTATTTTTTAAAAGATAAAAATACACTTTAACTAAATTATATTTTAATAAATTTCAGTAAATCTTAAAGATGAGCATAAAAATTTCAACCGGAATTAGTTATATCGATCATGTCCTTGGGTTTCTAAAGACCGGGGATAATGTGATCTGGGAGGTTGAAGCAGGGACCTACATCGAATCCTTTCTTCAAAAGTTTATAGAACATAGCCTCAAGAGCGGTTACAAACTGGTCTATATCAGTTTCAATGCCTCACCATCCACTCTTACCAAGCGTTTAGCCCATCTTTCTCACCTGGAGAATCTAACCATTTTAGACTGCTTTACTTCAGGAAAGGGGAATAGCGATCCACTCTTTACCCAGTTCTATGAAAAGGAAAAAGTAAGATTCAGGGGTAGTGTGATCAAAGTTGAAAACCCGAATGACCATTCACGATTTCGTATGGCCATTGATCGGATTGAGATTGAGAAAGGAGAGGGTGTCCGTTATGTCTTTGATAGCCTCACCGGAATGCAGGACATCTGGGGAGATGAGAATATTACTTACAAATTTTTTACTTATTCTTGCCCTCGACTCTATGATCTTCAGACCGTCGCCTACTGGGTCCTTGAGAGGGAGGCCCATACCCCTTCTTTCAAAGCCAATCTGAGGCATATCACCCAAGTGGCAATTGAACTGGATAACCAGAATGGCGACCTCTTTTTCAAGGCGGTCAAGATTGAAGGAAGGTTTTCACGAAGCGCTTTCCTTCCCAAACAATATGAAGTCTGGGACGGGGAGATCATTTTCCCTTCGATTGGAGGTAGAAGGCCCAGTAACTTGGGGGAAAAAATCCGATCTCTCAGAAAGAAGATTGGAATGACGCAGAAAGAGCTGGCAGAACAAGTGGGTCTGACACCAAGTTTCATTTCACAGCTCGAGAAAAATCTGATCAGCCCTTCTCTCGATTCTCTTCTAAAATTGAGCGAGAAATTGAATACCCAGCCCGTCTACTTTTTAGCGGAGGATGAAGGCAGTAGCTTCCAGAAGATGGTAATCAAACCAGAGGAGAGGCAGGAGGTTCGATTCTCAACTCTTAGGCGAAAGGATATTCAGTTTCAACTATTGGTTTCAGATGTGCTTAATAGGAGAATGGAGCCTTATCTGTTAACCCTAAAGCAAGGGGCAGGGATTGATGGCCATTTTTGTGGACATAAAGGAGATGAGTTTGTTTATGTGATTCAAGGGGAGGTAGAGGTTGAGATACAGAACGAGAATTATCTACTAAAACAAGGAGATAGTCTCTATATAGGATCGACATTTCCATCTAAGTGGGAAAATCGTGGGATAGTGGATGCAGTTATCTTATGGGTTTTAAGCCCGCCCAGAGAAGGGTTGTAAAGCTTAAGTAAACAATAGAAAAATAATTTTTTTAAGGAATAAATTAAGTGGAACTGAAATTAATTTGAATAAATTAATCTTATCTTACTTTGGAGGCAGATATGGACCTAAAGCCGGTTGATCTCATTGTTGACAAATATCAGGAGAAGAGGACAGCGCTCATCAGCATTCTTCATGATGTTCAGGACAAATATAAGTACCTTCCTGAAGAAGCGCTGAGAATGGTTGCCTCAAGGCTCAGAATGGACATCAATGAGATTTATGGGGTTGCCACCTTCTATAAATCCTTCAGCCTTGTTCCAAAAGGGAAGCACTCCATTACCCTATGCATGGGGACAGCCTGCCATGTCCGGGGAGGGCCAAAGATCTTGAGAGAACTTAAGAGTGTCCTTCACATAGAGCCCGGACAGACCACTTCTGATAGACAGTTCTCTCTGAATGTGGTGAACTGTTTGGGCGTGTGCGCCATTGGTCCGGTGATGATGGTAGATAAAAGATTTTATGGAGAAATGAGTCCGCTCAGAGCAAGGAAAATCATCGAAACAATAAATAAAAAGAGGAGTGGGGTGGAATCATGAGACGAATCAAATCAGCGAAAGACCTGGAACAATGGAAGGCGACCATTTTGAAAAAACAGGGCACCCATGAGATGGTTGTTTCCGTATGCGGTGGTACGGGATGTCAAGCCTATGATTGCCAGAAAGTAAAGATGACCTTGCAAAAAGAACTCGGAAGACACGGGTTGACGAAAAGGGTAGCTTTAAAAGTAACAGGATGTCCCGGTTTTTGTGAAAGAGGCCCCCTTGTCACTATCTATCCACAAAATATTTTTTATCAAAAAGTCACACCAGAGGATGTTCCAGAAATTGTTTCAAAGACCATTCAGAATGGGACAAAGGTGGAACGTCTTCTTTTTGAAGACTCCCGGAATAAGCAAAAAATAACTTCTGCCAGTGAGATTCCTTTTTATCGTCCCCAGATGAGGCTACTCCTTAGCCGGAATGATCTCATTGATCCAAACCGTATCGAGGATTACATCGCGATCGGCGGATATCAATCACTGGTAAAAGCGCTTTTCCAAATGGATCCCGATGGGATTATTGAAGAGATCAAGGCCTCAGGTTTAAGAGGAAGGGGAGGAGCAGGGTACCCCACTGGAAAAAAATGGGAGGAGTGTAAGAGAGAGTCTGGTACAACAAAGTATGTGATCTGCAATTGCGATGAAGGAGATCCTGGAGCCTTCATGGACAGGGCACTCATGGAAGGAAATCCACACTCTGTGCTTGAAGGGATGTTGATAGGGGCTTATGCCATAGGAGCTGATCATGGGTTTATTTATATAAGGCATGAATATCCTTTGGCATACAAGAATGCAGAGATTGCCATACAGCAAGCCAAAAGAGCGGGATTATTAGGGCAGAACATCTTGGGTTCTGGTTTCAATTTCGAGGTGGAGATTACCAAAGGAGGAGGCGCCTTTGTCTGCGGGGAATCAACTGCACTGATTGCGTCCATTGAAGGCAGGGTTGGAGAGCCGAGAAGTAAGCAGATTCGGACAGTGAAGCAAGGGCTCTGGCGAAAACCTACCACTCTCAACAATGTGGAGACCTGGGCCAATGTCCCCCTGATCATTGAAAAAGGGAGCCAGTGGTTTTCTTCGATTGGGACTGAGAAGAGCAAGGGGACAAAGATTTTCTCTCTGGTGGGAAAGGTCAAAAATACCGGCCTGGTCGAAGTGCCCATGGGGATCACTCTAAAGGAGATCATCTACGATATCGGAGGTGGCCAGCAGGACGGACGAAAGATCAAAGCCGTCCAGACCGGAGGTCCTTCAGGAGGCTGTATTCCGGCCTCCTTATTCGATCTTCCCGTCGATTTCGACAGCCTGACAGAGGTGGGCTCGATGATGGGCTCTGGCGGGATGATCGTGATGGATGAGGGAACCTGTATGGTCGATGTGGCAAAATACTTTGTCCATTTCCTCGAAGAGGAATCCTGCGGCAAATGCCTTCCCTGCAGAGAAGGACTAAAGAGGATGGGGCAGATATTAGACAGGATCACAGAAGGGAATGGAAACGAGGAAAGCCTGTTGCTTCTTGAAGAGTTGGCTCAAGTGGTAGGGGACACCTCCCTCTGCGGCCTGGGAAAAACCGCTTCCAATCCTGTGCTTTCTGCCCTGAGATACTTCCGGCCAGAGTTTGAGGCGCACATCCGTCAGAAGAGGTGTCCGGCAGGTGTCTGCACACCGCTCATCCAGTATTCGATTTCAGAGGATTGTACAGGGTGTGGGGCGTGTGCAAAGATCTGTCCAACCCAAGCCATCGAGGGAGAGAAGAAGAAGATTCACCGCATCCTTGTCGAGTTCTGTTCAAAATGTGGCTCCTGTAAAGAGGTATGCAAAGAAGAGGCTGTGATCGTTCAATAAAGGAGAAGATCAATGAAAAGGGAAACCGTCAATATCACCATCGATGGGAGATTGTTAGAGGTGGAGAAGGGGAGCACCATTCTCCAGGCAGGGCGTGAGTTCGGAATTCACATCCCGACAATGTGTTTTATGGAGCATCTCACCCCTTACGGAGGTTGTCGGATCTGTGTGGTTGAGATCAGTCAGAATGGAAGCAAACCTTTTATTGACACAGCCTGCACTTATGAGGTGAGGGAGGGACTGTTGGTTCAAACCCAGACCCCCAAAATTATCCATGCCAGAAAGATGCTAGCGGAGCTCCTAGTTGCCAGTGCTCCCAATGTGAAATTGGCCCAGGATATTGCAGCCCGTTTTGGATTGCTTAAAGTCCGTTTTCCGATGGAGGATAATCGATGTATCCTCTGCGGCCTATGTATCCGGATGTGTTATGAACAGATGGATGGGAGAGCGCTCGGTTTTGTTGGGAGAGGCACAGGAAGAAAAATAAGCATGCCTTTCAATGGAAGGCCGGAGACCTGCCGCCTTTGCCGAGGGTGTGATTTTGTATGCCCGGGATTGATCGTCCCCTGCCATGGAGTCAAAGACCCTGGAGAACTCTGTGGGAAATGCGTCAGATTAGAAGAGATGCCCAACTGTTGCGAGTTCGGGACATTCGGCTGTTTCTGCGATCAGAATCCACTTTAGCAGCGGATGTTGACAAACATCTATCATTACCCTTGCTTTCATCCTTTCTCATCGTGATGAACGATGAATGGGCCCCATTGCATAATAATCTTGTAGAGTTTCTCTCCCCAGGAATCCGTCCTTAGTTAACCATTTAATTTAGTTAACCATTTAATTTAGATAGGATTTTTGACCCAAGTCAATGAAGATCTGTTACTGAAGAATTATGATTTGGTCATGGAGTTCATATAGAGGGGAGTCTCAATGACAAACAAAATCGATCGTAATATGACGGTGAAGGAGGTTCTGGATCAATATCCGGAGACGGCAAAGGTCTTTCAGAAATATAACCTTCTCATCGTTGGAAAAACCTGTGGACCCCATGAACCGATGGCCTTTTTTACAAAGGCTCACGGAGTGGAGTATGAATCCTTTGCGCGGGAACTGGAGGCTGCCGTTTCTGAGAAACCCGGCAAGGTCGAAGCGATTGAAATCGATCCTTCCCTTATCGGTGATACGATCTATCAGAAGTTTATCAAAACTGCACTTATTGTTTCAGTGACCACGGGTTGTCTCTATGGCGCAATCAAACTTTTTGAGGTGGGGATGGGTGGCTCTTTTGATATCCTCTCTAAAAGAGCCATCCAGATGCACGGTTCAAGTCAGCTTATTGGATGGGTGGGGCTTTATATTATGGGATTCTTCTACTTCATTCTTCCGAGGTTGAAAGGTACGGCCCTGGTCGGAAGAAAATGGGCGAACCTCAGTTATTACTTGGTTCTTGCTGGATTAATCATAAGGGCATTCTTCTATTATGTTGAGGAATCGAATCCACCTCTCTATCCACTGGTGGCAGGACTTCTCGATACAGCAGCCGCTGCCATCTTTCTTGGCGTCTGTTTGAAGACCCTCAGGAAGAGCACCGAACCCAAAGGGATTCAGGACAATTTTCTTGTCGCAGGGATTGTCTGGTTTTTAGTCAGCGGGATGATCTATACCGTCTTAAACCTCCAGCTTTACTCAGGGGCTTTTCCATCAGACCATCCTCTGATTGCTGGCTCTGTTCCTCCTTACCTTTTCAGCGCCTGGGTTCACCTTTTCCTGATGGGTTTTGCCTTCAATTTTATCTTTGGGATTTCGGCAAAGACGGTTCCATCCTTCCTGGATACCCCTCCTGTCCGAGAAGGCATGATCAAAAAGTTTTTCTGGATTTATAATCTCTCATTGATCGGCTATGTGGTTTCATCGCTTACAAGGATTCAGGCGATTTATTTTCTCACCCTTCTGCTCATTGCCCATTTTACTTGGGTCTTTATCCTCTCATTGCGGGTCTTTGAAAAGAGGGTGGGGGATCTGGATGATGTCCGGATGGATCGGAGCCACGAGCGCTTCATCCGGGTGGGTTATGGGTGGCTGGCCCTCTCCCTCGGGATTGCTCTTTTTCAGATCATGACAAAGGACCCTTATACACAACATATGCTTCGTGGAGCAGCGAACCATGGCTATACGGTGGGTTTCGTAAGTATGCTCATCATCGGATATTCGATGAAAATGGTCCCTGTTTTTACAGGCAATCGGATCTGGAGCGGGACCTTAACCCAATGGACTTTCTGGCTTTTAAATATTGGAAATGGAGCTCGTATTGCGTTTGAAATTCTCGCAGCGACCCGAAATCCGACCATCCATCAGATCGTAGGATTTACAGGGTTTTTGGAAGTGGTGGCACTCATTCTTTTCGGAATCAATATCTGGGTAACAATGAGCAGAGAAGAGGCTTACGAAGAGAAGCCCATCGAGGTTTTTACCGGAAACGAAACGGTCTATGCCTTGACCGAACAGTTTCCAGGGGTCATCCCGATTTTAAAAGAGGCAGGGTTTGAGAAGATTACGAATCCCCTTCTTCGAAAGACTCTGGGGAGGGCCATGACCGTTAGAAAAGCCTGTCAGGAGCAGAAGATTGATTTTAACTCGTTAAAGCCTAAGATTGAGTTAGCTATGAAAAGAACTTAAGGAACTATCCTCCCATTTTGTCGGTGAGGAGAATGGCCTCAGCAATTTCACGCATGGTTTTTCGACTATCCATGCTGGCCTTCCGAATGCGTTTGAAGGCTTCTTCTTCGCTCAAGTTTTGGCGCTTCATCAAAACCCCCTTGGCCCTTTCGACCAGTTTTCGAATTTCCAATTCCTCCTGGATCACTTTCGTCTTGACCATCAGTTCTGTGCTCTCGATACAGATAGCGGCCTGACTGGCAACCGCAGTGAGCATATCTTTTTCCGCCTCAGTAAATTCATGAGGATAGGAGGTATAACAATTGATCACACCGATCACTTTATCCTTGATCGCCAGAGGAACGCTGAGCATGGAGACCAGCCCTTCTTTTTTGGCGAGTTCTTTTTCTTTGTAGCGGGGTTCTTTAAGAACGTCGAGGATGGCCAAGGGTTTTTTTGTCTGGGCCACATACCCGACAACGCCTTCCCCTAATTTAAGACTTCGCTCCTTAAGATACTCTTCACTCATCGTTTGAGTGGCTCGGATTTTTAAAACCTTCTCCCTCTCGTCCAGAATCCAGAGAGAACAAATTTTTGAATCCATCACTTTGGCCGTCACGGTGACGATGAGTTTGAGGATGTCATCGAGATAGCGATCGGAAGAGATGGCTTTGCTGATCTCGGTGAGTGCCTTGATCTGCTGTTTGTAGGATGTCTTTTTGTAGAGCACTGTGGGGTTCCTTTCTTTTCAAAAGGACTTATACAAAAAATGGAAAGGGTTGTCAACTTTCCCGGTATCGCTTTACCCAGAGCGTTAAGTGTTTAGCGGTGAAGAGGGTTGACCAGTAGAGGGAGATTATGCTAACTTGAATTATCTCTTATTGACCAGGGGGGCTATCATGGCTGCATTAAGCAAAAAAGATGTTTTGCGAATCGCAAGAGCGAAAAAAGTTAGATTCGTCAGACTCTGGTTTTCAGACATCCTGGGTTTTTTAAAAAGCTTTGCCATTACCGTCCGAGAGCTGGAAGATGCTCTCGAGGAGGGGATGGGATTTGATGGGTCTTCTATTGCTGGATTTGCAAGAATTGATGAAAGTGACATGGTAGCCAAACCCGATCCTTCCACATTCCGAATCTTTCCCTGGAAGGCGAATGATCATGTAGTGGCTGTCATGTTCTGTGACATCCTCCAGCCGGATGGACACCCCTACCAGAGTGATCCCCGATGGGTCCTGAAGAAGAATTTAGAGAGGGCTGCAAAGATGGGCTATACCTTCAATGTCGGTCCTGAACTCGAATTCTTCTTTTTTAAGAATTCTACAGGAAAACCGGAGTTTCTCGATTCGGGAGGCTATTTCGACCTTACGCCGATTGACGTTGCAAGCGATCTCCGTAAACAGGTTGTGATGGCTCTCGAAGAAATGGGCGTACCGGTTGAATACTGCCATCACGAGGTGGCCCCCAGCCAGCACGAGATCGACCTCAAATATACCGATGCCTTAACCATGGCCGATCGCACAATGATCTATCGCTTGATCGTTAAAGAGGTGGCTTTGAAAAATGGAGTCTATGCCAGCTTTATGCCTAAACCTGTATTCGGCGTGAATGGAAGCGGGATGCATACCCATCAATCCCTTTTTAAAGGGAATCAGAATGCCTTTTTTGATCCAAAGGACAAGTATCATCTCTCGGACATCGCAAAACATTATATTGCAGGTTTGATGAAACATGCCCGGGAAATTACTTTGGTCACGAACCAATGGGTGAATTCTTATAAAAGACTGGTACCGGGATACGAGGCACCCGTCTATATCTCCTGGGCTCAAAAGAATCGTTCTGATCTGATCCGCATCCCGGTTTACAAACCCGGAAAAGAAGTGGCCACACGAGTTGAGTATCGATGTCCGGATCCTGCCTGCAACCCCTATCTTGCCTTTGCTGTTATGTTGGCTGCGGGACTGGAGGGCATTGAGAAGAAATATCCTCTGAGAGACCCGGTGGAACGAAATGTTTACGAGATGACGGAGAAAGAGAGGAGAAAATATAAGATTGATACTCTCCCTGAGGATCTCTGGGAGGCTATTCAAATAACCGAAAAGAGCGATCTGGTGCGAAGAGCATTGGGAGACGAGGTTTTTTATAAATTCATCCAAAACAAGAAGGTGGAATGGGAGCGATATCGGGCACGAGTCACCGATTTTGAATTAGAGGAATATTTCTCGATTTTGTGAAGGAGGATTAGATGGATCCGGTCAGGCAATGGTGGGTGGATGAAAGGGCCCAAAAGGTCGTTGAAAAATTGGAGACCCACGATTTTAAGGCGATCTATGTGAAAAACAAGGAGGAAGCGGTTGAGGAGATCTTAAAACACGTAAACTCAACTCAGAAAGTCGGGGTTGGGGGATCGATGACCATCAGGGAATTGGGGATTCTGGAAAAACTTGAAGGGCAGGGCAATCTCCTTTACAACCACTGGAAGCCCGGGCTTTCTAAGGAAGAAGTTCTTGCAATTCGCAAAGCCCAGATGACCTGCGATCTCTTTCTGAGCAGCGTCAATGCCCTAACTCTGAATGGAGAATTGGTGAATATCGATGGGATTGGAAATCGGGTCAACGCCTCAGTCTTTGGACCGGGCAAAGTCATTGTGGTTGCCGGGTATAATAAGATCGTGGACGATGTTCCCGAAGCGATCAAAAGGATAAAGAATGTCTCCGCCCCTCTCAACGCAAAACGGCTCAACATCGATGTTCCATGTGCCAAAGTAGGAAGGTGTGTTGATTGTCATTCACCCAATCGAATCTGCCGAGCGGTGGTCGTCCACGAGCGAAGGCCATCGCTGACGGATATCCTGGTCATTGTGGTAGGAGAGGAATTGGGGTATTAAAGGTCAGGGATCAAGAAGTCAAGGTTTCAAGGGGGGAAGTCATGGGTAAACAATAACCTTTGAACCCTGGACCCCTCGAATCCTTTATTCCTGACCACGGAGGAAGAAGGGATGGCTAAAATCAAAAGGGCGATCATCAGCGTTTCAGATAAGTCAGGAGTGATCCCATTTGCAAAGGCTCTTGCCCAGATGGGAGTGGAGATCCTTTCGACGGGAGGGACAGCCAATCTATTGAGAGAACAGGGGCTCTCTGTCAAAGATATCTCCGATTACACAGGATTTCCAGAAATGATGGATGGAAGGGTAAAAACACTTCATCCGATGGTCCATGGTGGCTTATTGGGCCAGAGATCAAAACCGGAACATGTTGAGAAAATGAGGGAACATGGAATTCTACCTATTGATCTTGTGACGGTCAATCTCTATCCCTTCGAAGCCACAGTGGCAAAAGAAAATTGTACGCTTGAGGAGGCGATCGAAAACATTGATATTGGAGGACCCACCATGCTCCGGTCCGCGGCAAAAAATTATCCTGATGTAACTGTTTTGGTTGATCCAGCAGATTATGATTCCGTTCTTGCAGAGTTAAAGGAGAAAGGAGAGGTTTCCCTGGAGACCAATTTTCGATTAGCCAAAAAGGTTTTCCAACATACTGCTCGCTATGACGGAGCAATTTCAAACTACCTCGGTCAGATCGAACAGGGGGAAGAGAGAGTTGCCTTTCCTGAAACCTTTACCTTTCAGGTGAAGAAAGTTCAGGACTTGCGATACGGAGAAAATCCGCATCAGAAGGCAGCCTTTTACCGGGAATACCTGCTTACCGAGCCTTCGGTATCCAACGCAGTCCAGTTACAGGGGAAAGAATTGTCCTATAATAATATTCTTGATCTCGATTCAGCCTATGAAACCGTAAAAGAATTCGAAGAAACAGCGGTTGTGATTATCAAGCACAATAACCCATGCGGAGTAGCAACCTCTTTCAAGAGTTTGGTGGATGCATATCGAAAAGCAAGAGACTGCGACCCTGTCTCTGCGTTTGGTGGTATTGTTGGGTTTAATAGATCGGTCGATCCCGAAACAGCCCAAGAAATGCGAGATATTTTCCTTGAGGCCATCATCGCTCCAGGGTTTGATCCAGAGGCATTAGAAGTTCTAAAAGCCAAAAAGGATTTACGGATCCTTCAAACCCCTCCGCTGACCTCCTTCATCCATCAGAAAGGATTCGACTTGAGAAAGGTCGTGGGAGGACTTCTTCTTCAGGATCGAGATCTCGGAAGGGTTCCGATGAATCAATGGAAGGTGGTGACAAAACGAACGCCAACCGATGAGGAAAAGAAGGCCATGGCCTTTGGTTGGAAGGTCGCCAAGCATGTTAAATCGAATGCCATCGTGCTGGCCAGGGAGGACCGAACTGTAGGAATTGGGGCAGGTCAGATGAGCCGGGTGGATTCAACCCGACTGGCGGTCATGAAAGCAAGAACCTCAACCAAAGGGACCGTTTTAGCTTCAGATGCCATGTTTCCTTTTAGAGATGGTATTGATACAGCCGCAGAAGCAGGGGCGGTGGCAATCATCCAGCCCGGTGGTTCGATTCGAGATGACGAGGTGATTGCAGCAGCAGATGAGTATGAGATCGCCATGGTCTTTACAGGGATGAGACACTTTCGTCATTAATCCCATGAAGGGTGAGGGGTAAGGGTGAGTCGTAAATAATACTTTACCCCTTTCACTTACGACATACGAGGACGTTATGAAGGTTCTGGTGGTGGGTGGCGGTGGTAGAGAGCATGCTCTGGTATGGAAGATAGTTCAGAGTCCCAGAGTGTCGAAGGTGTTTTGTGCTCCTGGAAATGCTGGGATAGCCCAGCAGGCAGCTCTTGTCTCCATTAACGCCAATGATTTAAAGGGTCTCCTTGATTTTGCTTTAAAAGAAAGAATTGATCTGACGGTGGTGGGTCCAGAAGAGCCCCTTACCCGAGGCATTGTGGATCTCTTTGAATCGAGAGGGCTTGCCATCTTCGGTGCCAATCAAAAGGCAGCTGAGCTGGAGGGAAGTAAAGCCTTTGCCAAGAGAGTCATGAAGACCTATCACATCCCCACAGCCTCGTTTGAAGTCTTTGAAGACCGAAAGCAGGCTATCGAATATGTTCGGGAGCAGGGTACCCCCCTTGTCGTCAAAGCGGATGGGTTAGCGGCAGGCAAAGGGGTCATCCTCTGCAAGACGGTCGATGATGCTATTGAAGCCATTGACCAAATGATGGTGAAAAAAATCTTCGGGGAGGCAGGCCATCGGGTGGTGATTGAGGAATATCTGGTTGGAGAGGAGGCCTCCTATATTGCTCTGACAGATGGAAAAGCTATTCTTCCTCTTGCGTCCTCTCAAGATCATAAACCGGTTTATGATGGGGACGAAGGGCCAAACACCGGTGGGATGGGAGCCTATTCTCCCGCTCCTGTGGTGACTGGAGAGGTGAATCAAAGGATTGTGGAGAAGATTTTAAGACCTGTCATTCAAGGGATGGCAGAGGAGGGGAGACCATACAAAGGGGTGATTTACGCAGGCTTGATGATTCATAACGGACAACCCAAAGTGTTAGAATTCAATGTTCGCTTTGGAGATCCAGAAACCCAGCCGGTGTTGATGAGGATGAAAGGAGATATAGTGCCATTCCTGCTGGCATGTATTGAAGGGACTCTCTCTCAATGCAGAATTGAATGGGATGATCGGGCTTCGGTCTGTGTCGTCATGGCATCAAAAGGTTATCCAGGAAACTACGAAAAAGGAAAAATCATCAAGGGCCTGGATGAGGTTTCCAGGTTGGAGGACATTTTTGTCTTCCATGCAGGGACCGCCTTGATGGATGGCCAGACGGTTACCAGCGGAGGAAGAGTGTTAGGAGTGACAGGACTTGGGGAAAATATTCCAAAGGCAATTGAAAGAACCTATCAAGCGGTTCAGAAGATATCGTGGGAAGGGGTTCATTATCGGAAGGATATTGGAAAAAAGGCGCTGTGCTGGCTATGACAGTGTCGCGAGGGGTTACGTTGTGAGGAGATAATGTGACAAAAGGACATCATAAGGAGGAATAAGAAAACCATGTTTAAGATTGCTGTGATTCCGGGAGATGGGACCGGTCCTGAAGTCGTGGCTGAGGGGCTAAAAGTTCTAAAAGCGGTCTCCGAAAAATTTGATTTCAACTATCAACTGATTCATTACGAATTAGGAGGGGAACATTATCTCAAAACCGGAGAGATTTTACCAGATTCGGTTCTCGAGGCGTTAAAAAAAATGGATGTCATCTACCTGGGAGCCATCGGACATCCAGAGGTTAAACCGGGGATCCTTGAGAAAGGGATTCTTTTGAGAACCCGATTTGAGCTGGATCAGTATATCAACCTCAGACCTGTCAGACTCTATCCCGGAGTGGATACGCCTCTTAAAGACAAAGGACCTGAAGACATTGATTTTGTCGTTATCCGAGAAAATACGGAAGGAGCCTATCTGGGGGCAGGAGGGGTTCATAAAAAAGGGACTCCAGATGAGGTAGCCATTCAAGAAGCGATTCATACCCGGAAAGGGGTAGAGCGTTGTCTCAGATATGCGTTTGAATATTGCCGAAAACGGAACAAAAAGAAAAAGGTCACCCTTTGTGGGAAGACGAATGTCCTGACCTACGCCTTTGACCTCTGGGAAAGAACCTTTAAAGAGGTGGCGAAGGAGTTTGACGATATCGAGACGGATTATGCTCACGTGGATGCCATCTGTATGTGGATGGTGAAGAACCCGGAATGGTTTGACGTGATCGTCACCGACAATATGTTCGGGGATATCATTACTGATTTAGGTGCGATGATCCAGGGAGGTCTGGGCATCGCGGCTGGAGGAAATATCAACCCTAAAGGAGTCTCCATGTTTGAACCGATGGGTGGTTCTGCTCCGAAATACACAGGGCAGGGAGTCGTCAGTCCCCTTGCAGCGATTGGAGCCTGTCAGATGATGTTAGACCATCTCGGGCAGGCAGAAGCGGCTAAAGCCATAGAATCAGCGATCATGAAAGTTGTTAAGAACGATGTGAAAAACTTAAGCGCAGGGAAGATGGGCTACAGGACTTCGCAGGTAGGCGATCTGGTGGTGAAGTATATCCAAAATAGTTAGGAGTTCGGAGTTCTGATCTCGGAATAAAAATTTATTTATATCAATTCCGAACTACGAACTCTTTACTCCAAACGACCCGAAGGAGTAAGCCATGGAATGGGGAATGAAGAATCGTTTGGCGCAATTGATCCCATCTGATGGACATTGTCTCTTTTTACCCATTGATCACGGTTATTTTCAGGGACCTACCCGTAAACTGGAGAAACCCGGTGAGACGATCAAACCTCTTCTTCCTTATTGTGATGCTCTCTTTGTAACGAGAGGCGTATTACGTTCAGCGATCGATCCTGCCAATACAAAACCGATTATCCTCCGGGTATCAGGTGGAACGAGCATGGTTGGCAAAGACCTTTCTAATGAAGGCCTAATCACCTCCATGGAAGAGGCCATTCGGCTCAATGTTTCTGCTGTGGGGATGTCTATTTTTATCGGAAGTGACCATGAGAAGGAGAATCTCTTAAATCTTGCAAAACTGGTGGATGAGGGAGAAAAGTACGGCATTCCCGTGATGGCTGTGACTGCCGTAGGAAAGGAGCTGGAGAAAAGGGATGCTCGTTACCTTGCTCTGTGCTGTCGCATTGCCGCTGAATTAGGAGCACGCATTGTCAAAACCTACTGGTGCGAAAATTTCGACAGGGTCGTCAATGGCTGTCCGGTCCCAGTGGTCATGGCAGGTGGACCCAAGGTGGATACGGATCTGGAGGTGCTTCAGTTTGTTCATGACGGCATGGAAAAAGGTGCCATTGGGGTTAATCTCGGAAGAAACATCTGGCAGAATGACCATCCCGTAGCCATGATCAAAGCTCTGCGCGCCATCATTCACGAAAAAGCCACCGTAAAAGAAGCAAATGAGATCTTCGAACAGGAAAAGGGGATGGGGCCTAAAGCATCAAGTTTTATTCTTCGGTAGTCTTGACGCCAAAGACTCCCTGCAATAGTTAAGAAATTTATGCGAGTTGCCATGTATTATAACAATCAGGATATCCGGTTGGAGGAGATGCCCATCCCAACCATTGGCCCTGGAGAATTATTGATTAAGGTTTTGGCCAGTGGTATCTGTGGTAGTGATGTGATGGAGTGGTATCGGATCAAAAAGGCGCCCCGGGTGCTTGGCCATGAGATTGCAGGGGAGATTGTTGAAATAGGGGAGGGGGTAAAAGATTTTAAAGTCGGAGATCGGGTCTTTGTTTCCCATCACGTTCCATGCAACACCTGTTACCACTGTTTGAACGGCCATCATACGGTTTGTGATACGTTAAGGAGGACCAACTTCGATCCAGGGGGATTTGCTGAATATTTACGAGTTTCGGCAATCCATGTGGATCGCGGAACCTTCATCCTGCCTGAAGAGATCTCTTTTGAAGAAGGTGTTTTTGTTGAACCTCTGGCCTGTGTGTTAAGGGGCCACCGGCTGGCAAATTTCAAGCCAGGCCAGAGTGTCTTTGTCATTGGGAGTGGAATTTCAGGAATCCTCCATATTGCATTGGCAAAGGCAACGGGTGCGGGAAGGATTATGGCATCGGATATCAATCCGTCTCGATTGAAATCAGCCCAAACGTTTGGTGCCGACGATGTTCTAAAGGCGGATGAGGTGAATCCTGAAAAAATCCGTGAGATCAATCATGGACGCCTGGCGGACCTCGTGATTGTCTGTGCTGGAAACCTAAAGGCCTACCGACAGGGACTTGCGTCTGCAGAACGGGGCGGAACGGTTCTCTGTTTTGGAGTCCTTCCACCGGATGTGGATCTCTCCTTTCCATTTTTTAATTTTTGGAATGATGGCATTACCCTTCTTCCCACCTATGGTGGGGCTCCTAAGGATGTTGCTCAAGCAATTGCGTTGATCAGGACCCATCGTTTACCCTTAAAGGAAATGATTTCCCATCGCCTGCCTCTGGCCCAAACAGGTTTAGGGTTTAAGCTCGTTGAGGAGGCAAAGGAATCGATCAAGGTGGTCATTGAACCTCATCGGTGATTTAAAATGACTCAAAATCTACTCGATATTCAAAAAGAGTATCTTCAGAAAGCATGGTCGAGGCCCATTCAGGAGCTGGAGAAAGCCCTTCCTGCCCGATATGAATCCAAAGGGCTTCATCTTCAGGCTTTCGGGGAGCCATGCGAGATTTATCCGAAGGAGATTATTCTTGGGGGCGAACCCCTCCGGAGTGCTGAAGGGATCCTCATTGCGATCTATGCCAGTTTTGTTCAGAATGAACCGGTTCAACTCCAACCCTTAAAGGCGTTCAGGCAATTTCCAGGAGGCATGGGGTATCAGGCTGCCTTTGCCATGAATGCAGAAAAATCTCTGATTCCCTATGTCGACTCCATTCAGAAAAAACAAGAAGAACTCATCGCCCGCTTTTCTGGCCATCCGAATCGGGATGTGAAGCGATATGATTTCTCTTTTACCCTTTATCCACTGCCAAGAATCCCCCTCTATTATCTGTTCAATCTTGCTAATGAGGAATTTCCTGCATCCGTTACCTGCCTCTTTGGATCTAATGCGGATCACTTTTTGCCCGTAGAAGGTCTTGCCGATACTGCAGAATATACTGCCAGGAAGATCATGACCCTCATCACAGAAATAAGAAGCTAAGAAGACGTAGTCACGCCAGAAAGGGCGTTACAGGTAACCCTGTTTTTTCAGGTTGATCATGAGAATGGAGATGGCAGCAGGGGTAACTCCGGAAATCCTGGAAGCCTGGCCTAGGGAAATCGGTCTGATTTTGGTCAATTTCTCCCGCACCTCTGTGGACAGACCCATCACAGAAGAGAAATCAAAATCCTTTGGGAAATTTACCTCTTCCAACTTTTGGGCTCGTTCGATGAGATCCATCTGTCGTTTGATATAGCCATCATATTTAACCTGAATCTCCACCTGTTCTCGGACTTCCCTTTTGAGCTCTTTGAGGATCGGATCAAAATGGACAAGATGCTCAAAATGAATCTCAGGTCTTTTTAATAATTCAAAGAGAGAGGCATCCTTCTTCAAAGGGGTGCATCCCCAGCGATGGAGGGTTTCATTGTTTTCTCGGCTGGGGGTCAATTTGAATTCTGAAATTTTTAAAAGGGTCTTTTCGATGGCCATCTTTTTCTCTAAAAACTTACGATAATCTTCCTCTTTCACCAATCCTACCCGATACCCCATCTCCCTCAACCTTAAGTCGGCATTGTCTTCTCTCAAATGGAGGCGATATTCGGCTCGAGAGGTAAACATCCGATAAGGTTCAGAGGTTCCTTTGGTCACCAAATCATCAATCAAAACGCCAATATAGGCGTCGGAACGTTTCAGAATCAAGGGAGATTCTCCCCGAATGTAAAGAGAGGCGTTGATTCCGGCCATTAATCCCTGTGCAGCAGCCTCTTCGTATCCGGATGTGCCATTGATCTGTCCTGCATGGAAGAGGCCTTTGATCTTTTTGGTTTCGAGAGAAGGGTTCAATTCAGTGGGATCGACAAAATCATACTCAATGGCATAGCCTGGTCGGATGATCTCAACCTTCTCAAGCCCTTGAATGGACCGAAGCATCCGGATCTGAATGTCCAGAGGAAGGCTGGTAGAGATTCCATTCGGGTAGATTTCATTCGTATCTTTTCCTTCGGGTTCAAGAAAGATCTGGTGCCTCTTCTTGTCGGCGAAACGGACCACCTTGTCCTCAATGGAGGGACAATATCTTGGCCCGATCCCTTTAATGACGCCACAGAAGAGGGGAGAGCGATCAAGACCGCTTTTGATAATTTCGTGAGTGGTGAGGTTGGTGTAAGTGATATAGCAGGGAACTTGTTCCGTTTGAATCTTTTCTGTTGAAAAGGAGAAAGGGACCGGGGGATCATCTCCGTACTGAGGGGTCAATCCTGAGAAGTCAATGCTATTGCCATCCAAGCGAGGTGTGGTCCCTGTCTTGAGCCTTCCCATACGAAATCCAAGGCGTTTAAGCGATTCGGATAAACTAATGGAGGGTGGATCTCCCATCCTTCCGGAAGGAAAGTGCTCCAGACCAATATGGACGAGACCATTGAGAAAGGTTCCAGGAGCGAGGATGAGGGTCTTCGTCAGGATCGTTTCATCTTCGTCCGTTTTCACTCCAACGACGGAATGATTTTTGACGAGGATCTCTTCGACCGTCGCCTGTTTGATCAAGAGATTTTTCTGACTCTCAACAGCCTTTTTCATCCGAAGGCGATAAGCGTGGCGGTCCACCTGTGCCCTTGAAGAACGAACAGCAGGCCCTTTGGTGATATTGAGCTGTTTGAATTGAATACCTGTCTCATCGGTGGCTTTAGCCATTTCTCCTCCCAGGGCGTCGATCTCTCGAACAAGATGGCCCTTCGCGAGACCACCGATGGCGGGGTTACAGGACATATATCCGATCTGTTCTATCTTCTGAGTGATCAGAAGGGTTGAATGTCCTATCCGAGCACAAGCAAGGGAAGCCTCAATTCCGGCATGGCCTCCCCCTACGACAATGACCTCATAATCTTTCATGACTTTGTTCAAAGGGTTAAAGGATTCAAGGGGTAAGGGTTCTGGTGCTTTTCAAAGTTCACTGACACCCATGGTGACTCGACCCCTTGAAGCCCTTACAGGCTTTAACGCAGATGCCACAGATATGTTGGCTGAGATGTAGGGTCTTCGAAAAAACCTTCAATTGTTCAAAACAACGGAGATGGTCAAAATCTTCTGGACGCTCTTGGATCGCTCCTGCTGGACAGACGTGGATGCACCTGCGACAGGACCCACAATCTCTTTCTACAGGAACATTGAATTCCATGGGGAGATCGGTGAGGATCGTTACAAGTCGAATCCTGGAACCAAAGGTTTCATTGACCAGAAGATTATTCCTCCCGATCCATCCGAGGCCCGCCGCGTGAGCCACAAGTTTGTGGGAGAGATGGCCCCTCTGATTTTTCCAGTCAATGATCTGTGAAGCGGCAATGGGCATGGCCTGGTACCCTTTTTTCTGAAGGGCTGAACAGACCATCAGTCCAATCGTATCGAGGAGAATATTGACCCGTTGATAGTGATGGAAATAGTGCGGTGTTGGGGCGTCTACGATGCTCTCAAGTATAGCATCTGATAGATGATAGCCCACAGAGATAGCGAAAGGGAGGTAATCGAGGGTGTTGGGGGGAAGGAGAAAATCTTCTTTTCTTAAGGGACTTAAATGGGCTGTTCCGAAGAGTGAGGCTCCCCATTGGTCACAACGTATTCTTATTTCTTCAAGATCTTTTTTCAGGGCCTTCATAGACTTCATTTTGACTTCTCCCCGGGTTGATTGCAAGAGGCTTTTATTTCTATCGGGAAAGGAGACAGAGGCAAAGAAAGAATTTATCGAGTCTTGATTTTAAATTCTTTGAGTTTGGTGCGCAGGGTGTTTCGATTGATTCCCAGAAGCTGTGCGGCCGCCGTCTGAACATGGCCCATCTTTTCCATGGCTGATTTAATCAAAATCTTTTCCACGAGCCCAACAAGATCAGCCAAAAGACCCGTTCGACTTTTTGACTCCACGTAGGGATCAATCTTGTTTAAGAGTTCAGTCAGTCTTTCTTCAAGTATCTCTTCCAGACTAGCCGTTTTCAATCGGGCCTCTTGAGGTTTCTCCTTCGTTTCCATCTTTTTGTGAATGCCCCGTTGGATCGCTGGACAGATCAGAGCTCCAAGAATGGAGAGAAAATGAAAATCTTTGGTAAAATCATTTCTATATTCATAGAGGGCATTGATGGTCATTACTCCCATCGGGTTTTCCCCGTCCAATAAAGGGATACAGAGAAGAGGAGGTTTAATCTTATCCGCATATCCTGATTTTTTAACCAACGTTTCATAAAAAGGTTCTTGTAGAATCTTTTGAATCACAGCGCCTTTTTTGGAATGGATGGCCTCCGCCATGCTTCCATGACCGACAGGGCCTTGATGGGGATGGTCCTCCCTTTTCATTCCAAAAAGAGCCTCTAAATGAAACACATCCTTCTTTTCGCTTTCCTTTAAGAGCAGGGCAGCATAATGGACGGGAAAAACCCGGGAGAGGATCGTCATGACGTTTTGAAAATATTCCTGAGGCCCTATAGAGGGGGGAATTAAGGATATTTCGTAGAGACTTCTTATTTCGGGGTTAATGTGCAGGGCAGCGGAAAGGGTTGTAGACATATTTGACTCCTTCACTCGATCTGGCATCGGAGATTATGCGTTTGGGATGAGTAGGGATGTCGAAGTAAAAACCAATTAAATTTAATCAAACCCTGAAAAGATTTCAAGTAGTTTTTCACGGTTGCGTAATCCCTCAGTGATGGGGTGTTTTCGGTTTAAAAGGGTTGGAACGTTCCTCCTCCAAAACCTTGAATAGCGGTTATAAGAGGTTACCCTCATCGGGGCCCTCATGTCCTTTGAATTGTATTTTTTGAATAAGATTGGGTCGTTTGACGAACAGAGGTTTCGCTACAAGGTTTTTTCCGAAGCAACCTCCCAACCCTTTTTTATTTCTTTAACCGAGGGGTTACATGGTTGCATGTCGGTAGACGAATTGATTAAAATCCAGAGCGGATGACTGAGACGATACACAGGGAAAGACCCCGATTGGTTATTCTGGTTGGGCCTACAGGAGTCGGGAAGTCTAATCTGGCTCTTGAATTGGCAGAAGCCTTTGGAGCTGAAATTCTGAACGCCGATTCGATGCAAGTCTATCGCTATATGGACATCGGTACGGCCAAACCTACACGGGAGGAACAGGAGAGGATTCCGCACCATCTGATCGATCTGGTCAATCCAGATGAACCTTTCCATGCGGGTCTGTATCGAGAGATTGGAAGAAAGACGATTGATTCTTTACACCAGAAGAACATTCCGATTTTAGTCGTTGGGGGAACAGGCCTTTACATTAAAGCCTTAACCCAGGGTTTGTTCAACGCCCCTAAAATTCATCCAACGGTTCGAGAGGAATTAAAACAAGAAGCCACAGCCAAAGGAAAAGACTTCCTCTATCAAAGGCTGAAAAGGGTTGACCCTGTGGCAGCCTCCCAGATCCATCCCCATGACCTTTTTCGGACGATCCGGGCCCTTGAAGTTTACGAATCCACAGGTGCCTCGATCTCCTTTTTCAGGAGTCAACACCGTTTTGGCGATCGACCTTACCGGACCTTAAAGATTGGTCTTGAAATGGATCGGGAACCGCTCTATCGCCGAATTGACGAAAGGGTGGAGCGGATGATTGAACAAGGGTTCCTTCAGGAGGTAGAACGGTTGCTGGACATGGGATATAGCCCCGGGTTGAAGCCGATGCAAAGTCTGGGTTATAAGCATTTCATTCAATTTCTTTCAAAGGATTTAGGATGGGATGAGGCAGTAAGACGCATCAAGAGAGATACGCGACATTATGCTAAACGCCAGTGGACATGGTTTAAAGCTGACAAAGAGGTAATCTGGCGGGATGGGGTGAAAGAACGTGGAACAATTTTTAAAGAAGTAAAGTCCTATCTGAAGGGTGATTGAGAAAGGGAAGCGAGAGGAGGATCAGACATCATGGTAAAGAATCAAATGAATGTACAGGATCAATTTCTCAACCGAATCCGGAGGGACCGGAGCCATGTCGTGCTTGAGTTGGTCACCGGGCGGAAACTGGAAGGGTCGATTCAGAGTTTTGATAATTTCTGTCTCATTCTTCGCGGAAAAGGCGATGAGTTAGTCTATAAGCACGCCATCTCTTCCATCACGACAGGCGAGCGAATTGAACTCCATGAGCAGAAATGGGATGAGAAACGATGAGTGATCTTGACATCAAACCCATCCTGGAGAGTCTTCTTTTCGTATCAGAGTCTCCTATTAAACTTAAATCCTTACAGGAGATTCTAACCGAATGGGAGGAACCAGCAATATTAGAAGGACTTGATCAACTGCGAAAGGAATACGAAAGTGACTCCCGGGGGATGGAACTGGTAGAGGTGGCAGGGGGATATCAGTTTCGTACAAAACCACAATGGGCTCAGTGGGTTCACCGATTAAAGAAGACAAAGCCCGTGAAGTTGAGTCAGTCCGCATTAGAAACGTTGGCCATCATTGCCTATCAACAACCCGTCATTCGTCCTACGATTGAGAAGATCAGGGGGGTTGATTCAGGATGGGTCATTCGATCCTTACTGGAAAAGGGATTGATACGGATTATGGGCAGGAAGGATATTCCGGGACGGCCTCTCGTTTATGGTACCACACAGACCTTTCTTGAACTGTTTAATCTCAACACCCTTTCCGACCTCCCCACCCTTAAGGAGCTTGAACCTCCCCCGGAGCCAGAAACAGTGTTGAAAGAAGATCTCGGGGAACCTTTCCAGGATGAGACAAAAGATTAAGAAATCCTATGGGGCTTGAGCGAATTCAGAAAATATTGGCAAAGGCTGGAATTGCCTCAAGGCGTCAGGCGGAACAGATGATCCTCGAGGGACGGGTCATGGTGAATGGCCAAATCATCCGCCAACTCGGGTTTAAGGCGGATGTCTTTCGGGATCATATCAAAGTGGATGGTAAAAGACTTTTAAAGCCCGAGCCCCCAATGACCTATCTTCTCCACAAGCCAAGGGGATATGTTTCTACCGTGAGAGATCCGGCTGGACGGCCAACCGTGATAGACCTCCTGAAAGGAGTAAAGTGGAGAGTCTATCCTTTAGGACGGCTCGATTTCGATGCTGAAGGACTTCTCCTTCTCACAAATGATGGGGATCTTGCCTATACCCTCTCTCATCCGAAATTTTCTATTCCAAGAACCTACTGGGTGAAGGTGGAAGGTTTTCCAGATCCACTTTCCTTAAACCGTTTAAAGAAAGGGATTAAGCTCGAAGATGGAGAGGCAAAGGCACTTTCCATACGGGTTTTACGCCAAACCGAAAAACATAGCTGGGCAGAAATCGTCGTTGGAGAGGGCAGAAATCATCTGGTGAAGAGGATGTTTTTGGCTATCGGCCATCCTGTCCTTAAGTTAAAACGGATCGGATTCGGGCCAATCCGATTGGGGAATCTCCCCATCGGTCAATATCGACCACTCCGCGAAGAGGAATTGGAAAAACTTAAAAAGATGATTGAAGAGAGGAAAAAGGTGGGAACGTCGCGTCCCATGAAGATCGAAGGAAGAAATAAATCACATAGGGGAGATAGCCGGAATGATTACAGGGATTGAGATGAGGAGAAAAGCGGTTCATTTGGCGACGCTAATTATCCCCATCGGGTATGGTTTTTTTCCCAAGACAGCGATTTTGACGTTCCTTGTTCCGTTCTTTTTACTCTATCTGGCGGTTGATCTGCTGCGTCATTTTCACCCAGGATTGGCTGCCCTTTTCAAAAAATACTTTTTTGGAAGGGTCCTAAGGGATGAAGAAGAGCGCCGGTTGATGGGGTCAACCTATTTCCTCTTTGCTTCTATCCTGACGATTCTGCTCTTTCCCAAAACCATTGCGATTGTAAGTTTGCTCATCCTGATCCTTTCGGATACGGCGGCCGCTCTTGTAGGCAAGGGGGTAGGGCGGAGGCGCCTCTTTAGAAAGACTTTTGAAGGGACCATGGCCTTTTTGACCTCCTCTCTTCTGATTGTTTGGTTCTATCCAGGTCTGGATCGGCTGGCAGGAAGTGTGGCCGCTTTTGGAACAACCATGATTGAAGTTCTTCCGATCCCCCTCGATGATAATCTCACGATTCCTTTATGCGCAGGAGCCCTCATGTTTTTCGGAACGGGATGAGAGAGGGGATCTTTTTCATGGTTTGGAATAGGGGTTCAATATCCTTTTCGGAAGTTACTTCAGCAAAGACTGAATAGACTTTCAACTCATTCAGAAGGAATGAAAAGGCTTGCTCAGATTCCCTCATGAGCTTGCCCCCGGCAAGGGGGTCGAGGCTGAGGATGGGTTTTTCAAACTTTTTGATAAGATCCAATGCCTGGTTAAGATCGAAAAAGGCTTTTCTCTTATTCACGGGGATGGCATAAGCGGCTGCCTCGAGACGTTTTGACTTAGGAAGAACATAGGTGGCCCACTGACCTGAAAAGATGGGAATAAACCCTTTCTGTCTCGCCTCGGATAGCATTACTTTCAATAGATCTCCTCGTCCCAGTCCCCATAACCAGTCACCGTACCGACCTCCAATGAGAAGAAAAGGGATTGCTTTTGGGTCGAAGATGGACAGAGCCTGATGAAACCGCGATCGGTCGAATGTGATCCGATCTATTTCTCTCTGAGTCAGGACGTCTTCGTGGGGATAGGCAGAGAAAAGTTTCCTGACCAGATCTGGAGGAACGACATTTCTTATCATCGTTGAGATAACTTTTGATTCAAACCGATGAAGAGGTTTCCCTGAAAGGGATACTCCAGCCTCTGCCTCAAGATGACCAAACCCAATTAAGTTGGGTTCTCTGGTTGACTCCCTTAGGAGGTTAAACGATTCGAGATGTTTGCGGGTGGGTAGGTTGAAACACCACCCCCCCATCTCATAGACTTTCTCCATCAGAAAATAGAGGTGTTGAACGACTTCAGAAGACGCCTTGACAGAAAAGACAATCCGTTGAATCTTTTTCCCTTCCAGGATGACAAGGGGTAAATACATCGTTTTCCATTCTATGATTTTTCGAATCATGATGCAACCGATTCCAAAGGAAAGGGCTGGGAGTTGCCTTTTATAAAAAAGTTGATTAATTTTGATTCATGAAGGGATATTCAGAGAAAAAGGGAAACGCTCCGTTAAACCAGAACCCTCACCACCGATGGGTGAGAGGGGCTTTATTCATTGCCGGAACGATCTGTGTGGGTCTTGGAATTTTAGGAATCTTTCTCCCTGTTTTGCCCACCACCCCTTTTCTTTTACTGGCAGCCGCCTGTTATGCAAGAAGTTCTGAGAGGTTTTACCATAAGCTCTTAAACCATCGTTGGCTTGGATCCTCTCTCAGGCCTTATCGGGATGGGAGAGGGGTTCCACTAAAGGCGAAAATTCTATCTATCTCTTTTATCTGGTTAACGATCGGTTTCTCGGTTTTTTTTATTATCCATCCTTTAGCGGTTAAAATCACACTGATTTTGATTGCTTTAGGAGTAACGGTTTATCTCCTATCCCTCCCTACCATCAAGAGATAATTTTTCCCAACAATCCGATTTCAATATTGGCGTTGCGAGGAAACTTAACCCATCTCTCCTTTCATGTAACCCCTCAGTTAAAGAAATAAAAAAGGGTTGGGAGGTTGCTTCGGAAAAACCTTGAAGTGAAACCTCTGTTCGTCAAACGACCCAATCTGATTTAAAAAAAACCGATTCAAAGGGCATGAGGGCTTCGATGGGGATAACCTTTTATAACCGCTATTCAAGGTTTTGGAGGGGGAACGTTCCAACCCTTTTAAACCGAAAACACCCCATCACTGAGGGATGACCCTTTCATCATTTTTGGGGTTGCTAAGCTTTCCTTTTTTTGGTATGTTCATGTTAGGCGTATGGATCAGGAATTGATCAACCTTCTCAAATTAGGAATCAAAGCCCTGATTTTCCAGGAGGTCCGTCTCCATCGAATGGAGCAACACCTAACCCCTCAGATTTTGCTCGACGAAATTTCTCATTCCATTCAGGAAATCAAATGTGAGATCGTCCAGATTGCCCGGAAACTGGATGAACGGGAGAGGGGTAGGCTTCTCCGAATCATGATCCAGGAAGCGATCGACGAGGAAATCGATCGGTCCGTTCAAGTTCGAGAGAAGAAATGTCTTCGCTGTATTCATGGAAGATTCTATGACCGGTGGGGAGAGGCCTTTTCTGACCTGCCTCCAAACGGGAACGTACCAGAAGGGTTTGGGTGTGATCAATTTCAGCCTGCATTTCAAAAGACCTGTCAAACCTTTGTGGAAATTTCCACCGGCCACTCCCTGGAAGAATACCTTGATGATCTCTCTTTTCTCTACGAAGTACGGGAATGGTTCGATGGGATCGAAGAGATCTGGAAAGACTACCTTACGAAATAACCTCAATCGCAGAGCGCTTAGCGCATGGTGTGTAAATCAAAAAGAGCAACTCCCAAACCACCTCTGATACCCATTGTTCATACCCCCCTTTCCTTATCTTGAAAGAGGGCTTTTGGGGATATATTCTTTTCCTAGTAAATTAACCCTATGGACTTTTGGGATATCAGGCAACGGCTTCGGCTAATAATTCTGTGATATCCATCACCTTGATCTTTCCTTTTTTCTCTTTCCGCAGTCTCGCGGCAGCTACCTGAAGATTGGCTTTGCAAGCCGGGCAGGCTGAGACCACAGTCTCTGCTCCAACCTCAAGGGCTTCCAGCATGCGCTGATAAGCAATGTCACCAGAGAGTTCCGTATTAAACGCCTTCATCCCTCCTCCGCCTCCACAACATTTTGCAAGGAGCCGGTTGTTTTTGAATTCGATCAACTCAACTCCAGGAATTTTCTTAATCAACTCCCTTGGAGGTTCGAAGATATTGAGATGGCGACCCAGATCGCAGGGATCATGATAGGCTACTTTCACTGGGTCAATTTTTTTAAGCTTCAATTTTCCGTCTTGGATCAGCTGGTCGAGATATTCGATGGCATGGAGCACCGGAGTATTAAAGGAGAGGTATTTGGGATAAAGTTCCTTGAATGTTTTATAACAGCCCGCACAGGTGGTAACAATCTGCTTGGGCTGAACCGAAGCAAAAGCCTCAAGATTCTTCTTCCCCATTTCTTTGAACTCTTCTGTACCGACCAGATAGGAGATATAACCACAGCAATTTTCATCCTTACCCAATGCCGTGTATGAAACAGAGGCTTTGTCAAAAAGATTCATGAGATTGGGGATCAGGTTAACATCTTGAAACGAAGCAACACACCCTGGGAAAAAGAGAGTATCCACGGGCCCCTTTTGGGGTTTAAACGTGGAGGGGAAGACATCGGTTCGTTTCTCTCTTGGTTCTCCAAAGGGATTCCCGGTTGTTCTTAAGTTCTCCATCAATATTTTATGGATTTCCGGTAGGAAACCAGCTTCCACCAGTTTGCGCCGGCCGGCCTCCACAATCTCGGAAACCACGACTCCTGCGGGACAGGTAGCCTTGCAGTTGAGGCAGGTGGTGCAGAGGTAGAATTTTTCTGCCACCTCTTTGGAAGGTTCCAGAAGTCCCTTCATCATATAATAGGCCTGTAAGACTCTTCCCCGGGCATTCTCTGATTCAAGTCCGGTTCGGCCATATACCGTACAACCTGCCCTACAAAATCCGCAGTTGATACAGGCAAAGATCTCATTGTCGACCTCTGGCCCAAAACTTTTGATTTTTTCAGGCGTTTCGATAAACTCCTTATAGGTGAAGAAAGCGTAGATGTCTTTGGTTTCGTCATCAAGCCCCAATTTTCCGGGGTTGAGAATGTTCTTCGGGTCAAGAGCCTTTTTGATGGAACGCATCACTTCCTGACCGATTCCCAGTTCATGATGGATATATGGAGCCTTGGCAAGCCCTACACCGTGCTCTGCCGTCAATGTTCCTTTGAGCTCCATAGTTAGATCTATAAAATCCTGCGCAATCTTTCTGGCGACTTCCCACTCCTCCTTTTTACGGCCATCAATAATCAAAACAGCATGGAGGTTTCCATCTCCGATATGGCCAAAGATGGGGATGGGGAAATTGTGTTTATCCCGAATGGCCTGAAGTTTTCGGATCGTTTCAGGGATCTTTGATATAGGGACTCCAAAATCTTCAACCAGAGGGACCAGCTTTGCTCCTCTCCTTACCTTTGAAAGGGAAGGTACAAGACCCTGACGACCAGCCCACATCTTTAGGCGTTTAGCTGGATCATCATCCCATTGATTGCCCAGACCATTACATGATTTTGAAATCTGATTGATCTTCTCAATGTTTTCTTTCACCGCCTGTTTGTTTCCATCGATTTCGATAAAGAGGATGCACCCTACATTGTCCGGGATGTTTAGTCCCATGGCTTTGTTGACCACATCGATTGAAAAGCGGTCTAAAATTTCGCATGACGACAGAGGAATACCGGCTCCAAGAATTTCTTCGGCAGCCTTGCCTGCGTCTTCAACCTCAGGAAACCAGAGCTGAGCAAAGGCAATATATTCTGGCATCGGGAGAATCTTCACCGTAATTTCCGTCATCACGCCAAGGGTTCCTTCAGATCGGCAGAAGAGGTGAACCAGGTCATATCCGGCAGAGGTTTTAGGAGCTGTTGAACCGGTTCGCATCACCCGACCATCAGCGAGGACCACCTCCATGGCCATCACATAGTCTTTAGTTGTCCCATACTTGATAGCACGGTTCCCACTTGCATTGGTGGCTACCATCCCACCGATGGAAGCAATCGTGGCACTTCCCGGATCAGGAGGGAAAAAATGGGTAGGGGCAAGGGCCATGTTTAGCTGCGCGCAGATAACGCCGGGCTCCACCACCGCATAACCATCTTTCTTCTGAATCTCCTTGATCTTGTTCATACGGCTTACATCAAGGATGATTCCTCCAAAGCAGGGTAAAACCGCTCCGGTAGTGCTTGTTCCTGAACCCCTGGGAATGACTTTAATATTGTTATCATGGGCAAATTTTAAAATCTTTGAGACTTCTTCTGTGGTTTTGGCAAAGACAATGGCATCAGGAATTCCCTGATGAACGGACATATCTCTGGAATGGCAGAGTCGCTCGATCTGGTCTGTTTTGACATTCTTCTCACCCACGATATTGGTCAATTCTTTTATGGTGTCCACGGGCTCCTCCTTTTTTAGAGATTTTATAGAGATTATTAAAAACAGGTTTGATTATTACAATATACACTAAAGATGCATTGGAAAAAGGAAAAAGTCAATCAAAAATAAGTTCTTTTTTTCACAAAATTTTGGTAAAAAAATTCACAAGTTGTATATAATATTTCTATACGCTGGTCAAGTCTTTTTACTTTTTTTAAAAAAAACTTGTTAACTTATGATTTTTATTGTATATAGCCATCATTAAAAAGAAAGGAGGATATGGTTCATGGAAATTGAAGGCTATTTATTTCCCGATGATCTCTATTATCACAAAGAACATTTCTGGGCTAAAGTTGAAGGCAATTTAGTTACCGTTGGGACAACCGATTTTGCGCAAAAGTTAGCAGGGGATATTGTTTATGTTGAGCTTCCTGCCAAGGGGAAAATGGTTGAGCAGGGGAAACCTTGTGGCTCGATGGAATCTGGAAAATGGGTCGGAAGAATTTATGCCCCTATATCGGGCAAAGTGGAATCTTCAAATGAGGCCCTTGAGGATTCTCCGGAATTGATCAACGAAAGCCCTTATGAAAAAGGATGGATCTTTAAAGTCAGCCCGACCAATCTGGAACAAGATCTTAAAAACTTGATGAAGACAGAGAACCTGTCAGATTTCATCAAATCTGAGATCGAACGGGTAAAAAAGACGAAGGAGTAATTTAGACCTCAAGTCCTGAACGATGGATTTATCCAAGCTGACGCCTAAACAGATCCTTGAAATCGATGCCTGTACCCGCTGTGGCGAGTGTCTCCGCTTCTGCCCGATCTATTCCCAGAAAAAGGAGGAGGCGATCAATCCCAGGGGAAAAATACAGGCAATGAAAAAGTTTATTCGGGCGCAATATGGACTCTGGGCTAAACTCTTTGGTGCTAAAAAACTGAAGGAGGAGGAATTAAAAAAATTTTCGGAGATGATCTATCACTGCACCCTCTGCGGCGAGTGCGGATTGCAGTGCCCGGTCTCTATTGATTCAAGAAGCCTATGGCTTGCTCTGAAAGAGGTTCTTGTTGACCTTCACTATTATCCCAAGAATCTGGACCTGTTGAAAAAGAATGTTCTCTCACAATATAACATTACGGGTGAGGATAATACCTTGAGGACCGGATGGCTTGAAGGTGTGGAGGGGCTGCCGGTCCATCAATATCAAAAAGAAAAAGCCGAATACGCATTTTTTGTAGGATGTGTTTCTTCCTACTATCCCATGGCCTATAAAATCCCTCAAAGTTTTGTGACGATTCTCGATAAAGTGGGGGTCGATTTTACGCTGTTGGGTGGAGCGGAGTGGTGTTGCGGTTTTCCACTTCTTGGCGCAGGGTTTAAAAAAGAGGCTCAGGCATTGATCCAACACAATATCGATGCGATGAAAGAAAAAGGGGTTCATTCGGTCATCTTCTCCTGTCCCTCCTGTTACCACACCTGGCATGAATCCTATCCCGCCGATTTTCATCTTTATCACTCGGTTCATTTTATCCTCAAGCTGATTCAGGATGGAAAGATCCAATTTAAAGAGGAAAAAGCCAAAGTGACCTATCACGACCCATGCGATTTAGGAAGAGCCAGCGGCGTTTACGAAGCACCTCGAGAGATCCTTCGAGCCATGCCAGGGGTAGAGTTTGTAGAATTAGCCGATCACGCAGAACGTTGCAAATGCTGTGGAGGGGGTGGGCTGCTTGAGATGATCGATCCAGAACTCGGGGCTTCTCTGGCTAAAGAGAAAATTAAACAGATTCAAGCCACAGGAGCTGATTGGGTTATTACAGCCTGCCAGCAGTGCATCCGCACCATTCAAACGACAGCACGAAAGATGAAAGTTCCTTTGAAAGTGCAGTATATTACAGAGTTTGTTTTAAAACGAATGGCATAAAGAGAATGGTTTTTTGATGGAAAAACATCTCATCTTCTATCTACTCTTTATTCCTTCTTTTCTACTCTTCCTCTGGGGGATGTGGTTTCGTATGGGCCTTTATCTCCAGGGAAGTTTTGAAGGGGCAAAAGGGAAAAATCGCTGGCAGAAGTTGATGATCCTTTTAGGGAAGGGATGGAAAGGTTTCTGGAAGAAACCCCTATGGTATTTGCGAATCCTTATCACGGAAGTCATCTTCCACAGAAAACTCTTCCACCAGTCTCTCTATCGCTGGTTGGCCCATACGCTCTTGGTCTTTGGTTTTGTCGCAACCTTTATCGTTGACATGATTAAGGGATTCACAACGGGATACCTCGTCGAATGGAGCCATACCATCCCCCTCTTTTCTTTTGCCCATGCTTTTGAGACCGGCGCCATTCGTCCTTTCCTCGATTTTTTCCTTGAGTTTTTCAGTTTTCTCATCCTGATCGGCTGTCTGATGGCAATGGTCCGACGATTCTTCATTAAACCGGATCAATTGAGAACCGAGGAAGAAGATATTGTTACATTAATTTTTATCCTCTATCTTGAGCTCTCTGGATTTTTCATCGAAGGATATCGCATTGCT
Organism: uncultured bacterium; assembly: GCA_938002255.1. Lineage (GTDB taxonomy): Bacteria > Desulfobacterota > BSN033 > BSN033 > UBA1163 > RBG-16-49-23. The sequence goes on from CALLAL010000021.1 coordinate 119,199, forward strand.
CATCCTGAGGTTGTAACGGGCAGGATTTATATGGCCAATTTTACTCCTCCCAGTGCGAACAACTGGGTTTCATTTTTTGGTTATTTCTTATCTTTTTTCCTAAAGGATATAACAATTAACCCTCACTTTCTCTGGTATGCCCATGTGATTCCATCTCTGGTCTGGTTGGTTTATATACCTCATTCAAAACTTCTCCATATCTTTACCTCATCTGTCACTGTGATTTCGGATAGAATAAAAGGAAGCAATCACAGAAAATAAATATTACTGGAATAAAACTCGTAACCTATTGAAATCATTTATTTTAAAAGTGTTGCTTGACAAAAAATAGCAATAATGATAAAGAATGTAAAAATTATCACAAGCTAATAACTCATCTGTTTCCCTTTGCGGAATACAGAAAAAAGGAGGGGAGATTATGACAATCAGTAAATGGATGACAGCAGGAACCGTTTTGAAGATGATGGCGATGCATTATCCAGATAAGCCCGGAGCAGGGGATAAATTCCGGAATATGACCTTTAAAGAATGGAATGAAAGGAGTTGTCGATTTGCAAATGCATTAAACAAATTAGGAGTCAAAAAGGGAGACCGTTTTGCCATTCTGGCATATAATTGTGTGGAATGGATGGAGTTTTATGCCGGCTCTGCAAAGGGTGGGCAGGTCACAGTTCCAGTGATGTTCCGTCTTGCTCCCCCGGAAATCGAGTATGTCGTCAATCACTCAGATTCGAAAGCGTTCATTGTGGCAAAAGAGTTTGTTCCTATTGTGAATTCCATCCGCTCAAAACTTCCCAACATTCCACCTGAAAATTTTATCTATTTTGGAGACGATAAAACCCCGGAGGGATATCAATCCTATGAATCACTCCTTTCCAAGGCCTCTCCTGAAGAACCGGATGTTGAGGTCGACGCAGAAGATATGTGGAATATTATGTATACTTCAGGGACCACGGGAAAACCGAAAGGAGTGGTAAGAACCCATGAGGGAAATGTCTCTCAATATGTATTAAATGCCATCAATATGGGGTTAAGGCCGGATGACTGTGTGATGCTCGTTATGCCCATGTGCCATATTAATTCCATCTATTACTCCTTCACCTATACCTATGTCAGTGCAAGGGTGTACGTCTATAATATGATTAGCTTCGATCCTCTGGATTTGTTGAAGACCATTGAAAAGGAAAAGATCACCTTTACCTCACTGGTTCCAACCCATTATATTATGATGTTGGCCCTCCCGGATGAGGTGAAGAGGAGTATCGATGTCAGTTCTATTCGACAGCTTCTCATCTCTTCAGCCCCTGCGCGGAAGGATACCAAACTGGCTATCATGGACTATTTTAAGAATGCAGAGCTTTGGGAGGCTTATGGTTCTACGGAGGCTGGTCTGGTGACCTTGCTTCGCCCTGAAGAGCAGTTTAAGAAATTAGGTTCAATCGGTCGGGAGATCTGGGGAACCGACCGGATCAAGATTCTGGATGAGAATGGCAACGAGGTGCCAAGAGGCCAGGTGGGTGAGCTCTACTCGAGGACCCCCCATGTCTTCAAGGAGTACTGGAAAGACCCAGAAAAGACAAAATCGGTTTTCCGGGGTGAATGGTTTTCAGCAGGCGATATGGCCTATCAGGATGAGGATGGATACTTCACTCTGGTGGATCGTAAAGCCAATATGATCATTACCGGCGGTGAAAATGTTTTCCCATCGGAAGTGGAAAATGTAATCGGATCCCATCCAGCAGTCAAGTATGTAGCAGTCATTGGCGTTCCCGATCCCAAATGGGGTGAAGCCGTTAAAGCCGTGGTCACCCTTCATCAGGGTAAATCAGCCACCGAAAAAGAATTGATTGACCACTGCCGGGGGAAGATCGCCGGATATAAAATCCCTAAATCTGTCGATTTCATCAAAGACGAAGAGATGCCCATGACCCCGACCGGAAAAATCCTCCACCGCATCTTAAGAGAGAAATATGGAAAATGGAGTGATATGAAGTAATATTCACCCTCTCTGAAAACTCATGAAGGCCCAAGGGAATTTCCTTTGGGCTTTTTTTTGACCAGGAATAAAAGATAACCTTTGGGAAATGGGGTTATGAAAATGTAATCATAAAGCCCGGGACCGTTAGGTCTAAAGCCAGGCTGTATTTGAAATTTTTATCAAAACATTTTCGGGTGAATGGATCACTATCCATTTAGAAGACTATATGATTTTGAAAGATAGAAGGTTATATGATATTGAAAGAGTTCATGGGGTTACTCCCCAAAACTTTTGGCGCTGTTTAGGAATGTTTTCCTGAAAAGCTTCCCTATCTTTTATGCCTAAATAATCTTGCAAAAAGAATTAAGATAGGCTATGTTTCTGTTGTCCAAGGGGCTTAAGCCCCTTGGACTCATTTTGTGAGGATGTAGGTTCGATGTGGCGAAACCTTAAATGGCGGTTAGTGATTTATTTAGCAGTCACCCTTTTTGCAATCCTCCTCTTTTTGCCCACGGTGATTTCTGACCTTCCTCCCTGGTTTTTTAAAGTCATCCCCACAGAGAAGGTTCACCTCGGACTGGATCTCCAGGGTGGAATGCATCTGATTCTCGAAGTGGAGGCGGAGAAAGCTGTCGAGAGTTATGTAGAAAGGATTAAGAATAACCTTAAGGATGATTTGCGAGACCAAGGAATTCCTGTTGGAAGACTGGAGAGGGAAAAGAGGAATCAGATTGTTCTTGAAGTTTCGGGTGAAAAAGGTAAATGGGAGAAGATTCTCAGTCAACGCTATTCGATGATGCATGAGCTTTCGACGACCACCCTCGACAAAGGCATCTGGAGAGTCACGCTCGTGCTGGACAGTCGGCAGGAGGACCAGGTTAAAAAGAACGCCATTGATCAGGCATTGGAAACCATCCGAAATCGAATAGACCAATTTGGCGTTGCTGAACCTGAGATTACCCTTCAGGGTACCGATCGCATCTTGATTCAACTGCCTGGAATTAAAGACCCGCAAAGGGCAATTGAGCTGATCGGCCGGACTGCCCTCCTTGAATTTAAACTGGTTGATGAGGAAGGAAACCTTGAAGAGGCGTTGAAGGGAAACATCCCCGAAGGGAGCATTATTCTTTACCAGAGATCGGTCGATCCTAAAACAGGAGGGATAAAAAAGATTCCTTTTCTTTTAAAAGAAAAGACCCTCATGACAGGTGAGGTGCTCAAAGACGCCCGGGTTGCCATTGATACTCAGTTTAACGAACCTTACGTGGCGCTCGAATTCGATGATATCGGTGCAAAGTTATTTGAACAGATCACCGGAGCCAATGTAAAGAAAAGATTAGCCATCATTCTGGATGACAATGTCTATTCCGCTCCTGTCATTCAGGAAAGGATTGCTGGGGGAAGGGCACAAATCACTGGGCGATTTGATATGAAAGAGGCAGGTGATCTGGCCATTGTCCTTAGGGCAGGCGCCTTACCAGCGCCTGTTAAGATCATCGAGCAAAGAAGCGTTGGACCATCGTTAGGACAAGATTCCATCCGGAAAGGAATCATTTCTACCCTCATCAGCGCTGCCCTGGTTGCTCTCTTTATGATTTTCTATTATCGAACCGCAGGGGTTATTGCGGATATTGCCCTCATCCTGAATATCATCTTTGTGATGGGAGCCCTGGCCATCTTCCGGGCTACTCTAACCCTCCCGGGAATCGCAGGCCTGGTTCTTTCGATTGGAATGGCAGTGGATGCTAACATCTTAATTCATGAGAGGATCAAGGAAGAGTTAAGATGGGGCAAAACCATCCGCGCCGCCATCGATGAAGGATATCGGAGGGCTTTTATGACCATTTTAGATTCCAACGTCACCACATTAATTGCAGCCCTTTTTCTCTACCAGTTTGGGACAGGGCCTGTAAGGGGATTTGCAGTCACTTTATCCATTGGCATTATCGCCAATATCTTTACGGCCGTTTACATCACCCGATGGGCTTTTGACTTTTTAGCCTTAAAGGTGAAAGTCAAACGACTGAGCATTTGATACGTGAACGCAATGGGAAAGCAAAGAAAGTGGATTGAGTTGATCGTATGGAATTGATTCGTCCGGGCACAACGTTCGATTTTATCGGGAAGAAGAAGTTTACCGTTTGGGTTTCTGCCATTGCGCTGGCTATCAGCCTAGGGTCCATCTTTTTTGTGAATGGCTTAAAATATGGGGTTGATTTTGCTGGCGGCATTCTGATCCAGGTTCGTTTTTCTCAGCCGGTGGATATTTCCGAAGTCCGGAACGCAATGGAAACGATGGGATCTAAGGATGCGATGGTCCAGAAATTTGGCGGAGAAAATGAGTTTTTGATTCGGGTAGAAAAGATCGAGGACGATCTCGAAGCCCTTTCGAAGAAGATCCAGACCTTTCTTCAGGAACGGTTTAAAGGGAAGGAGTTGGAGATTCGAAGGGTAGAGGTGGTAGGTCCTAAAGTGGGAAAAGATCTTAAAAGAAAGGCTCTCTGGGCAGTGAGCCTTTCTTTTGCAGCCATTCTGATTTTTGTGGCCTGGAGGTTCAAACAGGTCTCCTATGGACTGGGAGGGATTGCAGCCCTGGTCCACGATATCATTGTCACGTACGGAGCGATCTCGATCGCCGGTTTAGAATATTCTTTACCCTTAATGGCAGTGATTTTAACCATCATCGGGTTTTCCATCAATGATACGATCGTCATCTTCGATCGGGTTCGCGAGAATATTAAAAAGCTGAGAAAAGAGGACCTTGAGACGGTTTTTAACATCAGTATTAATGAAACCCTTGGCAGGACCATCCTGACCTCAGGTACAGTCATGATGGTCGTCCTCATTCTCTTTTTCTTTGGGGGACCAGTTATTCACGATTTTGCTTTTACTCTCATCATAGGCCTTATTTCAGGAACCTATTCAACCATCTATATAGCGAGTCCTGTGGTTCTGTTCTGGAACAAACATTTCACACGAAAAAAGAAACGTTAAAGAGTCCAATCGCTTTAGGAAAAGGGAAGAGGATTCTTGACAGATAGATGATCAATATATTAATTTAGTTGATTAAGGTGATTTTATGAAAACCTATCAAGCCAAGAAAGAAGAAGTGGAGCGCCAGTGGTACGTGGTTGACGCTGAGGGAAAGGTGTTGGGGAGATTGGCCTCTGAACTGGCAAAGATCTTAAGAGGCAAAAAGAAACCCAACTACACTCCCCACGTTGATACGGGTGATTTCGTTATTGTGGTCAATGCTGGGAAAGTGGCTTTGACCGGAAAGAAGTTGAAGGATAAAATTTATTACCATCATACAGGCCATCCGGGCGGGATCAAGGCTGTGAGTGCTGAGAAATTGCTGGCTCAGAAGCCTACGGAAATGCTCCGTATGGCTGTCAAAGGAATGTTACCCAAAACCAGTCTGGGTCGCCAGATGTTACAGAAATTGAAGATCTATGCTGGCCCCAGGCATCCCCATGAAGCCCAGAAGCCCATCTCCCTTCAAATTTAAGGGAAACGAAAAGAAGGAGAAAAGACTGTGCCAGAGCCCATCTATGCGACAGGAAAAAGAAAAACTGCAATTGCAAGAATCTGGTTAGAGCCAGGAGAAGGAAAATTTGTGGTCAATGAAAGAGCCCTGAAAGAATATTTCGGTCGAGAGACCTGCGAGATGATCATCATGCAGCCCTTTGATTTGACCGGAACACGAAATCAATTTAACGTGATAGCCAATGTCCATGGGGGAGGGATCGCCGGCCAATCCGAAGCCATCCGCCACGGAATTTCTAAAGCATTGCTTCAGTACAATCCCGAATTCAAAGACACCCTAAAAAAGGCAGGACTTTTAACGAGGGACTCAAGGATTAAAGAACGAAAAAAATATGGGTTGAGGGGGGCTCGCCGAAGGCCTCAATACTCCAAACGATAATTCCATGAACCCATAAATTCCGCATTCAAGGGGAGGTCATGGAACCTCCCCTTTTTGTTAGGAGGAGATGCTGTGAAAACGAAAGTTGGAATTATTGGTGCCACCGGATATACGGGGGTGGAACTCTTGCGCCTTCTTTTACGTCACCCCGAGGTCGAGGTCACGACCCTAACCTCACAAAAATACGCAGGCCTTCCAATCGGTCAGGTCTTTCCCTCACTGTTCAACCATCTCCAGATTCCATGTGAAGGGCTATCCGTTGAAGAGATTTCAAAGAAGACCGATTTCATCTTTACTGCACTTCCCCATAAAACTGCCATGGAGACCGTCCCCCTCTTTTACCGTTCCGGAATGAGGGTCGTTGATCTCAGTGCCGATTTTCGATTGAAAGATGCTGCCACTTATGAACACTGGTACCAGACTCATACGGCTCCAGATCTGCTTCAGGAATCGGTCTACGGACTTCCAGAACTTCATCGAGAAAAGATTCGCACTGCTAAGATCGTTGGGAATCCAGGGTGCTATCCAACCGGGGCCCTGATCGGATTGGGCCCTCTGATGAAGAAAAAGCTCATTCATACCGACGGAATCGTTGTCGATTCCAAATCAGGAGTGAGCGGTGCAGGAAGGGATGTGGTTTTAGAATCCCTCTTCTGTGAGGTGAATGAGGGGGTCAAAGCTTATAAAATCTTCGCTCACCGGCACACTCCAGAAATCGAACAGGAGTTGTGCGGCATTGCCAAGAAAGAGGTTCGCATCACTTTTGTTCCTCATCTCATCCCGATGGATCGAGGAATTCTGACGACTCTCTACGTCCAACTGACTCAAAAGATGAAAACTGAAGAGCTGTTAAATCTTTTCAAAGAATCTTACGAAGGAGAGCCTTTTGTTCGGGTTTATCCAAAGGGAAAACTTCCCAATACTAAAAATGTGAGAGGGTCTAATTTCTGTGACATTGGGGCCGTGGTCAGCGAATCTGGAGACCGTGCCGTGATCATCACTGCCATTGATAACTTGGTGAAGGGCGCCTCCGGAGAAGCCATTCAAAATATGAACATCATGTTAGGTTACCCTGAGACCATGGGCCTTGAGGTGGTCCCCCTGTTCCCATGAAATAATTGAGGTCATGAGGTAAAACGTCTTTTCCCCTTCACTTCCCCCATTCATTTACAACCTGATCAGATTCTGTTAAATTATCTCACTGATGACCAGCCGATCCATCACCCCGATGATCAAACAGTACCTCCAGATCAAGAGTCAATATCCGGACTCAATCCTCTTTTTCCGTATGGGGGATTTCTATGAGATGTTCTTCGAAGACGCGCAGATCGCCTCAAGAGAACTGGAGATCGCCTTAACCTCAAGGGATAAAGGGAAAAAAGATAGCATTCCCCTCTGCGGTGTTCCTCACTTTACTGCTGAAACTTATATTTCCAGACTTCTCCAAAAAGGTTATAAAGTTGCCCTCTGTGATCAGGTGGAAGATCCGAAATTCGCCAAAGGAATCGTTAAAAGGGAAGTGGTAAGGGTTTTCACACCAGGTCTTGCAACAGAGGCCATTCATTTAGGAACGGGAGATAATCATTATCTCATGGGGTTCTGTGCAGAGGGAGAGGTTTTTGGCCTCGCCTTTCTTGATATTTCAACAGGGGAATTGAAAGCCTGTCAAGTCTCTGGATTTGATCCCTTCCTGAACGAAGCCTTGAGAAATGAGCCGAAGGAGATTCTTTGTTTTCATCGTTTTCAAGAACACCCCTCCTTTGTTAGGTTCCAGAAGAGTTTTGAAAATAGCCTTATCAATTTTTTGGATGATTCGAAGTTGGAGTCTCTTCATCCCCTTCAGGAAAGTCAGCGACATTCTATCCCACTGGAATATCCCTTGGCAGCTATAGCCACCGAAATGGTGTTGCTCTATGCGGAAGAAAATCAAAAACGATCCCTGTCCCATCTCCAGTCCATCAATTTCTATCGGGTGCAGGATTTCATGGTGATTGATGACACGACGAGGCGTAACCTGGAACTCACCCAAAGCCTTTTTGACCAGACCCCCAAAGGCTCGCTCTTCTGGGTGCTCGATGAGACGATGACACCGATGGGAAGCCGAAAGCTGAGGCAGTGGTTGAATTATCCCTTGATGGACATCATGGCCATTGAGCGAAGGTTGGATGCTGTTTCGGAATTAAAGGAGAAAAAGATCGAAAGGAAGCGGGTGAAGGACGTTCTCAAGGGCATCCAGGATATTGAGAGGCTTACCACACGGGTCTTTCTTGGCCAGGCTAATGGACGGGATCTCGTTGGTCTGAAACATTCCATCCGGCAACTGCCCGACCTGAAAATCCTTCTTCAAGCTTTTACTTCATCCTTTTTGAAGGAGATCGCCCAAGAAGTTGAAGGATTTGAAAGCCTTTTCCAACTTCTTGACCTCTCGATCGTCGAAAACCCGCCCCTTACGACAAAAGAGGGAGACCTCATCAAACCCAACTTTAATAAAGAACTGGATGAGTTAAGGGAGATCGGCAGAGAGGGTAAAAAATGGATTGTTCAATTAGAAGCCGAAGAAAGAAAGAAGACAGGGATTTCTTCACTCAAGGTTCGATACAATCAGGTCTTTGGATACTATATTGAAGTCACCAAAAGCAACCTCCATCTCGTCCCGGACCGTTACATTCGAAAACAGACGCTCGTCAATGCTGAGCGGTTTATCACCCCAGAACTGAAAGAGTTTGAAACCAAGATTCTGGGGGCAGAAGAAGCCATCTGCCAGTTAGAACACAGGCTCTTTGAAGAGGTCCGGATGAAGGTTTGTGAGAAAACCCCCCAGCTCCAAAAAACGGCCTCCTGGATTGCGACGCTGGATGTTTTGATCTCTCTCGCAGAAGTGGCTGACCGACACGATTACTGTCGGCCGAAGATCGACGAAGGAGAGGAGATCTTTATCCAGGACGGGAGGCATCCCGTGTTAGAACGGGTGTCCCTCTCTGAACGATTCGTGCCAAACGATACTCTGCTGGATCATCACGAGAATCAGATTCTGATTCTCACCGGACCGAATATGGCAGGAAAATCGACCTATCTGAGGCAGGTGGCGCTCATCGTCCTCATGGCCCAGATGGGGAGTTTTGTCCCAGCTGCCGAGGCTCGAATCGGTTTGGTCGATCAGATCTTTACCCGCATCGGTGCGCTGGATCATATTATGCGGGGTCAAAGCACCTTCATGGTTGAAATGATGGAGACTGCCCGTATCCTCCATCAAGCCACATCGAAAAGCCTGGTCATTTTGGATGAGGTCGGGAGAGGGACGAGCACATTTGACGGATTGAGTATCGCTTGGGCGGTTGTGGAACATCTTCATGATCATCCCTTGCGAAGGCCGAGAACCCTCTTTGCCACTCATTATCACGAATTAACGGAATTGGCACTTACCAAAGAGGGGGTTAAAAATTATAATATGGCTGTCAAAGAGTGGGGAGGGGAAATCATCTTTCTTCGAAAAGTGGTAGAGGGTGGAACGAATCGAAGCTATGGGATCCAGGTTGCCCGTTTAGCAGGCCTTCCCACGAAAGTGATCGATCGTGCCAAAGAGATCCTTGCGAATCTTGAAAAAGGGGAGTTTGATGCGATGGGAATGCCCAAATTGGCGAAGTCGAAATCAGGTGGAATGAAACCCAAAACTCCTTTTCAACCCTCACTCTTTTATCAGCCTGACCCTATTCGCTCGGAGCTCAAAGGGATTGATCCGGATCGAATGACGCCGATCGAAGCCTTAAAGTTTTTAAGTGAGTTAAAGAAAAAAGCTGAAAAGGAAGAATAGAACGTTCAACTTTCAACGTTCTCATGCCAACGACCATTCATTAGACATGATCGATTTTTCCAAGGCAAGATTGAAGATGGTTGAAGAACAGATCATTGCCCGAGGCATTCGAGATGCCCGCGTGATTGCTGCCATGAAAAAGGTTCCCCGTCATCTTTTTGTTGAGGAAGCCCTTCAGAGCCAGGCTTATAATGATCACCCGTTACCCATCGGAGAGAAACAGACCATTTCACAACCCTACATGGTTGCTTTGATGACAGAGGCCATGGAATTAAAAGGAAAAGAGAGGGTGTTAGAGATTGGGGCTGGGTCAGGGTATCAAACCGCCATTCTGGCTGAACTGGCGCAAGAGGTCTTTTCAATTGAGAGGATTCGTTCTCTGGCAATCAAAGCGCGGAAATTAATTTATGATTTGGGGTATTTTAATGTGGAGATTAAGATCTCAGATGGAACTTACGGCTGGCCAGAAAAAAGTCCTTTTGATGCTATCATTGTCACTGCTGGATCCCCCCATATTCCTCAGACCCTTTATGACCAACTCGCTGGTGGAGGGAGACTAATCATTCCAGTGGGGGACGTCCATACCCAGGATCTCTATCGAATCACCAAGACCCAAGAGGGAATGAAAAAAGAGAACTTGGGGGGGTGTCGATTCGTCAAATTGATCGGGAAATATGGATGGGAGAACGAGGATTTTAGAAAAAACGATGAGCCATGAACAAAAAGAGAATCCTTTTAGCCATTGAGACCTCGTGTGATGATACAGGAGCGGCGGTACTCTCCGATGGAAGAAAAATCCTTTCCAGTGTTGTCTCTTCCCAGGTCTCTGTCCATCAAAAATATGGGGGGGTTGTTCCAGAGCTAGCCTCCAGAAAACATATCGAGATGATTGTTCCTATCGTCACGGAAGCCCTTCAACAGGCTGGACTTTCCTTAGAAAAGATCGACGGTATTGCCGTCACCCAGGGCCCTGGGCTGGTGGGCTCGCTTTTAGTGGGTCTCTCTTTTGCGAAGTCTCTTGCTTTTGTCAAAGGGATTCCTTTGATTGGGGTGAATCATCTTGAGGCTCATCTTTCAGCCATCTTTCTGGAAGAAAATCCTCCCTCCTTCCCATTTCTCGGACTCGTCGTCTCGGGAGGTCACACGTCTCTCTTTCGCGTCGATGGATTTGGGCAATACACCCTGTTGGGACAAACCAGAGACGATGCAGCGGGTGAGGCTTTTGATAAAGTTGCCAAACTTCTTGGACTTGGTTATCCAGGAGGCCCGATCATCGACGAGCTTTCAAGAACAGGTAATCCGAGGGCCATTCCCTTTCCGAGGCCCTCGGTTGGAAAAAACTCCTTTGATTTCAGTTTCAGTGGGCTCAAAACCGCTGTCGTCCATTTCGTCAAGACTTTTCCTGGACCTCCGGGAAGTTTTCCTGAAGAGCTCCTCCGAAATATTGTTTCAAGTTTTCAGGCCGCAGTGGTTGACGTCCTCGTTCAAAAGACTTTCCAGGCCGCTGGACATCAAGGGTTGAAGAGGGTGGTGATCTCCGGAGGTGTTGCTGCTAACCGGTTGCTCAGGCAGAGAATGAAGGAAGAAGCCTCAAAACAGAAGATGCGAATCTATATCCCTTCACCCGTTTTATGCACGGACAATGCCGCCATGGTGGGTGTGGTGGGATATGAGTATTTGAAAAGAGGGATCCGATTTCCGTTATCGCTTAATGCGTTTTCCAATCTTCGCTTTTGAAGAAGGTCCCATGACAATGTTCAAAAGAAATGTAGCGTTCAACTCCATAGGTTGCAAAATCTAATTGTTGTGATTTTTTTAACCTTCCTTGAACCTTTAGATAGAGTTTAACTTTCGATATCAGAACGATGACCTCCATCCAACAGGAACTCAAAGCGAGCGGTCTATTTCTCAGGAAGAAGCTGGGCCAGCATTTTATTGTGGATCGTAATATGATCGAAAAAATCGTTCGTCTTGCGGATATCAGAAAGGAAGAGGTGGTATTAGAGATTGGGCCAGGGCTCGGGCAGATGACTCTCGCTCTTTCGCAAAGGGCAGGTCGGGTGATTGCCGTTGAGATCGATTCGAGATGGGTGGAGATCTTAAAAAAAAAATTAACCGGAATCTCCAATGTCATTCTTCTCCAGGAAGATATTCTGAAAGTCGACCTCCAAGCCTTATCCTATCAGGTGGGGACCCCTCTTAAAATTGTAGCCAATCTCCCATATCAGATTTCATCGCCCTTGCTCTTTCGGTTTCTTGAAAACAGAAAATTCATTTCAAACCTGACCCTCATGGTACAGAGGGAAGTGGCTGAAAGAATAACGGCCTTTCCAGGCAGAAAAGAGTACGGCGCTTTATCCGTCCTCATTCAGAGGGTTGCTCGGCCCTCCATTAAATTTGTGGTTCGACCCCCTGCCTTTTTCCCACCTCCCAAGGTAGAATCAGCCGTGATCCAGCTCTCATGGAAGACGGAGGAGTCGCTCAACGTGGAGGAAGAAGATTGGGTTCAAAAAGTGGTAAAGGCAAGCTTTAGCCACAGGAGGAAGACCCTAATCAATTCTTTAAAAGTTTCAGGCCTTATCCTTCCCCCTCAACCTGGAAAAAGGATGCAAGCCGCAGGGATCGATCCAGGGAGGAGACCTGAAACCCTCTCTGTGGAGGAATTTGTGCGATTGGCAAAAGCCCTTAAGGGCGAGGTCCATTAAATGATAAACAATCGACAACCAATCGACACCTTCCTGTCTGGCATGTTATTTTTTTGTTCCCTTTTATTTGAAAATTTCATTGGCGGTGATTATTTTAAACTTTGAAACCAAAAGGGGGAGTGTCTTATGGACATCAACAAATTCACGTTAAAAGCACAAGAGGCGTTGCAAAGCGCTAAAGGTATTGCCGAACAGAGAAATCATCAACAGATTGATGTGGAACATCTTCTTTATGCGTTGTTGTTGCAGAAAGAAGGCATTGTTATCCCGATCATCCAAAAACTCGGAGCCAATCCGAATCTCATTGCCTCACAGCTGGAAACAGAATTAAACCGTATTCCGAGAGTGACTGGGGGGGGCGGACAGGTTTACCTCTCCAGCCGTGTCAATGAGATTTTGAATTCAGCCTGGAAGGAAGCGGAGAGATTAACGGATGAATACCTTTCGACTGAACATCTTCTAATCGCGATCGCTGATGAACGTAGAGGTGCATCTTCCCAGATTCTTCAGAGCCATGGGGTCACAAAAGATGCCATTTTTAGAGTGCTTCAGGAGATACGGGGGTCCCATCGTGTGACAGACCAGAATCCAGAAGAGAAATACCAGGCCCTGAAACGATATAGCAGGGATTTAACAGAAGAGGCAAGAAAAGGCAAACTTGACCCCGTGATTGGGAGAGATGATGAAATTCGCCGGGTCATTCAGGTCCTTTCACGAAGAACGAAGAACAATCCCGTTCTGATCGGGGAACCCGGCGTTGGAAAAACCGCTATCGTAGAAGGCCTAGCCCAACGAATTGTCAAAGGAGACGTGCCAGAAACGTTAAAAAACAAAAGATTGGTGGCCCTTGATTTAGGGGCCATGATTGCGGGAGCGAAATTTCGTGGAGAGTTTGAAGAACGCTTGAAGGCCGTTTTGAAAGAAATCTCTGCAGCGGCAGGCAATATCATTCTTTTCATCGATGAGCTTCATACATTGGTAGGGGCAGGGGCTGCCGAGGGAGCCATTGATGCCTCCAATATGCTCAAACCTGCCCTTGCAAGAGGGGAGCTGCGTTGTGTTGGGGCAACCACACTCAACGAGTATCGAAAGTATGTGGAGAAGGATGCAGCGCTTGAAAGAAGATTTCAGCCAATTTATGTTGCTCAGCCTTCTGTTGAGGACACGATTGCCATTCTAAGGGGACTCAAGGAGCGCTATGAAGTTCACCATGGCGTGAAGATTAAAGATTCGGCTCTGATTGCGGCGGCGATGCTCTCCCATCGATATATTTCGGACCGCTTTCTTCCTGACAAAGCCGTGGATCTGATTGATGAGGCGGCTTCAAGACTTCGAATTGAGATTGACAGCGTACCGATGGAAATCGATGAGGTCCAGAGAAAAGTGATGCAGCTCGAGATTGAGCGACAGGCCTTGAAAAAGGAGAAGGACAAGGCTTCGGTCGACAGATTGAAAAAACTGGAAAAAGAACTCGCCTCGTTGAAACAGGAAGTTGAGGAGAAGAAACTCAAATGGGAGAACGAAAAAAAGGCGATTCGACAGATTCGCCAGATCAAAGAACAGATGGAGAAAACCAAGCAGTTGATGAAGGAAGCCGAGCGCGAGGCGGATTATTCAAGACTGGCTGAATTGCAATATGGAGAGATGACCCGTCTTGAGAAAGAACTGAAACAGGAGGAAGAAAGGCTTGCTGAACTGCAAAAGACCGGGAAAATGCTCAAAGAGGAAGTGGATGAAGAGGATGTAGCGGAGGTCGTCTCGAAATGGACCGGCATCCCTGTAGCAAGGATGTTAGAGGGTGAGGTGGAAAAGCTGATTCGAATGGAGGAGAGGCTAAAACAGAGAGTGGTAGGGCAGGATGATGCTATTACGGCCGTGTCCAATGCCGTCAGAAGAGCCAGGGCCGGGTTGCAGGATCCCAATCGTCCGATTGGCTCATTCATTTTTATGGGGCCTACCGGAGTGGGAAAGACTGAACTGGCGCGCGCCTTAGCCGAATTTCTCTTTGACGATGAGCAGGCCATGGTCAGAATTGATATGTCTGAATTTATGGAGAAACATTCTGTGGCTCGACTCATTGGAGCGCCTCCGGGTTATGTGGGATATGAGGAAGGAGGGTATCTCACAGAAGCGGTGAGGCGAAGGCCTTATTCGATCGTTCTAATGGATGAGATTGAGAAAGCTCATCCCGAGGTGTTTAATATCCTGCTTCAAATCCTCGATGATGGACGACTTACCGACGGTCATGGAAGAACCGTTGATTTTAAGAATACAGTGGTCATCATGACTTCCAATATCGGAAGTCAATGGATTGTTGATCTGGCCGAAAAAGATTATGAGGAGATGCGTCGAAGGGTGATGGAGGCGGTAAAAGCTCATTTTAAACCCGAATTTTTAAACAGGATTGATGAGTTGGTCATCTTCCATGGTCTTGGAATAGAAGAGATTAAGGCGATTGTGGAGATTCAGACCAAAAAACTTGAGAAGAGACTTCTTGAAAGGCGAATATCATTGACCATCAAGGAACGGGCAAAGGAGTTTTTAGCTCGAGAGGGATTTGATCCGGCTTATGGGGCTCGCCCACTTAAACGGGTGATTCAAAAAGAGATACAAGATAAATTGGCCCTCATGATCCTGGAGGGAAAATTTAAAGAGGGCGATCTCATTACCATCGATTTTGATGAGAGGAAAGGGGAGCTAATTTTTAAATCCTCCTAACCCCTTTCCCTCACTTTCTCAAGGGGATTAAGGGATAACTTAATAATTTTCTTGACAATATTTTAAAAAGAGGCTATACATACAAGAAAATTTGAGGGTTGTTTATTTTAAGGATGAGGTTTGTAGGCACGTAGCTCAGGGGGAGAGCGCTACCTTGACGCGGTAGAAGTCTGGGGTTCAAATCCCCACGTGCCTACCATTTAACCCTATTTCTTAGGAAGTGAAAGATAACCTATTGGAAAAAGAAAGTTTTTAATTTCAAAAATGGAAGAGGCATCATTCATTTTTTTTTATGGATGATGCCTCTTCCATTTGGGTTTAAACAATGACAGAACAGGCCATTACCGTTACCTTTTCAGACGGAAAACAAAAGACCATTCCCAAAGGGATGAAACTCCTCGAGATTGCCGGGGAGGATGCTGTTGCAGCCCAACTGGACGGCCATCTAGTTGATCTATCTACATCACTCGAAAAAGATGCTTCTATCTCTTTCGTTTCTGTCCACTCCAAAAAGGGCCTTGAGATTTTACGCCACTCCGCAGCCCACGTGATGGCGCAAGCCGTTAAAGAACTTTTTCCGTCTGTTAAATTAACGTTTGGACCATCGACGGAAGGAGGTTTCTATTATGACTTTGATTATGAGGGAACCTTCACGCCGCAGGATCTTGAACGAATTGAAAAAAGGATGGCCGAAATCATTCAGAAAGACGAACCCTTCATTCGAAGCGAAGTTTTGAAAGACGAAGCGATTTCGACCTTTAAAGCCTTGGGAGAGACATACAAAGTAGAACACTTAGAAGACCTTCCTGATCAAGTCTCTCTTTATCGGCAGGGATCTTTTCTCGATCTTTGTGAGGGTCCCCACCTTCCCTCAACAGGGAAGATTAAGGCATTTAAATTGTTAAGCGTTTCAGGGACCTATTGGAGAGGAGACGCTCAAAATCAGGTGCTTCAACGAATCTACGGGACGGCTTTTCCGGATCAACAAGGGCTAAAAGATTACCTTCTGATGCTTGAAGAAGCAAAAAAACGGGACCACCGGAAACTCGGAAGGGATCTGGATCTCTTTAGCCTGAGTGAAGAAGCCGGTCCTGGATTGGTGATCTATCACCCGAAGGGGGCCCTTCTCCGGATGATTTTAGAGGATTTTGAAAGAAAGGAACATTTGAAGCGAGGGTATCAGATCGTCATCGGTCCACAGCTGCTCCGGTTGGATCTCTGGAAACGGTCCGGACATTTTGATCATTACAGGGATAAGATGTATTTTACGAAGGTGGAAGATGCAGAATATGGGATCAAGCCGATGAACTGCCTTGCCCATATGCTCATTTATAAATCTCAGATTCGAAGCTACCGTGACCTTCCCCTCCGATACTTTGAGCTCGGTACCGTGCATCGCCATGAAAAATCAGGAGAACTCCATGGCTTACTCCGGGTGAGAGGATTTACTCAAGACGATGCCCACATCCTCTGCCGTCCTGATCAACTCAATGATGAAATCCTCGGGATCATTAATTTCGTCGACGATGTGATGAAGATTTTCAGGTTTGAGTATGAAGTGGAGTTGAGCACACGGCCGGAGAAATCGATCGGAACCGATTCAGACTGGGAACAAGCCACGCAAGCATTACTCAATGCACTAAAATCCAAAGAGCTTCCTTTTGAAATCAACGAAGGGGAAGGGGCTTTTTATGGTCCAAAAATCGATGTCAAACTTAAAGATGCTTTGAACCGGAGATGGCAGTGCGCCACCATCCAGGTGGACTTCGCCATGCCAGAACGGTTTGAGCTCAGTTATATAGGTAGTGATGGAGAAAAACACCGACCTGTGATGCTCCATCGCGTCATCCTTGGAGCCATGGAGCGGTTTATTGGCGTCTTGATCGAACATTATGCAGGTGCTTTTCCAGTATGGATTGCCCCTGTCCAAGCCATTCTATTAACCGTGACCGAACGACATATCCCCTATGCAGAAAGCGTATACCGTCAATTAATTCAGAAAGGATTACGGGTCGAAAAAGATCTCCGAAATGAAAAACTGGGATTCAAAGTCCGGGAGGCCCAGGTCCAGAAGATTCCCTATATGCTGGTCATTGGAGACCAGGAAGAGAAGGAACAAACCCTCTCGCCCCGCAAAAGGAGTGGCGAAAGATTGTCTTCCATGAGGGTTGAGGAATTCGTCCGTCTTGTGGAGTCAGAATATCCCAAATGATAAACCTTCTCTTTGGTCCTTTTTTTCATGGCCATAGGGGAAAACTCTCAGGAGAAAAGAATTTAAGAGGGAGGTGGGATTTATCGTCAAAGATGTAAGAATTAATCGTGAGATTCGGGCCAAGGAAGTCAGGGTCATTGATCCAGAAGGAAGACAATTGGGAATTATGCCCTTGATCGAAGCGCTTCGGACGGCAGCCAATGCCGATTTAGACCTGGTGGAGGTTTCTCCAAAATCAGATCCTCCCGTTTGCCGCATCATGGATTTTGGAAAGTTCAAATATCAACAAAGCAAAAAAGCCCATGATGCCAAAAAGAAACAAGCCATTGTTCATCTGAAAGAGGTCAAATTAAGACCTAAAACTGAGGAACACGATCTTGAATTTAAACTTCGCCATATTGAGCGATTTTTGAAAGAGGGAAATAAGACGAAGGTGACCATTGTCTTCCGGGGAAGAGAGATCTCCCATCCTGATTTCGGAAGACAGATGATGGAAAGAATTGCAGAACAAACCAAGGAGTGGGGGAGGATTGAACAACCTCCGAAATTTGAAGGAAGGAATTATGTGATGGTTCTGGCACCCCAATCCGTTCAAAAGACAACCTAACTGCGTATGAGACCTCCTCCACCTTCTTCCTAAACCGGCGGTGGAGGTGAGATGGAGAAAAAGGAGACGACCGTGCCAAAGTTGAAAACAAACCGTGGAGCCGCAAAACGATTTAAGAAAACTGGAACAGGAAAGGTAAAAGCAAAGAAAGCCTTTGCAAGACATATCCTGACCAAAAAATCACCCAACCGAAAAAGAAATCTTAGAAGGCCAAAGACTCTCAGTAAAACGGATATGAAAGGAGTTGAACGATTGCTTCCCTATATATAAGAAATCGGTTCCTTAAGAGGAGGTCTTTCGTTTCATCCTACTTGATCCATAAAAACTTACCCAATTACGAAAAAGGCTTCGTCACCGTTATGACAACCATCAATTTGAGGAAGGAGTTAGATTCATGCCCAGAGTAAAAGGTGGACCTAAAACCAGAGCGAGAAGAAAGAAAGTTTTGAAGATGGCAAAGGGTTACGTAGGAGGCAGAAGCCGTCTCTTTCGAACGGCCGTAGATGCGGTTCATCGGGCCCTTGCTTATGCTTACCGGGACCGGAGAGCTCGGAAGAGGGACTTTCGAAGACTGTGGATTACTCGTATCAATGCCGCCGCAAGAGCCCATGGACTCTCTTACAGTATGCTGATGAATTCCCTCAAGAAGGCCCATATCGAACTGGATCGAAAGATCTTGGCGGATTTAGCGGTTAGTGATCCAGGAGCATTCTTAAAGATTGTCGAAAAAGCCAAAGCGATGCAGGGAGGCTGAAACGTTTCCCTTAAGGGGCCTTCATCCTAAGGAGACGGCATCGGGAGTGTACCTTGAAAGAAGAGCTGGAAAAAATTCGTGAAGAGTGTCAAGCCTCTCTTGCGCTGGCCAAATCTGAATTAGACCTCTCCGAACTTCGGGTCAGGATGTTGGGCAGGAAAGGAACCTTAACCCAGCTCCTGAAACGTTTAGGGACCCTTCCAGAATCAGATCGGAAAGAAATTGGTCGGCAAGCGAACGAGCTTAAAAGAGAACTGGAGACACAAATTGAGGAGAATCTCCATCACCTTCGGGAAGCCGAGAGGAAAGAAGCCCTTCGGAAAGAGAAGATTGATGTTACTCTTCCTGGCAGGCGAAAGAGTTTTGGTAAAAAGCACCCTCTGACTCAGATACTGGACGAGATTATTCAGATCTTTTTGAGACTCGGCTTCGAAGTGGTGGAAGGTCCAGAAGTGGAACTGGACTACTACAATTTTGAGGCCCTCAATATTCCCAAAGGACATCCTGCTAGGGAAATGCAGGCTACCTTCTTTATTTCAGAAGATGTTGTATTGAGGACACATACTTCTCCTGTCCAGGTGAGGACCATGGAAAAGAAGAAGCCACCGGTGCGGGTCATCTGCCCAGGAGCGGTTTATCGATGCGACTCTGACCCAACCCATTCTCCCATGTTTCATCAGGTCGAAGGACTTCTGGTGGATCAAGGAATTACATTCTCAGACCTCAAAGGGATTTTGACGGTTTTCGTTCATCACATGTTCGGGAAGGAGACGAAGTTGAGGTTTCGCCCCAGTTTTTTCCCCTTTACCGAACCGAGCGCCGAGATTGACATTGAATGTTTTATCTGTGAGGGGAAAGGTTGTGGCGTTTGTTCTGGGACGGGATGGCTTGAGATTCTGGGATCCGGGATGGTTGACCCGGCTGTTTATCAATTTGTCCAATATGATCGTGAGCAGGTGACGGGTTTTGCCTTTGGAATGGGCATTGAACGAATTGCAATGCTAAAATATGGAATCAATGACATTCGGCTCTTCTTTACGAATGATCTCAGATTTTTAAAACAATTTTAGATCGCAGAATAGGGATTGCGAATTTAAAATCCCAATTCCGAGTTTCGAAATTTGCAATGGCAGGATTATGAAGGTTTCACTGAACTGGCTCAAAGATTATGTCAACATCCAGATGGATTTGAAGGCGTTGATCGACCTTTTGACCATGGGAGGGTTAGAAGTGGAGTCAGCGATTCCTTTGGGTCAGGAGTTTGAAAAAATCGTGGTCGCTGAGATCGAAACGATCCGGAGACATCCTAATGCAGATCGCCTCTCCTTGGTCAAGGTGAGAACCTCACACGAAACCTTTTCAATCGTCTGCGGTGCGAGCAACATTCGGGAAGGACAGAAAGTCCCCCTGGCCCTTGTTGGAGCCAGACTCCCCAATGGTCTTCAGATCAAAAGGTCCAAAATCAGGGGAGAAGTTTCCGAAGGGATGCTCTGCTCGGAGATTGAGCTTGGCTTGGGGCAGGATGCGTCGGGGATCATGATCCTTGATTCAAAGGCTCCCCTTGGAGCGAACGTAGGAGAAGCCGTCGGATTATCCGACATCATTTTAGATCTTAGCGTAACGCCAAACCGTCCAGACTGCCTTTCCGTGATTGGAGTGGCCAGGGAGATTGCCGCATTAACCCACCAGCGTGTTCAATATCCGAACGTCTCAAGCTCCGGAGGAGGCGATGAAATCCATCACCGAACCTCTGTAACCCTTTTAGACCCTGACCTCTGCCCTCGATATGTGGCTCGGCTGATTGAAGGTGTCCAGGTCGGTCCTTCCCCGTTATGGATGAAGAACCGCTTGGAAAAGGTTGGCATAAGATCCATCAACAACATTGTCGATGTGACTAACTATGTGATGATGGAATTTGGTCAACCGCTACATGCGTTCGATTTTGATCTCCTGGAGGAAGGGAGAATCGTCGTTCGCCGGGCACAGAAAGGGGAGGAGTTTATCACGCTTGACGGCGTAAAGAGAAGGCTCGATGAAGAGATGTTGATGATCTGCGATGGGGTGAAGCCCGTTGCCATCGCAGGCGTGATGGGAGGGTTGAATTCGGAAATCAGGGATGAAACCCGAACGGTCCTGCTGGAAAGTGCCTACTTTCATCCGATGAATAATCGGAGGACGTCGAAAAACCTGGGGTTGGAAACGGAGGCTTCTTATCGGTTTGGAAGAGGCGTCGATTATGGACGATGCCTGATCGTGGCCAATCGAGCTGCGGCGATGATTCAAGAACTGAGTGGAGGAAGAGTGGTAGAAGGGGCGGTGGACGCTTACCCCCATCCATTGAAACCGCCTTCCATTCGATTCCATGTCCCTTCTGTGTACCAGATCCTTGGCACAGAAATCCCGGCCCCCAACATTAAAATTTATTTCACAAATCTGGAACTTGAAATCCATGAAGAAGATGACACCACATGGGTTGTCACTCCTCCCACGTTTCGTGCCGATCTTGAAAGGGAGATCGATCTGGTTGAAGAAGTGGCAAGGCTGCACGGATACGACCAGATTCCAGCCACCCTACCCAAAGGGCCACCTTCTGTAGAGGCGATGAGCCGGGAGTTCCTCTTGGAACAGAGGGCAAAAGAGATCTTCATCCGGCATGGCTATTTTGAAGTGATGACATATAGTTTTACGAATCCCGCTTCTTTAGACCGATTTCAACTCCCCTCTGATGATAACCGGAGAAGATATGTCTCCATCCTCAACCCCTTGACCGAAGATAGCACCGTAATGAGAACCACACTCCTTCCGGGACTGATCGAGACTGCTCGATACAATCTTTCTCATAAGAATTCAGACCTTAAAATCTTCGAGTTAAAAAAGGTCTATCTGGCGCAGGAAGGAGAACGCCTCCCTATGGAAAAGAAAGTTCTCGCAGGGATCGCTATGGGGCAAGAGAGCGAACTCCATTGGGCAACCCCTCCTCGGCCAGTTGATTTTTATGATGTGAAGGGTTGCCTCGAAGATCTTTTTGAAGGAATGCAGATCCAGGGGGTTCAATACCAAAAGATTGACCGGATCCCATTTCTCCATCCCGGAAAAGCAGCAGAAATCTCTCTCCAAGGAGAAAGGTTGGGGGTCTTCGGAGAGATCCACCCCGAAACTTTAACTCATTATGATCTTCCCGGTAACGTCTTTCTTTTCGAAATTGATTTTGACCTCGTCATGAAGCGTGCGAAAGAGGAGAAGAAATTTTATCCCCTTCCAAAATTTCCAGCAGTTGTTCGCGACCTCTCTCTGGTAGTTGACGAAGACCTCGAAACCGAAAGAGTGGAGCAAATGATTCGTTCGTTTGAACAACCCTTGATCCGTGACGTGACCCTTTTTGATGTTTATCAAGGAGCTCCAATCCCTCTCGGCAAGAAGAGTATTTCTTATCGCCTCCGTTATCAAGCCAACGATCGGACATTAACCGATGAGGAAGTGAATCAGCATCATGAAATGATCATTAGTCGCTTACGGGAGATCCTGAAAGCGGAATTGAGGGGTTAAACCCAACGATTGAGATCTGACACACCAAACGATCACAGAAGATCTACCTACGGGGTTGGAAATAAGGAGGGTATGCCTAACGATACGTTCCGGTTCCCCTTTCGAGCCTAGCGGACCCTTAGGATCATGTCGGTTGGCTTTTGAGAGTGGCGTGATGCATTTCACGATTCGAATTCAGAGGAAAATAGATTTTGAAGAAAGGAGGTAGGCTATGACGAAGGTTGATATTGTGGAGGCCATTTATGAGAAAGTCGGGTTTTCAAAGAAAGAGGTGGCCAAAATCGTGGAGTCCATTTTCGACATCATCAAGGAGCACCTCCAGCACCATGACAAGATCAAGATTTCGGGGTTTGGAAATTTCGTCATCCGAAATAAGAGGGCCCGACGAGGTCGCAACCCTCAAACGGGCGATGATATTGAAATTACCCCAAGACGGATATTGACCTTTAAGCCGAGCCAGGTGCTTAAGGCAAGTCTCAACCAGAAAGAAGTCAAAAGCGATACCCCCGTAGAATAGCATGGGTTAATCCCACCCACGAGGGGGTCCCTGATGGTTCGAACTGAGACAGAAGACAAACGTTTGAGCATCCAACCTGCCGTGTTGTTAGAGAGGGAGGGTGAAGGTGATGAACAGATTGCTTGAGAAGAGAGAAGAAGAATACCCTGCCACCCAGAATAGACTCTATTATCGTATTGGAGAGGTTAGTCGGATCACAGGGATCAAACCTCATGTCCTCCGATACTGGGAGTCGGAGTTTAAGGCAATTAAACCCCACAAAGGGGGGTCTCTTCAGCGTCTTTACCGGAAGAAAGACCTGGACCTCATTTTCAAAATTAAACAACTCCTTTATGAAGAGGGGTTCACCATTTCCGGAGCCAAGAAGAAGATCAGGGAATTTGAGCGTGCTGCAAACAATCGAGTCAGGCTCAGATTGGTCGAAAAGAGACCCAGTGGTAGAGAAAGGGAACTATTAATCGCAATCCGGGACGAATTAAAATCAATCCGCCAACTGTTAGAATGATTTCAAAAAAGAGGTTTCCGATTAGCTGTGATGGTGTGATGGAATAGTCTGGACTTTTTTAATGAAATTGAATATACTAAAATGTACTGAAACAATGGAATATTGGAAGCATGGAACGAAAGATGATGATGCACGCAACCAGACCGTTACCTGGGAGGTGAGCCTAACCTCTCCGAATTCCATGATTCCTATAGTCCATCGTCTTCATCGGGGCGTAGCGCAGCCTGGTAGCGCACTGGCATGGGGTGTCAGGTGTCGGAGGTTCAAATCCTCTCGCCCCGACCAAAATATCTATTAAAATCAATAAGTTATAACTATAATTTCCCTTTTGCACGCCATTTGCACACCATCCGGTTATTTCCGGTTAAGGCTCATGACCGGAGCAAGTTTTTCTACTGCATACTTTGCATATCTTTCAGTAGTCTTACTGGTAGTGTGTCCCATTATCTCTTTAATGGCTTCAATGGGGAAGCCGGCATTGAGGCGTTGGCATCCAAATGAATGTTTAAGACCGTTGTAGAGATTGATAATCGGAATTCCGTATTTTTGATTGGCTTTTCTATTTGCCCTCTCCCAAATATGTCTTAAAGTTCTTTGTCTATAAGGAATTCCTTTTCTGGTAAAAACAAAACGGCTTACTTCCTTGGGTTTTAAAGTCCATTCAATTTCAGGTATTATGGGTAAAGGTTTTGCTCTTCGAGTCTTTGTATTTGGTTTTAAGCCATATTTACCATAAACAGTAGCAAGGACAAGATAAGGGGGATTGGCTTTAAGAAATACATTCTCTCGCAAGAGTCCCATTGCCTCATTTGGACGGCATCCGGTATACCTCATAAAGGTAAATATTGGAAGATCTTGTTCCGTAATGAATTCAAAAATTTTCTCCTGTTGCTCAAAAGTTAACCATCGAATAGGTGGTTCCTGAAACGTAACTGTAGGGAATGAAGGCATCTTGGGGATTGAATCTTTGTGGAAGTTTAATAATGCTTTAAATTCTCCCATGATGTTATAAATATATTTGTCAGAGAAGCCGGAATTTTTAAGATGAGCCAAAAATTCATCGATCTGAATTCGACGAATCTCCCTAATGTCTTGTCCCCTAAAGAAAGGAATGATGACCTTCTTTGCAATGCTTTCTCTTTTAGCGAGCCATTCAGGGGAACAATTTGATAGGTCTATCCATGTTTCTACTGCGTTTTCAAATTTGAAGGATTTACCCGGTTTCCAGACGGAAGGATCAAATTGGTGGTTATCTATGAGGTAGTTTATATGTTCCCTCAGACGTTCTGCCAGTTTTGGGTGGACAAGGGGAGTTCCATCAGTGTATTTATAGAAAAAATATTTTTTACCCTTCCAGTTAAAAACGTATCTCCATCTCCCAGGTCTATACTCATCGATACTTCCCCTCATAGAGATACCCCCATCGATTAGATTTTGAGGTAATCTATCATTATCAAAATTTAAATTCAATGGGGGTTTTGTCAGCATTGAAATTGGTTTCCCGATTAATCTTTTTCCTCAGAGTCAGGTCCTTTTCGGGGAGTTGTGGGTTTTAGTTGGATCATTCTCTTGACCCTATCGATTTTTCTGTGTCCTATCTCGTTGGCTATTTCCCTTAAGGCTTCTTCCTCTGAAAGGTCTTGCTCTATCAACATCTTGGAACATTTATTCAGATATTCAGAAAATCACCACTATATTCCTCAGGTTATCGATAGACATATGCTTTAGCCATGCTGATACGGTTGTGACCCAGCTCCTCGGTAACGATTTTTAATGCCTCTTTTTCTGGGAGGCCCCTTTGGAGAAGCTCTTGAGTTCGTCTCTGGGCGTAATTGACTCGAAAGGCATGGGCTCCGGTGTAGGTTTCCTTCAGGGCAGAGGCTGCATTTTTAAGGTCTTTGTAATACTGTTTTTTGAGGGATCTCCAATCGTTTTCAGCGAGGTAACTCGTAAACAGGAAGGGCTTCAGCTCGGATCTTCATGAATTTTTCGACCCGATCGTTGAAATTCAATTCTCGGTCTCTTCCACCTTTAGATTTTTGGATGACGAGAATGAAGCCTTTTTCTGGTATCCAGGCGGTCATGAAGAGGACCACTTTTGGTACATCATCGATTCTTGCTCCTGTTTCAAGCTGGATCGTAGCAATGGACTTGTCCTGGGTTTTTTTAAGGTGATCGATGACTCTTTCGGGATTGGAGAAGGGTTTGGCCTCTCCACTTTCCCTTGCGAGATAAAGGATCTCGTGGTAGACCACTTCGATGGCTTCCACCAGCTCCATTTTTACTACCCACGGGGAAGTTTGAAAGAATTTTTCAGGGCGGCCATGTTTGTTCTCATGGTCTTCTGGGTTGTGCGAAAGGCCTTCTCCCTAAGAAATTGGATTACCTTATCGCTCGTGACCTGAGGGACTCGTTTGATCTCCTGGCAGTAGAGCCAATCCGCGAACTCGTTTATAATTCCGAAGTAACGAGTTTTAGTTCCAAAGGAGTGGATTTTGGGGCTTATCCCTCCGTATTCCTTTTTGGCTTCGTGTTTGGAGTCATCAATTCCGTTGGTTTCTTTTGCGAACTGGACGATGGAATATCTTAGGGTGTATCCTCTGGACATAGGTGTACCTCCTTTTGTTGGTTTTGAATTTTAGATTTTATTAATCTGTTAAGTTGTTCACCCGCCGCTTTTTTCTCAGGAGAGAAAGTGGCGTTCGAAAACTCTCGGCCCAAACCCCAATGAAATTATTAATCTTCTTTGGGGTAATCGTACTGTTTTAAAGGGATTGAGAAAGCCCGGGCCAGCTGCTTTTCAATCTCCATTTTCGGGGGAAAAAGTTTCATACGGAAACAGTTTTAATTGATTTTTCCCCACCATCCATATTACTGAACAAACAAAAAGGGGTTGACAGAAACGAAGCTCAAAACGTCCCATCAACCCCTTTTTCCAACCTAACGGGAATTAACCCTGGCCTCTTCCCGCACCTCTTGAGTGCCTCAGGATTTATCTATTCTCCAGGAACCCTGAAGCACCCCTCACTTTTCTCTTCCTAATTCCCCTTCGTGCTTAACCTAAATTTGCCTTCCTTTTTTTGTAACTTTTTTAAAAATAATCTGGGTCTTCGTGGAAGTGAGTGGGTAAAATTATCTCCTTGAGCATACAAGTTAGAATTTTAAGCCTGAGATATTCCTCATCCCGAAGACCATAGGCTCTTCTTTGAAGGACTCGAATCTTATTATTGAGCCCTTCCACAAAACCCAAAGAGACTTTGTTTTGAGGGTGACTGTATGCAAAAATTCCATTCCAGTGTCTTTCAATCAACTCAGCAAATCTCTCGTAAGGTCTTAACCGCTGCCATTTCAAAGAATCTTTCCAATGATCAAAAAACCGCCGTGCCCATCCCTCCGTCTGATAACTCCATAGCTGACCAAAGGTCTCCTTTAGCAAATAAGCCGTATGGAGCCGTTTGTTGGCCTTCAGAAGCTTTCTTAAGGCCCTCCGCCCATCCAACGTCAAGTTCTCCTTGTTTGAAAGAAGGGTGTATTTCTGTCCCTTTATATAGGAACGATCCTTGCCCGAAAGCCTGGCATATTCCATTTTGCGCACCTTGTCCAGCGCCTCCCCCAGATGTCTCATCACATGAAACTTATCAAAGAGAATGGCTGCCCAAGGAACGTTCTTTCGGGTCGACTTCTCAAAGGCCTTCCACATGTCCATTACCACCAACCGAATCCTCTTGGCCTTCTTGGCCCCAAGCCATTGGTAAAATTCATCCAGACTCTGTTCGGACCGATCCTCTCCTCCATACCAGATCGGACGCCTCCGCTCCAAATCACTCACCACAATCCGATACCGATGAGCCTTGCGCAATGCGATCTCATCAATCCCAATCACCCCAGGAGCCGCTACAGGACTTCGCCGAAGCTGCTCCTCCATATACTCCTTGTCCAGAGCCTTCACCGTGTGCCAATCCAGCCGCAACTCCTTGGCCACATCCTTTAGGGTCATACGGCACTTGCGCCCCACATACATCGCAAACCGCTTGATGTAAAAAGGATTGTTCGCAAGCCAACCCAACTTCTCTTGCTTCACTTTCCCACACCTCCGGCATCGAACCCGCCGAACCTTCTTGTCGTAATAACTCCAATGAATCGCCCCACAACAACCGCATACCGTTTTTTTTGAGTCTTCTTAAGCTGGATGACCCTGGCTCGAGGATCTCCAAATACCCCTCGTATTGTGGCCTTTGGACGATACCCGGGGAACCGATACTCGTCCAACAATCGCCTCTGTTTTTCCATCCCGTTATCATGCAGGATTTTTTATCCAAGTTAAAGTCCCTTTTCCCCTTATTTTATGGTATCTTAATGATGTACAAGGGGATAATTTTACCCACTCGATTACGCGATGACCCTAAAAATCTTTTTTGTGTCACACAGGCAGTGAGCTTAAGCTACCTTTTGTGCCACCCCAACATTATACGACTCAACCAGACGACCTCAAATCACCATGTCGCTATGCATCGTTAGAATTTAGAATTTCCCTTTTTTGCTGACTAATTGGTTAAGGCCTGGCTCCCTACCAATTACACGGCTGGAAATCATTGGATGAAAAACCAGGATCCAATGATTCGCACTATTCGGCTGGCGCCTACATGAATAAACTCTATTTACTTGGTTAACACAAATCTCTTAATTTGTCAATACCCTTTTGTAAAAAAATTTTTTGGCTGACCTATTTTAATAAAAGCTATCAAAATCTCCTTTGAATGAAAGGCCGGAAGATCATTCTTCCTTATACTCCAAGAGCTCATTGAGAGAGCAGCCAAAGTATTTGCAGAGCTTATCGAGAACGTCAAGCTCAACCCTTTTTGCCTTTTCATAGTAGAGAAGAGTGATGGTGCTTCGGTTAACCTTAAGC